>JAZUBS010000016.1:0-111774 GCA_045638605.1 Candidatus Gastranaerophilaceae bacterium
CCAGCTAGTTTTTAGCGCAAGCGTTAAAAACTGCGTGCGTGCTAGGCTCAACCCAAGGAGCCATAACTCGCTTCGCTCAAACAAATGGCTCCTCTTTCGTCGTTTCGCCAAGAAATGTCAGATTTAAAAACATAAAGTCGCCTTTGACTTCGTGTGTAGTAATGTAGGGCGTAATTTATTGCACCAACTTCATTAAAAAAACATTGCCAATTTGCCCCAAATTTGATAATATTTAAACGATAGAAAAGATAAAAAGGAGATTTAAGACATGGTTAAAATGCAAGCAGCTGTAGGGGAGGGGGCAATTGGTAGCTCGATTAATTCTCCTTTAGGTCAAAAATTTTCCCTCAAATCAAAAAACAATCACAAAACTAATCATAAAAACAGCAAAAAAGCCTTTTCTGTTGCAGAGGCAATGATAGCTTTGTTAATTGGCAGCGTAGCTTTAGGTATGGCGGCTCCAATGATTACAAAACAAATCAAGGCTCAAAACATGACAGATACTCAATTTAGAATTATAAATGATAGAAACTATGATTTATTAGAACGAATTAGTGAATTAGAAAATATAATTGAAGGACTAGGCACAATTCCCGCAGGGGCGGTTATGTATTTTGACTCTGCAACTTGTCCTAACGGGTGGGAACCCCTTACAAACTCTCGTCCTAACTCAAAAGGTGCATTTATTAGAAATATCGGAGATACAAATACACTTGGAACATATCAACAAAATGCAGCACCCAATATAAGCGGAACAATGGAAAATTTTGTTGGTGGTTCTTATCACTCTATCAATGGAGCGGACAATAGAAATCAATTAAGTATGTCCGGAGCATTTAGTAATGAATATTTACCTATAGGAGACCATGATTTTCGTTCATATGACAGAGGTGGATATTTTGAGAAAATGAATATTAATTTTGACGCATCTCAAGGAGGTACAACATCATACGGAAGGGATAACACAACAGAAGTTCGACCGGACAATATTACATTATTGGCTTGCAAGCGTGTCAATGTTAATTAATTACCTGAATTTATAAATATTTCATCTGAATTATGAGCAAATAGGGGGGCAAAAACGGTAATAGGTTTGTGTTTTAATTGAGAATTAAAATCGAGTGCCCACCAAATTTGTGATAAAGAGAACAAAAACGAATATTGTTTTAGATTTTATGCAAGATTATTATTGGTGGGCACGCGATTGATTAATATTAAGGTGAATATTGGGTTATAAACCGCTTTTACTCAGCCTGTTTGCTATTTGTCCTAAATGAATTATAATTAAAATTGACGAGCAGTTGCGCTTTTTGTGGAAACTAATTTGACATTACTTGGGATAATTTCTATTCTTCCACCGGTTCTAAAATCAGGTAAACTTGCTGTAAAAAATAAAAGTTTATGTGTTACTTGTAATTGTACGGTTGGTGATAAATTGTCGTATTCAGTGGATACATTGCAATCTATATTCACGTTTACAATTGGGGTGTTTTTGTATTGTTGATTTGAAATATAATTTATCATATTACCATTTGTCCTAGATGAATACGACAATGAAGTAGGGTGCAAAATCGCAGTTCTTTTTGTAATAATATCTTTTACGTCGTTTCTTGTAGTGCAAATATTTCCGTCTAACAATGCGATATTTGAACTTATATCTTGTAGTGCGAATTCCATAGAATTATATTGATGCCACATAAATGCAAGTTCCCATATTCCCATAATCATAAAAAAGAGCATAGGGAAAATTATGGCATATTCTAGTGTACTTTGTGCATTAGAAGCAAAAAGCCTTAATCGTAGATGTTTAAATTTTTTTTCATTTCGTGCCAAAAATACTCCCTTCCAGAAATCTGGCATGTATCAACACCATTATGGTATTTATTATATCCTCTAATTAGGTTTTCTGGCAAATCGTGACCTTCAACTAAAATGTTATATAATCCTTCTAAAAAATCAACTTGCGTATCTTTAAACAATGTATCTGTTCGCGATAAATCCTCGTCTGCTTCAAAATGAACTAGAGCATGCCAAGCAACTGATATAGCTTTATCATTACAATTTTTGGGAAAGTTAATCAAAGCTTCTCTTACACATAATTTACCAACTAAAACATCCATAATTAAGTTAGCAACAATTTTTCGCTCTTTAGTATAATTTGTTTCTTTCTTTTCTTTATTTTTAAGCGATATTTTGTGCAAATCTAATAAAAAATTTGTAATTATTAAACATACATCTTTGAAGAATTGCATACTTTTTGAACAGCCTCGTGCAATAAACTTAAATCGTCGTTAAAATATGTATTAGCCAGTTTTAATATAGCCTTGTGAGCTGTTTCATTTCTTGATTTTGTTGTTTGATAAGAAAATTTTTTGCCATTTTTGGTTCTAATTAAAAGCTCTTTTTCTACTAATCTATCCATTACTGTTTTTATTGTAGTATAAGCTCTAGGTGAATCTGTACGATTTACTAATTCATAAATGTCGTTTACTGTTATATCTTTAGATAATTTGTTTTCTTCTATGTACCATATTGCGTTCAAAATTGTGTTTTCAAGCGCTCCGTGCGAAATGCTCATTTATAACTCCTTAGTTTCGTGTGTATTACAAATATAATAATTCAAAAATAGTAAAAGTCTAGTAATTGTTAGATTATTTTTCAAAAATGAATTTAATTTTTCCAGGTCCAAATGTGTTGTTTTCGTATTCTTTACCCATATATATAACATTGTGTTTGATTTCTATTCCGTTATCAGATGGGGATTTAATGTAATTTTTAAATTGATCAGCTCTGTGTCCTAATCCCCCTGATTCGGATTTTATTTGTACAGTTTGCTGACAACCACATAATAAGGGGATAATTAACATAATTAATATGAAATGGAAATTTTTTTTCACGATAGTTCCTTTCTACTACTATTATAACATATTATTTATATTATGCTATACATTTTTAATAAAAATAATATATTTTAAATATTTAATTATTTAATTTTTTATGGTTAAAAAATGCTTTGTTTGTAGTAAAATAATGGTAAAATTGGAGGGTTGTAAAGTTCATGCAGGGAATAAAAAAAGATACTAATTTTCATTTTATTGCAGTAGGCGGAGTTGGAATGAGTGGTTTGGCTAAATACTTGTTAGAAGAAGGGTTTAGCGTTAGTGGTTCTGATGTTGCAGAAAGTAAGTATTTTTTGCAAGTTAAAAAACTAGGTGGCAATGTTTTTCTTGGTCATAATGAAGTAAATTTAAAAGAAAATTCAATTGTTATAGCAAGTACGGCAATAAAAGAAAATAACCCCGAGATGCTAAAAGCTAAAAATAATAATATGAAACTTTTTCATCGTTCCGATTTGCTTAAATTTATTGCTGAAAATTTTCAAAAAAACAAGGGAAAGTTTATTGGGTTTTCAGGTACACATGGTAAGACTACTACAAGTGGATTGGCTTCATTTGTTTTAGAAAAAGCCTCTAAAAAACCTTCTTTTGTTGTTGGGGGAATTATTCCAGATGTTGATACAAACGCGCTTTCTCAAAATGGTGATTTGTTTGTTGCTGAGTTGGATGAATCAGATGGTACGATATTAAAATATGCTCCTGATATTACTGTTATAAATAACATAGAAGTTGATCATATTGATTTTTATGAAGATGGTATGACTTCGCTTTTAAAAACGTTTACATCTTTTATATCAAACCTAAAACCAGATGCAAAAATTTTAATCAATAACGATTGTGATGGAAATAGACAATTAATCCGTATGAATTCAAATTGCAAGTTCATTACATATGGATTAAATGATGCTCAATATATGGCTAAAAATATAAGTTTTGATGGAGTTTTTACAAGTTTTAATCTCTACAAAAATAATGAATTATTGACGAATATAAAACTTTCTGTTCATGGTAATCATAACATATATAATGCTTTAGCTGTTGCCGCTGCATTAATGGAGTCAGGTATAAATATCGATGATATAGCTGAATATTTTAAAGATTTTACAGGAATGGGTAGAAGATATCAATTAGTTTCACAAACAAATGACATAACAATTATAGATGACTATGCTCATCATCCTAGTGAAATATTTGCAACACTTGAGTGTGCTAAAAATTGCAATAAAGAAAAAAGAATTGTAGCTGTTTTTCAGCCGCATAGATATTCAAGATTACATGGGTTGTTCGATGATTTTTTAAAATGTTTTGTTAACGCTGATAAAATATTAGTTTTAGATACATTTGCAGCTAGTGAAGAGCCAATTAACGGACATACATCTGAAGAGTTTGCAAAAATTTTGCAAGCGCAAAATCCACAAAAAGTAGTAGAATATGTAGGCGGTAAAATTAATGATATTACGGATATTATTTCAGGTGAAATTCAAAAAAATGATGTTGTTATAACTTTAGGCGCAGGTGATATTACAAAGCTAGGTTATGCACTTGCATCAAAAATAAGAGGTTAAAATGCAGCATTTTGTTAATTTTGAGCTTAAAAATTATACAAGTTTTAAAATAGGTGGGGTTGCCAAAAATGCTTATTTCCCCGAAACTGTTGAAGAGTTTTCGGAATTATTAAATAAATTGGAAAATCCGATTATTCTTGGCGGAATGTCTAATGTTTTAATTTCTTCTGGCGGAATTCAACAGGATGTAGTTATAACTAAAAAATTAAGTTTATTTGAGGTAAACGATACAGAAATATATGCACAAGCTGGTGTAATGGGTCCAATTTTAAGCAGAATAGCGACAGAAAATGAGCTTAGTGGAATGGAATTTATGTGTGGATTTCCAGGTAGTATAGGTGGTATAGTTGCGATGAATGCTGGAGCTCATGGACAATCAATAAGTGATATTTTTAAATGTGCAACGGTTTTTGATAAAACAACAAAACAAATTTTAAATCTCCATAAAGAAGATATGGGTTTTGAGTATAGAAAATCTAAGATTTTGAATGGAAATTTTGTTGTATTAGATGCCACTTTTGACCTAGTGAAAAAAGATAAGCAAGAAATTATATCTAAAGTGAATTCAAATCAAGAATTTAGGAAAACTAAACAACCAAATTTAAGCACTCCAAATTGCGGTAGCGTATTTAAAAATCCTCAAAACAATTCTGCTGGAAAATTATTAGAAGAAGTTGGGGCGAAATCTTTTTTAGTTGGTGGTGCTAAAGTATATGATAATCATGCGAATTTTATTATTAATTTTGATAACGCGACAAGTACAGATGTTTGTAAATTAATGCAAAAAATGTATAATAAAGTTAGAGAGAAATTTGAAATAAAACTTCGCCCAGAAGTAAGATTTATAGGCGAAATGAATGAGGAAGAAAAAGAAATATGGAACGAACTTTTGAACAATTAATTGATATAAATACAAAAATTGCAGTTCTTGCCGGTGGGATGTCTAATGAAAGAGAGGTTTCATTGCGTTCCGGTAAAAATTGTTTAGCTGCGTTGCAACGGCTTGGGTATAAAAATTCTGTTTTAATCGATGTTGATGAAAATATAGTGCAAAAACTTAAAGATGAAAAAATTGAAGTTGCGTATAATGCTCTACATGGCAAATATGGAGAAGATGGTTGTATTCAAGGCGTACTTGAAATTTTGGGAATTAAATATACAGGATGTGGCGTTATGTCGTCCGCTCTTTGTATGAATAAACACTACACAAAAGAAATGCTTAAATCTGCTGGAATTCCTCTTATTAATTCAGTTTTTGTAAGAAAAGGCGAAAGTGTATCAGAAAAAGTTAAAGATTTGAGATACCCAATGATGATTAAGCCTGTTTGTGAAGGTTCAAGCATTGGCATGTTTAAGGTTCATAATGAAAAAGAATTATTAGAAAAATTTAGTGAGTCAGAAAAACTTAATCAAGATATTTTAATAGAAGAATTTTTAGTTGGCACTTGTGCGACAGTTGGTGTTTTGCAAGATAGGGCTGAATTATTTGCCACTGCTATTTTAGAGTTTAGAACAAAAACAGAGTGGTATGATTATGAGGCAAAATATACAGAAGGTTTAACAGAATTTATACTTCCTGCAAGCTTTAATGAAGAAATGACTTCAAAAATTAAAGATATTGCTATAAAATCTCATATGGCTTGTGGTTGTAACTCTTTAT
This sequence comes from Candidatus Gastranaerophilaceae bacterium, assembly GCA_045638605.1. GTDB lineage: Bacteria > Cyanobacteriota > Vampirovibrionia > Gastranaerophilales > Gastranaerophilaceae > RGIG2134. The sequence continues at coordinate 6,123 of JAZUBS010000016.1, forward strand.
CTAGAGTCGATTTTTTGGTTGTTGATAATATACCTTATGTATTAGAAATTAATACAAGCCCTGGAATGACTGATTTGAGCGATTTGCCAGCTCAAGCAAAATGTATAGGGATTTCATACGACCAATTAGTACAATTAATTTTAAATTCAGCAGGGCTTCAAAAATAGATGAGTAACGAAGAACAAACAGAAAAAAAACCTCATAATGCTGAAGCTGCAATCGAAAGACGGATGCGAGCTTATAAAAAACAAAGAGAATTGCGACGTCAAAAAATTATGTTCAGACGTCTGCGCGTTTTTATAAGAGTTGTGTTAATTGTTTTGCTAATTTACTGTGGTTATAGACTTTATAATTGCAAAATGTGGTTTTTAAGTTCTTCGATATTTAATACAGTGCAAAACCAATCATTAAAAATAATTGGTAATAACATAACACCAAGTTATAAGATTTTAAATGAATTAAGACGCGCGGATGTGCATGGAATTCCAATATTTTTATTAAAGACTAAAGAACTGGAACAAAATGTTGAAACGCTTGTTCCAATAAAAAAAGTTTACATAAGACGTTTTTGGTGGCCGGCTAGGTTGGAGGTTATGATAGATGAACGTGTTCCAATTTTGACAATTGCGCCGAGTGAAGATGTCCCTCCTATTGCCTTTTTTGCTCAAGGTGGCGTGTTAATTGGACGAGATTATTTGCCGCTTAACCCTTCTTACAAAACTTATTTGGTTCTTACGTATGGAACAAGGGGGGATGATTATCGAAATTGGGATGAAGAAAAAGTATCTAAAATTGAAAAATTAGCTAGATTGATTGAACTAAATTCCGGTGAAAAGATTGAATACCTCGATTTTAGAGACCCTAAAGATGTTTATATAAAAATACAAACAACCACACTAAGACTTGGCGAATTTAATGCAACTGCACAAAAAAGAGTTAAGGCAATTGCACCATTATTAGGTCAAGTTAAAAAAATGGATAAACCTGTTAAATATATAGACTTAAGATGGGAAGAAGCTCATTATATTAAATTGGAGTAGATTATGAAAATAGCACTTGCGCAAGTAAAATTAATTATTGGAGATTTTGAATTTAATTATAATAGTATTGTAAATTTTATTGAAAAGGCAATTAGTAATGGTGCAAATTTAATTATTTTCCCAGAACAAGCAGTTAATACTAAAGGTTCAAAAGATTTACTTTTTAGAGCTGAGTTTCTTGCAAAATGTGATGAATTAATAAATAAACTTTTGCCATATTCAAGTAAAATTTCAATTTTGATTGGTGCTCCAAGGCTAAATAAAGATAACACATTGAGTAATTCTGCATTGTTGTTAAGAAATGAAAAAATTGAAGTTGTCGCAAAACAAAATAATGTAAATAACAAAGATTTAAAATACTTTACTCCTAAAAAATGGAATCAAATATTTAAAGTAGAAAAAATAAATTTTTATCCAATAATTTCAAATGATACACTTGAAAATACTGGTTATGAAACAGAAATAGAAGAAGCAGGACTTAAAAATACCGGAGTTGATTGGGTAATTCACTTAAATTCAACGCCATTTACAAAAGAAAAACAAATTTCTTCTATAGCGGGAGTTAATTATATTTCTGTAAATCATATTGGATTGGCACAGGAATTAATTTTTGATGGAGGTTCTTTTGTTGCAAATAAAGATGGACAAATTCTTGAACTTGCGCCAAATTTAGAAGAAAAATTGATTATTATAGACACAGAAAAATTACCTGAGCCGCAAGAAATATCGCAACAAGACAAGCAGGAACAAATTTTTAAAACCCTATCTTTTGCATTTAAAGAATTTTGCACAATAAACCGTTTTTCAAAAGCATTAATAGGTTTGTCCGGTGGCATTGATTCTGCACTAACTGCAGTTATTATGTGTGATGCGATTGGGGCTGAAAATGTTTTAGGAATTACAATGCCAAGTAAATATTCGACAGAAGGAAGTTGGAATGATTCTTATGACTTGGCTAAAAACTTAAAAATGGAATGTCGAACAATTTCAATTAAACCTTTGTTTGATACATTTATAAATGATGTTCAAGGTCAATCATATTTTGATTTAGCTGAAGAAAATTTGCAAGCAAGACTTCGTGGGAATATTTTGATGGCTTTTTCAAACAGAGAAAATAGAGTACTTGTTTCAACCGGTAATAAATCAGAAGTCGCGATGGGGTATTGTACTTTGTATGGTGATACTTGCGGAGGAATAAACTTAATTTCTGACCTTTATAAACAAGAAGTTTATGCACTTTCAAATTGGATTAATAAAGATAAAGAAATAATTCCTATTAATACAATTACAAAAGCGCCATCTGCCGAGCTTAGACCTGATCAAAAAGACCAAGACTCATTACCACCATACGAAGTCTTAGATGAAATTTTATATAGATTTATTGAGGAAAATCAAACAATAGAGGAGATTTCACAAAAGTTTGATAAAAAATTGGTCTGTGAAATTGTTAATAAATTAAATGGTATGGAATTTAAGCGCAACCAATTAACATACTGTTTAAAACTTAGCAAAAAAGCACTTTTAGAAAGAGATTATCCTGTTGTTAACAGGTTTAGATATTAAATTATAAAAAGCACTGGTTATTCGTAACAAGTGCTTTTTGTTAAATTTATATGATGAGATAGTAAATTAATGTTTGCTACTATTTCAATACACCGTAAGCTAAAATGAATGAGCAGATTATAAATACAATAGAAACCCACATTGTTAATTTTGTAAGTCCTTTTTCTGCATTTTTTTGAGAAGAAAACAACTGAGATGTTCCGCCAAATGAAGCAATTCCATCACCTTTTGGTGAATGTAATAAAACTAGTGCGATTAAAAGTATCGCTGCTATAATCTGAACAATCCATATAAAAAGTTGCATTATATTTTCTCCTTAAGTCTATTTGTAAAATAAGATTATCACGAAAAAATCAAAATGTGAAGCTTAAAAATTAAAGTCTATGCTCTATTAATATTTTCTTCTTCGTTTTGATTTTCATCTTTTACAAGTTTTTTAATCTTTAACTGCATAATTCTTGCACCATCAATTTCAGTTACTGTAAACTTTAATCCTTCATAGACTACAGTATCATCAACTTCTGCAATTCTGCCAAGCTCTTTTACTACAATACCAGCTACGGTTTCTACATCTTCGTCGTCAATATTCCCAAGTTCAAACATTTCAGCTAGTTCGTCAACACGAAGCATTGCATTTACCAAATATTCATTTTCTGCAATTTGTTTGATATCTGCCTCTTCTTCATCAAATTCATCTTGTACATCACCGAAAATTTCTTCTAAAACATCTTCCAATGTTAACAAACCTGAAGTTCCACCAAATTCATCAATAACTATAGCTAATTGATTTTTAGTTGTTTTAAAATCATGTACCAACTGATCCATATTAACTGTTTCTGGAACAAGTAGTGGCTCTCTTAATAGCTCATGTATATTAAATTCTTTATTTGAACGTCTTAATGCATACAAATCTTTAACGTGCAAAATACCAATTACGTGATCCAAATCTTCCTCATAAACTGGATAACGAGTATATTGGTGTTCAGATACAACTTGCTCAATTTCATCTAAAGTCATTATAGATTCAATTGCAATCATATCGGTTCTTGGAACCATAATTTGTTTTGCAAATAAATCTGAAAACTTTAATACATTTTGCAACATATCTTTTTCAGTTTCATTTAACATACCCTCATTACAGCTTGCATCAATAATAAGATTTAATTCTTCTGCTGAGTGGGATGTATGAACAGATGTTGCAGGTGGGATGTGCATCATTTTTAATAAAGTATTTCCAAGTCCATTTAAAATAAAAATAAATGGTGTAAACAATTTTGTAATAACAGCCATTGGTCTTGTTACAAATAAAGTTGTCTTTTCCGGATATTGTAGTGCTATTGATTTTGGCATTAATTCACCAATAACAACATGTAATAGAGTAATCAATGAAAACGCAATTGTAACAGCAGTTGTATGAACAGCAATATCTTTGCTAATAAATGGAATATATGCAAATAAAGGCTCAATTAATTTTGCAATTGCTCCTTCTCCAACCCAACCAATACCAATACTTGAAATTGTAATACCAAGTTGTACTGCTGCAATATATTTATCTAAATGCTCTAAAGCATGAATAGCAATTGTTGCCGTTGAATTTCCTTCTTTTGAAAGTTGCATCATCCTTGTTTGTCTAACACTAACAAGTGCAAATTCTGATGCAACAAAAAAAGCATTTGCGAGTAATAAAACAACTACAATTACTAAATTTAAAGCTATATGACTATCTATCATTTTTTATTAAAATCCTTCTTCCTCTTTAGTAATTATACACTAATAAGATATTATATCAATCATGTTAATATTATTAACAAATTAAAATAACGTGCTAGATTATAATTTTAATTGTATTGACGCACCAATTTTATTTCTGAGTTTATTAAAATGACATATGGATTAAAATCCCCTTACATACTTTTTCAATGTTCAATCCTTACACAGATTGTTTTTTAAAATCAAAAGAGGATGCCTTTGACATCCTCTTTTGGTGTTACGCAAATGATTTAAAGTTTTTAGAAGGTGCATCTTTTATTAAATTTTCAACAGCTTCTGGATTATCAGGCAAATTACCTTCTACATTATTGTTGTTGTCGCTTTCAGGTTTCTTTAATATTGTTGACATTAATAATTTTGCTTGTGCTTCTGACATGCTCATACCTTTAACAGGTTCTTGCTTATCAAACAAATCACCTTCGACATTATTATTGTTGTCACTTTCAGGTTTATTTACTTCTGGTTTTTTTAATGCTGTTAAAATCAATAATTTTGCTTGTGCTGCTGCTAGACCCATTTTTTATCTCCTTATTTTAACTACTTCAAACGATACTTTAATAAATAATATTTTTTTAGCTAGAAGTCATAAGTGTTTCCTTTTTTTGTTTAATTATAATTTTTATTGCTATTATGCGAAATACTTAAAACCTCGCGAAATATTTTCTTCTATCTTATTTTTGAGTTCTAGATTATCAAACAAGTTTCCTTCTTCATTTTTATTGTTATTATTGTTGTTAACGTTAGTATTGATGTTATTGTTGATATTATTTTGAGTTCTAAAATACGAAAACGTTGCACGAGCCCAATTAACGCTATTAGACATTTTAACCTCCTTATTTTTTAATGTAATACCTTATTTATTTATTTTTTTTTTAGCTTGAATTCATAAGCTTTATCCTTTTTTACCTAACTATATTTTTTGTTTTTTGTTTCTTATATATTCCATTTCGGTAAAAAAAAATAACTTTAGTGAAATCAGAAATTATTTTACAAAAATTAACAAATGTATATATAATTCTCTCTGAAAGCTCCTAGCCACGGCGAAATTATTTTAAAATCCACTCCGACAAAATTGAGGCATAAATTTATTTAAGAGCGAATTTTGTAATATTTGTTAATAATTCTAAATTTTAGCCGGTGGAGTAATTTGTTTTTTTTATCAACAAATATTATATAAAAATCAGTTATGAAAGGAAATTTTTATGAAAAATTGGATTATTACACTGCTTGTATTTATTTTACCTGTTATTGGTTATTTTGGCTTAAAGAATAGTCAAGAGGCAAGAAATTCTATGATTGCTCAAGCCATTGAAAAGCCGACGGTAATGAAATTTGAATCTCCTATGTGTACGGATTGTCAGAAATTAAAAAAGGAAATGGAAACATTGAAGCCAGTTTATTCTGATGTTGTAAATTTTATTGATATAAATGCAACATCAATGGATAAAAGTACTCAAGAACAGGTTGAAATGTATGGAGTGACTGTTGTTCCGACTATTATTTTCTTGGATTCAAATAAAAATAAAGTTAATAAAATTGAAGGGTTTACAACAAAAGAAACTGTAGAAAATAATATTAAAGAGTTGATAAATGGATAAATTAATTAATATTTTTAATCAAGAAGTATCAAGTGCAAATTTTTCTTGGTGGTTGCTTTTTATATCATTTTTAGGTGGAGTGATTTCATCACTTTCACCTTGCACATTAGGTATTTTACCGATTATCATAGGATATATTGCAGGTTATAGTAAAAAAAGTGCAGCTAAAACTTTTATTCAAATGTCATTTTTTATAATTGGCATGGCGATAGTTTTGACAACATTAGGACTTTTGTGCGCAATCGGAGGTAAAATACTTATAAATAGATATGCAGAAGTTTTTGCCCTGATAGTAAGCGGGATTATTTTTATTATGGGGTTGAATTTGATTGGTATTCTAGAATTTCAACTTCCAGTATTTATAAAAGAAATGCCTCAAAACAGAAGTAATGACCTTGTGTTGTATCCTATATTAATTGGCGGGATTTTTGCTCTTGCAACAACACCATGCTCAACTCCAATATTGGCAGGCATAATGGGGTTTGCTTCGTTGAGCGCCAATATAGTGCTTGCGGGTTTAATGTTGTTTCTTTTTGCGTTAGGGCAAGGCTTAGTTATTATTATCGCTGGGGTGTTTACATCAATGCTAAAACAGCTACGTTCAATAAGCCGCGTTTCTGTTGTTTTAATGAAATTAAGTGGATTATTGCTTGTAGCTGTTTCTATTTATTTATATTGGAAAATATTTTCACCCTTTATTTAGGAAATGTCCCATCTTCCACAAGTGCCGCCCCAACGAGCAATAATATTGCCTTTTACATCACTAATTTTTTCAGGTGGTGGAGAAGGCAAATCGCCTTCAACAATTGTAATAACTTCACAGTTATTAGAACAACCGCTGCATTGATGTGTTACAGAGTTAAAGTGCATTTCTCCAACTTCAAAACCTTTAAATGATGTTTCTTTATTTGTGTATTGATGGTTTTCCATACCTAACAATGCCGCACCCAAAGCGCCCATTGTTTGGTGGTTTTCCGGTACAACAACTTCGCAGCCTAGTGCATCTTCAAAGGCTTTTACCATGCCAACGTTCGTAGCAACACCGCCTTGGAAAGAAACAATTGGCAATAGTTCTTTACCTAAGGCTAAGTTACTTAAATAGTTTCTTACAAGTGCTTGACAAAGTCCATATAATAAGTCTTCAACAGGATAACCGAGTTGTTGTTTGTGGATTAAGTCACTTTCTGCAAAAACGCCGCATCTTCCTGCAATTCTGGCTGGAGAAGTGGATTTTAGAGCAGTAGGACCAAATTCTTCAATTGGAACATTTAGTCTTGATGCTTGTTGGTCTAAAAAGCTGCCTGTTCCGGCTGCACAAACTGTGTTCATCGCAAAATCTGTAACGATACCGTCTCTTAAGATGATAATTTTGCTGTCTTGTCCTCCGATTTCAAGGATAGTTTGAACACCTTCAACGTAGGTGCTTGCAGCAACGGCGTGTGCTGTGATTTCGTTTTTAATAACATCTGCTCCGACAAGTGCTCCAGCTAGATTTCTTCCGCTACCTGTTGTTCCAACACCGCAAACTTTATAATCCGCTTTTGCTTGGTTTTTTAAAATCTGCAAACCTTTTTGTACTGCAATAACAGGTTTTCCTGCTGTTCTTAGCATGCAACTGTCTACATGTTTTCCATTTTCATCAACTAAGGCAAGTTTAGTTGTTACCGAACCAACATCTATCCCTAAATAAGTATTCAAAGTCATATTTTTGTCTCTCTTAAATGTTTCCTTTATAAGGATACTAAAAAAATAAAGAAAAATCATCTAAGTTTTATGAAGTAAAATTTTTTTTACATTTCTATATTTTTTAATGATTAATTATTTATTTTAGGCTACTATATTTTTGTATTGGAATTTATGAATTAATGAGTAATGTTATGACAGCGCAAACCGACACAAACAAAGGGCTTGAAAGAGCAGTAAGAATTGTTGAAGCAATTAAGAAAATTTTGGCTGAGGATAAAAAACAAAAGCAACCTCTTTTTCTTAAAATAAAAGATGATTTTATTTTTAAGATGGCAAGAAAAGCTGTTGAAATGAAACATCGTCCTTTAGTTATTGGTATTGCGGGAGAGTCAGCTTCTGGAAAAACAACTTTTGTTCATCATACTGTAAATGCGCTAATTCCAAAGGATAGAGAAGGTATTTATACAATTCTTCCTTGTGATAATTATTATCATGACATGGAACAAAAACTCAAAGATTTGGGTAGTTATGATGCGTTATTTGCGACCGGTTTTAGTTTTGATACTCCTGATGCTATTAATTTAGACTTAATGAAAGAACATCTTTTGAAACTTAAAAATGGGGAAGAAATTGTTTGTCCTGATTATGATTTTGTAACTTGCGCTAGCAAATCTAATGGAGAAGTTAAAAAACCTACTAAAATCCTTTTGAACGAGGGGTTGTATGTTCTTAACGAAGGTTTGAGAGAAATTATGGATGTGAAAGTTTATATATTTACTCCGTTTGAAATAATTAAAGAACGTTGGTATAAAAGAGCTGCCTCTAGAGGAAAAACTGGAAAAGCTGCTGATATGCAATTTGCCAATGTCAATGAAACCGCTCAAACTTATATCAGACCTGCTCATGAAATATCTGATATTGTTTTAAATGGTGTGGTGAGTGCAGAATACATAGAAGAAGTAACAAGCAAAATTTACAAAGAAATAAAAGCTGCGGTTTTAGGTTAGATTTTTGCCTTATTTTAATAACTTTGAGTGTATGAATATTGTTTTTAAATTTTTCTAACTATATATGGTAAATTTTTTCTATCTTTCAAAATAGGAAAATCTTTTTTAAGATTTCTCGCATCATCCAAATCTATTTCAACTATACTAGTGCATGGTTCAAATCCGCTTTGATGTATAACTTCACCATATGGGGCAACAACCATAGAATGTCCTAAGTTCCATTCTTCATCCATAATGTGTCCACTTTGTGAAACTGAAATCATAAACGACTGATTTTCGATAGCTCTTGCTTTTGAAAGTGTTTCCCAGTGGTTTTGTCTGTATTTTGGCCAAGCCGCTACTTCTACGAGCATATCCGCGCCTTCGTATGCATAAGCTCTAAATAATTCTGGAAACCGAATATCATAACATATGCTTATGCCTATTTTCCCAAAATCTGTTTCTACAAGAAGTCCTTTATTGCCAGAAGTTAAATCTTTGCTTTCGTTATAGAGAAAGTGTGAAAATAAATGGATTTTTGAATAGTAATCTATTAATTCTCCATTGCGATTTAAAATCGGGCATGCATTTTTTAAGGTTTCATCATTTTCTTTAAGAATAAAGCTTCCACCAATAACATAGCTATTAAATCTTTGAGCAGTTGATTTTAGTTGGTTTAATGTAGCGCTATCTTGTAGTGTTTCTGCATTTTCAATAAATGAGTCAGGATGCCAACCAACTGCAAATAACTCAGGAAGTATAATCAAGTCAAATTTTTGTCCGCTATGCTTTTCTAGCATTTTTTCAACAGCAATAAGATTTTTTCCTTTTTGCCTTATAATTGGTGCATTTTGTACTAACAAAACTCTGATTTTAGACATATTAACCTCTTGTGGATGTTTTTTCAAAAATAAATCTTGATGACGCCATTGCAATTCCTTTTAGCGAACATAAACCATTTTCTCTATCATAAACACCAATAGAATTAAGTCTTGCGCTCATATGTTCATTCATATCTTCTGGTGCAATAAAAAGCGCACATTCTGATGTGCATTCATCGTGATTAAATGGACATTTTTTCATACTATTTTTCCTCCGAGTAAAGTATAACATTTTTATAAAAAAAAGTTAAGTATTCTAAAATTTTGAGAGCATGGGCTTTGTAGGATATGTTGTTTGAAGCTCGTGCAATGGCAAAAGTAAGTCGCGAGGGCTTTAGCCCGCAAAAAATTGTTTTTAAATTATTTGTTACTTTTTTCTTTTTGTTGCGATGCAAAAAAGCTCGAAAAAAATTCTGGCGCAAAATCGAACTCTTTGTGCTGAGGTTAGTTCAGAGGGGCGAAAATGAAACATCCTTAAACCTGAAACTACATTTTAGGCTGGTTGCCCCAAAAATTATAAATAAAACAGATTATTCAAAATAATATTTATGTTAATACTCGTAAAAAAGTAGCCTAAAGGCTAATTTCTATTTTATATTTGTGTTAAAATGAGTTAGTTATTTGATGATTAGGGACGAGGATTTTATATAATGATTAGTTTGCTATTAAAATTAATGGGTGATCCAAATGAACGTAAGATTAAAAAAGTTATGCCCATTGTTGAACATATAAATGCGTTGGAAGAAGAGTTTGAAAAACTTTCAGATGAACAGTTGCGTGCAAAAACCGATGAATTTAAAGAAATTTTAGCTAAACGTCCAACATCAACTAATGTATATGAGGATAGAAAACTAGAAAAAGAAGCGTTAGATAAAATTTTGCCAGAAGCTTTTGCTGTTGTTCGTGAAGCCGGAAAACGCGTTTTGAATATGAGACATTTTGATGTTCAATTAATTGGTGGTATCTTTTTGCACGAAGCTCATATAGCTGAGATGAGAACTGGGGAGGGGAAAACTCTTGTTGCGACACTTCCAGCTTATCTTAATGCATTAACCGGAAAAGGTGTTCATGTAATAACCGTAAACGATTATCTTGCAAAGCGTGATAGTGAATGGATGGGCAAGATTTATAAGTTTTTGGGCTTGAGCGTTGGTGTTGTTTTGTCTGATAGAATGAGTAATGATTTTGAAACAAAACGACAAGCTTATATGTGTGATATTACTTATGGAACAAATAATGAGTTTGGATTTGATTATTTAAGAGATAATATGGCTTCTTCTCCAGAACAACTTGTACAAAGACCTGTAAACTATGCTATTATTGACGAGGTCGATTCTATTTTGATTGATGAAGCGAGAACTCCGTTGATTATTTCTGGAAGATTAGATAAATCTGCAGAAACATATAAGCTGATGGCAAAAATTGCGCCACAGTTAGAAAAAGATAAAGATTATGAGGTTGATGAAAAGAATAAAAATGTTATATTAACTGAAGAAGGTATTGATAAAGCACAGGAGTTGATTGGAGTAAAAGATTTATTTGATATATCGACTCAATATGCACATCATCTTCTTCAAGCATTAAAAGCTAAAGAATTATTTAAGCTTGATACTGATTATGTAATTAAAAATGGTGAAGTTGTAATTGTAGATGAGTTTACTGGCAGACTAATGGACGGACGTAGATGGTCTGACGGTTTACACCAAGCAGTTGAAGCAAAGGAAGGTGTAAAAATCCAAGATGAGACGCAAACTCTTGCAAGTATAACTTTTCAAAACTTATTTAGATTGTATCCTAAATTATCTGGTATGACAGGTACTGCAATGACTGAGGAAGCTGAGTTCGGTAAGATTTACAATCTTGAAGTTACTGTTATTCCAACCAATAAAAAAGATGTTAGATATGATATGTCTGATGTTATTTATAAAACAGAGGTACAAAAATATAAATCTGTAGTTGATGAAATTATTGAAATGAATAAACTTGGGCGTCCTGTTTTGGTAGGTACCATTAGTATTGACCGTTCCGAATACCTTTCAGGTTTGTTGAAACAAAAAGGAATAAAACATAACGTGTTAAATGCAAAGCATCATGAAAGAGAGGCTTATATTATTGCACAAGCAGGTAGATATGGTGCTGTTACTATTGCGACGAACATGGCGGGTCGAGGTACTGACATTTTGCTTGGTGGTAATCCTGAATATTTGGCAAAAGAGGAGCTAGAAAAAAAAGGAATTACTCCAGAGTCTGAAAATTATGAAACAATTAAAAATTATACGTTAGAGCAAGCTCGTAAAATTTGTGAACAAGATCATGCTAAAGTTATTGCTGCCGGTGGTTTGCATGTGATTGGGACAGAAAGACATGAGTCTCGTCGTATTGATAACCAGCTTAGAGGGCGTGCTGCTCGTCAGGGCGATCCTGGGTCAACTAGATTTTTCTTATCGCTTCAAGATAATTTAATGCGAATTTTTGGCGGTGATAAGCTTATAAATATAATGAATATGCTCAATGTTGAGGAAGATATGGCGATTGAGCATGGTTTAATTACTCGTCAAATTGAAGCTGCTCAAAGAAAAGTTGAGGTTTATCATTTTGATATCAGAAAAAGTGTGCTTGAGTATGATGATGTTATGAATATGCAACGTGAAAAATTCTATGCTCAAAGAAAACGTGTACTTAACGGAAGTGATTTACGTGAAGATATTAATTATATGATTGAGCGTGAAGTGTCTAGAATTTTAAGTAGTTATATTTCACCAGAAATGAGCCCTGATGAGTATATTTTTGAAGATTTACAAGGTTTGGTTCGTGAGGTTCATTCTGTAATGCCTCAGTTGAGCAATATAGATGTTAAAGACTTCCAAGGTTTAAAATTTGATTTATTATATGACAAATTTAAAACTTATGCATTTAATGCCTATAAACAACACGAAGAAAATACTATTGCGTTTTATAATCGCATTATTTCTCAGTATGAGGAAAATCCAATTTTGCAAAATGCGTTTTCTTCTGACAACATAGTTAGAGGGTTGGAAAGAGATATTCTTTTGCGTGTTGTTGATAATAAATGGATTGACCATCTTCATAATATTGATATGCTCAGAGACGGTATTGGTTTAAGAGCGTACGGACAAAAAGATCCACTTATTGAGTATAAAAAAGAAGCATATGATTTGTTTAATAAAATGATGTATGAAATTCAATCTGAAACAGTAAGACATTTGTTTAGAGCAAAGTTTGGGTTTCAAATTGTTAATATGAATGGAATTGAAGAGCATCAAATGTCAGATGACTTATATAAAGAGTCCCAAGATAATTAAAAGAAAGGTTATAAATTTAAACTTAACCCTAAAATCGACTATTTTGTGTCAAATTTTAGGGTTAAGTTTTGTATTTAAATAAATAGATTGTTTATTGATTTTAAATTTGTTGTGTTTTCATCATCATATTGGTTTGAACTTGGGAATAATAAAAATTCATTAGTATTTTGGTTTGTGTAATTTTTTGAACTCATATCAAATAAATTTTGTTCTTGCGACATTTCTTTGTTAATATTCGAGGAATTTACCTTGATGTAATGATGTGTCTGTCGCATGTTGTTAATGTTTTGTAAGTCGTTAATACTCATAAGCCCCATACCTTTCTTATATATATTCTTTCTAATAATCTTAACGGCACAAATCAATAAAACTTTAATTTTTTTTTAAGTTTAAAATGTATGGTTTTGTAAAAAGCCTTATACGTCAGGTTTTTGAGCTATAATAATGGCTTAATATTTCTTAAAATAATAAATAATCTGGGTGTTTTTTTGTTTTTGAAAAGTTGTTTTTAGGGGTTAATCAACATCAATAGGTTCTTTCATAATCATATCAATTGCTTGTCGAGCTTTGTCACAAAGTTCTGGGTTTATATTTGGAAGAATAGTTATTTGTCTAAGTACATCGACTGTTCGTTTAAAGGATCGTACAACATCACCTTCACCCATTTCTACGTTATCAACAATTTGTTCCCAATTTCCTTCACTCATCCACAATTCTAAAAGTGGAGAATAGAAAGAATTAATATACATTGGTGTTTCTATATCATAATCTCTTTGAATAAGTGTTAGTTTTCTGCGAATTTCTTTAATTTTGCCCAATACTTTACGTACATTTTTTGTAACAGGTAGTGTTGCATACATTTCAGCGCGCATATCTTCTGTATTTATGGCACAAATGACAGAGGCTAATTCAATAGGTGTCAACTCATCTAGGACCCCGCTTTGGATGATTTCTGCGATATAAAGTTCATTTTCAGCTCTAATCATTGCAACTGTTATTCCTTTTTCGTTAGGGAAATTATCTTGAATGTAACCTAATCTTTCAAGAACTGATTTATGCGAAATAAATTTATTCCAGTACAAATCTTTTTGTTTTGAAATATTTTTTTCAATTTCTTTAACTCGTTTTTGTTCTCGCTCCATCAATACAACACTTTTCATATGCTTTTTATAAACTCTACAATTATTACAAGGAGACGCATTCATCTCGGCACACATATTTTTTACTTTTAGTCTGAATTCTTCGTGTTCTTGAGAATATTTATTTGTATTTTTAAGTTGTTTGTTTAATGTTTTTAAAACTTTTTTGTTTTCAACATAAATATTTTTAAGCTTATTATATTCTAGTAAATCTGATGTTTTAAGTCCGGAATAACATCTGAATTCTGCATATGCATTAACTTTTGATTGTGCTTCTAATTGCGTATTTATTAAGCCTTTGAGGCGTTCATTAGATGAAAAATATCCAAAACTTTTTAAAATAAGTTCTTTTGCTTGTTCTTGAGTGAAACGTTGAAGCAGGTTGATAACCATAGAATACCCTGGAGAGAAGCGGCTTTCTAGAGGATTTGCGTCGCTTAATACAAGTTCTGCGACATCTTCTGGGGTTTCAAATTGGGAACCTACTATTGTAACATACCCAACTTCATCCATTCCTCGTCTGCCTGCACGTCCAGACATTTGTAGAAATTCGCTTGCGGTTAGTGTGCGATGTCCATTATCGGTGCGTTTGCTTATTGCGCTGATTACTGTAGAGCGTGCAGGCATGTTTATTCCTGCTGCTAGGGTTTCTGTAGCAAAAACAACTTTAATAAGTCCTTTTTGAAATAGTTTTTCAACCAAAACTTTCCAAGCCGGCAAAAGCCCCGCGTGGTGAGATGCAACGCCACATTTTAAGTATTCAATGTGTTTGTTTGTGTACAAATATGGATTATCAATTAAGTATTCGTTTATAATTTCTTCAATTTGTTCCCTCTCTTTGCGAGAAACAAGGTGTAAACTTGCACATTTATCCATTTGTTCGTCACATTTTTTGCGTGAGAATGTGAAGTAAATTGCGGGAAGCATTTCTCTTTTGTGAAGCGCGTTGATTACATCACAAACAACAGAGCGTTGTTGTTTTTTGTGTCTTCCAAATGTTCTTTTTTCTGGTCTTATTTTCCGATTTAATTGACCACTTGGCGTTAAAAGTGGTAGCACGTCATGCGGTTGAGATGAATCAAAATAAAAATATCTCAAAGGAACTGGTCTAAAATCAGTATAAACTAATTCTGTTTGCGAATGTACGGTGTTTATCCAGTCTGTAAGTGCTTGAGAATTTGCAACTGTGGCGCTAAGTGCGATAATTTGAATATCTGTTGGACAATATATTATGCTTTCTTCCCAAACAGTTCCTCTTTGCTCATCATTCATATAATGAACTTCGTCAAGAACAACGTATTTTACTTCACGTAAATTGTCTGTAATTGAGCCAAAGTTAGTGCCGTATAGCATGTTTCTAAAGACTTCAGTTGTCATAACAACAATCTGCCCATCTCTGTTTATTGAGGTGTCTCCTGTGAGAAGTCCGACTTTATCAGCGCCATATTTTGCAGAAAAATCGCTAAATTTTTGGTTTGAAAGAGCCTTAAGTGGAGTTGTATAAAAAATTCTTTTTCCAGTTTCTAATGCTTTATGAATTGCGTGTTGTGCGATACAGGTTTTACCAGCGCCTGTTGGTGCACAAACTACAACGCTCTTGCCATTATTTATATGAAAAACTGCTTCTTCTTGAAAATCATCTAGTTTAAAATCAAATTTATACAAAATATACCTCCACTTGTACCTATATTTTAATGCAATATTGTGTTTTGGGCAATAAAAACTTGTATAATAAAAAGCGAGTTTTGTTTCAAAACTCGCTTTTTTAAAACTATTATTGTTTATATTCTATGCGACGTATTTAGGTGCTCCGTCTTTTGCCGCTTGCTTCATCGCATCTTCAGTGCTTTTTAGCTCTTCGCTTATCATTTCTAATTGATTTTGTACTAGTTTTTGTTCTTCATCTATTTCGAGTTGTTCTGCAGCAATTTCTTCTTCCATAGCTTTTTGTTCTGCTTCAATATCATCAATGGCTGCTTGATAGTCAAGTTGTAATTGTTGTCTATTGCCATTATTAGTGTTTAGACAGTTTAGTCCATTTACATATGAATTTGTACTACCATCTATTGCTGCTTGAGTGTCAGTTGATTGTTGTGCAGCATCAAGCCCTGCTTGATATGCTTGTCTCGCCCATTTTCTTTTATCATTAAATTCTCTTGCAAATATGCTGGATTTTCTTGTTAGCGCCATTTTTTGTCGAGATAATGACATCAAACGAAGATTGAGCGATGATTTCTCTCGCATCAGCGTAAGTGATTTAAACATAAATAAAGCTACGCCCATTTTTCTCCTCGTTTTTGATATCCTCTCATGTAAATAAAAACAATTTGTAAGGAGAAATTGCCTAATTTAGACGTTTTGTAAACAAATGTAACAATTATTTTTTCAAAATATTTATGCTTCTATCTAAAATATTTTTACAATATGCAATCACAACACCATAATTTGTTATTGCAACATTTTGTTGATTTGCTCTATATATACGATATAAAATTTCACGACGATTTGTCATACAGCCACCGCAGTGGATTATTAAATTATATTTTGACAAATCTGATGGAAATTTGTGTCCGCGAATAAATTCAAAATTTAAATTTTTACCTGTTTTTTCTTTTAGCATGTTTGGAATTTTGACTCTTGCAATATCGTCTTCAACTGGATGATGAGTGCAACTTTCAGCTATTAAAATATTTGCATTGCTTGGTAATAGGCTTAGAACTTGTGCTCCATTTACAAAGGCGTCTAAATCTCCTTTGAAACGAGCAAAGAGAATTGAAAAAGATGTAAGTGATACCCAAGGAGGAACAATTCTTGAAACTTCTTCAAAAACTTGTGAATCTGTAATAACTAATTTGGGAAGTTGTTTTAGGTTATCTAGTGTGCTATGAAGCTCATTAACCTTACATACAATTGCTTTTGCGTCATTATCTAAGATATCTCTTAATATTTGAACTTGAGGCAAAATAAGACGTCCTTTAGGTGCGGCTTTATCTATTGGAGTAACTAAAATGACTGTGTCTCCAGCATTGATTAAATCGCCAAGGATTGATTGGTTATCAGAAAAACTTTCAGGTATACTTTTTACTAATTGTTCTTTTAGCAATGTAATTATATCGTTATTTTCTATAAGTCTTGCCAAAATAGGTTCAGGACAGTATTCTTTTATTTTTATAAAATTCTTTTGTGAAATTGATTTTATATCTAATTTGTTAATGATAGAAAGAACTGGGATGTTTTGTTCTTTTAATCTTTCAAATAAAGCAATTTCGTATTGTCCCCAACCTCTATAATCACAAACTATTATGGCTATATCACAACGAGGAATAATTTGTAATGTTTTTTCTATTCTAGCTTTACCGAGTTCCGAATTGTCGTCTATGCCAGCTGTATCTATGAAGGTAACAGGTCCGAGTGGTTGAAGCTCCATAGATTTTTCTACAGCATCGGTTGTTGTTCCGGCATGCTCTGATGTTATAGCTATATCTTGTCCAGTTAAAACGTTAATCAACGTGGACTTTCCAACATTAGTTTTTCCAAAAATACCAATATGGAGTCTCATTGCTCTTGGAGTTGTTTGCATAATATCCTCGTTTTATTATTTTAATTTATAGCTTGCATTTACGTTTGCAAAAATTTTGATTTTGCCTGCTTCAATAGGTGTTGAGACAGCGCCAGTCACTTCTGCGGAGTCATTCATCGCGTTTTTTGCAAGCAATCTATATGGGGTATGGTTAACATTTTGAGAGCTACAAGACGTATTTATTGATTTCGCTCCTGATATAGATGTGCCTAGAACTTTTGCAATCGCACCAGCTTTGAATTGAGTATCTCTTGTTGCTTCTTCTAAAAGGCTTGTGCAGTAGTTGTTTTCGCTATCTAAGGTTAATCTAAAACTATCAACCTTGTTGGCACCTGCTTGCAATGCCAAGTCAATTATTTTTCCTGCGTTTTGAATGTTTGTTGTGACTACGTAAACAGAATTTGTTGCGACGTATGAATTAAGAACTTTTTTGTTGTCTTTAGTCCAGTAGTAATCAGGTCTTACAACAAATGCTGATGTTTTAATTGAGTCATTTTTATTGTTTAAAATTTCTGGTTTTATTGCTTCAATAACTGCATTTGTAATTAGTTTGTTTTTGTCAGCTGCTTCTTGGGCTGTTTTTTCTGTTGTTTCAACGTAAAAAATAACTTCTGCTTTATCTGGATCGACTTCTTTTGTAATTGAGCTTGAAACATTTACGTATCCGGTTTCATCGTTTGTGAGCGCTAAACAACCTAATGATATAAAACTTAAGCTTAAAGCCAATAATAATCTTAATTTAAACATAAAAATACTCCTTTATTGCTCGTTTGTGTTGCTTTTTTCTTGAGCATCGACAGTTGTGATAATATCTTCATTTTTATCATTATCTAAACTTTGTTTTTCTTTTATTCTTTTTTCTATTGCTTTGATAATTTCTTCATCAGATATTGGCATTTTTCCGCCTCTAAATGCAGCCGCGTCTTTTGCAGAAACAAATGCTATTTTGAATTTATTAAATAGCGTAACATAAGAAATAAGTGCAATTATAATCCATAAAATAGCTCCGTGTTTGAGTTCCATTGTTGGCATGTCTAACACAAATCCTGCTATGAAATTCCATATGTGTTGGCAACACCATGCCGGAAAAATAATAAAACCTGCAATTGCACACATTATAACAAAGCCTAATATTAAAAGACCTCTAAATCCATCAATTTGTATAACTGTACATTTATTTTTCATTGTTATTTATTTCCTCCCAACAGAATAAAAAATTCATTCTCATCTAAGATTTTAACACCTAATTTTTCTGCTTTCAAGAGTTTTGACCCTGGGCTATCTCCAGCCAAGACATATGCGGTGTTTTTTGAAACCGAAGATGATGTTTTTCCACCGTTTTCTTTTATTAAGTTTTCAAATTCAGCTCGAGGTTTTGATAGTGTTCCTGTAATAACAAATGATTTACCTTCGAAAGTGTTGGAAAGTAATTTTTTTTCATTACTTTGAACTTTCACCCCAACTTTTTCAAATTTATTAAGTAATTCAATATTTTTTTCTTCTTTAAACCATGTGACGATACTTTTTGCGATTTTTTCACCAACGCCATCTATATTATTGATTTCTTCTTCTGTAGCGTTTTTTAATTTTTCTAGTGTTTCAAATTTGTCAACTAATAAATCAGCTGTTTCTTTTCCTACGTGTTTAATGTTTAAAGCCGTTACAAAATTAGAAAATTTAGGATTTTTACTTTCTTCAATTGAATTTATAACATTGTTAGCGGATTTGTCTTTAAATCCTTCAAGTCCAAGTAAATCTTCTTTTGTCAAAGTGTATAAATCAGCTGCATCATGAATTAAACCAGCTTCAAATAGTGTTTTAACTAGCTGAGAACCAACGCCATCAATGTTCATTGCGCTTTTGGATACAAAGAATTCTAGTTTTGCAATTATTTGAGCTTGGCAATTAACTTTATTCTTACAGTATAAGTTAACTTCTCCTTCAGGAACAATTAGTTCTGAGCCACAAATTGGGCAAATTTGGGGGAATTTAATTTCTTTTTCTGAGCCATTTCTCTTTTCAACTTCAACAGCTATAACTTTAGGTATAATTTCTGCGGCTTTTTTTACCCTAACAACATCACCAATCATAACCCCAAGTCGTTTGATTTCATCGTAGTTGTGTAGTGATGCTCTTTTGACAACAGAACCTGCTAAGTTTACTGGTTCAAGAATGGCTACAGGTGTAATTGCTCCAGTTTTTCCTATTCCATTTTCAATTGCAAGTAATTTTGTGCTCATTTCTTCTGGCGGGAATTTGAATGCTGTCGCCCACTTTGGTGATTTTGCTGTAAATCCTAAAGCATTTTGTATAGAATAGTCGTTTACTTTTACAACAACACCATCTGTTGCATAATTTAGCTCAAATCTTTTTTGTGAAAATTCTTCACAAAAAGCTATTACTTCTTCAACGTTTTGGCATAATCTAGTATTTGGATTTGTAATTAAACCTAGTTTAGATAGTTTTTGTAATGCTTCATAGTGTGATTTTGGTTTGTTATCTCCTTCAAAAATTGAGCCATAAGCAAACATTGACAATCCTCTAGACGCTACGACTTTAGAGTCAAGTTGTCTTAGAGTGCCAGCTGCTGCGTTTCTAGGGTTTGCAAAAACTTTTTGGTTTTTTTCTATTGCGTTAGAATTTAATTTTTCAAAAGAGGTGTAAGGCATGTATATTTCACCCCTTACATCAACTGAGGTGTTTTCGTTTAATATTAGTGGAATTGAGTTTATTGCTCTGATGTTTGATGTTATATTTTCACCAACAGACCCGTTTCCTCTTGTTGCGCCTACTGTCAAGTCGCCTTTTTCATAAATTAATGAAATTGCTAAGCCGTCGATTTTTAATTCTGCGACTAATTCAATGTCATCTTTTTGAAATTCATTGCATATTTTTTTATACCATGCGCTTAATTCATCATATGAATATGTGTTATCCAAGCTATATAATCTGTTTTTGTGTACATGTTCTTCAAAACTTTGGGCAATTTCATCACCCACTCTTTGTGTAGGACTGTCTTTTCTTATAAATTGGGGGTTATTGAGTTCGAGTTCTTTTAATTCAGAATATAATGTATCATATTCGAAATCAGAAACAGCTGAAAAGTCTTCGGTATAATATAATCTACTGTATTTGTTAAGTAATTCAACTAGTTCATCTATACGATTTTTTATACTCATCTCGTCCATAACTTCCCTTTTGTGTGTATAATCAATTTTGTACAAGAGATATTATACACGAACATGAGCATTATAAAAAATTTAAAACAAATTAAAAGAAAGAAAATTAATTATTTTACAACACCATCACATTCGCAATTGCCTTTGTTTAAAACTATTTTGGGTAAAGATTATTATAAATGCGACCTTTCAGAAGTTGATGGGGTTGATAATCTTAACAACCCAAAAGGAAGTATATTAGATTTTCATGAAAAATTGAAAGAAATTTATTCATCAGGGTATTCTCATATTCTTACTAATGGTTCAACTCAGGGTATTTTAGCTTTAATGTTGGCAACGTTAAAAAAAGGTGATAAAGTATTGTGCGCTGCAAATTCTCATAAATGTGTTTATAATGGGTTGATTTTGACCGGCGCTAAACCTGTATGGATATATCCTAGATTTAATGAAGAATTTGGGGTTTATACTACTTTAAGCACAACTGCGGTTGAAAAAGCAATTAATGAGAATAGTGATGCTAAGTGTTTAATTATTACTAATCCGACTTATGATGGAGCTATTTCAAATATTGAAAAAATTTCAGAAATTTGTAAAGTGCATGACATAATTCTTATCGTTGATGAGGCACATGGTGCATTGTGGAATTTTGATAGAACAATTGGCAGCCCTGCAATATTGTCAGGGGCTGATGCTAGTGTTCAATCTTTGCATAAAACTTGTGGTGCTGTTAATCCCGCAGCATTGGTTCATTTGTCTTTGTCCTCCAAGATAAAGAAAAATCAATTAATAGACGCTTTAAATCTTATATCAACAACTTCTCCGTCTTTTCCGTTGCTTGCTAATATTGAAGAAACTGTTATTTTCTTGAATTCTAAAGTAGGAAAAAAAGAAATTTACAAATTAACACAAAATACAATGAATTTGATTTCTAAATTAAAAGAATTTCAGTATATTAATATTCTTTATTCAAATCAAGATATAACAAAAATTATAATTCGCCCAATAAGAATTTTGGCTGAAGAAGTTAGTGAAATTTTGTATCATAAGTTTAAAATTGAGTGTGAGGTTTTGCATAAGTATGCGCTTAGCTTTGTTTGTGGAGTTGGTACAACAGAGAAAAAAGTTAAGCATTTGTTAAATGCTTTATCATATATAAATAAACTTTCTAAAAGAAGAGAGGATTTGTTAATTGAATCTGTTTTACCACCACAAAAAATAGTAATTAAATCGCCTCGTGATGCTTTTTATTCAGAATATGAAGAAGTGTTACCACAAGATGCAATAGATAAAATCTGTGCAGAATTAATTACTTCATATCCACCAGGAATACCTGTTTTGGCTTATGGTGAGATGATTAGTACTGAACATATTAAGTTTTTAGATCCAGAAATTAAAATAAGAATTGTAAAATAATCTGCTTAATATACAACGAAGTATTTTATTGTGATAAAATTTTCTTAGTGTATCGTAAATTTGTCATGAAAAAGATATTAAGTTACATAATTATAATTGGGTTATTTTTAGTTGCGGGGATGAAAACAGCAGCTATTGAATCGCGTTATAAAAATAATTTGTTGAATGTTGAACTTTCTCAAACGCCAGATAATAGAGTGAGTGTTCTTCTTGTGTTTGAAAAACCATATACAGAGCCTGTTAAAGTCGTTTATAAAACAGATAATGAATATAACATTTTATTACCTGAGACCTATCATTCTGTAACATCTGTAAGTACTTTAAATGCATTAAATATTAGAAATGCAAGTGTAAAACTTGTGCCTTATTTTAATCAAGATAATTCAAATGGATACACCAAAATTGTGCTTCAAACAACAAGACCAGTAGTTTTTAATGCGCATGCTTCTTATATTACAACTCAGATAGCACAAAATGACTTAATAGATAAAATTGAGCAAGATGATGCGTTTAAAATTAACCCAACTACTGTTAAAGTTGCATCTGTTCCTGTTAAAAAGCAAGCAAAAGCTGGTTCAACTAAGTCACAAGTTAAAACCGTGGCAGCTAAACCAGTTGTTAAGACAACTTCGAAACCTGTTCAAAAACCTGCTTCAAAATCACAGCAAGTTAAGACTGTTTCAAAACCTGTTTCGGTTGCTCAGACAAAAACACAACATGATACAGATAATCTTGTCAAGCAAACTCAAACACAAGGTGCTACTTCAGTAATTGAAGAAAAAATTGTTCAACAGGTAGAACCTGTTAAAGTTGACCCAGTTAAAGCGGTTGTTAATAATTATGATGAAAAAATGGATGTAAAAGTTTCATCTAGCAATTCTTTTGATTTGTCTAAATTAATAGAACGTGAAAAATTACCATTGTTTGTAATGATATTCGCAGCATTGTTGTTGGCGTTATTGTTGCGTAGAATTATTAAGCAGAGAGTAAAGTCGCAGTCTATTTCTATGCCGCAATCTAAGTATGAATTTGTACCTGAAACGCAAGATATTCCACAAGAGTTTAAAGACCTTTCATGGCAGGAGAAATATAAGTTTATGAAAGAAAAAGAAGAACAAAATAATCATCAAGTTGGCACTGAAGAACAGTTGCAGCGTGTTGATATGGATTATGCTCAAGGTGATGTTGAATTAAATAATTCACATGAATTTGAACCAGAAAAAGTCGTACAAAAAGTTGGTTTGGAAGAAATTTCTGAAATTAATGAAAAGGTAATTGAAAGTTTAAATGAAAAAGCCTTTAATCAAGAAGTTGAACAAGATTTATTTGGTTTAAATAATCCTCCTATTAACGAAGGTTTTGAGTTGAATAATCAAAGTCAAGATGAAGATATTGTGTTGGATGAGAATGATTTAGAAACATTGAATGATATTTCTGATATTGAGCCTAGCGTAGATTTGTTGTATGAAGATGCTCCGGATAAAGAAGAAATAGAAGAAGTTTCTGTTGATGTTGAAATTAATGAAACTATAGCTACAAATCCATTAGAGCCAACTTTGATAAATCAGGCAAAAATATCAAAAACAAAAGGTTTTTATCTTGTTAGATATGAAAATGAAGTGGCTCTTATGGGCTATATAAATGAGCAAATTTTTCTTCTTCATTCGTTTGATAATAAGCAACCTGCTTTCATTCAAACAAGACTTACTGAAAAGAAAAAGGGCTCAGAAGTTTATATGGTGAGGGCGGAAAACTTTAAATCCCTAATAAAAGTAACCAAAGATAATATGCAAACTTTGATTAATTTGTAATATGAAGATTTTTTTGAAATTTATATTAATCTTTTTTATTGGTTTTTTTATGTGTTCTTGTGTAAAATATGAAAAAAGGCAAGAAATAACATTTTCAACTTGGGGGTCTCATTCTGAGATTAAAGTTATAAATCAACTAATTAAAACATTTGAAAAACAAAATAATGTGAAAGTGAATTTAATTCATATCCCACAAAATTATTTTCAAAAATTACATCTTTTATTTGCGTCTAATCAAGCTCCGGATGTGATTTTTTTGAATAATTATTATTTGAAAATATATAATGATGCAAATAAATTACTTGATTTGTCCCCATTTTTTCAAGAAGAAATAGATCGTGATGTCTTTTTTAAAAATTCAACTAAATCTTTATCTGTAGATGGTGATTTATATGCAGTACCGAGAGACATTTCAAATGTTGTCGTTTTTTATAACAAAGATTTATTTGATAAATATAAGATTAAATATCCTGATGAAAATTGGACTTATAATGATTTATTTAAAATTGGAAAATTATTTAAGCAAAACAATATGTATGCGATTGGAATTGAGGATGCACCTGTTTTTTGGGAGCCAATTTTATGGGCAAATAATGGGGCAATCTTTAATGAAAAAGGTGAGTTAGAAATAAATACAGTAAATAGTTTGAGTGCATTGGCTTGGTTTGTTGAGCTTAGAACGAAGCATGGCTTTTCCCCATCTGTGGAAGAACTTTCAAATAAGACTATGGCTCAACTGTTTTTAAATCAAGAGATTGCAATGCATGTTTCTGGACGATGGCTTGTTCCTAGATATAGACAAGAAGCAAAATTTGATTGGGATATAGTTAATTTGCCACATGGAATAGCAGGATCTGTTAGTGGCTCCGATACGTCTGGGTGGGCTATATCTAGACAAACTCAAAATTTGGAGTTGTCTATAAAGTTTGTAAAGTATCTTAGTTCATATGATGTTATTTCAGAAATAACTAAAACTGGCTTAATAACTCCTGCTAGAAGAGATGTTGCGTATTCATCTGTATTTTTAGATAAAAAATTATTACCTAAAAATTCAATAATCTTTATAAAAAATAATGATAATGCTAAAATAAATATAATTCCCAAAAATTATAATCGTAAAATTGAGCAATTAATGAAATTGCTTGAGCCGTATTTTTTGGGTATTAAAAAAATTACACAGTATACAAAATTTGAGTTATAATGAGAATTATGAATAGAGAAGAAATCAACAATTTATTAGAAAAAAGCGAACAAACTGTATTGGAACAGTTTAGAAAAATTGATAAAATTAAAGAATATAACCAGGAAAAGGTGTTGAGTGCTTTTCAAAAAAATAAAATTGGGGCAGAACACTTTTTCACTGTTAGTGGTTATGGGCATGACGACATAGGACGAGAAGCAATTGATAAAGTTTTTGCTGATGCGTTTCATGCGCCAAAGGCTATAGTGAGAAATCACTTTGTATCTGGAACACATACTTTGGCATGTGCATTGTTTGGTAATTTACGCTACGGTGAAACATTGGTTTCTGTCGCCGGAAAACCATATGACACGATGGAAGAAGTTATCGGAACAAGGGGTGATAAAAGGGCTTCTTTAATCGGTCATGGTGTAAAGTATGATGAAATTCCTTTGAAAAATGATTATGAATTAGATTTTGATTTGATTGCAAAAACCTTGAATGCTTCAACTAATATGATTTTAATTCAACGTTCTCGAGGATATTCTCTTAGAAAATCAATTTGTATAGACGAAATTAGAGAAGTTGTAAAAATAGCTAAAATGGCTAATCCAGATTGTATTTGTTTTGTTGATAATTGTTATGGTGAGTTCGTTGAAGAACGTGAACCAACAGATGTTGGAGCTGATTTGATAGCTGGATCTTTAATTAAAAATCCTGGAGGAGGAATAGTTGAGGCAGGCGGATATATTGCAGGTAAAGAGTGTTTTGTAGAACAAGCTGCTATGAGGTTAACCGCCCCTGGAATTGGCTCAGAAGGTGGTGCGATGCTTAATCAATCTAGATTAATCTTGCAAGGGTTTTTTATGGCGCCATCAATAGTTTCTGAGGCTATAAAAGGTGCAATTCTTGCAGCTAAAGTGTTTGAAGAGGTTGGATTTAAATCAACTCCAAAATTTGATGCTCCAAGAACTGATTTAATTCAAACAATCGAATTTGGTGAAGCTCAACCTTTGATAGATTTTTGTAAGGCATTACAATTTAATTCTCCGATAGAATCATATTTAACTCCGGTTCCTGATACAGTTCCTGGGTATGATGATAAATTAATTATGGCAGGAGGAAGTTTTATAGAAGGATCCACAATTGAGCTTTCGGCTGACGGCCCAGTTAGACCACCATATGCAGCTTATATGCAAGGTGGCTTGAACTATGCGCATGTGAAAATTGCACTTAAAGGTGTATTAAATGAAATATTCAACCCAGAGGTTAAAAATGGAAAATTATATTGATAAAGCAAATAGTTTAATTGGTGAGAAAAAATTTGAAGAAGCAAAAACTTTATTGCAAATAAATATGCCTCCAGATAGTGAAGATATAGAGGCAATGAAGCTTTTAGGTCTTTGTAATGTGAATTTAAATTGTACAAATCAAGCGATCGAATCTTTTGAATTTGTTGTGAATAAAAATCCAGATGACGCTACTTCTTGGTTTTATTTGGCTACAATGTATGATGAAATTAACAATATTGAAAAAGCGGAAAATGCTTATAAAAAAGTTATTTCATTGAGAGATGAATATGTTATTGCGTATAAAAATTTGGCTGTTATGTATTTGAAACATCAAATGAGTGAAAAAGCTATTCCATTCGCTAAAAAGGTGGTTGAGCTTGATCCTCTTGATTATCAAGGTTATTATATATCGGGCTCAATAGATGTTACAAAGAAAGAATTTGATTCTGCTATATTAAATTTTGAGAAGGCATTAGCGCTAAATCCTTCTATATTGGCAGTTTATAATAGTTTAGGTGCGGCGTATTTTGCGGTAAATAATTTTGAGAAAGCTGCCTCAACTTTAAAAATGGTAGTTGAGCAAGATGAAGAGAATGTTGTTGCCCATTATCATTTAGGAAATATTGCTCAAATTCAAAAAAAATATATTGAAGCTTTTAATCATTTTCAAAAGGCATATACAGGTGAGCCTTCTGCTTTGCATTTAACCGCGTTAGCCTATTGCGCGCTAAAAGCTGAAAAGTATGATGATGCAATTACGTTGTACAAAACTCTTTGTTTAATCCATCCTGAAAAGCAGAATTTTGAGTATAATTTAGCGTGCGCATATTATGGTGTGAAAAATTATTCTGAAGCTATAAAAATATTTAAAAAACTAGTGGTAACAAATCCTACTTCTGTTGCTATGGCGGAAAAGTTGGCAGAAATTTATATTGCTTTAGGTGAGATAGAAGATGCTAAGCTTTTATATGAATTGTTAATTAAGAAGGGGACAATTACGGCTGAGACTTATTATAATTATGCTTTACTTTGTAGACAAACAAATGATACAGATAAAGCTATTAAGATTTTTAAAAAAGTTATTGAACTTGAACCTACAAATGCTATAGCGCACAAAGATTTGGGTGTTATTTATTTGTCACAAAGGCTTTTTGACTATGCTCAAGATGAGTTTGAAACTGCATTAAAATTAGCACCTGATAATATGCAGATAGCTTTTGAATTTGCTAATTATTTATTTGCAACAGCTGACTATAATGGCGCGAAAAGCTTGTATGAAAAAGTAATAAGCGAAGTGAAGGATAATGCTTCTTGTTATTTTTATCAAGGGCTGAATTTCCTTGCATTAAATGAACTTGAAAATGCAAAAAATTCGTTTAAAAATTCAATGGATGTTGAAAAAAACAACTTGAATACATATCATTTAGCAAGAGTTAATTTTTATTTAAAAAATTATGATGAAGCATATGAGCTTTTGATGACTATTGATGAACAAGATGTTGATGCGGAGAATTTATTGGCTCTTACTTTTTATGAAAAGGGCTTGTATAAAAAAGCAATAGAAATATATAAAAAAATACTTGAACGATTTAATGAAAATTTAAATATTATGCTTTCGTTAACAAAATGCTATATTATGGATAAGGATAAAGAAAATGCTCTTAAGTGTGTGCATGAAATTTTATTCAAATTTCCGGACCATGAGGATGCACTTCAGTTAAAATTTGAAGCGCAGGAGTTATAAAATGCGTATCCTTGGTATAGACCCAGGCATGGCGATAGTAGGGTATAGTGTTTTAGATGTTGACACGTTGGGTAATCTTAGTTTAATTACATCAGGCTCTATTCAAACTTTTAGTAAAGATTCTGAACCCAAACGCCTGTTAGAAATTCATAATGATTTAAAAACTATAATTGAAAAATTTAAACCCGATATAGCCAGTGTTGAAAAGCTTTTCTTTTTTAAAAATCAAAAAACAGTGATGCCTGTATCTCAAGCAAGAGGTGTTATAGTAATGACTTTGGAGCAAGAAAAAATAGATGTTTTTGAGTATACACCAATTGAAATTAAGCAGGCATTAACTGGTTATGGTAGGGCAACAAAAGATGAGGTAGCAAAACTTGTTAAAATATGTTTAAATAATTGCCAAATACCAAAATTGGATGATACAGTAGATTCTATAGCTATAGCAATATGCTGTGCTAGAAATCAAAGATTTAATTAGTTTTTTATAAAGGGAAAGAAATGAATATTTTATTCGTAAAACAAATATCTATATTGAGTTTAATATTGGGATCGATATTAGGGATAATAACTTTGATACCATATATTGGGCTTCTTTCGTTCTTGATTTGTATTTTTGCTGCAGGAAGTTTGGTGATTTATTACATGCAAAAAATTGAATTATTGGGTGAATTTGATACCAAAGCGTGGACTATATACGGTGCGATAAGCGGTTTTGTTTGTTTTATTGGTTTTTGTATTTCATTTGTTCCATTGGCTGCACTCATCGGTTTTTTTGCTAAAACTTCTTTTTATCTTGGAATTTCAATAATGTTCCGTTTAGGCTTCTTTTTAACAATTGTTATGTCATTTTTTATCGCGTTGATAGCGGGGATAATGAATGGTTTTGGGGCTATGACAACTTCATATGTGTTAGAATTACTTAAAAATAATAATAATTTAAAATAGGATAAATAATGAGTTTTACATCAAAAATAAAAACAATAGAATGGATAGATAATTGCTCGAGAATGATTGATCAAACATTGTTGCCTCATGAGTTTAAAACAGTTGATATTGTTACTAGTGAAGGTATGTATGATGCAATTAAAACAATGATAGTAAGAGGGGCTCCGGCTATAGGTATTGCGGGCGTTCATGGCGTTTCATTAGCGGCTATAGAGATATCAAAAATAACAAATGATGTAAATGAATTTTTGAAGTTGTTAGCTCAAAAAGCTGAATTTATAAAATCTTCTAGGCCAACAGCTGTTAATTTAATGTGGGCTATTGATAAGCAAATGGAAATTGCCTTCAATACTTCTTCTACCGTTTCAGGAATAACAAAAGCTATTGTTGAAAATGGCAAGAAAATGGAGTTAGAAGACATTGAAATAAATAAAAAAATAGGAGATTTTGGTGCTCAAATAGTTCCCAAAGGTGCAACTATACTTACGCATTGTAATGCAGGTGCTCTTGCAACTGTTGGTTATGGCACAGCGTTGGGTGTTGTTCGTTCTGCATTTGCTAAAGATAAAACAATAAAAGTTTTTGCTGATGAAACTCGTCCACGTCAACAAGGTGCTAGACTTACTACATTCGAATTGACGCAAGATGGTATTGATACAACGCTTATAACAGATGGTATGTGTTCGTATTTTATGAAAAAAGGTATGATTGATGTTGTGGTAGTTGGTGCAGATAGAATTGCTGCTAATGGTGATACTGCAAATAAAATAGGCACTTATACTGTTGCAATAGCTGCCAAGCACCATAATATACCTTTTTATATAGCAGCTCCTTTGTCAACTATAGACAGAAATATTAAATCTGGGAACGAAATTGTTATAGAAGAACGTTCGCATGATGAAGTAACAACAATTAATGGGGAAAAAATTTGTCCGGAGTCTGTTCATATAATAAATCCAAGTTTTGATGTTACTCCAAATAAATTAATAACCGGTATTATTACTGAGGTTGGGGTTTTACGACCAGATTATATAAAATCAATATCTAACGCCTTTAATCTAGGAAATGTTTAATAATATTTATTCTAAATTTAGTCCCATGTTGTTTTTGAGATAGCTATATTTTTCATAATATTCTTCTGGATTATTTTTTGCCGCTAGTATTTTATCTTGTATTTGTACAAATAATTCAGCAAATTTGGGGTCGAATTGAGTTCCGGAGCATCTTTTTATTTCTTCAATTGCTGCTTCGTGTGGAAGAGCATTTCTGTATGAGCGAGTAGAAGTCATAGCATCATACGTATCAGCAAGAGCGATAATCCTTGCAGATACAGGAATATTCTCTCCACTTAACCCTAAAGGATAGCCTTTTCCATCCCAGCGCTCGTGGTGCGTTTTGAGCCAGTCAGATATAATACTTAGTTTTTTGATTTTTTTGACAATTTTTTCACCTTGTTCTGGGTGCGTTTTCATGATTTCAAATTCTTCTTCTGTAAGTTTGCCAGGTTTACAAAGAATACTTTGAGGAATTCCAACTTTTCCTATGTCATGTAATAATCCTGCTGTTTCAATTTCTTCTAAAGTTGCATCGCTTAGGTTTAGTTCTTTGGCTAGAACTAAGGAGTATAAAGTAACTCTAAGTGAATGACCGTGAGTGTATTGGTCTTTTGCATCAAGTGCAAATGAAATAGATTTTATTGTTTTATAAAATAATTCTCGTAAATCTTTTAGCGCGGTTGATTTACAATGAGCTAAGTCAAATTTGTCAATTCCATTTTTAATTGTTTCAACTAAATCTATCGGGTCAAAAGGTTTTAGTATATATTGAAATATTTGGCATTCATTGATTGATTCAACCATAATTTCTGTATCAGCTTGACCGGTTAGAAGGATTTTTATGATATCTGGATTGGTTTTAGAAATTCTTTTTAGAAACTCCGTGCCAGTCATTTCAGGCATTCTTTGATCACTGACTATAAGGGAAATTTCATCTCCCCTTTCTGAAATAATGTCAAGTGCTTGTTTGCCATCAGATGCCGTCAAAATATCATATTTACCCCTTAATGAGCGTTTTAAAAGTTGTATGTTGTTTTCTTCGTCATCAACTAATAAAATTGTACGTTTTTCGTTAGTCATTTCAGACATCAATACGCGTTCTATGCTTTGATTTAAGTTTTCCTCGATATATTCCATGCTAACTCCGAATGCACTTACTTTTGTTTTATCGGCATAAATTTATAAAACTTTAGTAAATATTAAAAGTTTTTTACAACTTTTAACATATTATAACATTTTTTTGTAAACTTGTATATCAAAATTAATTTACTTGAAAATCCTAAGTGTTTAATCTAAAATTTACGTGTATTGAGTTATTAAGAGGATAAAATTATGTCAAGAAAACCAATTATTGCTGGAAACTGGAAAATGCACAAATTTCAAGCTGAATCTGTTGAACTAGTTAATGCAGTTATGGCTGAATTAAAATCAATAGATAAAGCTCAATTACCTGAAGTTGTAGTTGCGCCAGTTTTCACTTCTTTAACTGTTGTAAGAAAAGCTATGGATGATTGCGGATGTGGAAAAGTTAAACTTGCTGCACAAAACTGCTACTACGAAGCTCAAGGTGCTTATACCGGTGAAGTATCTACAGAAATGGTTAAAGATGCTGGTGTTGATTATGTGATTATTGGACACTCAGAAAGAAGACAATATTTTCGTGAAACTGATGAAATGATTAATAAAAAAGCTAAAGCAATATTAGCTAACGGTTTGTTACCAATTATTTGCTGTGGTGAAACTTTAGAACAAAGAGAAGCTAATGTTACTGATAGTCATATCGAAGCTCAAATCAGAGCAGCGTTAGATGGCATTTCTGCTGAAGATATCGCAAAATCAGTTATCGCATATGAACCTATTTGGGCTATCGGTACAGGTAAAACTTGTGATTCAGAAGAAGCAAACAGAGTTATCGCAATGATTAGAAATGTTGTTAAATCAGTTGCTGGTGAAGCGGCTGCTGATGCTATCAGGATTCTTTACGGTGGTAGCGTTAAACCTGAAACAATTGAAGAACAAATGGCAAAATCAGATATTGATGGTGCTTTGGTTGGTGGTGCAAGCTTAAAAGCGGATAGCTTCGCTAAAATTGTTAAAGGTGCTATGTAATTTAAATTCAAAATAAAAAACAAGGCAGAATTTTAAATTCTGCCTTGTTTTTTTAAAAGTTGCCTAAATTTAAAAAATTTTTTATAATCTTATCATGAAGAAAGACCATGCTATTGAAATTTTAAAATCTATACCACAGTTGTTATCAATATCATCTGATGTTGAGTTGTGTATGGAAAATGTTGTAAAAACGGCAAAAGATGCTCTTTGCAAAGATAAAGTTGCTATTTATTATATTTCAGAGGAAAATGCATATCTGAAAACGCCATTAAAAGATGATATTTTTGTTGATTTTTGTTTGAATAATGAAATTTTAGAATTAATTGAGACTAATAATTTTGTTGAAGTTAAATCTGCAGCGTTAGGTTTGGCAAACAAATATGGAGATGTCGCGTCGATTGTTCCGTTAAAAATTAATCATACTGTTTTTGGTTTTGCTCTTTTACTATCGGAAGAAAAATTAGAAGTAAATGAGATAGAAGCATTAAAAGCTTTGGTGAGTGTTGCTTCTTATGCAATTAAGGATTCTGAATTATCAAATGTTTTTAAAATTCAGTTGAAAGCACTACAATCAAGCATTATGGACAAAACTTTGGCTGTTAAAACGATTAAGGAGCAAAATGAAAAGATCTTAGAAGCGGATAAGGCTAAGAATGAATTTATTGCCAATATTTCGCATGAACTTAGAACTCCATTAAATGCTATCATTGGGTTTTCTGAGGTTTTAGGTTCAAAAATATTTGGTGAGTTGAATGAAAAGCAAGCTGAGTATATCAATGATATTTATACTTCAGGGGTTCATTTGTTGGGAATGATAAATGAAATTTTAGACATTTCAAAGCTTGAATCTAATGCAATGAAAATATCTTATAGTGATTTTAATCCAAATACCGCAATAAATGAAGTTATTAGTGTTATGCAACCGTTAGCTAATAAAAAATTTATTAATGTTGTTTTTGCAAGTGAATTTGAACAAAATGTATCATTGGATTATCAAAAATTTCAGCAGATTTTGTATAATTTGTTGAGTAATGCAATAAAATTCACTCCAGAAAATGGAAAAATTCAGATAGTATTAAGTTCAGATAAAAATAATATTGTTCTATCGGTAAAAGATAGTGGAAAAGGTATTGAAAAAGAAGCTCAATCTAAGATATTTGATAAGTTTGTTCAGCTTGAAAACACGTATACAAAAACCGGTAGCTCTACTGGATTGGGTTTGACTATAACTAAAAAGTTTGTTGAAATGATGAATGGTCAAATAAAAGTTGAAAGTAAGGTAGGTAAGGGTGCTAATTTTATAGTAATTTTACCTATGGAGCGAAAAGATGTCTAGAATTCTTATTGCAGAAGACAATGATGCAAATATGAAATTAATGTTTGATATATTGGTAGCTAGTGGTTTTGATGTTGATAAAGCAGTAGATGGTGAAGAGGCGTTAGCCAAATTAAATCAAAATGAGTATGATTTATTGATTTTAGATATTCAAATGCCTAAAAAATCCGGTTATGATGTGTTGAAGGAAATGACAAAAAAAATAGATGTTTTGATTGTTTCAGCTTGTGCGATGGAAAAAGATATAGCTTTGGCTCAAAATATTGGTTGTCTTGATTATTTAACAAAACCTATAAAGGTTTTTGCTTTTCTAGATAAGGTTAAGAAAATTTTAAATAATTCATAGGTGTATTTAAATTAACAAAAATTAAAAATTATAGCAATTTTATTGTTTTAGATGTTTTATTTGTCCAGAAATAAAGAAAGGTTTTTATGGCTATACAGAAATTATGTAGTTCTTATAAAACAAAAATTCCAGGATTGGTTTTTCAACGTGCAAAAATAGGCGCTGGTTCTAAGATTGAAAGAGATTTTGATAGATATGCAAATACTATTAGAAATTATGTAGTTGATGGTTTAGAAAAGAATAAAGGGATTTATCCAAATGGGAGAAGAGTTGGGTATCATAAAATAGACAGTAAAGAGTTTTTTAAAGTTTTTATGCCAAATAATAAATCCAAATTTCCAGATGTATTATTAGAAGTGTCTCCTGAAACTATGGTTATTGATACTAAAAAAATTAAGTTTTTTGTTGATAAATTTAATATTATAAAAAATATTTTTAACTAATTTGTCAAGTTGAATAAAATTTTGTAAAATGAAGTAAGCATTAAATAAAACGGGGGGTAAGTTGAGAAATTTTATATTTGTTTTAATGTTTTTTTTAATAAATGGTCCTGCTTTTGCAATGTTAGAACAACAAAATGCAATACAAACAAGAATTGATTCTGTTGGAGTAAAGCTTTTAAATAATAATCGAATTCAAAAAAGAATTATTTTTACTTATGACGATAAAACTAAGCAAAAAGTTTTGTCTACTGATAAAGCTTTAACAAAAAGACAAATAATAGTTTATGATGGCTTGTATCAATATGTACAAACCGATGATGAATTAGCTGCGATGTTAGCGAGACAAATTGCTTTGGCCGTTAAATCGTATAATGGTATGTGGGGTGGTTGGATTGATTCAGCTCAAGTTGCATTAAGTTCAAAAAAGTTTGAAATTGTAGCCGATAAAAGGGCAGTGGATTATATGGTGAAAGCTGGTTATAATCCTTTAGCTTTAATTGTTTTTATAAATAAAACATCACCTCAAAAAAGAAGTGATTTGATAGGACGTCATAATCTAACTTCTAAGCGTTTAGCACGTATTTACGAATATATTAATTTTAAATATCCTAAATACTTGACTAATAATGAATATATTGAAAATGAATATTATCAAAATTTTTTATTGAATTCAATAGAAAATAGGAAAATGCTTGAAGAAAAAATTAAAAATCATTCAACTAAGGAAATAAAATATGAATAGATTTTTAGTTTTATTTTTTTTATTTGTGTTTTTTGCAGGTGGGGCTTTTGCTTTGCCATACGATTTTTCATCAACAAAGTCTGTGCCTATAAAATTAAGAATAATTGAGGGAATTTCTACCAAAAATGATATTTGTGAAGGTCAGGTTTTAAAATTTAGGGTAGTTGAAGATGTTTATTATAGAAAAAATCTAATTGTAAAAAAAGGAGCTATTATTCCTGCGAAAATTGAAATGATTATAACAAGTGGATTGAATGGGTTTCCTGCTGAAATTATAATTGATGATTTTGAAGTTCCAAATGTAAATAAAACGCAACTTATTTCTACTTATACTAAGACGGGGCAAAATAGAAGTTTAATTGTTTATCCAATAAAGTGGGCATTAACTTGGTTACCTGGGGTTGGTTCTCTTACTAACTTGATTAAAGGTGGACATGCTAAAATAAAAACTAAAGATATTATTACTGTTTATTATTACCCAAGGTGGAAATAAGTAAAATTATTTAGGTTCAGCAGAATTAAGATATGCCTTAATACCCATAACAATGCTTTTGGCAATTTCTAATCTAAATTTTTCATCGTTTAACTTTTCATAATCAAATGGATTTATCATATAAGCTGTTTCAATTAAAATAGAAATAGGTGAGCTCATTCTTGTGAGGACAAAACTACCATATCTTGTGCCATCATCTCTGGTGTTTAAAAAAGCTACCATATTTTCTTTTATTGTATTAGCGAAATCTTTTGCTTGTGGATAATAATAGTAAACACTTGTGCCATATCTTTCATATGGATTTGCACCATCTGGAAGCGCGTTTGCGTGTATACTTATAGAAAATAATGGATTTGCTTCTTTTATTAATTCAACTCTTTTATATAAATCCACATTTTCATTTTTATTTCTGGTCATAAGTACCTTTGCGCCTTCAGAAATCAGTAGGCGTTGTAGTTTTTTTGATATATCAAGGACAATTTCTGCTTCTCTAATTCTTGTTGGACCTATTGCGCCTGCTTCAGTCCCTCCGTGACCTGCGTCTATTGCAATAACAATGTTTTTTAATGGTGAATGAGTATCGGTTTTTACTTCTCTTGTTAGTTTAAACAACGTATTTCCATCTTTGAAGTAGCAATCATATCCCCATAATTTTTTATGAGGAATAAAAAACGATAGTGTATTATTTTCAAATTTTATATTTTGAACAAATTTGTCAAGGTTTTGCGGTATTTGTGAAACGTAATACAATGTAACTTCAATGCCATTTTGTTGTTCTTTTAGTTTGTAGGGGATAGCATTTTGTGTTTTAAAGGAAAAATATTCAAATTTTTTATCGTAAGAATATTGAAATTCATCTAGGTCGGAAATAATCGGCGTAGGTGATTTATATAATTCTTTAAAATAGTTTGACTTTATCCAATATTTTGTATCTTTATTTGCAAATACCCTAAAGTTCTTACCTGTTTTAGCGTCTAATAAAAGTTTTGTTCCTTTTTGTAAATGAACAATTCTATTAGAGTTGTCATTACTATCTTTGCGCAAAGGTATGTTGTCTTTTATGACTTCTGCTACGATGTATTCATTAAAAGTTATAATTTGAGGTCCAGATAAATTTGCCTGCGGAGTTTTGGCAGAGCTTTGTGTCGGTTTTGGTCTATTAATCTGATAAGTGAGAGTTGAAATGTTTCCGTTTTTAGATATAGATTTTAAAATAAAATTATTTGAGCCATATTCAAGAGGGACAACTACAACAAAAATCCCGTCCTTATATGTTTGTACTTTATTGTTATTTATAAAAAATTCTTTGTCTTGTCCGATATTACCAATAAAAAATGTGGATTTTGCATATATAGTTGATGTGTTTTTTTTAGGATAAACAACATCTAACGCAAAAGAAGGCAATGCGAGTATTGACATAAAAATCAAAAATATTTTAATAATTAGCTTCAAGTTGCCTCCTCAAGTATATATTAATTTTACACTCTGCAAAGATATCTTGCAATTAGTATATTGTTTGTAAGAAAATATACTTAATATAACTAGCAAATTATTTTTTGTTGAGATTTTAGATAGGTACTATGACAAGAAAATTAACATTT
Source organism: Candidatus Gastranaerophilaceae bacterium (assembly GCA_045638605.1). Lineage (GTDB taxonomy): Bacteria > Cyanobacteriota > Vampirovibrionia > Gastranaerophilales > Gastranaerophilaceae > RGIG2134. Next base: position 43,381 of record JAZUBS010000016.1, read on the forward strand.
TTAGAAAACCTTTGTAAATCATTAGGGGAAAATAACAACGCGGCTTATGCTGTTGTTGCTGTCGCTACTGCAAAAGGTATTTTTCGCCCGATGTTTACTATGATGGATAAACATCAAGATTACGAGTCTCGAAAATATACAGCTTTAAGAGAAGGTTTAACTGAAGTTATCGCTATTCCTTGTTATATTACTGTTGCAAAAGTTGCAGGAGATATTATTGCTCCGATGATGTGTCATGGTAAGTCTAGTGACGTTAAAAAAACTGCGGCTAAGACTTTATCATTCGTCGGGGTTTGCGCAGCTGCATTGGTTATTATTCCTGCTGCTTGTTCTGCTTTGATTAATCCAATTATGGAGCTTAGAGCAAAACATATAGCAAAGAAAAAGAAAAAATGTGAAGTTTGTAGTTCAGATATCAGTAATACAAAATTGGATATTAAAGAAAATGTAGTGAATGACAAGGTTCAAGTTGTTCCTTTTATGCAGGTTGAGTCTACTGCGCCAATAACTAAAACGTACAATTCATTTTTACCAATTAATTATAATTCTTCTTTGACAATTGGAGGTGGTAAATAATGATATCAATGGTTAATATATTTACTAATCCAACATTTGTTAATATTGCTCAAAATACAAAGATGGCAATGACAATTGAAACAGGGCTCAAGGCTACTGGGCGTCCAGCTTTTATTTTAATGGATAAAAATATTAGTGATGATACAAAAAAATATGCTGCGACTAAAGAGTTATTATATCAGTTAACTTGTTTAGCTGTATATTTAGCGTTAGTTTTACCTGTATTTAGAAAAGCTGGTTTTCAGGCGTTTAAAAAGATTTTTCAAAAAGATGGAAAATGTTATAATGGTTTTGAGCATTTTAATGGTTTAGATGATTTTCAAGCATTTCAAAAACTTAGAAATATGTCTAAAGAAAAAAGAGTTGAAGAATTGAATAAACTTGGTGATAAAGTTAAATTTACCGAGGAAATTAAAAGTGTTTTATCTAATGCCGCAAAGATTGGTGAAAAATCCTATTGTATGGTTAAAGGTGCTGATGAAATTAATTCTATTGTTGGCTCAGTTGCTGGTTTAGCTATTTTAGCACCGCAGGTTAGTCATGTTACAATTCATCCAATTATGAGGTTTTTAGGTATGGAGAAAAAATCAGAATCTTCTGAACCTCCTAAAAATATAGATACAAAAGCCTAGGATAAATAACAATTCTTTACGTTGTCTTGATTGACATGATTTATATTGTAAAATCTTATTGTTAGAGAAGGAAATTTGGTGAAAATCCGAAGCTGTGCCGCAACTGTAATTCAATTTATTTGATAAGTCAGAATGCTTCTCAAAAAATATGGCGAGCACCTTATTTTTTCAAAATAATATAAAAATATAAATCACGAGGTATAATGTCTTCACCTGTTGCAGCAAGAATGAACAGAATTAAACCTGGCATGTGTCCACATGGGATGCCTGCGGGTTCTTGTCCTATTTGTAATGGGATGGGTGGTGGCGTTATTGCTAATAACAAAAGGCTTGATGTTAGAAAAGTCGGTGAAATGTCTTGGTCTGAGTGCTTTGCTATGGGGTTAAGAATGAAAGCTGATAAGATGCATAAACAGCAGATTATCCAAGACCGAAGAGAGGCTCATTTAGCGTTATTAAAGTTACAAGAACAAATTTCTGATAAATTACATAAAATGGATAGACTTGCTGAAATGTTTTCAAAGTTTGTGCCAAAAGTTGTTGTGAGACCTTTGACTAACATTGTGCGTTTTATTGGTATTCCATTATTAAAATTTGCTCAGGTTGTTGTTGGTACTGCACAAAATATTGTTGTTAATTTGAGTCAATTTGTTAGAAATATGAAAGAAAATATTCAAGGTGTTCAGGAAAAATTGGCTGCTATATTTGGAGAATTTCTAAATGCTAAAGAAAAATCTTTAGAAGAAAGATTTAAACTAGCAAGAAAAAAAGTTTTTGCGTTTTTCTTTGGTAAAACATCCGAAGATGAAGAGATTGGAATTAAAGAGATTGAGAAACAAGAAATGGAATTGGAACTAAAAAAAGTTAAGGATTCTTTGATGAATTTAAATAAATATAAAAAAGAGGTAGACGATGAACGCAATTCAGCAGTTTAGAGATTCTGATACTATTAGACATCAAAGAAATTTGACTAATTCACAAAAAAGAATTGCTGCTCAAACTGTAGAAGGCGTAGTTGTTAATAATTTAGTTAAGAGTGAGAATGATATTCATGAGATTTGTGATACATTAATCATTTCTAGAAATTTAAAATATCCACAAAAGTTAACAGAGTCTACACAAGATAACCAAAATTCTGCGCTAAAAAGACTTAGTTTTATATCTGCAGGCTTTTTCGCCGCAACAACTGCTGCTACGTTCTTAATTTCATTAGCAGCTAAAAAAAAGGCGGTTCTTCCATCTTGGAAGACCTTACCAGAAGTTCCAAGAAACATAGCTCTAAATGAAGAAACTCATTTTGCTACTTATGCTATGATACAAAATCCTACTAGAAAAACTATTTTAGGAGCGTTGGGTGTTTTTTCTTTGAGCGCATTTGGGGTAATAGGTAAAAACTTTATTGATGGATTTAAAGAAATTTGGGTAAAAAAACAAGAAGCAAAAGTTCAAAGAAATTTACAAGAAAAATTGATTGATGTTGAAACACAAGTTTTTTCTGGGAAAATGCAAATTCAAAGAACAATGTTGAGTGAAAAAGCTATGTTGCTCGAAAAATATTTAAATCATGATAATATCCATGTTCCGAAATATTTGGCATTTAAAAATTTTATTAGTTTTAAAAACGGGAATGATATAAAACAAGAAAAAAATAATGATTTAATCTTAGCCGGTTTGATGTGCTCGTTGATGGCTATTTTATCATATGTTTCATTGAAAAATATTCAAAAAGCTGCAAAACATTATGATTCTTATGCGCAAAAAATGCAAGAACAAATAAAAAGTATGATTTCCAATAGCTCAGCTTCTGATGATGCAACATTAGATATGATTAAAAAAATTATGGTATCTTTACAAGCAAAAAAAGATTTTATTGTAGATACGTTGACTTTATTACCTCTAGATAAAGATAAAAAGGCTTCTTATATAAATAGTGTGGTACAAGAAGTTGAGAAAATCACACAAGAAGCAGCTGAAGCAATAGCCGGAAAACCCGGTTGGAAAGCTTCTTTTTATTCTCATGTCAATGATGCCAGAGGGCATTTTTATAACTGGATAGTTAATTTTGATAATTCTGTTTTAGGGGTGTTGTTTGCATCTATTGTGGGCGTAAGCGCAACAGGATATATCGGCAAGCAGGCACTTGATGGTATAAAACAAGCAGAAGTAATAAAAACTAATGCTCAAACAGAGCTTGATTTGCAACGAAAATTGGTAAATGTTGAATTGAAAAATTTCTATGCTAAAAAATCCAGCGTTATAAATCCATTGATAGATGAGTTTTTAATACAGGCAAAATTGGGTAAAGATGCGGCTGAATTAAAAGTTATGGCGGAAAATATTTTGTTGGAGATTAAAAATGGTCCGCCATTTGTGTACTCTTAAGCTGTTTTATAAATTTTAATTTACCAGCATGAACCAACTGAATCAGCAGAACAGGTTTTTCCATCTGTCCAAATGGTATACTCAAGTTCGGCATTTTTAAATTTTGCTCCGGTAATATTTGCGCCGGTTAAGTTTGCTTCTTCCAAGTCTGCTTCTGAAAAATCAGCATTCGTTAAGTTAGCATTTGTAAAATTTGCTTGCTCAACTTCAGCTCTTACAAACTTAGCTCCGGTAAGATTTGCCCCGCTAAAATTCGCTTCATCAAGTTCTGCATTTGTAAAATCAAAACCGGATAAATCTTTTCCTGAAAAGTTTTTTCCTTCGTATTCTTTGTTAACATGATTTTTATTATTTGGGTCAAATCTGTCATTAAATAAATCATCGATTGCCAGTGCTGGCGACAATAAAAGTAAAAAAACAGCTGATAAAATTGATAATTTAGATGCAGTATTCATTATAGACTCTCCTTGTCTTTTTTAAGTATATCTTTGATGTTTCCTATGTATTGGGATACAGAAAGTGAAAAAGCTAATCTATCATCATTACAATTAGGAATTATAATAGCAGTAGTAATTGAGGTTTGTGCATGAGGTCTGATTTTAAACCCCGCAGAAATTGCGCTTCCGTTGTCTTGTCTGGACATCCAATCTGCAACGACGCGGAATTTGTTAGGAATGATTGTTTGATCTATACCTACAATTGCACCAGTCATATTTGGTGCTTGTTCTTTACCCATAATATATACACCTGAAGTAAGTGTGGTTCTTGTTTTTTTGAATAAGTATGAACCGTGTGCATACAAAAAGCTATTTGGATTTTTTCCATCAGTAAGATTAGGTGATATGCGTCCGCCCATTGTAAAACGGGCTGATTTTCCTATGCGAAAAACTTTTTTTGTACCTATGTCCAGTTTTACACTTGCTCCATCATCCAGAGTTGTACCGACTGCAAAAAAAGTTTCTGTTCCTTTTCCTGTCCCCATAATCACTGAGGGGGTAAGTGATACAAATGATTCATGCCAAGGTGTAAACTTATTTGATTGTTTTAAAATTATTTCACCTGTTGGTAGAGCATCAGAAGATGGCACAGTAACAATCGTCTGCTGCGCGTTTGCTGTGTTTGCATAGGCTAATGCGATTATTGTTATAATTAGTGCTAAAGTCTTTTTCATTAATTTTATTATCACTTGAAAACTAATAAAAATTCAAGTTTTTTATAAGATTTTAAAATATTTGTTACTTTTAATTTATGCGTATTATTAAACAACGGTTTCTTGTTTTTTAAATTGCATTTCGTAAAGAGCTTTATATTGCCCGTTTTCTATTTGCATAAGCTCATTGTGTGAACCTAATTCAACTAATTCTCCTTCATTAATAACCGCAATTTTATCTGCATTTTTAATTGTTGATAATCTGTGTGCAATGATAAATACGGTTTTGTTTTTCATTAAGTTTTCCATCGCTTTTTGGACTATAGCTTCTGATTCATTGTCAAGAGCTGATGTAGCTTCATCAAGTATAACTATTTGCGCATCTTTAAGTATAGCACGAGCGATAGCTACTCTTTGTCGTTGTCCTCCAGATAGTGTTAAACCTCTTTCTCCGAGTTCTGTATCCAATCCATCTGGCAGTTCTGCAATTACATCTTGTAAATGTGCTGCGTTAATAGCTTTACTTAATTCTTCTTGCGTCGCATCAGGTTTTCCCATCATTATGTTTTCTTTAATAGTGCCTGAATACAAAAAATTATCCTGAAAAACTATTGCTATATTTTCTCTTAAGGATTTTAATGAAAAATCCCTAATATCAATATCATCAATTTCTATTGCTCCTGATTTTATGTCATAAAATCTAGGAATTAAATTGACTAAAGTTGATTTTCCACCACCGGAGTTTCCTACTATTGCTATACTTTCATTTTTGTTGACTTGTAGGTTTAATTCTTTAATAATAGGTTGATTTTCATTGTATTCAAAAACTATATTTTTAAAGTTTATTCCATTATGAATTTCTTTTAATTCAATCGGGTTTGCTTTTTCTTTAATTTCTGAATTAAGGTCGAATAATTCAAAGATACGTCCTAAGGCTATGAATAATGTTTGAATTTTTGTTAGGGTGCCACCTAAAGTTTTTACAGGTTTGTAAAGTAGAAGTAGAGATGTTACAAATGATGCAAAACCGCCTGCTGTCATTTCTCCAGAATTTATTAAATAAGTACCATAACCCAAGACGGTTGCAATTCCAAATGATGCAATTACATACATTAAAGGGCTCATCCATGCTTCTCTTTTAGTTAGTGATATTTTTACATTGAAAGCATTTGTTATTTGTTGTTTAAAGTCTTTTTCCTGTCTGTGTTGTAGAGCGTATGCTGTCATTACTTTGTTACCTGAGTATGTTTCATTGATATTTGTTGTTATATTTCCATCAATTACCATGTTTTTGTTTGAAGTTGATTTGATTTTCTTTTTTATTAGAGCAACTGGTAAAAATGCAACAAAAAGAACAACTACGCCTATAATAGCCAAGTTCCAAGAACTGTATAGCATAACGGCAATTAAGCCTAACGCCCCAAATAAGCTGGTGGTTATTGTTTTTAGTTGGTCAACAATCCCAGTAGCTGCAGTTGTCGGGTCTGTAAGGTAACGTGATATTATTATCCCAGATGAGTTTTCATCAAAAAACTGTGAGTGCATATTTACAAGTTTTTTGTATAAATCATATTTTACGTCGTTAGTGATTTTTTGACTTGTCCAAGTAGATATATATTCATTTAAGTATCTTAATACTCCTTGAATTGCGGCAAATAAAATAACGCCTACAGGTATTAAATATGCCATTTGAGTTGTTGTTATTGTTATGTCCGTTCCAAAAAGTGTAAAGTTTAGATCTTTTCCTCCTATTACAAAATCCATATAAGGTTTTAAAGCAAATGCAGTTGCACCGTCTAATAAACCCAATGGTATTGCAATTAAAAAGCCTATTATAATTCTAAACATATATGGTTTTATATATGGAAAAATCCTAGATAATAACCAAGAATATCTGAATGAGTTTTTTGCTGTTGTTTGCGATAATTTCATATTTTCTCTACCCCATAATTATTAATGTTACTATTATAACTTAAATTTGTTATATTGAAAAATTCTTAATAAATTTTATTGAAGTAAAGTTTTTTATATAATAAAATTGTTTTATTAAAAATATAATGGTGATTTATGGTTAATAATTTGAAAAATTATGCGCTAATTTTGGCTTCTGGTACGGGGACTAGGTTTAAAACAGATATCCCAAAGCAATTTGTTGAAATTTGTGGGAAAACTATTCTTGAGCGAACAATTGAAATTTTTGAAAAAAATAATGCTATAACAAGTATTATACTTGTCATTACACCAGAATACAAAACTCAAGCATTAGAACTTATTAAAAATAATTGTTATAAAAAAATAGTTAATGTTTTAAGTGGTGGAAAAACAAGAAAAGAGAGTTCTTATATTGGGATTTCAGCCATAGAAGAAAACGATGCCAATGTTTTTATACATGATTGCGCAAGACCATTTTTAAGTCAAAGTATTTTAAACAAATGTATAAAGGCATTGACTTTTAATGATGCAGTTGATGTTGCTGTTAAATCTACAGATACAATTTTACAAGTTAAAGATGGCTTTATAGAAAATATCCCAGAAAGAAAGTCTTTGATGCGTAGTCAAACACCACAATGTTTTAAATTATCATTAATTAAAAAAGCACATGAATTATCAAAAAATGACACTGATTTTACTGATGATTGTGGATTAGTAATTAAACATAATTTGGCTAAAATCTTTATTGTTGAAGGAGAAGAAACAAATATAAAAATTACTTATTCATCAGATAAGGTTATAGCTGAAAATGTTATTAAGTTTAATGAAGAGTTTCAGTAATTTTCCTTACATAAGAAAAATATTCGTTATCTTTATAGTTTTTTATGTTTTCTAAAATTTGTTCTTTTAAAATAAAGCCTTTTCTTAGTGCAATTTCTTCTAAGCAAGCAATTTTAATTCCTTGATTTTCTTCAATTGTTTGTATATATTGGCTAGCTTGAAGTAATGAGCGATGGGTTCCAGTATCAAGCCAAGAAAAGCCTCTGCCTAAAAGTTCTACATTTAGGTTATTGTTTTTTAGGTAGATATTGTTCAAGTCTGTTATTTCAAGTTCACCTCTTTGAGATGGGCATAAGGTTTTAGAATATTCAACAACTTTTTTATCATAAATGTATAAACCTGTAACTGCATAATTAGATTTTGGTTGTTTTGGTTTTTCTTCTATGGTGATGACTTTTCCTTCATTATCAAATTCAACAACACCAAATCTTTGTGGGTCTTTAACTTGGTATCCAAATATTGTTGCACCGCTATTTTGATTAACATCAGAAATTGCCTTTTTTATAATTCCCGAAAAACCTTGTCCATAAAATATGTTGTCGCCTAATATAAGAGATACGGGTTCTTTTTCAATGAATTCTTCTGCAAGAATAAAAGCTTGTGCTATTCCGGCTGGATATGGTTGTTCTTTATAAGTAATATTTATTCCGTATTGAGCACCATTTTTTAATAAATTTTTAAAGTTTGGTAAATCTTGGGGACTTGAAATAATCAAAATATCTTTTATTCCTGCTAGCATTAGAACAGAAAGTGGATAAAAAATCATTGGTTTGTCATAAATTGGTAGAAGTTGTTTAGATATTGTCATTGTGCTTGGGTACAATCTGGTTCCAGCACCACCAGCAAGAATTATCCCTTTCATTTTATACCTGCTTTCTTGTTTTCTATATTTTTAATCCAATCTTGATTATTTAGGTACCATTCTATTGTTGTTTTTATTCCTTCTTCAAATGATACAGTGGGTTTCCAGCCCAATTCTTTTTTTATTTTTTCATTTGAAATGGCATATCGTCTGTCATGACCAAGTCTATCTTTTACATATTCAATAGAACTTTCATCTTTGTTCATTGCTTTTAAGATTAGTTTTGTTATTTCTATATTGGTTTTTTCGTTATGAGCGCCAATATTGTAAATTTCACCAATTTTACCTTTATGAAGGGTTAAATCTATAGCGCAACAATGATCATAAACGTACAACCAGTCTCTTACATTTAATCCGTCACCATATAACGGAACTTTCTCATTTTTTAGTAATTTAGAAATAAAATACGGAATCAACTTTTCAGGATATTGATATGGCCCATAATTATTTGAACAACGCGTTATGATAACAGGCAATTCATACGTTTCAAAATAGGCTTTTGCAAACATATCCGCGCTTGCTTTACTGGCAGAATAAGGACTATTGGGTGATAATGGTGTTGTTTCATAAAAATAACCATCTTTACCCAAACTACCGTAAACCTCATCGGTTGATATTTGTATAAACTTTTTTATACCTATTTCTTTTGCAACTTGTAATAAATTAAGTGTGCCGAGTATATTTGTTTGTGCAAAAATTTCAGGGGTTTTAATTGAGTTATCAACGTGTGATTCCGCAGCAAAATTTACAATATAATCACATTGCGAAATCACTTTATTAGCAAGTTTTTTGTCACAAATGTTCCCGTGTATAAATTTGTAATTAGGGTTGTTCTCAATATCTTTTAAGTTTTCAAGATTTCCACAATAAGTCAATGCATCTAAATTAATGATGTTGTAATTAGGATATTTCTCAAGCATAAATTTAATAAAACAACTGCCAATAAATCCAGCACCACCACTCACAAGGATTGTTGTCATTATATTATTTCCTCCTTGTTTATTTTATCAAGGTTTGGGAGCCTTTTGTCTTTGTCAGACATAATTGGTTCAAAATCAATCTCCCAATCAATATTTATTGTTTTATCATTCCAAATTATTCCTCTATCGTGTTTTGGCGAGTATTCAGAACTTGTTTTATATATAATTTCTGTAATATCGGACAAAACAACAAAGCCGTGTGCAAATCCTTCTGGAATGTATAGCATTTCTTGGTTATCTTGCGTTAGTTTTACTTTTATGTATTTTGCATATGTTTTTGAATTGGGTCTAATATCTACCGCTACATCATAAATTTGTCCCCTTATGCATTTAATAAGTTTGGCTTGCGAAAATGGTTTTGCTTGATAATGTAAACCACGAAGCACGCCTTTAGTCGATTTTGAGTGATTGTCTTGTGTAAAGTCTATGGGAATTCCATTTTTTTCAAAATCTGATTTTTTATAGCTTTCCATAAAAAAACCACGCTCATCATCAAATAATTGGGGTTTTATAAGAATAACATCTTTTATTTTTTGTTTTTCAAATATAAATGGCACATTAAACTCCAGATAACCTTGCTTTTTCTAATATACCATGTTTTAAACTCTTTTTCTATATGCTTTTAAAGTTAATTATAAATTTTAATGCTAATTCAAAAATTTTTCATTTCCCCCATAAAGATGATTTTCATAAGCTAGCAATTTATATTATAATTTGCATAGATTTATAAATTAATGGGGAACAGTCATGACAAACTTTAACGGTAGAGTTGCTACGTGTGAATTAGAAAAATCATTATTTGAGTCTGTTGAAGCGAAAACGCCTGATTATATAAAATGTAATTCTTTAATTGATTTAAATGATAGAGGAAAGATTACATTTAGACTAAAAAAAGAGCATCTTTCACCATATAGCGAACAAAACCCTGAAGGTTTGGATTTAGCGGATTGGTTAAAAAATTATGCAAAAGAAGCAGAGGTTTCAACTGCTGGTATTCGTGGACCTCAAAATATTTTGTATCCTCATGATACACGTTTTCCTATAAACTTATTAGGTGTAATGCTTGCAACACATGCTAAAGCTTTAGCTGCTAAAGAAAATTATCCAAATTCTGAATTATTAAAATTAGTTGGTAGCGAAGTTAGATATAACTCGGAGAAATTTTTAGATGTTATTGCTAGAGTTCAAGCCGCTCAAGGAATTAAAACCTTAACTACTTATCAAAGAAAAACTATGCCTATTTGGTTGGCGTCTTTTTTAGCATTTAAGTTAGATTTATTAGGTGGTGAATATATCACATCAAGCCATGGCATAAGTGTTAAAAATGCAACAAAAGATTTAAATTCTCAAGGTAGTCAATATTTACCAGAAGAGTCTATGCAGTTTGTTAATAAAATTAAAGAAGTTTTTGCAATTGTTCAACGTGATGGATATTATGACATTAAATTGTCAGCAAAAGATAATGAATTAATTGATGAAGTGTTTATGCAATCAATTAATGATGGTATTGATTTATACAAAGAATATTTACAAAGTGGTGTAGCAAATGATGCAAATTTGGAAAAAATTAAAAGACTAGAAAATAAAATTATTATTGAAAATGTTGGCGGAAGTGCGTATAGAACTTTGTCAAAATTGTTGTCATCTTTAGAAATTGCGCAAAAGTTTGATTGGTTGAATATTGAAGAGGATGCTTTTTTTCATTCAATAGGAAAATATGATCATGATGCAAAAGGAAACAAATGTTTTTATGATTATTCTGTTGATGCAACAGTTTTATCAAAAGATGAAAATGGAAAAACATATTTCCCAGTTATCAAAAGCCTAAATTATGATGAAAAATTGAAAAATTATCCTATTGGTACAGTTGTTTTAATTACAGATCCAGATCATGATAGATTAACTGTAACTCAGGTCGAAGCAGCTTCTGAGATTGAAAAATTGCGTAAGCTTGGTGTTGATGTAGTTGATTTGGGAAATAATCGAGTTTTAGTTGTTTATACTGCAAACCAAGCGTTTTTGATGATTATGGATTTTTGGACAAAACAGCTTAAAAAATCAGGAAGTTTTGACAAAACACCTAAATTTATTATTAAAACGACTGCTAGTGCTAAATCTTGGGATGAATGGGCTCAAAATAATGGAGTTAAGGTAGTTAATGTGCCTGTCGGTTTTAAAGAAATAGCAAACGTTATGAAAAAAGTAGAAAAACAAATAAATGATGGCAAAAAAGAAGTTATAGTTACTGATGTATTTGGTAATGATATTAATTTGGGATGTAATCCAAGAGTTATTTTTGCTGGCGAAGAATCTGGCGGTATGATTATTGGCTCAGAAGATATAATAACTTCAAAGGCTGGAAGAAAAGCAATTGCAATGAGAGAAAAAAGTGCAACAGAAGCTATTATTGTAGCATCTGCGCTTGTTGCTGAGCTTGAAAGTTCTGGCATGACTTTGTCACAGAATTTAGAGAAAGTTTTTGAAGAAAACAATATTATAGCTAGATATGATATAAGAGAAGATATTGCTTATTACAATGAAAGTGAGCCCGATATTAAAAAATTAAAAGAATCTAAAGTTTTAGGCGAAGCTTTAAGAACTAAAAATGATTTGTTCTATTTAACTTTGGCTGTGATATTTAAAGAAGGTAAAATTACATTAGATGCTATTAAGGAAATTTTATCAAAAACTTTTAAAGAATTAGATTTTTCAAATTTGATAGATGTTAAATTTGTTGGTGATGGTACATATTTGTTATTTACGGATAAATTTATAGAAATTAGACCTTCTGGAACTGATGCGAAAACAAAGGCCTATGGTGCAGGTAATTCTAAAGAAAATATATTGAAATATGCACAAATTTTGGGTAATTATTCTGGTGATTTAAATGTAATTTATAATAAATATATTTCAAAAATAGATTATGAAACAGCAAAAGAAAAATCAATGGAGGATTATAAAGTTTTTACGGATAAAGATGCAAATAATGAAAAATTTGTAATCCCAAATTACAAATCAACATTGAACATTTAGTTAAGAAATTTAACAAATTTGATTATATTAGTAAAAGTGTTAGAATTGAAACAAATTGAGGAAACAAGATGCACCATTGGGTAGTACAATTAAGTAATATAAGTTTAAATATGGATACATTGGTTACAATGTGGGCATGTATGTTGTTTTTAATAGTTATTGCTTATATTTTAACAAGAAATTTATCTGTGGTTCCAACTAAAAAGCAAGTTTTTTCAGAAAAGGTTATTGAGTTTTTCTGGGGGCTTTCAGATTCAATGGTTGGACCAAAGGGAAGAGCTCATGTCCCATTGGCTGCATCATTATTTATATTTATTCTGACTGCTAATTTGTGTGGTCAGTTGCCTTTAAGATTATTCCATTTAGAGCATGGTGAATTTGCTTCACCTACAAATGATATAAATATGACAGCGGCTATGGCTGTTATTGTACTTGTATATTATGTTGTAGCTGGAATAAGAGAAAAAGGTATTAAATTTATTTATCATGGTTTTGATTTCAATGGAATTGTTTTGACTTTGGTAGATTTGCTTGAAATGGCAACAAGACCTTTGAGTTTAGCAATTCGTTTATTTGCAAACATATTAGCAGGAGAAATCTTGGTTTCAATGGTCTTAGGTGCTGTTGCTGCGGTCGCGCCAGTTCCTGTTATGTTGTTTGAAGTATTAGTAGCATTTATTCAAGCGTTTGTATTTATGATGCTTACGTTTGCATATATTTCATCTTCAGTAAATGAAGCACATTAAAGTAATATAGAGTTTATAGATTATAAAGGAGAAAAAAATGGCAATTTCTACATCAGCAAATTTAGCTCACTTAGGCGCAGGTATCGCTATCGGTTTTGGCGCAGTTGGTGCAGGTTTAGGTATTGGGATAGCAACAAAAGGATTGATGGATGCTATTTCTCGTCAACCAGAAATAGCTGGTAAAGCAGTTGGTTTCTTTATGTTGGGGGCAGCATTGGCGGAAGCTTGTGCATTGTACGCTTTTGTTGTTGCTTTTATGCTTTTAGGAAAATAGGTGACAGATGGAATTCAATGCAACTTTTTTAGTCGCGGCTGTTAGTTTTATTGCATTTACATTGATTATGCAAAAGATATTTTATGCTCCAATCAGTGATATAATAGCAAAACGTAAAGCTTATTTTGATGGAACTTCTGCTTTGACTAGTGAGAATAATTCTAATGCGCATAAAATTCGCGAAAATAAGGATAATGATATTTTGGCTTCAAAAACTGATGCTAAGAATATGATTATGTCTGAAGTTGAAAAAGCTAATATTGAAAGGACTGAAAAAGAGCAAATTTTGAAATCAGAAATGCTTCAAAATGTAGTTCAACAAAAAGAAGCGTTGAATAATGAAAAAAATGTTATTTCTTCTGAAATGAAAAATAGTTTGGAAGATATTTCAAATTCAATTTTAGATAAACTTACAGGGGGTGTAAATTAATGATTAGTGTTGATTTATCTCTTATGGGTTTGTTAAAAGGTAATGTCTTTAATTTCTTAACAGTTTTTAGTTTAATAGTTCTTTTGCTTATAAAATTAGACGTGGCTTCAAAATTAGAAGGCGCAAAAGACAGAATTGTTGAGCTTATTAACAAGTCAGAGGAAGATAAGCTTTTATCTGAAAAAACTTTAGAAGAAGCGAAACTTGAGATTTCTAATTTGCCTCAAGAATTGGAAAAAATTAAAATTGATGCACAAAATACAGTAGCTTCTTACAAAGAAGCAGTAGCTGTTGAAATACAAAAAGCTGAACAAAAATTAAATAATAATGCACAAAAAATTATTGATAATGAGATTTTAAAAATCAATAATTCCTTACAAAAAGAATTGGCTCAAGATGCACTAATTCTTGCGCATCAAAAGACATTAAATGCATTAAAAAATGATTTGCAGTTGCATCGAAAATTTATTGTGGAAGCGATAAACAAGATAGAGGAAGTTGAAATTTAGTTATGATAGTTAATTCAAAACAAGTGAAAATTGCAAGAAGATATGCCCAAGCGCTTAGTTTATTAAGTTTAAACTTGCTTGATGAGTTAAGTTCTGTTTTGAATATCTTGTCTACTTCTAGTGATTTAAAATCTTTTCTGCTAAATCCTATCGTTGTAGTTTCAGATAAAAAAGAAATTTTAGAAAGTGTATTTGCTGATTTTTCGCAAGATATTAAAAATTTTCTTTGTGTTTTAGTTGAAAAAAATAGATTTTCATATTTAGACTCTATAGTACAAGAGTATAGCAGTATTTTAGATGAAAAAAATAATATCAAACGAGTTGAAGTTTTTTCTGCTGTTGAATTATTAGAAGATGAAAAAAATAATTTAATAGATAAATTACAAAGAAAAATGAGTTGTGATGTAAAAGCTCAATATTCAATTGATGAAAGTATTTTGGCTGGTTTGGTAATAAAAATCGGCGATAAAGTTATAGACAATAGCCTAAAAACAAGATTTGAAGGCTTAAAAAGACAATTAATATAAAAATAAGGATAAAAAAATGGGCGTAATTAGACCAGATGAAATTAGTTCACTAATTAAAAGTAAAATTGAAAATTACCATTCTGGAGTTGAAGTTTCAAACAACGGACAAGTTCTAGAAGTCGGTGATGGTATTGCTAGAATTTATGGCTTAACTTCAGCAATGTCAAGTGAGTTAGTAGAATTCGATGATGGATACGGTACTTTAGGTATTATTCAAAACTTGGAAGAAGACAACGTAGGTGTTGTAATTCTTGGTGATTATAAACATATCAAAGAGGGTATGATTGTTAAAACGACTGGAAGAATTGCATCTGTTCCAGTAGGTGAAGCATTGATTGGACGTATTGTAAATCCTAATGGTCAACCAATAGATGGTAAAGGTGATATCCATACAGATAGAACAAGACCAATTGAAAGAGTTGCCCCTGGGATTATTACAAGAAAGTCAGTTCATCAACCACTTCAAACAGGTTTAACAACAATTGACGCCCTTACTCCTATTGGTAGAGGTCAGCGTGAGTTGATTATTGGTGATAGACAAACAGGTAAAACCGCGATTGCAATTGATACAATTTTAAACCAGAAAGGCAAAGATGTAATTTGTATTTATGTTGCAATTGGTCAAAAAACATCAACAGTAGCGCAGTTAGCTAAAATCCTTGAAGACCGTGGAGCAATGGAATATTCAATCATTGTATCAGCAACAGCAAATGATTCTGCTCCAATGCAGTTTATTGCACCATTTTCTGGTTGTGCAATGGCTGAAGAATTTATGGAACAAGGTAAACATGTTCTTATAATTTATGATGATTTAACAAAACACGCTCAAGCATATCGTGCGATGAGTTTGTTATTAAGAAGACCACCAGGGCGTGAAGCTTACCCTGGGGATGTTTTCTACTTGCACTCAAGATTGCTAGAAAGAGCTTGTAAATTAACGGATGAATTAGGTGGTGGTAGTATTACTGCTTTACCAATCATTGAAACTCAAGCAGGAGACGTTTCTGCATATATTCCAACAAACGTAATTTCTATTACAGATGGACAAATATTCTTAGAAACAAACTTATTTAACTCAGGTATTAGACCTGCAATGAATGCTGGGATTTCGGTTTCTCGTGTAGGTGGTTCAGCTCAAACTAAAGGGATTAAACAAGTTGCAGGTAAGTTGAGATTGGATTTAGCTCAATATAGAGAATTAGAAGCTTTTGCGCAATTTGCTTCTGATTTAGATAAAGCAACTCGTGACCAATTGCTAAGAGGTGAAAAATTAACGGAAGTGTTAAAACAACCTCAATATCAACCATTATCGGTTGCTGAACAAGTATCAATCTTGTACGTAGCAGATTGTGGATTAATTGATGATGTTGCTAATAAAGCAATTCCTTCATTAAAGGCTAATTGGTTTAATTATTTCAATGTTAATATGCCAGAGCTAGCACAAAAACTCAATGATGGAAACGCATTAAGCGATGAAGACAAAGAGCAATTAAAAAATAAATTTATTGAATTTAAAGCAACAATGTAGGGAACTATGCCAAATTTAAAAGATATAAAAGATAGAATAAACAGTATTACAAGTACACAAAAAATAACAAAAGCAATGAAGATGGTTGCAGCGGCTAAGGTTAAAAAATCGGAAAATGTCGTTAAGGCTGGTCGTCCTTTTGCTCGAGAAATGAGAAATATGTTTGTTCGTCTTTTAGATGGTGTAGGCAATGATTATAATGTTTCTGGCTTAAAAATAAAAAAAGGAATTGATAATTATCCAGTATTGTTGAAAAAAAGAACGAAAGACACAGCAGGTATTTTAGTAATCACTTCTAATAAAGGTCTTGCTGGCGCATATAACGCTAATGTTGTTCGTTATACTTTAAAATTAGTTGATAAGTACAAAAAAGAAGGCATAAAATCAAAACTTTTTATCATCGGACAAAGAGGCTACAATGCGCTTAAAAATCAAGTTGATGCCTATGGTTTTGAAATAGAAAAATTTTATCAAAATTTCCCATCTGAAATAACTGGAAGCGCGGCGACGGTAGTTGCAGAGGATATGGCAGAAGCGTTTGTTAATAATCAAATTGATACAATGGAGATTGTTACTACTCGTTTTAAAAACATGATGAGTTATCGAGTTGAGGAATGGACTATTTTACCTTTAGACCTAGAAAAAGAACACGATAATGAAGAGCATCATTTAGATCCATTGATGACATTTGATAGTGATGCGGGTACAGTTTTACAACAGATTGTACCGTATTATATTTCAAATATTATTTATCACTCATTACTGGAAGCAACAGCAAGTGAATTGGCATCCAGAATGACTGCAATGTCTGCAGCAACTCAAAGTGCACAAGATATGATTAAACTTTTGACAGTTGATTATAACAAAGCAAGACAAGCTGCGATTACAAACGAAATTTCTGAAGTTGTATCAGGCGCAGATGCGTTGAAGCATTAGAGTAATAGATTGTAAATTTTAATATTAGTTATTATTAAGGGAATACTTTGTTTTTAAGCAAGTATTCTCTTTAAAATTTAATAATATTTACAAATTTAGCAATTTTTTAGTAGTCAATGTTTTTATATCTATATAATTTATGGATAGATTTTTAGGAGAAACAAAATGACTTTACAAGTAAACGCAGTAACTGCACAACAAGGTGCTTCAAGTGTTAAATTTGCATCTAATGTACCTAAAAAACAGCAAAATGAATTAATGACATTATTAAATGGAGCTCAATGGCAGCATCATGATTTAAATGGTAATGGTCAAATTGATAAAAACGAAGTGAAAACTGCAATTAGAAACGTAAAATCAGAACTTGAAGAAGGCAATAATGATTTATTTGCCGGAGAAGATTTTTATTCGGAAACTCCAACAAAAGATGGTGGTCTTATTACCACTACAGTGACGCCTGATGGCGTAAAAACAGAATGTCATTACGATAAAAATGATAGATTGCTTAAAGAAGTCATAACGGAAGATGGAAAAATAAAAGTTTATATACCAAAATATAATCCTGAAACAGGAATGGTTGAATAATTTTAAACACAAAAACAGCCTCAAGTGAGGCTGTTTTTGTTTAAATAAAAGTTTAATCTTCAGGCTTGTATGTTGATGAAATAATTTCTGTTTTTTGATTGTAGCTTTCAACGAAATGTAAGTATCTTTCCATCCTGATTTTAAACCAATCAAGCATTGTAATTGAGCCGTAAACCTCGATTACTCGAGTACGAATTAGGTGTTTGAAGGTTTTATTGTAATTTTCTTCAATGTAGGTCTTGCATTTACAATTTAATTCTTCAACCAAATCATATAGAGTTTTTAGCCAAGCAGCTTCTACGTCTGCTTCATTTACACGATATTCCAGAATCATACAACTTACAATGGCCTCTTTTTCTGCTATAATATATATAACGGTTTTTATTTAAAAAACTTTAAGTATTTTAAAATTATTGTTACAAAACTATACAATAAAGAGGTGTTTTTGGTTAAGAAAGTTTTAAAACAAAATGAAATAGTTTGTGAAAATATATATGTTGCTAATAATCTTTTATCGAGGACTATAGGGCTTTTAGGGAGAAAAAGTTTTGGAGATATTGATGGACTTATTTTAAGTCCATGTTCTCAAATTCATTCTTTTGGTATGAAATTTGAGTTTGATGCGCTATATCTTGATAAAAATTATAAGATTATGGCGTTGTTTGAAAACATTAAAAAAAATCGTATATTACCTTATAATTTTGGTACTAAATATGTGCTAGAATTACCAATGGGCACTATTAGTGCAAAAAAGTTGGAGTTAGAAGATGTGCTCAAAATCATTGAAGAATGAGAAAATTAAAGAGCAGTTAGCTTATTTGCCCACTAGTAGCGGGTGTTATCTTTATCATGACAAAAATGATGAGATAATTTATGTTGGAAAAGCTAAGAATTTAAAACGAAGAGTTTCTAGTTATTTTAATAAAAATCATACGTCAGCAAAATTAAATGTTCTAGTCCCCAAAATTGAGCGTATTGAATATATTGTTACTGATACTGAAATTGAAGCGCTTATTTTGGAATCACATTTAATAAAAAAGCATAAACCTAGGTATAATATTTTACTCAAAGATGATAAAAAATTTCCTTATTTTGTAGTTACAAATGAAGATTATCCTAGAATTATTATTGCTAGAAAAAGTAATCTAAATATGTCTAAAGGCAAATATTTTGGACCATATACGGATTCAAGAGCAATGTATACAACTTTGGAGTTGATGAAAAAAATATTTCCTCTTAAGCAATGCAAAACTCCAAAGTTTAAAGATAGACCATGTATGTATTATCAAATAGGGCGTTGTTTAGCTCCTTGCCAAAAAAAAGTAACAAGCGAAGATTATAAAAAGTTAATTAAGTCTGTTGAGTTGTTTTTATCAGGAAAACAGCAAGAATTGGCTGATAAATTATTGGCACAAATGAATGAATTTGCACGAAAACAAGAATTTGAAAAAGCAGCAAGATTTAGAGATAGCTATCTGGATGTAACAAAAACACTAGAAAAACAAAAAGTCGTTTTTGAAAGTACTAACATTGACAATGATATTGTTTCAATTTCTTCAAAAAATGGAATTTTTGCGGTTGTTGTTTTACAAATTAGGGGGGGAAGATTAATTAATCGCAAGGATTTCCCTTATATCGCAAATATTTTGGATAGTGAGGAAGAAATTATAAATTTTTTCCTTAAGGATTATTATCAAAGAGCTACAGAAAATGAAATTCCTAAAAAAATCCTACTACCAACTAAGTTTAAAACAGAAAATATTAATATTTATTCTGAATTTTTGCATAGTAAATTTAAGAAAAAAGTCATGATTACAGCTGTCAAAACGAATAAAGAAAGAGAACTTTTAGAATTAGCACAAAAAAATTCACAGTTGTTTTTAGATAAATTATTGCGAGAGCAAAAAGCTGATGTGGCAACAAATTACAATGAAATAGGAGCATATTTAAAAGAAAAATTGAAATTGAATAAATTTCCTCATAGTGTTGAATGCTTTGACATATCACATATTCAGGGAACTAACACTGTAGCGTCTATGGTTCGATTTGAAAATGGTACGCCAGTAAAGTCTAAGTATCGTAAATTTAAAATTCAATCAGCAGAAGGTAAACCCGACGATTTTAAATCTATGGCAGAAGTTGTTACTCGTAGATACAAGAGGTTAAAAGAACAAGGTATAGATTTCCCTGATTTGATAATTATTGATGGTGGTAAGGGACAATTATCGTCTGCAGTTGCAATATTAGAAGAGTTGGATGTAAAAAATCAAGATATTGTTTCTTTAGCAAAAAGGCTTGAAGAAGTGTTTTTACCTAGACAAGCAAAATCAGTTATTATCCCTGAGTCTTCTTTAGCGTTGCATTTTTTTCAGCAAATACGAGATGAAGCTCATAGATTTGCAATTACATTCCATCGTTCATTAAGGGGGAAGTCAGCAGTAAGATCAGAGCTTGATGATATAAAATATTTAAAAACTGAAGTTAAGGCGTTATTGCTGCAAAAATTTAAATCTGTTCAAACAATTTCAACACGAAGTTTGCAAGAGCTTATGTCTGTTGTAGATAAACGTAGCGCACAAAAAGTTTACAATTTTTTTAATATAGAAAAAGATTCTAATTAATTCCTTATTATTAATTTTTGTAAACAAACTAATCTAAAAAAGCAATATTTTAATGAAAAAATTTTTTATATAAGTGTAAGGTTAGTTTTATAGGATATAGGTTTATTATGTTAGGTTTGCCCTACACAACAAATCAAATAAATCATTATCTCTCTGCTAATGATTATATGAGTGGATTGAATTCTGCGCCATTGGCGGCTAATCTTCAGTTATCTGTTCCTAGGTTATCTCAACTATGTGGGGATTCATTTAAATCTTGTACCCCTCATGTTGATAAACGTGGTTTTAATTTCACTGCTTTTGGGGCTATGTTATTAGGAATTGCTGGTATTGTTTTTGGGGCAAAATGTTGTGTTACTAAATCAACAGAACTTATTAAAGATACTGGCAGTATGTGTTTGGGTGGGTGTAATAAATTTTTCAGTTGTTTAAATCCAAAAAATTGGTTTAAAAAATAATATAATTCCTCGTGAAATTTATGTTTAATGTGTGTGTGATAGGCTGATTTTTTCAGCCTTTTTTTTATAAAAATTTATGTTATAATTTGAATAAATTGATTATTTAGTGAGGAGTATAATTATGGCGAAAGAATGTAGTTTTGATGTTGTATCAGAATTTGACAAGCAAGAATTGGTAAACGCTGTTGATCAAACAAAGAGAGATATTTCTCAAAGATTTGATTTGAAAAATACAAATTCAGATATCGAATTAGAAGCAGATAAGCAAATAACAATAACAACTTCTGATGATATGAAGTTGAGAAATATTTTAGATATTTTGCAATCAAAATTAGTTAAAAGAGGATTAAGTATAAAAATTCTTGATGCGCAACCTCAGGAAAATGCTTTAGGCGGTAATGTTAGACAAGTTTATAAGCTTAAAAAAGGTTTAACTCAAGAATTAGCTAAAAAAATCTCTGCAGATATTAAAAACTCTAAGATTAAGGTTCAAGCTTCAATTCAAGGTGAACAAGTTAGAGTTTCAGGAAAAGACAAAGATGATTTGCAAGCGGTAATTAAAATGCTTCGTGAAAATGAAGATAAATACGATGTACCACTTCAATTTACAAATTACAGATAGAGAGGAATTATGATAAAAGTATTAGTTATAGGCGCTTGCGGAAAAATGGGCAGGGAGGTTGTTAAGGCGGTTTGTGTTCAAGATAATATGCAACTTGTAGGTGCTGTTGATTTGGTTAATGTTGGGCTTGATGTTGGCTCAATTGTTTTGAATAAAGAAATTGGTGTAAATATTAAATCTGATTTGCAAAATGCAATTGATGAAGTAAGCCCTGATGTAGCAATTGATTTTACTCAACCATCAGTAATTTATAACAACGCTAAAATCCTTTTAAATAACGGCGTTAAACCTGTTATTGGGACTACTGGCTTAACAGATGAACAGTTAGCTGAGTTGAAAAAATTAAGTGAAGAAAAAGGCGTCTCTGCTTTAATTGCTCCTAATTTTACAATTGGTGCTGTATTAATGATGATGTTTGCTAAAAAAGCTGCTCAATATTTTGACAATGCTGAAATTATAGAACTTCATCACAACCAAAAGAAAGATGCTCCATCAGGAACGGCTGTAAAAACTGCTCAGTTAATGGCACAAGAAAAGTCAGATTTTGCAAAAAATAATTGTGCGGAAACTGAATTGATAGAAGGCTCTCGTGGAGGTACTTCATATTCAAATATTCATATTCATTCTGTTAGAATGCCTGGGTTTATTGCAAGCCAAGAAGTATTATTTGGTGCGGCTGGACAAATTATGACAATCAGGCATGATTCAATGGATAGAGAATGTTATATGTCTGGAGTTATTTTAGCTGTAAACCACGTCTTTAATAATTCTGGCTTTGTTTATGGACTTGATAACATACTGTAATAATTTTGCTCACAATTAGATTTTGAAGTATAATTATTGCAGTGCTATATAAGGATTAATTTATGAGTGAAGATTTAAAATACAAACGCATTTTGCTTAAAGTAAGCGGTGAAGCGTTGATGGGAGATCAACAATTTGGAATTGATCAAAAACCTGTTGAAATGATAGCAAATGAAATCAAGCAAGCACAGGAGTTAGGTGCAGAAATTGCTGTTGTAGTCGGTGGCGGAAATATTTTTAGAGGAATGAAAAACTCTGCTAAATTGGGAATGGATCAAGCAAGCGGTGATTATGTCGGAATGCTTGCTACTGTTATGAACGCAATTGCATTACAAAGTGCCTTAAGAAAAATGGATGTTGAATGTAGGGTTCAAACTGCTATTGATATGAATAAAATAGCTGAACCTTATGTAAGATTTAGAGCTATGCGACACTTGGAAAAAGGTAGAGTCGTTATATTTGCAGCTGGTACTGGAAATCCATTTTTTACAACCGATACAGCTGCAGCGTTAAGAGCATCAGAAATTGGTGCGCAAGCGATGCTTATGGCTAAAAATGGTGTTGATGGCGTTTATTCTGATGATCCACGAACAAACCCTAATGCAAAAAAATATTCAAACATATCTTATGATGATATTATCATTAAAGGTTTAAAGGTTATGGATACTGCATCATGTGCATTATGTAAACAAAATAATATTCCGATTGTTGTGTTTGATTTTGCAGAAAAAGGCAGTATTTTGAAAGTTTTAAAAGGCGAAAATATAGGAACATACGTAGGAGGCTAATATGTCATTAGACGAATTATTTTTAAATGGTGAAGAAAAAATGGAAAAGGCTGTTAATCAGCTTAAAAAAGGTTTTGCATCAATTCGTTCAGGTCGTGCAAATCCTCTAGTTTTGGATAAAGTACTTGTTGATTACTATGGAGTGCCAACACCACTTCGTCAAATGTCTCAAGTATCTGTGCAAGATGGTACAACACTTGTTATTTCTCCGTTTGATAAAACTATTATGAAAGATATTGAAAAAGCATTAATTAAAGCTGAACTAGGTGTTAATCCAAACTCAGATGGTACAGTTATTAGAATGATTTTCCCACCATTAACTGAAGAACGCAGACGTGAAAGCGTTAAAGAAGTTAAAAAACTAGGTGAAGAAGCTAAAGTTGCAATCAGAAATATTCGTCGTGATATGACTGATGAATTGAAAAAACTTGAAAAAGAAGAAAATTTACCAGAAGATGCTGTAAAAGATAATCAAAACGAAATTCAAAAATTAACTGATACTTACACTAAAAATATTGATAACGCTGTTGCAGAAAAAGAAAAAGAGGTTTTAACAGTTTAATGTCAATATTGGAAACACTAAATAAAAACAAATTAAGAATAACAACTGGTGTTATTGTTGGAATTATAGCTTTATCATGCGTTATTATGGGCGGAATTCCGCTTATGCTATTAGCTATGACTTTTTCATTCTGGTGTTCAAAAGAATGGGTTCAAATCCTTAATTATAAGGGGTTTTACCCATTCTTATCAGTAATGTTAAGTGTAAATGTGGTTTTTGCGCTTTTGGCGACATTTAATCGTTTTGATTATATGGCACCAGTTATCGCGTTTGGCACAATCGCAGCATTTTTTGCTGTATTATTTAGAGGCCGTCAGCCATATATTGCAAATGTAGCAACGACAATTGCGGGTTTTATTTATTGCGGTTGGATGCCTTGTCATTTAATTATGATGCGACAGCTTGGTACTGAAAAAACCGATGTCTTGACAATCTGCCAAAATCAAGGTTTGGGATTTTTAATCTTGATGTTTTTTGCAATTCTCGCGACGGATATAGGCGCATATTATTGTGGGTCTAAATTCGGTAAACGCCCGCTATGTCCGGTAGTTAGTCCGAAGAAAACAGTAGAAGGTGCTATTGGTGGAGGGATATTTGCAATAATTACATCAATGATTATTGGCTATTTTATTCATCTTGAATGGTATTTTTCATTAATTGCTGGTGTATTAATTACTGTTTTTGCACAGTTAGGAGATTTAAGTGAATCATTAATAAAAAGAGATGCAGGGGTTAAGGATTCAGGAAACTCACTTCCAGGACACGGTGGATTTTTGGATAGGGTTGATAGCTATATGTTCTCAGCTCCGATTGCATACTATTTTTTCAAGCATTTTGTAGTTGACCAATCAGCTTTGCTCGAATTTACAAAATTTGTTAAATCATTTTTCAATTAGGTGAAGATTTAGTGAATGTAGAAGCGTTAATCAAAAATATTGACTTATCTGATGTTGATTTTAAGAATAGTGAGTTGTTTGTTTTAGCAATGACTCATTCTTCTTATGCTAGAGAAAAAAATTTGGGTAAGATAGTTAACAACGAGAGACTTGAGTTTTATGGAGATTCTGTATTAAAACTTGCTTGTAGTAAGTTTTTGTATGAAAAATATCCACAAGAAAGAGAAGGAGTACTAAGTGCGTACCGTTCGGTGTTGGTTAGTGATGCATTTTTGGCGAAATATGCAGATGACATTAAGCTAGGTGAGTTTTTGTTAGTTGCCAATACTCCTGATTTTAAAATACCAAAAACAATAGAATGTCTTAAAGCTTGTGCGTTCGAAGCTTTGCTTGCTACTATTTTTATTCAGACATCATTTGATATTGTTTATGAAAGATTTTTAAAACAATTTTTTATTAAATATGTTTCTTTTGTAAAAGAAAATTTAGAAAAACTTAATAGTAAAGCGACATTACAGGAGTTTACTCAGGCGAAAAGTAAGCAACTACCTGAATATGAACTAATAGAAGAAATTGGAAAAGATCATGAGCGGGTATTTGTTGTCTGTGTTAAATATCAAGGAGTTGTGGTCGGCAGAGGACAAGGTCTTAGTAAAAAAGAGGCTGAGCAAGCCGCTGCATATGAAGCTTGTGTAAAATTAGGAGCTATAAATGAATAAAATTATTATTTCACCATCAATATTATCTGCTGATTTTGCTAATTTGCAACGAGATATTGAATTAGTTGAAAATTCCGGCGCAGATTGGATTCATGTTGATGTTATGGATGGGCATTTTGTTCCTAATATTTCGATTGGAATTCCAGTTGTTAAATCGTTAAAGAAAATTGCTAAACTTCCGCTTGATGTTCATTTGATGATAGAAAATCCTATGAAGTATATTCCTCAGTTTATTGAAGCTGGTGCAGATATAATTACAGTCCATTATGAAGCTTGCTCTGATAATTTAGATGAAATTATTGAGTATGTTCATTCTCAAGGAGTCAAAATTGGCGTGTCTATTAAGCCTGCAACTGTTCCTAGTGTTTTGGATAATTATTTGCAAAAAATAGATTTGGTATTAGTTATGACGGTTGAGCCTGGGTTTGGTGGTCAGAAGTTCATGCCTGAAGCTGCTGAAAAAATTCAATACTTAAGAGCTAATTCACCAGCTGAATTAATAATTCAAGTTGATGGTGGAATAAATGAGCAAACAGGTGCATACTGCAAAGAATTAGGCGCAAACTCTTTAGTTGCTGGTAACTACATTTACAAAGCGCAAGACATTGCCCAAGCAATCGCTTCTTTAAAATAAGTTTTTGCTTATTTCGTTTCTATTAATAACTTTTTGCTCAGATGTTTCTAGGTTTTTTACAGTAAGAGTATTGTTTTTTAACTCATCTTCACCTAAAACTATCGCAAAATTAGCAACTTTTGCTGCTTTTTCAAATTGTTTTTTGAATTTTCTTGCACCGTAATCAAAATCGCAAGAAATATTTTGCGCACGCAATTCCTCACATAATTTAAGAGCTTCAAGTGCGTTGTCTGAAACAACAAATGCGTTTAGTTTTTGCTCTGATTTCTTTTCTATGAGTGCAAAAAGTCTTTCCATACCCATAGCCCAGCCGATAGCTGGAGTTGAAGGACCGCCTAGCATTTCAACTAAACCATCATATCTACCGCCCCCGCAAACAGCATTTTGTGAGCCTAAGTTATTTGATTTGATTTCAAAAACTGTTCTGTTGTAGTAGTCTAGACCTCTTACTAGTTGCTTATTTACGTTATATTTTACATTTAGTTCATCTAAATATTTTTTTAGTTCTTCAAAATGCGCTGAGCATTCATCACAAATGAAGTTTGAATTAATTAATGTTTGAATTTTTTCATCTGTTAATAATTCATTACAAGCAGGATTTTTACAATCAAGTATTCTAAGTGGGTTTTTTTCATAACGAACTTTGCAATCGTCACAGTATTTTTCAAGGTTTGGTTTAATTAGTTCTCTTAGTGCATTTCTAAATGTTTCTCTACATTTTGGACAACCAAGTGAGTTAATTTCAACTTCTAAATCATTTAAACCTAATGATTTAAGATATTTAACCGCTGTATTGATGCATTCAGCATCTGCAATGGCTTCGGTAGAACCAAACATTTCAACCCCAAGTTGGTGAAATTGTCTTTGACGACCTGCTTGCGGACGTTCGTAGCGGAACATTGCACCTTTGTACCAAAGTTTAACCGGTGGGGTGTTTCTGTGAAGTCCGTTTTCAATATATGCACGAACAACACCTGCTGTGTTTTCAGGTCTTAGTGTGATTGACCTATCAGCTTTTTCAAAAGTGTACATTTCTTTATTTACTATGTCTGTTGAATCACCAACCCCACGAGCAAACAATTCTGTTGCTTCAAAAATAGGAGTTCTTATTTCTTGAAAATTAGCGTTATTGAATATTTCCAACGCATTTTTTTCCATCATTTGCCATGTTTGTGATTCTTGTGGAAGTATATCTTTTGTACCTTTTTGAGCTTGTATCATTTTATTTTCCTTTAAATTACTATTTCGATTATGCATTTTGTATTAAAAATGCTTCTATAAAGCCATCTAGTGCCCCATCCATTACGGCGTCAACGTTTCCAACTTCGTGTCCTGTTCTATGGTCTTTAACCATTTTGTAAGGATGAAAGACGTATGAGCGAATTTGTGAGCCAAAGTTAATGTCAAAATTTTCGCCTTTTAATTCAGCTAATTTCTTTTCGTGTTCAGCTTGTTTTATTGCTAATAATTTTGAAGCAAGAATTTGCATAGCAGTTTCTTTGTTTTGTAATTGAGAGCGCTGCTGTTGGCATCTTACAACAATTCCTGTTGGTTTATGCAAAATTCTAACTGCTGTTTCTACTTTATTAACGTTTTGTCCTCCAGCACCGCCAGATCGCATTGTATCTATTTCTAAATCTTCTTGCGGAATATCTATTTTTTTAGAAAAGTCTTCAATGACAGGGCTAACTTCAAGGGAGGCAAAGCTTGTTTGTCTTTTTCCATTTGCATTAAACGGAGAAATTCTAACAAGTCTATGAACACCTCTTTCTGCTTTTGTGTACCCAAAAGCATATTTGCCTGAAATTTTTATTGTAGCAGATTTTATGCCTGCTTCTTCACCGTCAGATTTTTCGAGTAAATCAACATGCCATTTTTTATCTTCTGCCCAGCGAATATACATTCTAAGAAGCATATTTGCCCAATCTTGGGCATCTGTGCCACCTGCTCCTGCGTTTACTGTAACGATAGCGTCATTTTTATCGTATTCACCGCCAAGTTTTTTTTGAATTTCAAACTTTTCAAGTTCACTTTCAAGTGTTTTTAAGGCAACTTCGGCTTCTTTCAAATATTCAGAAGAGTTTTCAACAGCACATATTTCAAGCAAATCTTCAACATCTTCACAAAGGTTTTGGCAATTATCAATCATTTGCACGGATTCTTTGTTTTCTTTTAACTCTTGTGAATATTTTGCAGCTAAATCAGGGCTAGACCAGATTTTTTCATCTTGAAGTTTTTCTTCTAATGATTTAATCTGCACTAATAATCCAGCGTAGTCAAAGACACTCCTTCGCTGATTTCAAGCGAGTGTATATTGAATTAAGTCTTTGTTTGAACTCAATTAGCACTTTTTCTTGTCTCCAGCAAGTTCACTGTCCAGTCTTAAGAATACAGGTGAAATTTTTTCTTTTTCTGTAATTTTGCCAAGCTTCATTTCGCCCCATTTTAAATCATCTAATTTGTAATCAACAGCATTACCTTCCAGGCTCAATTGTTCCCAAATCTTTTGAGAAATGTTAGGACAATATGGAGCTAATAAAACTGCAATAAAACGCATTGTTTCAAGTACGTTGTACATAACTTGTGCACATTCGTCGTTTTTGCCTTCTTTTGCTAAAGACCAAGGCGCTGTGTCATTTACGTATTTGTTAGCGATGTCCGCTAAATTAACAATGCTTTGCGCTGCTTCAGCTATTTCAAAATTATCAAATTTTTCTTTAACTTCGTTCAATGCTTGTTCCGCAGAAGCTTTTAATGCATCTGATTTAAAGCTTTCTTCTAAGTTACCATCAAAGTATTTAACAAGCATATTTAATGTACGGTTAAGCAAATTGCCGATATTGTTTGCAATATGTGCATTTACTTTTTCTTTGAAGTCGTTATCTGAGTAGTTGCCGTCTTTTCCTAATGGAGCAGCTGTAACCATAAAGTATCTAAATGCGTCAGGATATTCAAGCTTGAATTCATCCATAACAGATTTTGATGAAATTACGTTGCCCAATGATTTTGACATTTTTGTTTCATCAATAGTAATCCAGCCGTGAGCTAGTAAGTTTTTAGGCAATTCGATGCCTAAAGACATTAAAATTGCAATCCAATAAATTGAGTGAAATTTTAAAATGTCTTTTCCTATAACCTGAACGTTAGCCGGCCAATTTTTCTTGAATAAATCTGATGGGTTTTCAGTGTCATAGCCCAAAGCTGTGATGTAGTTTGACAATGCATCTATCCAAACGTAAATGACTTGAGAAGCGTCTCCAGGAACAGGAATCCCCCAAGTTACAGAGTTTGTTGAGCGAGAAACTGAAATGTCTTCGATATTTTCAAGCTGATTTAAAACTTCTGCGCGTCTAAAATCTGGACGAATAAAGTTTGTTTCATCATTTTTTATAATTTCAATAATTTTATCTTTGTATTTTGTGAGCTTGAAGAAATAGTTTTCTTCTTTAACTTCTTCCGGTTTCTTTTTGTGGTCAGGACAGCAACCGTTTTCATCTAAATCACGGGGATTTAAGAAGCATTCACAACCTGAGCAATATAAACCAGTGTAAGAATGTTTATAGATATCGCCGTTATCTAACAATTTTTTAAATATTTTTTGAACAATTTCTTTGTGTTTTGGGTTAGTTGTTCTAATTAATTGGTCGTAATTGATTTCTAATTCTTTCCAGTTTTGAGCAAATTTAGCAGCGTTTTCATCACAAATCTCTTGTGGTGTAATGCCTCTATCCGCAGCGGTTTTTTGGATTTTTATACCATGCTCATCAGTACCTGTTAAGAAGTAAACATCTTCACCTCTTTGTTTTCTATGACGTGCGATGACGTCTGTTAATATTTTTTCATAAGCGTGACCTATATGTGGTGCGCCGTTTACATAATCAATTGCCGTTGTTAAATAAAATTTTTCCATATCATTTCCTTAAACTAATCAGATAAAAAAATTATAACAAAAAAATATTAAAAGTATTGATTTAAAAATATTTTCAAATGAAATTTTGTAACATATTTTTTAAATTTTATTTTAATAAAAATTTAAAATGATATACTTAATATACTTAACAGGAGGTGTTATGACAATTAACAAAATTAATAATGTATCATTCGGTGCAAAGCTTATTTTGGATGAACAATCAAATGCGTTTATCAAAAAACAAGAAAAAAAAGAGGGGTTTAATTTTTATCAAGCAATTAAAGGATTAGGTGATTGTCTTGATACTGTAGAAATTAGTAATTTATCTAAACATAGAAGTTCTCTTATGTTAAAAGATGAGTATCTTGGCGCAAATAACAAATGTTATAATGTGTATATGACTAAACCTAGAACTATAAAGTATACTGCAGATGTAAAAATTAATAATATTTCAAATAAATATAGTATAGAGATAGGTAAAGGTGTACCAATTTGGTCAACTCAACCATTAAGACAGCTAGTAGCACTTATATCAAATGAATTTAGTGGAAAGGAATTTGAAACTAATATTATTGATACAATAATTAATTAATTTTTAAGCGATAAGCTAAATATATTCAGTGGAGGTAATATGCAAATTAGTAAAATTTCATTTAAAGCGACCTTAAACAACACACCAACTACTAACAAATTTATGAGCCAATTTTCTCAAAAACAACAAGAAGATTTTGTAAATATACTTGCTAAATTCGGTTCAGAAAAAGATACAGTAGAAATAAGCGATTATTCTAAAATTGTTGACATATACACTCAATTTAAAGCTGAATATAGTGAAGCCATAAATTATCCTATAGCCGAAAAAGCTAACTTATCAGTTGATTTAAAAATCAATGGTGAAAAAGCAAAAATAAATGTTCCCATTCATAGTTTTAATCCATTAAAATGTTTAGCAAAGGGGATTTTAGGAACAAATTTATTGGAAGAAGCTAGATATTGTAAAAATCCCGGCATTTCAAAAATAAATAAACTTTTTGAAGAAAAATGTGAATGGTAATGCTGATAGTATTAAATTATCAAGATAAAAAGGAGACAAATATGCAAGTAAATACTATAAGTCCAACTTTTAAAGGTTCATATAATGAAATTGTTGTTCCGAAAAAAATAACATCAAATATAAAATTAGCGGCTGATAAAATTAGACCATTATTGCAAGATGATGCTAGGAGTATTCATAAAAAAGATAATTTAACTTTAGAAATATTTACAGATTCTATGCGAATTATTCATAAAAAAATTGATATTCACAAAAAAACTTCACTCTTACAAGATACAGTTACAATAAGAACTTCAAAAGTATTTAATGCAAAAAATATAGATGATAAAAGCTTATTCTCCTGGTATGAGAAAACAATTAATGCATTATTTTTTACAAAATAAGACTTCTTACTGACTCTAAAAGATTTTTATCAAGCAATTAAAGCATTATGTGATAGTAGATTTGGTGCAATAAATTGTACCCTACATTCTTCTCAAATTAGATTTCTATTCTTGAACGAGAATATTTTTTATGTTTAAATTTATTTAAGTATACATAAGATTGAGGTTTAATATGCTAAGAGCCGGAATTGTAGGATTGCCAAATGTAGGGAAGTCAACGTTATTTAACGCTTTGACAAGTTCAAAAAACGCTGAAAGTGCAAATTACCCGTTTTGTACAATAGAACCAAACGTTGGAGTCGTTAGCGTTCCTGATGAACGTTTATATATTTTAAAAGATTTAGTTAAAACACAAACCGTTGTGCCTACTGCTATTGAGTTTGTTGATATCGCAGGGCTTGTAAAAGGTGCAAGCAAAGGCGAAGGTTTGGGAAACCAATTCTTGGCTAATATTCGTGAAGTTGACGCAATTATCCAAGTTGTTCGTTGTTTTGATGACCCAAATACAATTCACGTTTCAGGTAAAGTTGATCCAGTAGATGATATTGAAACTATTAATACTGAGCTTGCTTTGGCAGATTTAGCTTCTATTGAAAAAAGATTAACAAGAATAGCAAAACAAGCAAAATCAGGTGATAAACAAGCTGCGCTTGAACACAAAGTTTTGACTAGATTGTCAGAATTACTAAGCGAAGGTAAGTTTATTCGCCCGGAAGATTATTTTGAAGATGACGAATTAGCTTTCGTTAAGACTACTCAATTGTTGGCTATTAAACCAATTATTTACGCTGCAAACGTTTCTGAATTTGACTTAAAAGACGGAAATGCTTATGTTGAGCAAGTTAAAGAGTATGCAAAAACGCACAATGCAGATGTTGTAATTATTTCAGCAAGAATTGAGCAAGAATTGGCAGAACTTGAAGCGCAAGAAGCGGCTGAATATTTAAATGATTTGGGTGTTGAAAACTCAGGTATTGAAAGAATGATTCAATCAGTTTATAGGCTTTTAAACCTAAGAACATATATTACAGCAGGTGAAAAGGAAGTTAGAGCTTGGACAATTCCAGCAGGTGCAAAAGCTCCTCAAGCGGCTGGTGTTATTCATACCGACTTTGAAAAAGGATTTATTAAAGCAGAAGTCGTTTCTTATGACGATTTTGTTGCTTGTAAAGGTTGGGCTGGTTCAAAAGAAAAAGGATTGGCTCGTCTTGAAGGAAAAGAATATGTCGTTGAAGATGGCGATGTAATGTTATTTAAATTTAATGTATAAGATTTAGCAGAGAAATTATGAAATATATTGAAAATGTACGTAACTTTTGTATTATAGCCCATATCGACCACGGTAAATCAACCTTGGCGGATAGATTGTTAGAGCATACTGGGACTGTTGCTCAACGAGATATGCAAAACCAAATTCTTGATTCAATGGATATTGAACGAGAAAGAGGGATTACTATTAAGTTGAACGCGGCAAGAATGGACTATCGTGCAAAAGATGGGAAAGATTATGTATTAAATTTGATTGATACCCCTGGGCACGTAGATTTTTCTTATGAAGTTTCTCGCTCTTTGGCCGCATGTGAAGGGGCATTGTTAATTGTTGATGCAACTCAAGGTGTTGAGGCTCAAACACTTGCTAACGTTTATCTTGCAGTTGAACAAAACTTAGAAATTATACCTGTTATCAATAAAATTGATTTGCCTTCTGCAGATGTAGAAAGAGTCAAACAAGAAATTGAAGAAGTTTTGGGAATTGATGCAAGTATGGCAATTCCTGTTAGTGCAAAAGAAGGTATTGGTATACAAGAAGTGCTAGAAGCTGTTGTTGAGTTTGTTCCACCGCCAGAGGATACTTCTGATAAACCATTAAGAGCATTAGTTTTTGATAGTGCTTATGATCAGTATTTAGGAACATTATGCTTCTTTAAAGTAGTTGATGGCTCGGTAAAACTTGGTGATACTGTTAAATTTATGGCGACAGGAAAAGAGTATGAGGTTGTTGAGCTTGGTTATCAAACACCTCGCAGAGTACCGGTTAAAGAGTTGAAAACCGGTGATGTTGGGTATTTTGCGGGTTCAATTAAGGAATTGACAAGATTTGTAGGTGATACAATTACCAATAAAAATGCACCTGCAGAAGAACCTTTAGATGGCTACAAAGAAGCATTGCCTATGGTGTTTTCTGGACTTTATCCTGTAGATAATGAAGATTATCAGGATTTAAAAGAAGCATTGGAAAAATTGAAACTTAATGATAGCTCAATTACTTTTGAGCCTGAAACTTCTTCTGCGTTAGGGTTTGGTTTTAGATGTGGATTTTTAGGTATGTTGCATATGGAAATCGCGCAAGAACGTCTTGAGCGTGAGTATGATATTTCGCTTGTAACTACTGCTCCATCTGTAATTTATAAAGTCCACAAAACTAATGGAGAAGTTGTAGATATTGATAACCCCGCAAACTTGCCGGCTGCCCAGTATAGGGATTATATAGAAGAGCCTTATGTAAGGGTTAGTATTATTACTCCAAATGATTATACCGGTACTTTAATGGATTTGTGTCAGTCTAAGCGTGGAATTTTTATCAACATGACTTATATTGATAAAATTCGCGTAAATCTGGAATATGAAATACCGTTAAGCGAAGTTATTACTGATTTTTATGATCAATTAAAATCCAGAACAAAAGGTTATGCTTCAATGGATTACGAGTTTAAAGACTATAAACGTTCAAAACTTGTTAAGTTAGATGTTTTGCTTGCTGGTGAAGTAGTTGACGCGTTAAGCGCAATTGTACATGAAGATAATGCTTTTTACGTGGGGCAAAAATTAACTTCAAAATTAAAAGATATTATTCCTCGTCAAATGTTTGAAGTGCCTATTCAAGCTGCAGTTGGTGGAAGAATTATTGCTAGAACTAATATTAAAGCGCTTAGAAAGAGCGTTTTAGATAAATGTTATGGTGGTGATATTTCTCGTAAACGTAAATTACTTGAAAAACAGAAAAAAGGTAAAAAACGTATGAAAGCTGTTGGACGCGTAGAAGTACCACAAGAAGCATTCATGGCAGTTTTAAGCCTTGAAGAGGATTAGTTTTAAATTATAATATGTAGCTTAATCTTTCGTAACAAAGTCTAAAGTTTTTTAGCATGCTTGCCGATAAATATATTGTCAGGGATGATTGAAGGAGTAAGTTATGTTAAAAGATATTTTTAAAAATGTTCACAATTTGGAGGACTTGTTGGTTGAGTGTTCGGAAATGGCTCATTTCAACGCAGGAATCAGCAGTTTGTTAACTTATAAGAACGAAGCTTATCTTGAAGAAAAGAAGGCTAATGAAGAAAGAACAATGCTTGATATTAGTGCATGTGAAATGTATCGCTATTTAAGCACATAATTTTTGAAATAGATGAAAAAGCTTTACAAATGGTGAAAAAACAATCGATTTTAGTTGCTGGCTTTGGTACTCAGCAACTAATTTTTGTATTTCTAATTCCATTTTATTTTGTATTTCTAAAAGTTTTTGATATTGACTTCTGTCCGCTTTTAAATATGCGTTTTCAACTACTTTTCTGTGGTCTTCTAACTCTTCTTTTAATCGAGCAATTTTAAGTTGTAATTTTGTTGTTTTATCATCTATTTTTTTGTATTTAGAATTTGCCAAAATGTCCGAATCAAAGCCATCTATGGCTGTCTTTTTAATAGTCGCATTTCTTCTTATTTCGGCTTGTTTAGGTTGAACAGTAAGTGCACCAAACATTGGTTTAGCCCCTTGTGAGGAAAATATATTAGTATTTATTGTTGGTTGTAAATTTGGTGTTGTTGCATTATTTATCACCACATTTTGCCCAAAATTAGATTTTTGAGCTGGTAATAAACCATTTTTTTCTATATTTTCCAGTATATTTCTTTGATTATCATTCATGTTATTTATTATGAATGACTTTTTAAAAAATAAAACCGTTTAAATGTTGGAGATTTAAACGGTTTTATTTTTTAAAAACTATTTTTTACCTGTAGAACCAAATCCACCAGCGCCACGAGAAGTTTCAGAAACTTTAAGAACTGGGACAATTGTTGGTTGTTCAACTTTTGCGATAACCATTTGAGCAATTCTTTCATCTGGTTGGATTGTGTAACTTTCATTTGAAATATTAACAACTGCTATTTTTACTTCTCCTCTATAATCTTCGTCTATTGTCCCTGGGGAGTTAATCATAGTTAGTCCATGTTTGATTGCCATGCCCGATCTAGGACGAATTTGTGCTTCATATCCGTGAGGTAGTTCTATTTTAAACCCTGTAGGAATAAGTGTTCTTTCCAGTGAACCTAAAGTTATTGGTTCTTCTATCGCGGCTCTAATATCCATTCCTGCAGCTCCTACGGTTTGATATGCAGGTAGTTCTTTGCAGTGAGGTAGTTTTTCGATTTTTAATTCTAAATTTTCCATTTTCATACTCCAAAATTTGTATTTACATAATTATTTATATATTGTAAACTAATAATATGGAATTGACTAGAGAGCAAACAGAAAAAATATTGGAAATTGCTGGTTTTCATAAAGAATACGAGCAAATTACTAGTGATGACTTAACTAAAGCAATTATAAAAATAGAAGATATGCTTTCTTGTTTAATTGATTCAGAAGATATTGATTCAAGCGAAGCAAAAATTCTTATCGTAGATGATTTGGAATTATCAACTTATCAGTTAACAGCACTTTTAAGAAAAATAAAAGTTGTTCCTGTAATTGCTCATTCAAAAGAAGATGCTATAAGTGAAATTAAAAAGCAAAAGTTTGATTTCATTTTTGTTGACTTGTTTTTGCCAGATCAATCCGATGGCCTTGAATTAATGCGTTTTGCTAATTCCTACAGGGAAGAAAAAGGATTGAATTATAAAGTAATTGCGATTTCAGGAACTGATGACTTAAATTTGGTAACAGATTGCTTTGATTGTGGCGTTGATGAATTTGTTTCTAAAAGTTCAAAATGGCATGAACAAGTTTTAAAAATTGTAATTGATAAAAGTGAAACTTATACAAGAAAGAATTTTATTAGATATGATATAGACGATAAAACAGTTACTTATAATGTAAAAAGTCTTTCTAAACCTGAGTATTTAGAAAAATTATCAAATAACGTAGTTTCGGTGTTGCTAGCTGGTGTAAAAAATATTATTCTCAATTTGAAAGATATTCAAACTTTCCCTTATGAGTATACAAAATTATTTACTGAATTATATAGAAAATGTTCTGAAGTTGGGGGAACTTTTATTATATTAAGTCCGTCAACTGTTATTAAAGAAGCATTGCAATTCGCGTATTTAGAGGATGTTATAACAACTGTAGACTTTGCAGAAGATGCTTTTGCTCTTTTAAATGGAAAATAAATAAAATTAATTAAAAATAAATTAATTTTTTACTAGTCGAAATTATTTTGTATTATACTTAATGTGTAAGCGTTAAGTCGCAATTTTGTATAAGGAGACTTTTTATGTGGGATTACTCAGAAAAGGTTATGGAACATTATAGGAACCCTAAAAATGTAGGTTCAATTGATAATGCCGATGCTATTGGCGAAGCTGGTTCTTTAGCATGTGGTGATATGCTTAAACTTTATTTAAAAGTTGATAATAATGGAATTATTACTGATGCAAAATTTCAGACATTTGGCTGTGGCTCTGCAGTAGCTAGTTCAAGTGTTTTAACTGAAATGGTTATTGGAAAACATATAGATGAAGCAAAAAAAATAACAAATAAGCAGATTGCTGATGAATTAGGTGGTTTACCACCTGAAAAAATGCATTGTTCAGTGATGGGGCATGAAGCTTTAGAGGCTGCTATTGCAAATTATTATGGAGAAGAGGTTAGTGCTTGTCCTGATGAAAAAATAATTTGTACTTGTGCTTTTGTTTCTGAAAATGAAATAGTTAAAGCCATAAAAGAAAAAGGCTTAAAATCTGTTGAAGATGTTGTTAATGAAACAGGTGCTGGTGGCGGGTGTGGGCGTTGTCACGATGCTATAAAAGTATTGTTGCGTGACGCAGTTAAGCCAGAGGTTAATTTGTCTGCAATGTCAAAAACTCAACAAATTATTAAAATTAATAATGTAATTGAGCGTTTTATTGCTGATGAATTGAGAAAAGATGGTGGAGATATTGAGCTTGTCGATGTTGATGGTAATAAAATATATGTAAAATTAAGAGGTGCTTGTGCTAGTTGCAAAAATGCAATTGTTACTCTTAAATATTTTGTTGAAAACACCTTGCGTGACCATATTTCACCTGATATTGAAGTTATAGAGGTTTAATTATGTCAAAGATTGTATATTTGGATAACAATGCTACTACTCAAGTTGCGCCAGAAGTTGTTGAAGAAATGATGCCATATTTTACACAATATTATGGTAATCCATCATCTATGCACGATTTTGGCGGAAAAGTTGGGGAAAAGATTAAAGTCGCTCGTGAGCAGGTAAAAGAGTTTATGGGCGCTTCTTTGGCTTCTGAAATTGTTTTTACTGCCTCAGGTTCAGAGTCAGCTAATATGGCAATAAGAGGAGTTTTAGAAGCTAATAAAACCCACAAACATATTATAACTACAAAGATTGAACATCCTTGTGTTTTGAATTTGTATAAATCACTAGAAAAAGAAGGATATAGAGTTACTTATTTATCTGTTGATAGTGATGGTAGCTTAGATTTTCAAGAACTTGAGAATGCTGTATGTGACGAAACTGTGTTGGTTTCTGTAATGTATGCTAATAATGAAACCGGAATTATCTTTCCTGTGGAAAAATTAGCGCAAATAGTAAAAAATAAAAATCCTAAAACTAAATTTTTTGTGGATGCAGTTCAAGCAGCTGGAAAAATTAAATTAGATGTTAAAAATACTTTAATTGATTTAATGGGGATTTCTGGTCATAAAATTCATGCCCCTAAAGGAATTGGTGCTTTGTATATTAAAAAAGGTACAATAGTGATGCCATTGATAATTGGTGGGCATCAAGAAAAAGGCAAGCGTGCTGGTACTGAAAATGTCCCTTATATTCTAGGTTTGGGGAAGGCTTGTGAATTGGCTAATAACGCTTTAGATGATGAATTAACTAGAGTTAAAGCACTAAGAGATAAGTTAGAGATGGGAATAATAAAAGCTATTCCTAATGCACGGTTAAACGCTGCTGTTGAAAATAGAGTGCCAAATACTACTAATATTGGTTTTCAGTATATAGAAGGTGAACTTATATTGTTACATATGAGCGATGCTGGAATATGTGCTAGTTCCGGAAGCGCTTGTACGAGTGGTAGCCTTGAGCCAAGTCATGTTCTTCGCTCTATGGGTGTGCCATTTACTGCGCTACATGGTTCGATACGTTTTAGCTTGAGTAGATACACAACTGAGGCTGATATTGACTATGTTTTAGAAAAATTACCTACAATTATTAAGAAACTTAATAATTTGTCTCCTTTTCAAAAAGAATTAAAAGCCCTAAATGCGCTTTAATATTGCGTTTTTAAAAAATTAATGGATAACAAATATTGTTATCCATTTTTTTATGGCAAAAAAGTAAAAAATTTGATAAAATTTAGCAAGCTAGATTAGTAATTGGAGGTATGTATGAAAGATAAAACTTTTTTGATGATTCCAGGACCAACACCAGTTCCTGAAAGTGTATTATTAGATATGGCTAAACATCCTATTGGACACAGAAGTACAGAGTTTTCGGCTGTATTAAAAGAAGTTTATGCTGATTTGAAAGAAGTGTTTCAAACTCAAAATGATGTTTTTGTTTTAACCGCAAGCGGAACAGGCGCAATGGATGCGGCTTTATCTAACTTGATTAATGAAGGAGATAAAGTTTTATCTTTAGTTATTGGTAATTTTGGTGAAAGATGGGCTAAAATTGCTCAAGGATTGGGCGCGCAAGTTGATAAAATTACTGTTGATTATGGCTGCGCAATTAATCCAGCTGATTTAAAAGCTAAATTAGATGCAGATGTTAACAAAGAAATTAAATTAGTTACATTAACCCATAATGAAACCGCAACAGGTGTTACTAATGATGTGAAAACATTAGTAGCGATGATAAAAGAACATGGCGCTTTGTCGGTAGTTGATGGGGTTACAAGTATTGCGGCTTTGCCTTGCCCTATGGATGAGTGGGGAATTGATGTTTTAGTTTCTGGCTCTCAAAAAGGATTTATGATACCTCCGGGATTATCTTTTATCGCTGTTTCTGATAAAGCATTTAGCGTATATGAACAGTGTAAACACCCTAGCTTCTATTTTAACTGGGGTGCGTATAGAAAATCCGTAAGAGATGCATCTACTCCTTATACTCCAGCTGTAAACTTGTTTGTAGCGTTAAACACAGCTCTTAAAATTATGAAGGCTGAAGGGCTAGAAAATATTCATGCAAGACATAAAAAATTAGCTACAGCATTGCGTGCGGCTATTAAGGCTATGGGATTGGAATTGTTTGTTAAGGATGAAACAGTTGCAAGTAATGCAATTACTGCAATATTGCCACCGGAAGGTGTTAGCGTTCCGGATATTCGATCAACTATGAAAAAAGATTATGATATAGTTGTAGCAAATGGACAAAATGCTTTGAAAGATAAAATCTTTAGAATGGGAACTTTGGGTTTTGTTTCGAATAGAGATTTGTTAACAGCAGTTGCTTCTTTAGAAGCTACTTTGTATAAATTAGGACATAAATTTGAACTTGGTTCTGGCGTAAAAGCGGCAATCGAGCATTTAGTTTAAGAGGTGAAACAATGAAAGTATTAATTACAGATAAAATTAATGAAGTTGCAGGTAAAATTATCGGTGAAGTTGCAGAACCAGTGTTTTTACCTACTATGAGTGAAGATGAGCTTTGTGAAGTCATTGGAGAGTACGATGCAATTATGATTCGCTCTCAAACTAAAATGACTAAAAAAATCATTGAAGCTGGAAAGAATTTAAAAATTATCGGTAGAGCCGGTGTAGGTGTTGACAACGTTGATATCGAAGCAGCTACTGATAAAGGTGTAATAGTTGTTAATTCTCCAGATGGGAATACAACAGCAGCAGCAGAGCATACAGTCGCATTAATGCTTGCTATGTCTAGAAATATAGTAGATGCGGCAAAAACTACGAAAGAAGGCTTATGGGAGCGTTCTAAATATACAGGATGTGAAGTTTTTGGAAAAACTTTAGGTATTATCGGTTTTGGTAAAATAGGTCAGCACGTTGCAAAAGTTGCTTGCGCTTTAGGGATGAAAATTTTAGTGGCAGATCCATATACTTCAAAAGAAAGCGTAGAAAAAATTGGTGGTGAATATATAGAAAGTTTAGATGCTTTTTGGGGAAGATGTGATTATATTACAATTCACACACCAAAGACTCGCGAAACAATGTATTTGATTAATAAAAATACATTAAATCGAATGAAAAAAGGCGTAAGAATAATTAACTGCGCTCGTGGTGGAATTATTGATGAATCTGCGTTGAAAGAAGCTGTTGAAGCTGGGCAAGTTAAAGCAGCTGCGATAGATGTATTTGAAAACGAACCTAATATTGCAGAGTCCCCACTTGTAAAATGTGAAGGAAATATGCTTTTAACCCCTCATTTGGGTGCAAGCACATCAGAGGCTCAATTAAACGTTGCGGTGGATGTAGCTGAACAAATTAGAGAAGTACTAAGCGGTGGTTCTGCGCATGCTGCAGTAAATATTCCTGCTCTTAAACCTGAAAAATTAGAGCCTGTTAAAGATTATATGAAATTGGCTGAATATTTGGGTGAGTTTGGTATTCAGATTTCAAAAGGTAACTTAAAATCTTTGGAAATTACTGTAAATGGTGCTTTGTCTGAGTATGATATTTCACCTTTAGAAATTGCTATTTTAAAAGGTGTGTTCTCAGTTATGGGTGAAGGGGTGAATTATGTTAATGCTCCTATTATTGCTAAGAACAAAGGTATTAATGTTTTAACAGCAAAATCAAAAGCAGCATGCAGTTATTTAGGTTCAATGACATTAAAAGTTGTTACTGATAATGATGAAAATGTTGTTCAAGCAGCACTTATTACAGAAGGTTCTCCACGTTTTGTAAAAATTAATAAATATAACACATCTATTAAACCGCAAGAGCATATTTTGTTAGTACCACACGAAAATAAACCTTCTATGATTGCTAAAGTTGCAACTGTTTTGGGTGAAAATGCTCATAACATCTCAAGAATGGAGGTTGTTCAAAAAACAGGTGAAGCTGATAATGAATCAATTATGATTATAAATACAGATGAATCTGTTAGTGAAGTTGTATTAAGCAAAATAACCGAAATAGATGGTGTTAGAGTTGCTAAATGTGTAAATATTAATATTTAAAATTAACTTTAAAAAAGAGTATGCTTATAATAAGGCATGCTCTTTTTTTTTATGAAATTTTCGCTCCTATCGACTAATAACAAGGAAAATGGGGGCTTTTACCCCCACATTACACAAGCAATCAGTAGAGTTGAGGATTTAATACTTAAATAATACTTGTTTTTTATTCATGTTTCATTGTATAATATTCTACATTAATTTCGTGCTAAATAGTCTATTTTACTAGAACTTTTGGGGTATGTAATAATTCTTAATAAAACTAGCAATTTTTATTTTTTAGAATTTTTTATATATATGTAGTGCTAAAGGATTGATTGTGGAAGTAGGGAAAATACAACAAAATATCAAACAAAGAACACCGGTTAAA
The DNA here is from genome assembly GCA_045638605.1 of Candidatus Gastranaerophilaceae bacterium. Taxonomy (GTDB): domain Bacteria; phylum Cyanobacteriota; class Vampirovibrionia; order Gastranaerophilales; family Gastranaerophilaceae; genus RGIG2134. The sequence continues at coordinate 85,489 of JAZUBS010000016.1, forward strand.
AATGCGGCGACAGTTCATTTTGGTGCTATATCAAAAGCTGCGCATAGTCATTTGTTAAAAACAACGACTGAGTCTAAAATGCCTTCTGTTCTTCGTCTTTTAAAAAAAGCAGAAGTGTTAAAAGGAGAAGTTGGTGGTATTTTAATTACTGCAATTGGCTCAGGTCTAGTTGCTCCAGTTTTTATCGCATTTAATCCTTTATCTAAAAAAGATGAAGATACAAAAAAATATACTGCTTTAAGACAGCCAGTTTCTGCTGTTTTATCAATCTTAATTCAAATAGGCTTAACAACACCTTTGAGCAAATTGTATGATATATTAAGTAATAAAGGTAAATTAGGTAAGTTTATTGAATTGAGTCATGAGCGTCTGCATAGTGATTCCTACTTAAAAAAACGTATTGAGGATGCAAATAAATCAACACCGCTTTCTGATAATAAGTTGCAAATTGAATTAACTGAGGCTAAGGATAAGAATATTGCCAAAGTTGCAGAAGAATTAAGAACAAAAGGCTATATTGAGTATCATTCAAATAATAAAAAAATTGATGGGGAAAATATTGCTAAATATATTAAAGGTGCTTTAGATAGACGCATTAAAGAACAAGATTTAATTATAAAAAGTGTTAATGATAATTTAATAAAAGAAAAATCTAAAAGAGCATTTGTTTTATTAACTAAGGACACGTCTGGAAATAAAAATGTTGTCTTTGAATTAAGTAATAAACTACGATCTGTAGAAAATAAAGACGAAGCGCTTAGTATTATTGACGAATGGAAAATCAGATATGCTAAAAATAATCCAGATTTAATGGGGCTTGCTAATGAATTTGTAAGACGTGATTTAACTGATTTAAAGGCGCGCGCTATACATACTATAGATAAAATAGAAATATTTACCACTGCAGTTGAAAATTCTAAGCTATTAGTTCAAAATTATGATGAAATTATTCAGAATTTAATTAAATATGATAAAGCTTCATACGAACAAAAAGCTGATATATTAAAAAATTTGGAAAGAATTGCGGGTAAACGAACTGGTCAAGAACAAGTTGGTGGTTTGCATCAATATATAGATAAAATAAAATCTTTGAACAATCGCAAGGTTAGAAATGACTATATAAACGACGTTATTTCTAGAATTAGAAATTTTGTTGCAGCTGATGGTGATTTAGAAGAAATTTTAAAAGTATATCAAAACGGATTTTATTCTGATAAAAAAAGATTTGCAATAGAATCTAAAAAAATTCTTGAAAAACTTAATGGTGCAATTAAAGATAAAGTAGATAATGTTATCGAGACATTAACTAATATAAGAAAAAAATTGAAGTTGAAAAATAACCAAGAAATAGCAGAAGAAGTTGTTACTCAGATAAGAGAAAATGTTGAGAAAAACTTTAAAGGGTTTAAGCAAGTTACAAATATTTTGGTAGGTGTATTTATAACTTTACCATTGACTTGTACAGCATTAAACTGGGTTTATCCTAGATTTATGGAAGTCTTTTTCCCAAATCTAGCAAACAGCAAAAAATCAGATGCGCCAGAAGAAAAGGTAGGAGGTAACAAATAATGAAAATCATGCCTACTATTGAAAGAGTTATAGGTGCACCGGTTAAGGCGATTGCCAATAATAAATACATGAAAGATTTTTGTGATAAGTTTGTAAAAGAACCAGACAAAATGCTTGCTTATACTACAATTGCTTCTCTTGTTGCAAAAGACGGTGTAGGTTGCTATTTGTATGTTAAACAAAGTCTAAATAACGAAAAAATTCCTGAAGAAAAACGTTCATTTGTTGCGGCTTTAGACTTAACAAATGGATTGTTAATGATTTTATCACAATTGATAGCTTTCTTTACGTTTGATAGTAAAGTAGTTCAAAGTAAATTGTTTGGTAAGTTTTTTGATAAAATATTCGAAACAAAATCTGTTAATAAATTAATAACACAAATTAGAAACGCATTAAAACATGACGTTAAAACAATTGATAAGGCGAAAGTAGCTCAAGAAATTGATAAATTCAAAAAAGTTTCTCAAGATATGTTTAAATTTGTTACTTCACTTGTCGCTTCAACTATTATTGCAAAAAGAGTTGTTGTACCATTTTTAGCGACCCCATTAGCAGGTTGGGCTCAAGAAAAATTTATTGATAAAAAAATGAAAAAAGACACTAATCCATCTATTGAAGCGGATAAAACTAAATCAACAGATAATACTAAACTCGAAGTAAGCCCTAGCGCGACTAAAACATCTAAGGAGCTTGAGTTTAAAGGAAATCTATTGAAAAAATATACAGACAAATAATCCAAAACACTACATTTTACAAGCAAGTTTAATGTATAAATATTGCATTAAACTTGCTTGTTTTTTTATGATTCGTTTTCATTTGAGTCTATCCAAACATAAGTGCCTTGGTAAAATTGCGCAAAAGGATTTTTTAAGTTATCTTTATTCAAGAATGGATTTTCAACATTCTCGTCAAGATAATTTACTCTTTCAAATACATCTTTTAATAGCCTTCTTATACTCATAATTAAATTATTACTAAAAGTATTATTTTTTTATGCTCAAGAAGTATAGAAAAATTAAAAAAATATTGTAATAATGGTTAATCTAGTTTAGAGTCCCATTCTAAATAACGCATAACAAATAGCATTGCCGCAAAATTGTAAAAACAATAATGCAACAATTGGAGATATGTCTATGCCACTAAAAGATGGAATAATTCTTCTAAATGGTGCCAAGAATATGTCTGTAGCTACTGCAATAAATTTGAAAAATGGTTTTTCCCAGTCTATATTAGGGAGCCAAGTTAGAAAACATCTAACAATAATAATTAAAAAATATAGTTGTAATATATTTCCAAGTAAGGTTGATAGTCTCATTTTCCCTCCTAAAATCTTGAGTTTTTAACTGTATTTGCGCATTCGCATTGAGTTCTTTCAATTGGCGTGTTTTTAATAAGCTCGAAAAGAAGATTTTTTAAATTTTCAATATTTGCGTTAAATACTTTTATTACATCGTGATGTGAAACTGGAGGAACATCTCCAACCAACCCTGCATCATAATCAGTAATAAGAGAAATATTTAACGGACACATATCCATTTCTTTTACTATGTAAGCTTCAGGAAAGGCTGTCATATTAATTACTTCCCAACCTTGAGCAGTAAAGAATTTACTTTCAGCTTTTGTTGAAAATCTTGGTCCATTTATTACTACAACTGTTCCTTGTTCATGGGTTGTAATTCCAAGTTTTTTACCTGCTTCAATTGCGAGCTTTCTCATTTGAGGGCAATAAGTTTCTGCGGCAGAAACATGGGTTGCAACAGGTCCATCGAATATAGTTGAAATTCTACCGTCTGTCCAATCAACGAATTGATCACAGATTACAAATTCACCTGGTTTAATGTGAGTTTGTAAACTTCCAGCGGCACAAGGGGAAATTACTCTTTCACAGCCTAAAGACTTCATTGCCCAAACATTTGCGCGATAATTAATCTTATGTGGAAGTATGTTGTGATTTCTACCGTGTCGTGGCATAAATGCTACGTTGTGCTCCCCGATTTTTCCTACAAGAACACTGTCTGAGGGTTGACCAAACGGAGTTTCTATTTTTATTTCTTCAATATTATCTAAAAATTTGTAGAAGCCAGAACCTCCAAACACGCCTATTGTTGCTTTTTTACTCATTGTTACCCATCCTTATATTTAATTATTATTATTTTGTCTTACTCTTCTTCTTCTTAATTCCACATCAGTGTACCCACCAGTGTACAAACAAGCAGTCCCTCCATCAACTGGAATGTAACCCAAATCAGGATTGCAATTAGGTGGGGTTATAACTGTGTTGCTAGCTTTAACAACTTCTCTTTGTTCTGTATCATTTAATGGATTGGCTTTAGCTACTTCTCTTGGGTTTAAAAGCATTTTATTTTCCATATAGAAATTGTTGTTGCCGACAGAAGATTCTGTGTATACTTTACCTTCTGCATTTATTCTTATTCTAAATTGATCTCTTTTAGGATGAGCTCTGTCTGCGATAGCGCAGCCTCTGTTTGGACCATCACCACCAGGAGCATTGTCATTAGCATCTATGCCGTCATTACCGTTTACATCTATACACAATGTTATAAATGGCACAATTGGTTCACCCCGTATATCTACAGTTGTCCAAGGAGCAGTTATTCCTCCGATAGAAACACCGTTTGTCAGCATAAAATTTGTAGTAGCAGCGGTCATATTTTGGTCATTTAATGATATTAACGCGGCATTTGTGCAATTGATTTGTCCAATTGTATTCATTATCTCTGCTAAATTTCCGCATAAATATTCTCCAGTTTCATCAAGTTGGTAACCAGTTATTACCTCTACACCATCAATATTCTCTCTTATACTTTCATTTGTATATCTTAAATCACCATATCTAACACCTCTTCCGTCGTGGTCAAAGTCTGGATATATCTCTGTATCGTTAATTAAATTAGAAATCGCCCGTTCGACGGCAAAAAAACCTTTTTTGTAATTAATCGCAATTTCATTAGGTTCTGCTTTTAATAATGCAGGTATCATAAATGAAGCAATAACTGCAATCATAGATACAACAATCATTAATTCGACAAAAGTAAATGCTTTTTTTGTTCTTATAAAATACATTAATCATTCTCCTGCTCAGTATCAATTAGCGTTTGAAGTTCAAGAACCTGAGCTTTTGTACCAGCTCTGAATATCGCATTTTCAGCAGTCCAGTTTGAGTCTGTCGTTATTTTTCCATCATAATTTATTCTTAGTCTGAATCTATCACGTTTTGCTGTCGGATCAGTTGAATTAGGACCTTTTCTTCCATTAGTATCAATTATTATATCAATATGATCTGATATGAAGTTATCATCATCTGCGCCAGAAAATGTATTTCCTCCGACATTAAAAAGTTGAACCCCATTTGCCATTGTAATATTTAAATTTGGAGCGTCCATATTGGCATCCCCTTCACAGGTTGGGGTGGCCGGCAATCCATTTCTTGCTGGTGTTTGAAGTATATTAATGACTCTAATGAGTTCTGAGCAGAAAAAAGTGGAACTTGCATTTTCAACAATTTCTTCATTAACATTAGAGAAATAATTGGTTGCACCATTAACAGTTGCCATATGAGAATATGTGCCATCAGTATTTATTCTGCCATCTATCATAAATACGTGGTCTTCATTTGGAAAAACCATTTTATCATTAGCAAGTTGTGTTATCGCTTGTTGTAGTGTTGTATAAGTTTTTCTGTAATTTAGGATATTTTCTTGAGGACCTGAGTCTCTAAATGTTCCTATTAGGATACTTGTTATTGCAGCAACCATAACAAAACTTACCATCATCTCTGCCAGCGTAAATGCTCTATTTTTTTTGTTTGAGTTCATATTAATATCCTTTTATTCAACATTATTATCTGGGAAATCTTCTGATTTTATGTCAGTAGCCCTGTTTTCTGGATCAAGAATTTCATTTTCTATTCTCCAGTTAAGATCCGTTGTAAATCTTCCGTTATAATTAATTCTTATTCTAAATCTATCGCGTCTTAATATTGGGTCGCTTTCAACTTGGTCACAACCATTGTTTGGTCCTGCTGTTCCATTTGTGTCCACGCAAATGTTTATGTGAGACTCGTTGTAATCCCTTAAGTCGTCATCATCGCTAAATATTGCGCCTGCGCCTAAACCAGATATTTGTACTCCGTTTGGTAAGGTAATATTGGGCGTGAATGTGCTATCGATGTTTCCGGCAGTTTCACAATTAATATCTCTAATTTCCTCTCCTACTATAGTTGCTAATCCAGCGTTTACATCATCTTCTGTGGCATTTCTATACCTTTCTGTCAATAATTTGTTTGTAAACATTCTGCAAAAATATTCAGCATCAGCTGCAGTATTCCCTCCAGCTAATATGGCTGCTCTATTGCCTTCTGCTTCGTCATCTGTATTTCGAGAAGCAATTTTTCCGTATTTAAAACCCAACTCGGGGATTGGAAAAAGCGTTGTGTCTCCCGCAAGCTTTGAAGATATGCCTTGTAATGTAGAAAATGAGTTTTTATATAATAAAATATTTTGTTTGTCGTGCATGCTTCTAACTTGGGTCATCATAATTGCTGTTATAACTCCAATAAGCCCTAAGACAACTATCATTTCTGTCAAAGTAAATGCTTTTTTCATTTCAACTCCTCCAATTTATTTAATTATATATATTTTCTTTTATAATGGCAATAATTTTGTCTAATCCTTTATAATATCCCAAATTCAGTAATTTATAAAATTCTTCATATGCAACAGGAGCAAGTTCTTTTACTGTATTTTCATCAATAAATAATCCTTGAATAAATCTTGCAAATAATTCAGATGGCTTTTCGTAATATTTCTTTAATTTATTTTTTCTTTTTTGTATGTTTTTAGACTTTCTTGTTAAGGAGCAAATTCTTATGTATAATCTAAAACTATGTGGCATTTTGGGAAAATCTTTTTCCATTGTATCTATAGAGTACACTTTTTCTCGCCTTAAAAATGGCGTTACAATTTTTACGTGGTCATATTTTAACAAAAATCTTGCGTCAGATTTTTTTATATATTTTTCAAACTCTTTAAAAGGTTTACTTTTTAAAAATTCAGGATACTCTTTTTTAATTAAATTTTCATAAGCTTTAATTTTTATTTTATAAGCATATTTTTTTGCATCAAATTTTAGAAGCAATGCATTTTCATCTACAAAACCAGTAACGTGGATTAATTCTTCTTTAATTTTCTCAGTGTTATCTGTATTAAAAAGCACATTTAGTGTTCCGCCAGATACGGACATATCGTTTTCAAGTTTTTTGTGAGTTAAATGTGCATATTCGTGTAGTAAGACTTCTATAAACTTATTATCGGGAAGTTTTTTGTGAATATCAATTCTATTTTCACAAAACAAGCCTAAGTTTCCTCTTGCTTTTGTGTCAGTCCGAAGTTCAATTCCTTCTTTTTTTATATGATTAATAAGTTTTTGTTTTAAATTTTGCATTATTTTATTCTATAAATAATTTTTCAGGATTCATTAAATTTTTAGGGTCAAATATTTTTTTTATTTGCTTTAAGAGGATGTAAACGTTAATTCCTAAGGCGTTTTTTAAATAAGATGCCTTTTCAAATCCAATACCATGTTCTCCAGATAAAGTTCCTCCTAAATTTAAGGCAAGTGCAAATAACTCATCTTTTGCTCTATAAAATCTTGTCATTTCTTCAATATCATCAAAATTTAAGGCATAATTAGGATGAATATTTCCATCTCCTGCATGTCCCATTATACAAGCAGTTAGCCCATATTTTGTATTGATTTCTTTAATTCCTTTTATAAGGGCAGGAATTTGTGTTCTAGGCACAACTACATCTTCTGTAATAACATTTCCCTTTAATTTTGAAGTTGCGCCAAATGCCGCTCTTCTGGCTGTCCAAAAAGTTTGAGCTTGCTTTGGTGTAGTTATTAATTCAATATCAGAATTGCAAAGGAGTTTTGCAATTTTTATCTCATCTTCTTCTACAACGCAGTTCGCTCCATCTAATTCTATAAACAACATTGCTTCTTTATTTGTTTTAAGTCCAGATGGTTTGAAATCTTCAATTGTTTGGAGGGTAAATTTATCTAATAAATCAATTACAGAAGGGGTTATTCCGGATTCAAGAATTTGATTTACTGCAACTGATGCATCTTCAATTGAATCAAAATAAGCCAACATAATTTTACTTGTTTGAGGTTTAGGTATAAGTTTTAACGTTGCTTCAACAATAATTCCCAATGTTCCCTCAGAACCCACAAATAACTGCGTTAAGTTTAATCCAGTAACATTTTTTGAGCAATTACTGCCTGTTTCAATCAGTGTTCCATCAGCTAGGACAACTTTTAAGTTTAATATGTAGTCTTTAGCTGTTCCATATTTTAGACCTCTTGGCCCACCAGATGAAAGAGCCAAAGCACCACCAATTGTAGATACTTTAAGGTTAGATGGGTCGGGTGGGTAAAATAAGCCTTTAGCCTCACATTGTTGTTGAATTTCACCTACAATTGCTCCTGGTTGAACTATTGCGTTTAGGTTTTCATTTGAAATTTTTATTATTTTATTCATTCTTGAAAAATGAATTATAACCCCGCCACGTTTTGCAACACATCCACCTACATGGTTTGTACAAGCGCCTCTTGCTATCATTGGAATATTGTTTTTATTGCAAAGTTTTGCGATTTCTTGCACTTCTTCTATTGTTTGAGGCAGAACAATTGCTAATGGAATTTCATTTTTACTAATTTGGCAATTACAATCAAATGTGTAGCTGTAAATATCTTCTTTTTTTGTCAAGACATAATTTGAACCAACAATTTTTTCAAGTTTATTAAAAATTCCATTATTGCTTTGTAATAATTGCATAAACCTTACCCCAAGTTATTTATGAATACATTATATTCTTAAAAAATTTTCTTATCAAGAATTATTAAATTTGTGTTCTTATTTATTTGTAAATTAATTTTATTTTTTTAAATGCAATTAAATTATCCTGCTTATTAATAAATTAATAGCTATCTAAATTTCAAAATAAATGTTTAAATCAAAATGACAATGAGGGGAATAAAATGAGGATAAAAAAAGTATTTGTTAGTGTACTATTTGCATTCTTATTAATAACACAAGTTGAGAGTGGATATGCAATTTCTTTTTCTAATGCAAAAAATAATGTAGATGAAAACACTAATATTACTGTATATAATAAATTATCACCAGCTATAGTTTCAATTTCATGTGATTTAATTGATGGAATATCAAGTGGTTCGGGATGCATAATCTCTCCTGATGGAATAATATTAACTAGCTCTCACGTCATTGAAGGTGCAAATAATATTGAAGTTAAAACCAGTGATGATAAGGTATATAGTGCAAAAGTTTTATCTGTTATTGAAAAGAATAATGACTTAGCCTTATTGAAAATTAATACTGCAGAAAAATTACCTACTGTATCGCTTGGTAATTCTCAAGAGGTAAAAACAGGTCAAAAAGTGCTCGCAATTGGCAATCCTTTTGGTTTTAACGGTACATTGACTACAGGAATAATTTCAAGGATTGATTATAAAAGAAATAAATTACAAACTGACGCAGCAATAAATCCAGGTAGTTCTGGTGGTCCATTGATTAATGTAAAAGGTGAAGTTATAGGGATAAATCAATCTATTTATAACCCAGACAACAATAAATCAAATATTGGAATTGGATTTGCAGTACCAATTAATGAGGCAAAAGATTTTATAAAATTAACTAATTTAAATTTGAATTGATAAAAAATTTGTAAAGATAATTTGATATTTTGAGTCTTTTTTGAGTTCTTATGCTAAAATTTTTTTATGAAAAAAAATGGAGTTGTTTTTTTAGCTTTGATATACATTGCAAATGCGTTTAGTGGTGCTTTTGGAGCTGAACCAGATTATATTAATGATGCGCCATTAGAGAGTATGCTATCTCAAGGTACCATTCATCAAGGTGGCGTTTTGCGTTCAATTATTTCACTTCTAATTGTTGTAGGATTAATATATCTAACAGCGTGGTTATATAAAAAGTTAAATAAATTCAATGTTCAAAATTTTACAAAAGATACAACTTCTTCAATGCTAAATAAATTTAAAATTCATTCTTCACAAACATTAGGCGCAAATAAGAATTTGTATGTTGTAGAAATAAATGATAAATATTTGGTTTTGGGCTCAACGCCTAATAATATAAGTTTATTAAAAGAGTTTGATAAAAAAGATGTTGATGCTCAATATATAAAAAATAATGCACAAAGTGAAACAACTAAAGAGCGTGATGTCTGGATAAATAATATTGAAAATAAATATAATATGATTGAGGACTCAGATGCAACAGGAAATTAAAATTGGAAACTTTGTAGTTTCAAAAAATTCACCAACTTTTATTATTGCAGAAATTGGAATAAATCATAATGGTGATATTAATTTAGCAAAAAAAATGATAGATATCGCTGTATCATCCGGTTGCCATGCTGTTAAATTTCAAAAGCGAACAATAGAAAAGGTTTATTCAAAAGAAGAACTTGAAATGCCAAGAGAAAGTGTCTATGGAACTACTAATGGTGATTTAAAAAGAGGGCTAGAGTTTTCTGAAAAAGAATATACAATCATAGATGATTATTGTAAAAAACGTGGCATTTTGTGGTTTGCATCGTGTTGGGATGAAGAGTCCGTTGATTTTATAGATAAGTTTAATCCTCCGTGCTATAAAATCGCATCAGCGTCATTGACAGATGATAATTTATTAAAATATACTCGTTCTAAAGGCAAACCAATATTGCTTTCAACGGGGATGAGTACTTTAGAACAAATTTCTCATGCTGTTGATGTTTTGGGTAAAAAAGATTTACTTTTGTATCACTGTACATCTACTTATCCAACTAATAACAACGAAATAAACTTAAATGCAATCCCCGAACTTGAGAAAAGATTTGATTGTTTAGTTGGTTTTAGTGGACATGAAAGAGGTCTTATCCCTTCTGTTGTGTCTGTAATCAAGGGAGCTGTTTCTGTTGAAAGACATATAACAATAGATAGAACTTTATGGGGAAGTGATCAGGCTGCAAGTCTTGAACCAACTGGTATTCATAGATTGGTTAGAGATATAAAAGTTGCAAAAGAAGCTTTAGGTGATGGTCGTAAGGTTGTTTATGACTCCGAAGTGCCAATTATTAAAAAATTAAGGAAATAAATTAATGTTAAATATAAAAAACAAAATCAAAATGGTTGTTAGTGACTTTGACGGTATTTTTACAGATGGAACAATCACTATAAATCATGATGGAAGTACATCTAAAACTTTGTCATATATGGATATTATGGCTGTTAGTATGTTAATAAAAAATGGTTATAAAATAGCAATAATATCAGGTGAAAAATCATCTGCGATAGATTATTTGGCGAATAAATTTGATATAGCGGATGTCTATCAAGATATTAGAATTAAAGCTCCTGTTTTGCAATCAATTATGGAGAAATATTCATTAAAACCAAGTGACGTTGCTTATATTGGAGATGATTTTAATGATATAGATTCACTTAATTCAGTTGAAAATAGGTTTACGGTGCCAAATGCGAACTATAGAGTCAAAAATGTACCCAATATCCAGATAACTGAGGCGAATGGTGGTAATGGTGCATTTAGAGAATTGGTTGATTCTATTTTATTTTAACTTGCTTAAATTTTAAAATTTTTGTAAAATAAACATGTAAATGGTTTATTGGAGGAATTTATGCTTTTAAACGATGTGCTGGTAATGATTTTAGCCGGCGGTGAGGGAAAAAGACTTTATCCGCTAACAAGAGATAGGGCTAAACCCGCAGTACCTTTTGGCGGACGATATCGTATTATAGATTTTGTTATAAATAACTTTGTTAATTCAGGTTTTTACAAGATAAAAATTTTAACTCAGTATAAATCTGATTCCTTAAATAAGCACATAACAAGAGGATGGGTCTTATCTCCATTTTTAAATCAATTTGTTGATTTAGTACCAGCTCAAATGAGAACAGATGGAGCGTGGTATAAAGGTACTGCCGATGCGATATATCAAAATCTTAACCAAATTGATGATGAAAATGCAAAATATGTTTGTGTTTTTGGTGGTGACCATATTTATAAAATGGATGTAACCCAAATGCTAAAATATCACAAAAAAAGAAAAGCTGATTTGACAATATCAGCTATACCAGTACCTGTAAGTTTAGCGCATGAATATGGAATTATTGAAGTAGACGAAGATTGGAAATTAACTGGTTTTGTTGAAAAACCACAACATAAGCCAAAAACTATTCCAGGAAGAGAAGACTACTGTTTAGCGTCTATGGGGAATTATATTTTCAACTCATCATCACTAAAAAAAGAACTTGTAGAAGATGCTAAAAAATCAGACTCAAAGCATGATTTTGGTAAAAACATTATACCAAATATGCTTGAAAACGGTTCTAAAGTATTTGTGTATGATTTTTCTAAAAATGAATTTGCAGGCATGACAAAATCCGAGGCCGGATATTGGAGAGATGTTGGAACAGTCGATGCATATTGGCAAGCAAATATGGACTTATTGAGTTATTTGCCAGAATTAAACTTGTATTCAGAAAGTTGGCCACTAAGAACATTTAACTACAATTACCCTCCAGCAAAATTTATTTGGGAAGAAGGTGAGCGTGTTGGAACAGCTACAAACTCGATGGTTTCTGAAGGTTGTATAATTTCAGGTGGTAGTATTTCTAGGTGTGTACTTTCACCTAAAGTTAGAATTAATAGCTTTACTAATGTTGTTGATTCGATTTTAATGGAAAATGTTAATATTGGTAGACATTGTGAAATACGAAAAGCTATTATAGATAAAAATGTAGATATTCCTGCATATGCTAAAATTGGCGTTAATAGAGAAGATGATATAGCCAGAGGGTTTTACGTTTCCGAAGGCGGTATTACAGTTGTCCCTAAAGGCGCAAAACTATAATTTTCAAAGTTTTATTTTAATGGTCTTAACTATGTTAAGATCATTTTTTTATTAAAATAAAATTTTCTTGCAAGATGTTTTTTTGATAGTACAATGTTCTAGTGTCGAAAAACATTAAGTGAGGTAATGGATGCTAAAAACCTATAACGTAGGTGATTATAGAAAAAGACGTGAAATGTTTGCATATATTTCACTTTTTTTCTGCATGATTACATATGGCGCATCATTCTTCGCAATGAAAGTAGGACTTCAAGAATACTCGCCAGCAACATTAATGATGTTCAGGATGATTATAGCAAGTTGTGCTTTCGCTCCCTTTATGACAACCGTTTACAGAAATATCAAAATTAGAAAACAAGATATTGGTTTGCTGGCATTAATGACGCTTTGCGAACCTTGTTTATATTTTTTGTTTGAATCAAATGCATTAAATCTAACAACAGCATCCCAAGCCGGAGTTGTTTGCTCAATGCTACCATTGTTTATTACGTTGGGAGCAATTATAGTTTTGAGAGAAAAAGTCCCACTTGCAGCCTTTGGAGGTTTTGTTATAGCTATAATTGGCTCAGTAATTCTATCTTGTGATTCAACTGCAACTGAAATTGCCCCAAAACCATTATTGGGTAATGCTTTGGAATTTTTGGCAGTTATGATGACAACAGTTAGCATAATTACAACAAAATATTTAATGGATAAATATCCTCCATTTTTCTTAGCTGGTTTTCAAACTATATCAGGAGCTGTTTTTTTTACAATTTTAAATCTTGTACAAGGACACGATTTTCACTTAGCAATTAATGTAACTTTATTTATAATAATTTATCTAGGTATAGTTACTGTTTCAGATTATGCTTTATACAATTTTGCCATGTGTACATTGTCAGCAAGTAAAGCTTCTGCCTTTTTATATTTGCAACCGGTATTTGCAATATTTTTTGGTGTAGTATTCCTAAATGAATATCTAACTACATTACAAGTTTTTGCTGTTATATTAATATTCACAGGTTTAATTCTTAGTCAAAAGAAAACATTAGTGAAGGTTCGAAGAATTACAAGAAGTTTAAAAGAAACAATAAAAAATGATATTCGAGCTAAAAGAATTAGAAATTATAACAAATAAAAAATTTTCTTGATTTTTTTAAATATTAAGTGTTATTATAATAACATTAAGAGAATTATACTAGACATGGAGAGAAATATAATGACAAGTTCAAAGAACGAGAAAATGCTGATTATTCTTGGCTCGATTTTGATATTAGCTTTAGTTATTATGGCAGGCTATAAATTTTTGTCTGGCATACATAAAGCAGATAACAACAAAAAACCTGCAACTGTTCAATTGGTTAATGTTGTAGAAAAAGAAATTTATGATAAATTAACATCTACCGGAAGAATAGAAGCAAAATATTCAGTTGATGTTGTAGCTAGAGTCCAAGGTTGGATTAAAAAATCGTATTTTAAAGAAGGTTCAATGGTACAAAAAGGTGAACGCTTATTTTTAATAGAACCTGATAATTATCAAATAGCAGTTGAACAAGCAAAGGCTGATTTGGCAAGAACAGAGGCTGATTTTGTAAATGCTGAAAAAGATTTAGTAAGAGCAGATGAATTGGTTAAATTGGATTATGTAAGCAAATCTTATTATGATCAGGCTCTTGCAAAAAGAGATATGACAAAAGCTGCAGTAGCTGCAGCAAAAGCTGCGTTATCCAATGCGAATTTGAATTTGAGCTACACTAATGTGTTGGCACCTGTTACTGGAAAAGTTGGAAAAATTCTTATTACCGAAGGAAACCTAGTTGATCCTAGCGTAGGTGCAATTACTAGAATAGTTAGTACTAATCCAATGTATGCATATTTTACAGTTAAAAGTGAAGATTATTTAAACTTTAAGCAACATCAAGAGAAAGAATTAAAAGATAATTTGGTTGAATTAACGCTTGCAGATGGCACAAAATATAATCAAACTGGTAAAGTTGAATTTATTGATAATGAAGTTGATCCTACAGTTGGAACAATAGGTCTGAGAGCAACTTTTGAAAATCCTGATATGATTTTAGTTCCTAGTGATTATGTTAATGTAACAATAACTGCACAACAACCTAGAAAAGTTTTGTTAGTTCCTCAAGAAGCAGTTCAAGAAAGTAAGGACGGTATGTTTGTTTATACTATAAATGAACAAAACCAAGCTGTTCCTACAATCATACAATCTGATGGACAATATGAAGGAAATTGGATAGTTGAAAATGGATTAAAAGCTGGCGATAAAGTTGTTGGAAAAGGTTTATTGAGCATAAGAATGCCAATGCAAGTTGTAAACCCAATTCAACCAGAAGAGGGGCAAGCACAAGAACAAACAAATAATTCAGAAAAGGAAAAAATAAACTAATATTGGGGAATAGAGTAGATAATGAGTAGCGATAAAAAACAAGCAAACGGAAAAGATTGGTATTTGTTTATAACAAAACCTAGATTTGCAATTGTAATTTCAATATTTATAACATTAGTCGGTATTTTAACAATGACAAGCTTAAAGCTTGAGAAGTATCCGGATATTACTCCTGTTCAGGTAGCTATAGCCGCGTCTTATCCTGGAGCTAGTGCGGATGTTATTGAATCCTCAGTTGCTTCTTTGATTGAATCTCAAGTAAACGGTGTTGAAAATATGATTTATATGACATCAATTTCCCAAGATGATGCATATTCAGCCGTTGTTTACTTTGATATAGGAACTGATAAAGATATAGCTCTTGTAAAAACTCAAAACCGTATTTCTCAAGTTGAACCTCGTTTGCCGGAAGATGTTAAACGCTTAGGTGTAACAGCAAAAACAAAAGTTTCTGGCGCAGGTTTAATGATTTTAGCAGTAACATCGCCTGATAACTCGGTTTCCGGACTTGATGTATCGAACTATGCTTCAATTTTTATCAAAGATGAAATTGCTCGTATAAAAGGTGTTGGTGAAGTAACCGTTTTTGGTGTTGGGGATTATAGTATAAGAATTTGGTTAAATCCTAAAAAAATGGCAAATTTAGGTGTTTCGACTTCTGAAATTCAAGCTGCGGTAGCTGCACAAAACACCCAAGTATCTGCTGGTTCTTTTGGTACATTGCCGATGCTTGATCCTCAAAAATTACAAGTTACTTTAAGAACTAAAGGTCGTTTGTCTGAACCAGAAGAATTTGGCGAAATAATAATCAGAGAAAATCTTGACGGTTCTAAAATAAAATTAAAAGACGTTGCAAGAGTTGAATTAGGTTCACAGGCATATGGCTCTATCGGACGCTTTGATGGCGCTCCTACTGCTATGATGCAAATCATTCAAGTACCTGGTGCAAATTCAATTCAGGTTGCTGATGATATTAAAAAAGAATTACCAAGAATTCAAGCATCTTTACCGGATGGTATAAAAGTTCAAATAGCGCGTGATGAGACTGAATTTGTTAAAGAATCTATGGCAGAGGTAACTAAGACTATTTTTGAAGCTTCAGCTATAGTTATTGCGTTGACTTACTTGTTTTTAGGTTCTATTACGGCGACATTAGCGCCTTTGTTTGCAATTCCTGTTTCATTGGTTGGTACATTTTCATTCCTTCCTATTTTTGGAATGTCTATTAATACATTAACCTTATTTGCGATGGTTTTAGCTGTTGGTACGGTTGTAGACGATGCTATTGTAGTTGTAGAAAACACTCAAAGACATATTGAAGAAGGTAAATCACCAAAAGTTGCCGTGCAATTAACTATGGAAGAAGTTGGTGGTGCGTTAGTTGCTATGGCATTGGTTTTAATGGCAGTATTTGTACCTGTTGCGTTTGTGCCTGGTTTATCAGGTTTGATGTATAAGCAGTTTGCGGTTTGTATTGCTGTTTCTATTATGCTTTCAGCTATCGTTGCTCTTACATTGTCTCCGGCTTTATGCTCAATTTTTATGAAAGCAGAAAAAGAAGAAGATAAACCCAAGTTTGTTCGAGCTTTTAATGATTGGTTTAAAGATTTTACTGAACGATTTTATATGAAAGCAGTAAGCGTTTTTGTTTATAGCAAAAAGTTAACGTTGGCCGTGTTTACTGGTTTATGTTTATTAACAATGCTTCTTTTTAAATTAACGCCAACAGGCTTTATTCCGACAGAAGATCAAGGTGTTTTATTATCTCTAGTTCAACTTCCAGCAAGTTCTTCATTAAACAGAACAGATGATTACACCAAAAAAGTTGAAAAAGCTGTTGAAAACATAGATGGTATTGAAAAATCCATGTCATTTGTAGGGTTTAATGGCTCAAATACAGCATTTATGGTTTTTGAGTTGTCAGGATTTGAGGAAAGAAATTTAAATGTATTCCAAAAAATTATAAGACATATTCAAGGTAAACCCACAGATTTATCGCATACAGCAATACAAAGTAGGATTGAAGCTGCAGTAGCTCCGATTGGTGATGGTGTTATGAATATATTTGCACCACCCGCAATTTCCGGTATGAGTATGCAAGGTGGTTTTGAATTCCAATTACTTTCAAGGGGGGAACATACACCTTTAGAATTAGCAAATATGGCTAATCATATGATGATGAAAGCAAATCAAAACCCAAATTTGAGAAGTGTTTATCATACTTATCAGGCAAATATGTTGCAGTATTTTGTTGACATAGACACAGAAAAAGCATTAGCTCAAGGGATAAGCTTACAAGATTTGTATTCAACATTGGCGTCTAATTTCGGAACATATTACATAAATGATTTCAATAAAATGGGGCGCGTATTTAGGGTTCAAATGCAGGCGGATTCAATGTACAGAAGAAACCCTGATGATTTAAGCAGTATTTATGTCAAAAATAAAACAGGAAAAATGGTTCCGATATCCACTGTTGTTACATTAAGAAAAGATATGGGAGCTACAGTTATTAATAGATTTAACCAATATCGTTCCGTGCAAATCAACGGCAACCCTGCTGTGGGACGAAGCTCAGGTGAAGCAATGAAAACAATGGAAGCGCTTGCAGCAAAAGAACTACCAAAAGATTATGGTTTTTCTTGGTCAGGTACATCCAGACAGGAAATTGAATCTTCAGGTGGAACAGGAGCTGTATTGGGCTTATGTTTGTTGTTTGTATACTTGTTCCTTGTAGCATTATATGAAAGTTGGATGATTCCGGTATCAGTTTTATTGATTACACCTGTTGCTACAGTAGGCGCATTGCTAGGGGTATTTATCTCATCGAAAATCGGAGGACAAGCATTTGACTTATATTCTCAGGTTGGCTTGATTATGTTAATAGGTTTGGCTGCTAAGCAGGCTATTTTGATAGTTGAATTTGCAAAAGTTCAACACGAAGAATATGGTAAAACGGTAGAAGAAGCTGCCATTGAAGGTGCAAGGTTAAGGTTTAGAGCTGTTTGTATGACTGCTATTGCCTTTGTTGTAGGGGTATTACCATTATTGCTTGCAAAAGGTGCAGGTGCAGAATCTCGAATATCTGTCGGTGTAACAGTATTCTGGGGAATGTTGGCAGCTAGTTCATTAGGAACTCTTTTAGTCCCTGCCTTCTACGTACTTGTTCAAAGTTTTACGGATAATGTAATGGCAAAAGTAAAGAAATTAAATATTAATAAATAAAAATGTGAGTGGAAATATGAAAAAGAAATTAATTTCAGCATTAATATTGTTATCAGCTATAAATATTGTAATGCCATCCAGCGCGATTGAGGTAATTGACTCAGCTGTTCAACCTGAGCCAATAGGTGCGCCTGTGGTTGAGAAAAAAGAATCAATTTGGTCAAAGATTAAGGCAAAGACCTCAAATCTTCTTAAAAACGATTCTAACGCGTCTGAGGACTCTGTTACTAATGAAAATACGCAGAGTGATAAAAATACTAATCCTCAAATTGAAAAGAAAACAGTCGAAATAAAAACAATTGCTCAAATACAGGAAGAACAAAAAAACAAATCAAGAAAAGAACGCAGAGCAGATAAAAATGCTGAAAATGATATGACCGTCAAAGAAAGACAAGAAGCGTTAGCTGATAGAATCAGTGATGATGTTTTAAGTGAAGAAACAATTGATTCAACAGTCATTAAAGGTGGTGTTGAGGAAAATGTTATTCTTTCAATTAATGATTGCGTAAAATTAGGTTTATATAATAATCCGACAATACGCTATGCAATTAGCAATTCAGATATTTATAAGTCTAAAATTGCTCAAGCTTGGTCTAATTATTTTCCTGAGTTTAGTGTAGGGACAGCCTTTTCTAAAAACAAAATGCTTCCTGTGAACTTTAAATTTCCTATGATGAAATACGACTTATGGAATGCGTTGGCTGTTGACGGTTCAATTTTATTATATGATTTTGGAAAGACCTCTAAGCAAGTAAATATAGCAAAACGCGCACATGAAGCATCTGTTTCAGATATTCAAAGTGCAATAAATGATACGATTTACAATGTAAAATCAGCTTATTATCAATATTTATTTACACTTAGACAGCAACAAGTATTGCAATCTACGGTTGATAAATTTGAAACACATTATAATGAGGCAAAAGCAGCTTATGATGTTGGCGCAAAAGCGAAGATTGATGTTATTACTGCAGAATACAACTTAAGTAATGCAAAGCTTGATTTAATAAAAGCTCAAAACCAAGTGGCGACGGCTCAAGCTCAGTTAAACAACACAATGGGCTTACCTGCTTATTCTAATTACAATGTATCTGATAAATTAGATATTAATGAATATAATCTTGAATTTGATAATTTGATTGAAAAAGCTTATGAATTAAGACCTGAGCTCCAATCTGTAGCATTAAAAACAGAAGCTTCTAAAATGCTTGTAACCTCATCAAAATTAGCATTTGCTCCTGATTTAAAAGGTTTTGGTAACTATACTGTCGGTGGACGTGAATACGCAGGTGAATACGGTTATCAATATGGTTTAAGATTGTCATATCCTGTTTCAAATTTTATGAGATTAAAACAACAAGTTAATGAAGCCAAAGCGACTTATGAAAGAGATTTAGCGCAACTTGAACAACAACAAAATAATGTTTATTTAGATGTAAAAACGGCGTATTTATCTTTTGTTAACGCGCGTGATGGTGTACCTGTCGCAAAACAAGCTATGGAGCAAGCTCAAGTACAGTATGAAATAGCTGCAGGCAGATATAGAACTGGTTTAAGCGATGCTATTGAACTAAAAGATGCTGAAATTACTTATAGAAATGCCCAATTAAACTATTATAATACGTTAATGCAATATAATACCGCAGTAGTGAGTGTAGAACGCACTGTCGGCGCACCTATTAATCCTGTTGGAATCGATGGAGAAATAGATGTCCCTGTTGATGTCAATCAAGAAGAAATAAGCCTTTAGTACAATTTTTATATTTAATATTTTGCATTAAGAATAATAATTTTTTTCCACTGATTTCTTATCTTTTCAAGCAGTAAGCTCTTTGATTCATTAATTTGATTTTTTTTAACGTCATTAATTAATGTTCCATCTGTTCTTTTTATTTTATTAATTATAGCACTATCTTTTTTTCTTATTTCTCCAATTAATGTTCTATCTTGTTGCATAATTTCACGTAATTGTCTATCAAATTTTTTTGTGCGACCAAATGATTGATTTGAGTATGTCGAATTGTAGTTTGGAGTGATTTTTAACATGTTTTCCTTTCATTAATTAATTTATCTAGTAAAGCCTATTAACTTTATGTTTTTATCTTTATCAAAATTTAAATCATTAATTGCTTTTTCTATATCTGACATATTAATGTGTACTTTATTATCAAAAATAGCATTTCTCAGTGCTAATTGAATGCAGGCGTTAATATCTGAGCAAGTTTTACCTTCCATTAATTTAGCGATTTGTGGAATTTTATCCATTATCATTTTAGCCATGGGCTTAAATTTTAGCATTTTTGTTAAAATGTCTTTGATTTCATTTTCATTAGGTGGTAAAATTTCCAGCTTTTTATCAAATCTTCCAGTTCTAAGTATAGCTGGATCAAGTCCATCAAGAAAGTTTGTCGCCCCTAAAACAATTATGCCCTTTTCACTTGCGTTATTTAATAATTTTAAAACAGCATTAACGTCATCTCGCTTCCAGTCAGTATGCATTGTAGCTCTGTTTCCACAAATTGAATCAAGCTCATCTAACAACACAATTTGGGGTTCGCCAGTTTCTTGATATTCTTTGCTTAAAATATCAAAAAATTCATTTAAATTGTTTTGGGTTTCGTATCCTAAACTACTTCCCAGACTGCTTAAATCTAATAAATATAGCGGTGAATCAAGTTCCTGAGAAATAGCTTGCACTAAATAAGTTTTACCGCACCCCGGAGGTCCATATAAAAGAAATCCATTTGGCATTTGGATATCGTTTTTTATTAATTGGGAACGATATTTGTCGCTCCAAGGTTTAATAATAAATTCATTAACAGCTTTTTTAGCTTCAAACATACCTCCTACTTCATTTAAATTTTTTGGAGTGTATTTTGATGGAATAACTCTGTTAGTTTCAAGTTTACTATTTTTTTTAGTCGATTTATTTAATTGATGAGAAGATGCTGATTTTTTAATTTCTTCAGCTTCATTTTTCTTTATTAGAGCCATATAGTTGATAATAATCTCTCTGGTTGTTTCCGGGAAGGACGTAAGATTATTTGTTATGCGAGATAACTCGAATAAATTATTATCAAATTTCTTTGACTTCACAAGCATTTTGGCAAATTTATCATTTTTTATATCTAAACAATAATCTAATATTGATAGTGAAGATTTATTATTTTTATTAGCATTTGGATTAAAGTCATCTAAATTTGTGATATGTTCTGCTAAAGCAACGAGTAATGCTCTTTCATTATCTTTTTTAGAAAAAGTACTATCTTTTAGCTCCATATATTTTTTTGCCCAAAATGCAAAAATATTGAGAGTTTCAGTATTATAATTTTTAGTAAAAACATGGTTGTATGAAGGCAAAAGCGATGTATTTTTAGTTAAAAGTATTTTGCTTTGTAGTTCGCCATATTTACCTTCTTCAATCAAATTACAAATTTCTCGGGAAAAATCAGTCCTTTCATTAAAATTATCTTGTTTTTTAAATGATGGACGCGTGGTATTTATATTATATTGATAATTTTTCAGCGCTATTACTTGCATTTTCGTTCTCTTCTTTTGATTTAATGGATAATAAATTTTCTTCAAAGATTGGTTTAAGATAATTATACAACACATCTTCAGGATATGATAAGTATAATGCTGCGACAAGTGCTTCAAAAGCATCTGCCAATAATTTGCCTGTTACTTTTATGCTTTCACAATTTTGTAAAGTTTTATATAATCCTGTATTAATGGTGTTTGGATATAGTGTTTTATTCCATGTTAATTCTGTATAATAGCGTGATGTATCTTCTTTTGAAATATTTTTTTCTGTTAAAAATCTACCTACCAAAATATTTAAAATAGAATCGCCATAAAATTCTAACACCTGAAATCTATAATGGTCATGCAATCTTGTTGATAAATCCAATGCTCTGTATAAATATTCAATTTTGCGCCAGTCATTAATCGGGTCAAGTTTATCATTTTTGTCTATAAAACCTATATTTTTAAGTGTCTTTTCGCATATTTCAACTGCAACCGGGTTTTTAGCATATTTCTTTCTTACTTTTCTGATTTCACTTGTATCAAGTTCAAGATTATTTAATTTAAGAATTTCATTAAATAGTTTCTTTTTAGCTATTGTAGGATTTTTAGCGTATTTTTGAATAAAAAGTTCATCATTTAAATAACCTTTTGCTACGGCTTTGTTATCAATAATTTCAATATTATATGTGAATTTTCTTGGAGTTTTTTTGTCATATGCATAGTATAATTCAATAAATTTTTCTATATCATTATTTTTAAATTTATCAAACTCTTCATTTATAATCGTTTTTAAATATTCATATATAAAATTTATTGAATTGTGTTTATACAGTGTGCTCAGTATAATAAAATAATTTTTTTCTCCTCTATCCTTCACGCTGTCTTTATCATTTAACTTTGTCCGTTGATTAAAATTGTGCCCTTGAAATTGTTTACCAAGTTTTTCTTTTATTCTTTTCGATAATTCTGTTTCAATTATAGAAATAGAGTATGGTGTGTGGTTGGGTAAACGTTTTAGCAGAAAATATCTAATTGCAAGAACTTGTAAATCTTCACCTAAGGATGGCTCATACTTCGCTATATGTTGTGTTCTTGTAACTATTTTTTCCCTTAATTCATTGATTAATTCATCCGAAAAAACATAATCGCAACCCCATTTTTTGTTTTTGTTGATAAGATTAATCAATCTACGTTCAGGGTTAAGTTCTTCGTTTTTTTCGAATGTATCTTTGTTTAATTCAGACTTAAATGATACAAAATTGTGTCTTGAATGTATTGAATTATATTTATAAATATGATTATTATTAATAAAATCAATTTTCATTATATTGTCCTTGTTAGTTCGTTATATTTTGTGTTGAAAAGTGGCATTAAATAGTTATATACTTTATCTTCCGGATAACTAAAGTGAAGAGCACCTATAAATGCTTCAAACACATCTGCCTTCTCTTTTTCGCTTAAATTTTTTCCATTTGTTATAATGGAATTTAAACCTATTTTGTTAAAAAACTCCCCAAATGTTTGATTAGAAGTCATTTCTTTATATAAAGAGTGTCTTAATCTTTTGTCAATATTTTTTACCAGTAAAAAACGCTCTGTTAACATATTGCTCACTGCATCTCCATAATACTCAAATTTTTGATGATTAATACTCATTAATTCTAATCTTTTATTGGGCGATAAGGCGTTAAGAATATATTCATGAGGCTTGAATACTCTGGAGTTAACGGTTTGGGATTTCGGCTTAAATCCTGTTTTTTCAAGAATTATTTCCGCAAATTCAGTCATTTCTTTTGTTGGAGATGATTTAATGTCATGTTTAACAAAGTTTTGAAACGGAAATAATTTTTTAATACACATAAATTTTTTGTATAGATTTAAAAGTACAGTTTCTTGTTGTTGTGCCGTTGCGCACAGATGTATGTTTTCAAAATCTAATATACCTGTATGTGTATTATCTGCATTTTTTAATATTGATATATTAAAATTTTTATCTAAATTTTTAATAACTTGTTTAAAAAAATTAGTTATAAATGAATCATCACAATTTTTTAAGATTTTTATAAATAGTGGTTTTAGAAACTTTTCAGCAGTCTCTATATTTCCATAACTGTATATTATTGCAACCATTGAATAGAATTTGTTTTTTATTGATGTGTTGCTGCTGTCTTTTTTTTTACTATTTAATAATTTCTTAAAATTAAATGCGTCTAAAATAGATTTTGAACCATTTGCTTTTAATGCATGTTCGTATCGTGACAAATAAAAAGTATTTTTTCCTGCAAACTCTGTAATAAATAATTTTCGCAAAATTGTGTCTGTTATGTTTTTTCCTAATCTGGACAGCATATCAATTAATTCTGTATGTGAAGAATTACCTAAAAGAATTAAATTTATTCTTTCAAGTATATTTTTAGATAAAATTAGTGGCTTTTTACCGTCTATATTCTCGTTAATATGATTTGCTATTCTAAGTTGCCCTCTTGTTAATACAGAGGGATTTTGTTTCTGTAAAACTACCTTAGATATATTATCAATACGCATTTTAAACCTTTTTTAGTTTCAAAACACGTAAATATATTTTTTTGCTAATTAGAAATTTATTTTAAATTTTTGTAAACATTTTCATAAAATTCAGCGTAAGTATCAGTCAAAATGGCTTGTCTTGCTTGTTTTACAAGGTTTAATAGAAATTGAATGTTATGAATTGAAAGTAGTGTCAAAGCAGTACCCTCGTTTTGTTTAAATAAATGACGCAAATAAGCTCTGGAATGGTTTTTACAGGTATAACAATCACATTTTTCATCTAAAGGTCTATTATCACGCTCAAATTCTTTATTTTTAATTATTTTTCTTCCTTGATGAGTGAAAAATGAGCCGTGGCGTGCGTTTCGAGTGGGTAAAACGCAGTCAAACATATCTACACCGCGTAAAATGCCATCTAGAAGGTCTTCTGTAGTGCCAACACCCATCAAGTAGCGGGGTTTGTTTTGTGGTAAATATGATGTTGTAAGTTCCACAAATTTATTCATTATGTCGTGAGGTTCTCCGACACTTAATCCACCAATTGCATAACCAACCGCATCAAATTGAGTAACAAAATTTGCACTTTCTTTTCTTAAATCTTCAAAAAATGCACCTTGTACAATTGGAAACAATGTTTGTTTATCGTTATATTTCGACTCGATACATCTTTTTAACCAACGATGGGTTCTTTCCATCGCAAGCTTGGCTGTTTTGTAGTCGCAAGGGTATGGAGAGCACTCATCAAACGCCATTATTATATCGGCACCAATACTTTGCTGTATTTCCATTGATTTTTCCGGCGATATAAAATGTTTGGTTCCATCTTTAGTATCTCTAAAAGTTACGCCATCTTCAGTTATTTTTCTATTTTTAGCTAAACTAAATACTTGAAAACCGCCACTATCTGTCAAAACAGGTTTATCCCAATTCATCCAACCATGAATTCCGCCAAATTCTTCTATTAATTTATGCCCTGGGCGTAAGTATAAGTGATAAGAATTTGATAGAATTATTTGCGCACCTGTCGCTTTAATTTGATCATTTGTAAGCATTTTAACGCTGGAATGTGTGCCTACTGGCATAAAAATTGGGGTTTCTATATCACCATGTGGTGTGTGCAAAAGACCGGCTCTAGCTCCGGTCTTTTTATCAATATGTATTAACTCATAATCAAAATAATTATTTTTCATCTTCCATTATAATATCTAAAGTTGTTTTCCAATCTCTGCAAATTTCTTCAGGCTTAAAATAGATGGCAATCTCTCTTTCAGCACTTTCAACTGAATCTGAACCGTGTACAACATTATATTCCATTCTCTGCGCAAAATCTGCACGAATTGTGCCAACTTCCGCTTCATCGGGTTTAGTTGCGCCCATAATATGACGTGCACCTTTTACAACATTATCACCTTCTACAACCATAGCTACTATTGGACCACTAGTAATATATCTTATCAATCTATTATAAAAAGGCTTCCCAATGTGTTCTTCATAGTGTTTTGCCGCAATTTCTTGGGTTGGTTGAAGCATTTTCATAGCAATAATTTTATAGCCTTTACGTTCAAAACGTTCAATAATATTACCCACTAAGCCTCGTTTTACCCCATCAGGTTTTACAGCAATAAATGTTCTTTCCATTGTAACTCTCCCGAAATTTTATTATTCTTAATATTAAGTCAAAACTTAACTGCTATGGTATAATTAAAACATAAAAGGACAAATAAGGCAAATACAATGGGCGAGGTATTTTTTTGTGCTACTAATGACGGTAGCGCTGGATTATTTAACAAAAATGTCGATGACATCTATCATTCAACCTACGGCGCTTATAGTGAAAGCTATGAAAAATTTTTATTGTCTAGTGGTTTTTTGGACTTTATTAAAAATAATGATAAAGTTTCAATTTTAGATATTTGTTATGGTATAGGATATAATTCCAAAACCGCATTGGATGAAATATTAAAACTAGATAAAACTTTAGAAGTAAAAATTGATGCTTTAGAATATGATGAAAAATTAATAAAAATTTCTCCCTTTATAAAAAATCAATTAATAAATAACAATATAAATAAA
>JAZUBS010000017.1:0-18797 GCA_045638605.1 Candidatus Gastranaerophilaceae bacterium
ACAGGAAACAGGACATTTGATATAAGAAATTTTAATAAAAATATAGATAAACAGGCGCTTACAGCCTGTTTTTTAGTGTAGAGATTTTCGTCCGAATTTTTGCACTTTTGTCCCTTTTCTTGCACAAAATTGCACTAAAAAACGTCACACTAAATATAATCTGTCATAAAAAATTGAAAATGTCGGTCAAAATATTTTAAAAATTTCAATTTTGCGAAAATTTAGTGGAAGTTTTTCAATTCTTTCTGTCAGACATTTTAAATTTAAAAGATAAAAACTACAAAACTCTCTGATAAATTATTTAAGACATTCTAATAAACCACCTGCCCAAATAACTTTACCAACAATGTGGAAATTATCGGTTTCAAGTGAAACTTCAAATGGATCATAATTTAAGTTATCACTCTTAACTTTTAATTTTTTCCCTGGTAGTATTTGCAACCTTTTTACATACAATGCATCATCTAAAGCTATTACATAAACCCCATCATTTTTAAATTCAGTTATACTTTTGTCAACTAAAATTAGTCCACCATCTTTTATTGAACTAGTTGGGCAGTCCATTGAATCACCATTAACTGTAAATAATACTAATGATTCAGGAGAGACATGTGCATTTTTTATTATCCAAGATTTTGCAAAAGCCATAAAATCTTGTGTCATATTTATTTCGTCAATAATAGAGCCATAACCTGCTGATACTTTCAAATCAACGTGTGGTATAAATGTTATGTTTTCAAAATTTAAATTTTGAGGAACGGAATATTCTTTTTCTTTATTATATATTGTCTACTACTATTTGATGGAGAATAAATAAAATTTTTCAAACACACAGCCTAACAGAGGCTGTTTTTTAGTGTAGAGATTTGCGTCCGAATTTTTGCACTTTTGTCCCTTTTCTTGCACAAAATTGCACTAAATTTTGAAAAGGAACCATTACAATTTGCAAAAAGCCCCACACCATTTGTATTTACCCCAGTGCAAAAAAGTGCAACTTAGTGCAATTTAATTTTCTCTGGCAAACTGATATGTGTCGAATTATCTCTGAGACTGCGATACAGGACTTGACTTTCTCTGAGACAAGAGTGATGAATGTGTGTGCACAGGCATTACAAGGATTTTGAGACGATGCAAAACCAAATTGATACAATCAAATTTACACCAGAAAAGTCAAAACAAATTGCACTTGCAAGGCTTGATTTAATCCACAAATGGCTTGAGTTTAGGCGAAAAGCGAACTACAAACTCCAAGCTGATTATGATTTTGTGAATTTACACAACACGTCAAACTCGCACCTATTCCAAATTATAGGCAAAATTTCTCGTGGCTCATTGCATCGCTGGCACGCCATGCTTGGCGGAACAGACGATTATCAAAAACTTTTGCCACAGTACAAATACGTTAGTGTAAATGACTACCGAACAGTTCTAACTGACGAAGAAATTAAAGTCTTTATGGGGTTGCTTTTGCACCCAAACCGAATTTCTATCGGCAAGGCAACTGCGCTTACAAAATACAAACTGCGTGAGCAAGGGCAAAGCTTTATCCCTGCAGATATTACGTTCCGCCGTTACGCAATGTGGTTTAAGAACAACAATTACGACAAATGGGTGCTCGCCCGAGATGGCGAAAAAGCTTTATCCGACAAGGTTGAGCCATACATAAAACGTGATGCAAGCCTGCTTGATGTGGGCGATATTTTGGTCGCAGACGGGCATAAACTAGCATTTCAGGTGATAAATCCATTTACAGGCAAACCAAGCAGAGCAACGCTTGTCGGGTTCTTGGATTGGAAATCCACAGCACTTGTCGGCTACGAAATTATGCTTGAAGAAAACGTGCAATGCATCGCATCGGCACTCAGAAACGCCATTATAAACCTCGATATGATTCCAAAAATCGTTTATCAGGATAACGGCAGAGCATTCAGGGCAAAGTATTTTACAGACGACAAAGGGTTCGGCGAATTAGGGTTTTATGGTTTGTACGCAAAACTCGGCATTGAAACTGTTTTTGCAAAACCTTACAACGCACGAGCAAAAGTCATTGAACGATTTTTCAAAGAGTTTCAAGAAGGCTTTGAAAAACTCCTGCCAAGCTATATCGGCTCGTCCATCGACAACAAGCCTGCTTATCTTTTAAGAAATGAAAAACTCCATAAGAATTGGCACTCCGATTATGTTCCGACAATTGATGAGGCAATAAAAATGATTGATATGTGGCTGAATTTCAAAAACTCTCAGCCCTGCACAAACGCTCCAAATATGACAGTTGCAGAGGTTTTAGAGGCACGCAAAAAGCAAAATATCGACACAAATCAGCTTGACGACTTGATGCTTGCAACAGAGGTCAAAACCATTCAGCGAAACGGCATTCGCTTCTTGAACTGTGATTATTTTGACGAACGACTTTATGGGTTCAAGAGCAAAGTGCTTATAAAATACAACCTTTTTGACCTGACGCATATCAAGATCTACACCCTAAAAGGCGAGTTTTTATGCACGGCAGAACGTGTAACCGAAACGCATCCGATGGCGAAAATTTTAGGAACTGTCGAAGATATGGAAGATTTTAAGCAGAAAATTCAGAAACAAAAACGCCTAAAAAGAAAGACGATAAATAGCCTCAAAGCCTATTTGCCACAGGAAGAAATCAAATTAATTGAACATAAAATTGAACAGCCAATTGTTCAAACCGAGTTCAAAGAGTGTTCAACTATCGTTCAAGGAATCTTCAAGAACAACGCAGAAAAATATGAGTATTTAATCAAGCACAACCCCGATGATGCTTGGATTACAGAATTTAAAAAGACAAAGGAGTATCAATTGCTATATGAATAAAACTTTTGTTAAAACGCAGAATGTGCGAAATTTTATCGGACTTATCGAAAATTTGCAAAACAAACCCAAGAATATTCCTAAAATGGCGTTAGTTTATGGCGAGCCTGGGCTAGGCAAATCGCAAACGGCGCTTTGGCTTGCGTATAAATATGATGCAATTTATTTAAGGGCTGCAAATTTGATGTCCGTCCGTTGGCTTTTGGAGGAGCTTGTTAAAGAAATGGACGAAATTCCAAGCTACTTGAGCTCAAACAATTTCAACATTATCGTCCGCAAGCTTAAAGTCAAGCCACAGCTGATTATTATTGACGAAATCGACTATCTGCTGAACGATTTTAAAACGATTGAAACCCTACGAGATATTCACGACAAAACCGAATGCCCGATTGTGTTTGTGGGAATGAGTTTGGTGTATAAAAAGCTCGAACGCTATAAACATTTATACGATAGATTTTCTGAAATCGTGAAGTTTAAAACCTTTGGCGTGGCTGATTTAAAGCAGATTTTTGATAGTCTTTCAGAAATTCCGTTTACAATCGAAAGCATTGAGTACATTCATCCGAAATACAATCGCTTTAGACAAATCGTTCAACTTATTAACCAACTTGAAACTTACGCAAAAGATAATGGAATAACTGAATACACGCTAGAAACAATTAGAGGTTTATTATGAACATAGAAAAATTAGCGAAACGATTGCGAGAATTTACACTCGACGAAATCGAAATGATTGCTGAAACGGATCTTGAACACCTTTTGAACGAGGGTAAAATAGCGTTTGAACAAGGACGCTATAAATATGTTGAAAAAGCAGAAACAATCGACTATGTGATATTTTCAGCTGAGGCTTTGAACGACACACCTTTGAATTTTGAAACAGCTGTAAAATATTTTCTAGAAAAATATGCTAAAACAACTTGCACAAAAAGAACTTACGAGACTTATGAATCGATTTTTAGAATAAATATTCTTCCGTTTTTTAGAGGCAAAATAGTTCAAGAAATCACAATGGATGATATAAAAGCCTTTTATGCAAGTTGCAAAACTAGGAATTTGGGACATAGAAGACTGAAAAACACGCTGACACAGCTCAACCAACTTTTGAAATATTGTAAGTCACAAGGCTTTGTCTCAAAATGCTGTAGTTTTCAGGTTAAGAGGCTTAATGAGAAGAATGAATTTAGTATGAACAGAATAATTTTTGAGGATTAAAAATGAGTAAAATGAAATATTATAAACACGCAGAAACTCTGTTTTTACAAGACAATTTGTCCGTTGATGAAATTTGTAAAAACTTAAACGTTTCTCGTCGCACGCTTTTTTATTGGAGAGAAAAGTACGAGTGGGATAAGAAAAAAGCCGCGAAGTTTGCGAGAAAGGAGGCTTTTTCAAAAGAGTTGCAAGGGTTTGTGGAAAAACTGATGGCAAAAATCACAACAGATATGCAAAACAAAAAACCTGTGAACCAGTCGGAGTTTTATACTCTGACAAACCTGCTAAAATATCTGCCAGACGTGGTAAAAATCGAACTCAAGGAACAAACCCAAACTCCAAAACCAACCGGTCAACTCTCCGAAGATTTTGTTAAACAAATTGAAAAAGAGTTCTTTGGGATTTATTCTGAATAATTTGATTAAAACATTTGTGCTAGAATTGTTTTCAAAGGAGTATTCTATGTCTAATGATATATTTTTTCTAGGTGCAGGTTTTTCAAAAGCAATTGATAACACTTTTCCCACATTATCCGAACTTTCACAAGTTATTAAAGAAAATTTGAATACAGAAAAAGAATCTGTAGGTGTGCATTATAGAGATGAAATACCTTATCAATATAAAGATAATATCGAGACATTGCTAACTTTTTTATCTTCAAAGTTACCATACAAAACGGATGTACAAGTATTGGCCGATGAGGCTTTGTATAAAGATATTGCAAGACAAATTACAACATATTTTGAAAATAAAAAGATTGATCGTCATAACGATTTGATTTATTCTTTGGGAGAATTTATCGTAAAAGAAAAAATAACTAGTATTTCTCTTAATTATGATATTTTGCTAGAAGAAATTATACTTAATTACCTAAACAAAAAATCTACTGATTCTGGACAAATTGCAAAAAGAAGTTGGTTTTATGATAGATTTTATAATATTCCTATCACAAATTTAAGAAATCGTGTTTCTGGGAACCATTACAGAGCAGATATGTCCGGGGATCCTCCAATTTTTCCAAAAATTTTAAAATTACATGGTTCCATAAATTGGCTTTACACGGGTAATGGATATAATGAACCCGTATATTGCAAGGATTTTACTTATAATGAAAGCAAACTTGATTATTTAAAAGAAGGGTTAAGCCCCATGATTATTCCTCCCGTTCTTGATAAAAGTAAGGTTTATAATCATATAATATTAGAATCATTGTGGAAACAAGCTTTTGAAAAAATAAAAAATGCTAAAAATATATATGTTTATGGTTTTTCTTTTCCACCAACAGACTTATCTATACGGTTTTTATTTCAATCGGCTTTAAGTAATAATTGCAATGTCCCTAAAATTTATATTATAAATACTACAGATGCGAGGAATCCAAAATCGCCATACTATTTAGAAGATAGATTTAAAGAAATATTCAAAGGTTACAATATCAATTTTGATTTTTGTTGTGAAAATTCTTTAGAAAAATTTGTTAATACAGTAATAAAATCTAAAAACAACGTCCATAAATAATTAGAATTAAACCTTCTCAATATACCAAACTGAATTGCTAAAATTATTGAAGTTATATCTTATTTGAAAATAGAAATTAAATTCAATGGAATTATCGTCTTTGTAGTTGTAGAAAGGTTTATTTAATTCTGTTTTGCGAAAACTTTCAAAGGCTATTTGTATTTCTTTGGCAAACTTTTTTCTAAATTCAGAGTACTCAATTTCCAAAGTTTCACGAGTTCTTTTATTTTTCAAAATCATCTTCAAACCCTCTTATGCTATCAAGTTCGATGTTGTATTTTGTGCCTTTCCTATCTACACAGGTGGCAAAATCTATTTCTACATCCGCAAATTTATTTTTCCAAGTACAAATCAATAACCCAATTTCCTGCGTTTTTAAATTTAGAATCTTTGTTCCATATAAGTGATAATCTTTTTCTATCATACCTTGCTCCTTTCAAGCTATGACATTAATCACTCAACTTACGCAGAATTGGAACTCCCAACGCAAGATTTCGTATCATTCCAACACAATTAGTTTTAAGTAAATATTAAACGAATACAATATACAAATAAAATTAAAGTTGCTATAATCCCTGCATATAGACTAATATTAAAAAGTATAGGATACCATTCATAATAATTTTTGGAGAATTCATTATAACAAACAGCACTTTTATGTTCTATATCTGTTAATGTTATTTTGCCGTTAAAAAAATCATTCCAAATTTTATTATTATTCTCTATATCTTTTTGGCCTAGCTTCATTTTCCAAATTTCGTTTATTACAAAAGATATTAAAGAAATTGCAAAAATTGATATAAAAATCCCTTTTAAATTTAAAGAGATAGAAGTATGTATTGTTGAAAATATTGTAATCACAGCTGCATAACCTAGAGAAAACACCAAAGATGTATATTTATACTCTTCTTCAGCAGATCTTTTATATTGTTCAAAAAGTAACTTTGCTCGTTTTATACATTCTTCACAGTTATTTATTTCTGACATAAGACCTCCTTACAATGATTACATTTACAATTATACATTACTAGGTTTAGATGTAAAAATGTTGTAACAATCCTTTTGTGGAAAATGTAAGTTGCTATAATTAGTGCGTTAATACTTCTCAAATAAGGATTTGCCCCTATGAAAGAATACCATATCTTAAGCCTTTCAGGCGGAAAGGATTCGACTGCGTTAGCGTTTTTTATGAAAGAAAACATGCCGGAAATTTTCGAAAAAACAGAGCTTGTATTCTGTGATACTGAGCTTGAGTTGCCTGAAACTTACGATTATTTGAACAAGATTGAAATATTTTTGGATAAAAAAATCACTTGGCTAAGACCTGAAAAAAGCTTTGACCACCTCTACGATATTAGAAAGTTTTTGCCCTCAATAAAAAATCGTTGGTGCACAGTTGAGCTTAAAATCCGAGTCTATCGCAAGTTTTTAAAAGAGCATTTCAATAACGCAAGTCAAATAAACACTTACATCGGCATCCGAGCCGATGAGCTTGGACGAGGTTTGGACGAAACAGCAAGCGCAGACAAAGTTGTGAATATTTTTCCGTTTCAAGACTACGGAATAACAAGAGATGACGTGTTCAAAATCCTAAACAACGTTGGCATAGGATTACCCAAGTATTACGAATGGCGCAAGCGTTCAGGGTGTTATTTTTGTTTTTATCAATCGCCAAACGATTGGCTCAATCTTTACGAGCATTGTCCTGAGCTGTTTTACAAAGCTATGGAGTATGAAAAATTCAATAGTGATGGCTCAAAGGCTTATGGTTGGAATATGTCTTACCCATTAAAAGATATGATTTTGCCTGAAAATATAAAAAAAATACGTGAGAATTTTGCAAGAAATGGCAAGAAAAAGCAAGTAAAAAACAATCTGCTAATCGCAACTATTTAAGGCTCAAATGGGCCTACTTGGCTAAAGGTGTATTCTTTTTTGAACAATCTTATAGCTTTGCAATCAGGGTCAAATGCGTCAATCAAATCGTCGTGATCGTTATCAATTCCATCGCTACAAGAGTATTTTGAGTCCTTGCCCTCAGGTTTTGGCTCAGATTTTAGCCATTTATTCGGAATTGAATCCCACATATATTCAAAATTCTTTCTTGCTTGGATTGTGGTATTAGAATCCTCAATCAAAAGGCAATTTTCGTCGTTTTGATAATGAGCGCCAGCCGTAAAATTCATTGAGCCGATTAGTAAATATTTATCGTCAATAATTAGCGATTTCATATGCATTTTACCGCCCCAGTTTTCGACTTTTACAGGGATTCCTGCCATACGCATAATTTGATGTTTTGAATATCCAGTCCTTACAGAAGTCGCATCAATAATCACACGCACATCCACCCCACGATTGTAGGCATTGATTAAATCTTGAGGGTATTTTGTATGTGTAAAGAAAAACATTGGCACATAAATATATTTTTCAGCCTTGTTTATGTACTCGCTAATTTGCTCATAGGCTGTATTGTCTTCTGGTAATAAAAACGCAGTTACTTTAGAATTTTTTAGACTTACAGTTTGTGGAGTTGGTCTATAATCTTTGTCTTTATGGAATTTTGAGTTCAAATACATAAGCTCAAAATCGTCTTTGTACAGCTTTGCAAGCTCTGGTGAATTTATCAGAACGCTTGAATTAGCGTTATAAGTAGAGCAACTGTTGCTCACATTCATAGAGCCAGTCCAAATGTATTTATTATCCACAATAAAATATTTATTATGCATTATTTTGTCGTTATAGTCCTTAATCCCTTTATTTACAAAGGATGCGTTTACGACTTTTTTGTTGAAATAATATTTGACTTGTTGCACATAGTCGCTTGATTTAATCTTAAAATCTTCAACCTTTTTGTAATCCGTTTTTGTATTCGGAAATTCTTCAATAAGTTTGTATGTCAAAGAATATGGGTTTTCTTGGTTGTTATTAAAATCCACCACGCCACGTACTTTAACCCCTCTTTGCTTGGCTGATTTTAGAGCGTCAAAGATTTCTTGATTACTTATTCCATAAATCGCAAAATCAATAGATTGAGTAGAATTATCAATCAGGTTTTTAAGTGCTTTTATAGATTCACTTTCGCTACCTGTTGCAATTCTTTGCTTGTTCACAGGGTCAACAAAAAAGATTTTTATAGCGGAATCGTCTGCTTGAGAGCTTACGCTTAAAGTGGATGCGAATATTAAAAGTGATAATAATAGAATCTTTTTCACAAGAAAATTATAAACTAATTTCACAAAAAGTGATAGTATGATTATGATAAAATTAGGTTATGAATAAAAAACAACTTATTAAAAGATGCCTGATTGATGCTGATGCGATTGAGACTTATCCTTTTGCGGATGATAAGTACGAAAACACGCCGATTTTGCGTCATAAGTCAAATAACAAATGGTTTGGCGTGGTCTTTGAACAAGAAGGCAAACTTTTTATTAATCTTAAGGCTGAGCCAGAAACGATTTCGCTTTTGAAAGAACAGTATCCTGAAAGCGTTTTTCCAGCTTGGCATATGAACAAAACGCATTGGTGCAAAGTCGATGTAAACAAGATTGCGCCGGATGTTTTAGATGCAATTATCCGAAAGAGTTTTGATATAACCGCCCCAAAACGCAAGAGAAGATAGCTTTTCAGAAAAGCTTGAAACCGACTTTTTTCAGCGATAAAATCGAAGTATAGATTAAGGAGTTTTATATGAAAAAAGTTTTGATTTTGTCAGGAAGCCCAAGAAAAGGCGGGAATTCAGATACGCTTTGTGACGAGTTTATGAAAGGCGCAATTGAAGCCGGAAACGAAGTCAAAAAAATATTCGTTGCAGGGAAGAATATTGGATATTGCAAAGGTTGCTATGCTTGCAAAGATACAGGGGTTTGCGTGATTAAAGACGATATGACTGAAGTCTTGCAAAAAATGCTTGATGCTGATGTGATTGTGCTTTCAAGCCCTGTTTATTTCTATTCGATTTCTGCACAACTAAAGACTGTAATCGATAGAACTGTAGCTCGTTGGTTGGAGTTTAGGGATAAAGAATTTTATTATATTATGACTGCGGCAGAAGATGAAAAACACACAATGGATTGCACTTTGGAATGTTTCAGAGGTTTGGCTGCGTGCCTTGAAGGCTCAAAAGAAATGGGCGTAATTTACGCAAAAGGCGTCTATGAACGTGGCGAAATCAACGGCACAAAATTCATAACCGAAGCCTACGAAATGGGCAAAGGTGTGTAGGACGATATGATTTTGAAGGCTTCAAACTGGATAACTTTGATCGTGGTTGCATTAGCAGTCGCAGGCTGTGTAAGGTTTTGTAATTCTGAGTTTATGCAAATCGACTCTTGCCTCGACCACGGGGGTTGTTGGGATTATCATCGTCATAGATGTGAAATGAAAGACAATGGCTATTGCATAAGAACTTCGGAAGATTGCACCGAACGCAAAGGAATTTGGCAAGAAGATAATAAGTATTGTCAGTTGCCTTAAAACTCTGTCTTATATAACTTCGTTCCCAATATAAATCAGTTTCAAAGACACAAAAGTTATCAATAGAATATTAAAGTATAATTAAGCTATGTCAAACAAATTTTATTACAACTCACCAATTGGGATATTAGAAATTGAGCTAAAAAACGATACCATTCAAAGGTTTAGAGTTGCTGAAAGTTGCTCAAAAATTTCCGAGCGGACTGGGTATTTTGCAGAAGTAGCAAAACAACTTGATGAATATTTCGCAGGGAAAAGAACTAAATTTGAACTAAATATTTCACCGAAAGGAACTGAATTTCAGAAAAAAGTTTGGGCAGAATTACTAAAAATCTCTTATGGGAAAACGAAATCTTATCAAGAAATCGCTGAAGCTGTAGGCAAGCCCAAGGCAAAAAGAGCTGTTGGATCAGCTTGCAATAAAAATCCGAATTTACTCATTATCCCTTGCCATAGAGTTGTTTCTAAATCTGGGAAGCTAACTGGTTTTGCTTGTGGTGTTGATAGAAAAGAACAACTTTTGAAACTAGAAACTAATCAATGCTTTCAGGATAATTTATGAAAAATGCATTAACTTGGTCTGCATCACGACGAAGATTTTTCACAATCGGTGCCAGGTTATAAAGTTCCTCGTATTCCTTTTGTGATGAGCAAAAATAATCAATCACAACTGCTGTGTTGTAAATATTCTCAGCATATCGCTCAAGCTTTTTAAAATCTTTTCTTTTGATAACAAATCTTTCTTCCATATACAACCTCCTTTTAGGTTGTGTCATTCATCACTTGCAAGTGTTTGGAAGTCAAGTTTTTATTTAATAACAAAATTATCTGTTTAATACTGATTTTTAGTTTCTGTGGTATAAATTTTCTATGTTATAATAAAGAAAAAGGAGTAATATGAGACTTAGGGATTATCAAGAGTTAATCAATAGAGCGATACCTATTATTGAAGCATTATCAGTTTCTACTAATCCTGTTAGCGGTTATCCGGGTATGTATCAAATTTCCAATATACAAGGTTTTTTGACTATAACAGCCGAAATAAAAAAGTCAAATTTATTTTTAGACACTATAAATAAAATAGATAAAATTGCAAATTTTACCAATACTATTGAAAATAGTACAATGGTAAGCCAACAAACAAAAAACTCTTTAAATACGATTAAAACGGACTTATTGGTATCTGCAAAAATTTTACAACAAACACTAAAAGAAGTTTTAACAGAAGAAGATGAAAACGTTTTAAATATTAAACTTCCAGAAAAATATTCCTCAATTAGTGATTATATTAAATTCTTTGAAACTTTAAAAGATATATGCCTACCATTTAAGTATGTCGGTGAAGAAGTTGCTGTTGTCAATTTCGATGTTGGTAGCGAGTGGTTGGGACTTAATTTTACAGGAAATACTCTTTCTTTATTTTTAACATTAGCAGATAAAGGTGCCAATCTTTTTCATCATGTGTTAGAGTGTCAAAAAACATTTGAAGATTTGGAAAAGGCAAAAATTGATAAATCTACTGCAAAGCTCAAACATATCGAGGAAACCATTAACATTGTTAAAGCTGATAAAGCAAGAGAAAAACAAGAATATATTGATAAATTAATAGAAGAAGCTATTAGTGAAAGTGAATTTATTTTACAAGAGAATACTAATTCTAATGAATTTAAAAATCTTTTAAGGTTATCATTAGAAAAACTCAGTATGCTATTGATTCAAGGAATCGAAATTGTTCCCGCAATTAAATCAAAACCAATAATAAAAGAGTTGTCAAAGAAAACAACAAATAATATACACGCAAAAAGAAAACTAATAATTGGTTGCGATGAACAAAAATATCTAACTTTATTAGATTCCAGAATTAATCCTAAAGAACTTCCGGCAGATACAGTAGAAATGAATAGTGATGAAAACGAACTCATATAAGGTAGTTCGCAGTCAAGCATTAAGTATCACTATTATTCCAATTCGTAAAACTTTATAAATTGTCCTATTGCAAATGTTTGTATTATAATTAAGATGGATTGATAGTGCGTTTTATATTGGGTGGCAGTGGAAGTTTTAAAAATCAAAGATAAAAAACAAGAATTAAAAAATCTCTTTAATAAAAATTTAAAAGCTGCGGTATATTCAATTTATCAGGATGATAATAAAAATGAAGAATATATTAATTTTAAGTTGCAATTTTTAAGCCAAAATATTAAAAGAAAATATAAAAGCGTTCAATCATTATTGAAAAGCAATTATGGTAATACTATATTCTTTGAGTATTATAAAAATTTACTGTATATATTAGCTGAATATAATATTGATGAGAAAGGCTTTCAGCAAGAATTAGAAAAATTAAATGAACGGACCAATATTCAAAAGAGTAACGGTGTGTATTATACCCCAGAAGACGTCTCTGAATATATAATTTACAATTGCATTTATCAATTAATTTGTAACAAAATAAACAAAAAATATTATCCTCAAAATATTGAATCTATAATCAAATCAATAAAAACAATAATTAATAAAAACTCGGAAATTTATAATTTTATTATAAATTTGAAAATATTAGATCCAACTTGTGGTACTGGCGCATTTTTAGTTAAGGCTTTTGAATGCAAGGTTAATTTATTAACCCAGATTAATAACAAAATAACTGCCAATGATGTTTGTAAAATTATTAACTCAATCCATGGAAACGATATTGATAGATATTCAACATATATTTCAAAAATGCGTTTATTGTTCAAAGCTCTACATGTTTGCAGTTCCGTAGACATTAACGTAATTTACGATTATTTAGAATTTAATTTTTATAATTTAAATTTTATAACAAGTGCTGCAGAATTTATGGATGAATATCAACTAATTATCGGCAACCCACCATATGTTGAAAAAAATACTGTTGATTATTCCAATTCTGTACTATACGGCAACTTGTATGCAGATGTGATTCATAATAGCTTAAACTTATTAAAAGAAGATGGAGTAATCGGATATATTATTCCAATTTCATATATTTCAACTACTAGAATGTCATGCATAAGAGATTTTGTTGAAAATAATACAAACAAGCAGTATATTTTAAGTTTT
This sequence comes from Candidatus Gastranaerophilaceae bacterium, assembly GCA_045638605.1. Taxonomy (GTDB): domain Bacteria; phylum Cyanobacteriota; class Vampirovibrionia; order Gastranaerophilales; family Gastranaerophilaceae; genus RGIG2134. Next base: position 13,132 of record JAZUBS010000017.1, read on the forward strand.
GCTGATAGACCAGACTGTTTGTTTGTGGGTGTTCATCAAAAATTAAATATTTTAATTGCTCAAAAATCATCAAAAAAAGAAAAACATGAAATATATACTTCAGATTATAAATATTGGTACAAAACTGAACGAAAAAATCTATTCACTAAAAACGAATTAATTTTAAATCAGTATAAACAAGATAATTTTTATCCTAAATTATCAAATTTTATCGAAGAAAATATATACTCAAAAATTCACAATAAAAAGACTTCAATTATTTCAAAACAAATTTCGGAAAAAGAAAATCCATTATTCTTAAACAAAAGGGCGGCCTTTTGGATAAAATCTTTTGTTGAATCGCCATATAAAAGTAATGAGTATTCAATCTTGTATTATGATAAAAAATATTTACATTTAATAAATTGCATACTTAACTCAAGTTTATATTGGTGGTACTGGATTAAAGTTTCTGATTGTTGGCATATAACAAATAAAGAATTGGAACAATTCTTCGTACCAGAGATTACAAATTATCAAGCAAAAAAATATAAAAAATTATCAATTGAGTTAAATAATTTACTAGAAACCACTAAGATTAAAATAAACTCTAAACAATCGATGTATGAATACAAACACAGATTTTGTAAGTCATGTATTGATAATATAGATAACGAATTAGCTAAATTATATAATTTAACACAAGAAGAATTGAATTATATAAAAAATTATCAATTATATTATCGTTCAGCAGGTGAAATAAGTGAAAAAGAATAAAGTTATTGATTTATTTTCTGGGGCCGGTGGTTTTTCAGTAGGATTTGAAAAGGCGGGCTTTGACATCGTTGCAGCAGTTGAATATGATAAACAAATTGCTGAAACTTATTCTTATAATCATCCAAATACCACTATGTATGCCATGGATATAAAACAAGCTGTAGAAGAAATAGATTTCTCTGAAATTAGTGCCGATGTTATTATTGGAGGACCACCTTGTCAAGGTTTTTCAATGGCAGGAGCAAGAATTAGAAAAAATAATTTTATAGATGATCCAAGAAATTATTTGTTTAAATATTATTTTAAAATTGTTCAGCAAGTTCGACCAAAAATTTTTATCCTGGAAAATGTCAAAGGGATATTAACAATGGAAAAAGGTGAAATTTTTGAACAAATTTTAACTTTGTTTTCAGATGAAAAAAACTTTGAAGGTGATAGATATTATTTACAACATATAGTTGTAAAAGCTCTTGATTACGGTATTCCACAACAAAGAGAAAGAGTTTTTATTATAGGTTCTTTAAATAAGGAATTAGATATTGACAATTTAATAAAATCTACTCAAAATTCACTTAAAAAGAAATATCCTAGTTTCTTTGATAAGGTGACTGTTTGGGATGCTATTTCTAATTTAAAAAATGAAAATACAGAAGGTGTAATTAAGGACTTACATCCTCAATCTAAATATCAGGAATTTTTATCAAATACTAAGCATTGTACTTATAATCATGTAAAACCAAATCACAGCGAAATTGCGGTAAGAAGAATAAAGCAAATATCAGCTGGTGAAAATTGGACTAAATTAAATGATGTCATAAAGTCTGTCCATAGTGGTGCATATGGAAGACTCGAAAAAACAGGAGTCGCACCGACTATAACAACAAGGTTTGATACACCTTCTGGTGGTAGATTTATTCATCCAATTGAAGATAGGACTTTATCTCCAAGAGAAGGTGCAAGAATACAGAGTTTTCCAGATGATTTCAAGTTTTTAGGAAATAAAACTTCCGTTTATAAACAAATAGGAAATGCCGTACCACCTAAATTAGCTTATTTTTGGGGAACCTTAATTCAAGGAGTATTAAATGATGATTAGTGCTGAAGAATATTTAAATAATCTTAATAAAAAATCTGTATGGTTATTTACAAAACAACAAGTAAGTAGTTTCGATGAAATTATAAAAGTTACTAATTTTTTTGAAAATATTCCTGACAGAGAAAATACTAATATTGAACAATATTTTGCTGAACATCATTCGGAATTTGGGATTGGAACAGATAGACATAGAACTTTGGTAATACCTCAGTTCTTTGGCTTAATAACTAAAACACCTTTTTATCAAAAAGGTGGTCAATACAATAAAGAAAAACCAACGGCAGTATATGATAAATTAAAAACTATTAATCCGAATCTTAATTTATATGAATATAATAAAATAATTACTGAACAAATATTAAAACTAAAAATCCATGCTATTGTTGATACTGCAAATAATAATGAAGATTATAATATTTTGCCAGTTGTATTTATATACAAAGTATTAAAGGAATTGCAAATACAATATAATATAAACGAAATTTCAATAGATCACTTATATACTTATATTATGACTTGTAAAAATTATTCTCAATGGCAACAAGCCGTTGAATATATTAAAAATAATTCACCAGTCTCTAAATATGTAAGTTATTATAAAGGGAATAGCAGAATTCAAACAGTTATTAGAAATAATACAAATCTTTTTATATTTACAAGTCAGACAATTGCCCTTAATCCAAGTTTTGACGATTATTTTTACCGTAATTTTATGCAAAAATACGATATAGAAGAATTAAATGAAATTCTTTTGCGCGACGTTGATTATTCGTATTTCTTGTACAACATTCAAGATTTTAATATCAATCTTATCAATGAACCACAATGTGAAATCAATATAGAGGAAAATGTTGCAATTCAAGAAAAAGAAATAATAGAATCTGAAGAATCTGATGAAGAAAAAGACGATAATTACATAGATAAAATTGATAATATAAACGAATATAATGTCAATCCGGATGTTGCTGTTGGTGCATCAGAAATAGCTCCTGCCCAATATAGTGAAACATCTATAAGTAGAAAATATAGAAGAAATCCTTTATTAGGAAGAATTGCAATACAGAATGCTTATTATGCTTGTGAAAATAATCATGAGCACAAAACATTTAAATCTGCAAAAACTCAAAAGAACTTTATGGAAGCTCACCATTTGGTTCCTGTAAAATATCAACAAAAAATCTGGCAAAAATATAACATAAATGTTGATTGCGTAGAAAATATTGTTTCTTTGTGTCCAACTTGTCATAGAGCATTTCATAATGGAACAAAAGAAGTTAAAGCTCAATTAATCGAAAATATATATAACCAAATTGTTCCAAGGTATAATTCGATTGGTTTTGAAATCACTTTAGACGAAATTAAGGAATTATACAAACTTTAAAATTCAAAATTCAATTAAATTATATAGTATTTTGCAAAGAATTCTTAAATTCTTGCAATATCAAAATATATTTTAGGTAAGGGTTTGTTTAATCTAGCAGCTATTTTAATTGTTTCAAGCGCATCATTTTTATGCCATTTTAACAATTCGGGGTAAAGCCAATTATAAAAATAGTTTGTTGTTTGAAAGTATTTCACGAAGAGCTCCTCTAAGTAAATAGACTCTCCGCAATTACTTATGTATTTTTTTGATAGGGAATTCCATTCATCTGATATTTTAAATAAGCATTCTGTATCCCATAAAATTTTGTCATCATCAGACAAATATGCAATTATCAATCTTTTATGTGTATGTATATTTCGATATTTTTGTACAAAAGCAATTTCTAAATTGTTTGCAAATATCTTTTGTGTGTTTTCTTTTATTGAATTACCAAAAATTGTATTATCATAAAATTTAACCATTTCATTAGTATTATCTCTTAAAGCCATAGCGGCAGATATAAAATTAAAAATGTATTGATTTATATTATTTAGCATCAAATCAACTCTTTTGGAGTATTCTAACTGCGGATTTTGAATTTTTGAAATTATGTTCATTAAATCTTGATAATTCTGTAGGAAAATATGGTGCATTTCAGCGAAAGCACCAATCCTATTTATTACTTGCCAGCCATTTGACTCGAATAATTCTTGTTCGTCTTCATTCATAATTTTATTTATATCATAAAATCACAAATAAAAATCCCGATACACTGCGTCGATGTCTTCTTGTTCGATGCCGATGTAGCGGAGGGTGATTTGGGGTGATGAATGATTAAAAATCTTTTGCAGCAGCACGACGTCGTCGTATTTTTGGTAGCAATGGTATCCAAATGTTTTCCTCAATGTATGTGTGCCTATCCGTCTTGTTATCCCCACAGCCCTTGCCGCTTTGTTTAAAATCTTATACGCTCGACTCCTTTCCATTCGTCTTCCCTTTTGTGTATAAAACAATGGTTGTTCCTCTGGCATTCCATTAGTAAATTCTTCAATCTCCTCCTTCAACCTATCATTAATCGGAAATACTTTCCGTTTGCCAGTTTTCAGTTCTCTAATTTCAATATACTCTTTGCCCCTAACATCCCCGACATTAAGCGCAAGTATGTCAGAAATCCTCAGTCCGCTATTTATCCCAAAGCTAAAGAGCAAAGCATTCCTCGGCTTTTTCGCCAAGAACTCTTTCATTTTTCTAATATCTTCAAGGCTTTTTATTGGGTCAACAGCATTCATCTACAAACCTTTCGAGCAACATACATCACTCAAAAGCAAGAGAAAGTAAAGTGGGAGGTGAAAATGAACGTTAAAAATTTTTAAACGACTTTTAAATTGCGTTTAAAAGGCGTTTAAATACTGTTTAAAACCCGTTTAAAATGTGTTTAAATTATGTGTTCAAGTATTCAATCACTTCGTCGACGTGGCCTTTGACTTTTACTTTGCGCCATTCTTTTATGATATTTAAGTTTTCATCAAGCACAAAAGTCGAGCGTTCAATACCCATATATTTTCTGCCATACATAGATTTTTCACCCCAAACATTAAAAGTTTCTGCAAGTTTGTGTTCTGGGTCAGAAAGCAAAATGAAATTAAGGCTTTGTTTTTCTTTGAATTTCAAGTGACTTTTGATACTATCTGGACTAACACCGATTACAGTTGCGAATCTTGTTAATCTATTTATATTATCTCTAAAATCGCACGCTTCTTGTGTGCAGCCAGAAGTATTATCTTTTGGATAAAAGTACAAAATAACTTTTTGTCCTTTAAAGTCATTTAAAGAATATTCTTTTTCTATGCCATCAATATCAATGCCTTGTAATTTTATTTCTTTCATCACATATATCCTTATGAAAACATTTTAATATTATCTGAACTCCATTGTATTAGTATTTTGTATAAATTTTCAAGTTCAATTGGTTCATTACCATTAATATCATTTCTATTAATGCAGATATTCAAAATATCTCTATCAATTCCATTTAACAATTCTGAAAGTTCATTTTTGGTTGGAATATATTTTTTAGTTTCTATAAAATATTTTGCCTGCAAAATAAAAAATGTGCTTTTATATAAATTTTTCAAATCTTCAGCACGATTATTAGAATGAATAAAGCTATGAACAGAAGTATGGTACAAGTTTTCGGAACTAATTTTGACGGCTTGTGTTGCATCTTCTATAGTTGGAGCTTGAATTAAATCTTGCAGGTTACCAATAAGGGATTTTGTATCATAGAAAAATTGGAACAAGTCAGATTTTGACCAATTTTGCAGTTCCTCTCTACCTGAAATAAAACCGCAAGATTTATCTTTATCTGGCATACTATCAATTATCGAACGATATCTTTTTAAGTCTTCAAAACTTAAATTATCTAAAATTACCACAAGATCAATATCACTA
>JAZUBS010000018.1:0-22555 GCA_045638605.1 Candidatus Gastranaerophilaceae bacterium
CTCTTTTTAATGTTTCTCAAAATTTAATCTTATTATCATATTCTGATTTTATTTTTCATGTAGATAATTTTTATTCTATGTTTTCAGAGTATACATATGTAGTTATTTTACTGTTTATGTTAATCTCAATTTTTATAAAAATGGGACAAGTACCATTTTTTAGTTCTGTTTTAAAATTAAATGAAATTAAAAATCTAGGCGCCATTATTGTATTATTTTGTTTAAGCTTAGGTAGTATTTATTTGTTAGCTCGAATATATCCAATGATAATATTATCAGTTTTTGCCAAAAATATTTTAATTGTTGTTGGTATGTTAAGTGCATTTTTGGGTGTTTATTTTTCTTTAAGTCAAAATTTATTAAACAAATTTTTACTTTCACTTTGTGTTTCTCAATTTGGATTAATATTATTAACTATTGGACTAAAAGGATATAGCTTAGCAATATATAGTTATTGGGTATTTCTTTTTGCTTATTTATTATTATTTTTTATTAGCTATTTATTAAATAAAGATGGGAGTATAAATATAAAAAATACAAATGGAATAAGAACGGATTATCCAATTTTAGCAATATTATATGGGGTGTCAAGTTTATCAATTTGCGGATTATCCTTTGGTGGTTTTTATTGCCAACATTCCTTGTTTTCATTAATTTATGAAACACAACAATCTTGGTTAATTGCAGGATATTTATTTGTTATATTTTTAACTTCTTTTGCATTATCTAGAGTTTATTTTTTAATATTTGAAGGGGAAAAAACAAATACAGAAAAAATAGACTATTCGTTTAAATTTTTAACAATTCCAATTTTATTTGGAATTATTATTATTTTAAGTGGTGCCTTAAAAAACAATTTTAATGATTTTATTTATTTTATAAAACCTGAAAATATTTTACCATTATTAACCGTACCCTTTTTTATTCAGCTTTTTGTTGTTGTTGGGGCAATTTATTTAGCTTTTGTTTTATATTTTTTACAAGACAGTATGTTTATGAAAATAAAAGAAAATATTTTAAATAAGAATTATTTGATTTATAAACTGTCATATGAATTTTTATATTTAGATAAAGTATGTGAATTTTTTCAGCAGATATCTTTAAAATTATGTAAAATTATCAATATTTTTGAAAAAATTGGAGAAGGAATAAGTTTTGCAATCATTATTACAAGTAATATTTTAAGCAAACTATTTAAAAAAATTCAAAAACTAAATTTTCAATCTTGTATTTTATTGGTATTTATTATTGTTACAATAATAATGATTTTAATTTTTATAGCATATTTTATTATTAGTTTTATGGGGGTGTAAAATGAGTTTTTTATCTATTTTAATATTAATTTTTTCACCTATAATTGTTGCATTATGTATACTTAGTCCATTATTTCCTAATAACGAAATTAAAATACGTAGATTTTGTAAAACATTTTCAATTATTCATTTTATATATAGTTGTATGTTTTTAATGTTTTTTAATTCAACTCATTTGGGTTGGTCATATCAAAAAGAATTGACTTTTTTAGGGACAAGTTTGTTAAAATCTTTAGGAATAAGCGCATCGTTTGCGTTAGATGGGATTTCAATAGTTTTTGTATTACTAACTTCATTTGTCACAATGTTAGTTATTATTGCAAGTAAATGTATGATTAGAACAAAACATAGACTTTATTATTCGCTTGTTCTTTTCTTACAGACAATTGTTTTAGGTGTTTTTTGTGCAAAAGATATGTTTCTATTATTTTTGTTTTGGCAATCTGAGTTAATTGTTACATATTTATTGATTACACAGTGGGGAGAACGATTTTTTTCAAAGCAAGCAGGAATGAAATACCTCACTTATAATGCTATAGGAAATAGTCTTTTATTTTTAGGAATTTTAATTTTATATTTTTATAGTTTTTCCTTGAGTGGAATTTTAACAGCTGATATGGAAAGTATAAATATTTCTGAAAATATTTATACCTTAGGTTTGTATTCGTTTATGTTTTGGTGTTTCTTTATCGGTTTTGCTGTAAAACTGCCAATTTTCCCATTGCATTTTGGATTAATAAATGCGCAAATAACAACAGTTACGCCAGTAAGTATGCTATTATCTGTTTTAATATTAAGTATGGGCGGATATGGGATTGTAAGATTTAATATTGGTATTTTCCCTGAAATATTTAATTATTTTTCTATCCTAATAATAATTGTGGGTATAGTTAATATTCTTTATGGAATATGTATTGCTATTTCTCAAACTAATATAAAAAAAATATTATCATATTTAACTCTTGTTCAGGTTGGTTTTATTTTAATAGGATTAAGCACGTTTAATAAAATTGGATTTGAAGGGGCATTATTTCATTTAATTACATTTAATTTAACTTGGTGTGGATTATTTATGCTTTTAGGGAGTGTTTATCTTAGGACTAAAACAATGGAAAAAAATATTCTAGGCGGACTAAATAAAGTTATGCCTGTTTGTTATAATTTAGGTTTAATTTTAATTTTATGCGTATTAGCTATTCCATTTACTGGTAATTTTGTTTCAAACTTTATGATATTAAATGGTTTAATTTCAAATGAGCTTGAATTAAATATGTTATTTAATTTAAGCATTGGAATATATGTGCTTGGATTGATAATGTTGGCGATTTGTATTGTTTTTGTTTTTCACAAAACTTTTTATGGGCAGACAATGGCAAGGTTTAAAACAAGTGAAAATGAATTAATTTATCCTAAACGAGGAATAACTAAAAGTGAAATTATAGTTTTGAGTTTAATTGTAATGTCTTTATTGTTTCTAGGTATTTTCCCTAATTCAATATTAGAAATTTTTAACTCGACATCAGAAGTAATTATAGATTTTTTGAAGGTGTAATATGAACTTTTTATTGGATATAAAATCAGCTTTTTTGCCAGAAATAATTATTTTATTTTTTATATTGTTAAATATTTTGTTTGCAATATTTGTGAATAAAAAGCATTTTAAATTATCTGTATGGATAAATATTTTAGGCATTTTGACTGCTTTAAGTTCTATTATTTTTCTTCAAGCAGAACCAACATATAGTGCATTTAATAATTCTATAGTTTGTAATGTGTATACAGTCTTTTTTAAGTCTTTGATTTTGGTGGCTACTTTTTTTGTTGTTTTGTTGTCAAATGATTTCATAAAAAAACACCAAACAAAAATTTTTGAATATTATGCGACATTAATGACATCTGTTTTTTGTAGCTTAATATTAGTTAGCGGAAATGATTTTTTAACAATATTTGTTTCTTTATGTCTATTAATAATTAATAATTCTTTATTGATAGCAATGGTTAATAATTCAATGTCGAAAGTGTGCGCAAATAAATATTTAATTAATGGAGTGTGTGCTACCTCAATATTTGCATTAGGCGTTTCTTATTTATATGGAATTACAGCAACATTAAATCTAGAGTCAATAATGACATCTTTAATTGGATATGAAGGTGGGTTACTGTTTACGTTTGCTATGATATTTATTGTCTTGGGTTTAATTTTATTATTGAGTTGTTTAGATTTTAAAATATTATCTACTTTAATAAGAAAAAAACAAGCGCCCGCAGCTTTATTTCTTTCTTTAATTCCTATGTTTGCAATATACGCCATATTATCAAGAATTTTAGTAATAACATATAATTATATTCCAATAATAACTTTTGTAATTCTTGTTCTAGGGCTTAGTTTTGCATTTTATTGTTTATTATCAATGTTAAAAGAATATAAAATTAATCGTTTTATTTCTTATAGCATAATTTCTCAAAATAGTTTTATTTTATTAGTTTTAAGTCTTATAAATGTTTATAATATTGCAAGTTTGTTGTATTGCTTAGTTTGTTATTTAGTGGTGGTTATAGCTTTATTTGCAGGTATAATATATCTTAATCAAAGAATTAAAAATAACGAATTATCTATATTTAATGAAATAGCATATAAATTCCCATTTTTCGCAACAGCAATGATATTTACTTTTGTTGCATTAGCTGGTTTGCCCCCAACATGCGGTTTTTGGGAAAAGTTTTTTGTTCTATCTTCTGTTTTAAGATTAGGAATTGGTTATTTCCCTGCTTTATTATTAATTTTGATTTTATTTGTCATTTCTATCATAGTATATGCAAAACCAATTAAGTTAATGTTTGATAAAAATGTAAAAAACAAAATTGGACCTGATTATTCTTTAACTTCAAAAATAATTTTATATTTTTCAACAGTTATTATAATTTTACTTTGTTTTTATTCTGAAAAGCTTGTAGAATTATGTGAGCTGATTGCCTATAGTTTACATTAAATCCATTTTATAATTGTAATTTATTTTTTAAATTTTATAATTAAATAAAAAAAGGCGAAATATTATGACAATAAAAGATATGACGGTGGGTAATCCTGCAAATTTAATTTTAAGATTTGCCCTACCGTTATATATAGGAAATTTATTCCAACAATTTTATAATTTAGTAGATACTCTTATAGTAGGTAGAACTTTAGGTGTAACGGCACTAGCGGCAGTTGGCGCAACTGGTTCTATTGCTTTTTTAGTATTGGGATTTATTTTGGGTTTAACAGCAGGATTTTCTGTTATTACAGCTCAACGTTTTGGAGCAAAGGATTTTAAAGGAGTAAAAAAATCATTTGCGTCTATTGTTATATTAGGTGTTGTTTTTAGTATTTTATTAACATTAATAAGCACAACGACGGCAATGCCTTTATTAAATATAATGCAAACGCCACAGAATATAATTGTAGACTCCTATAGCTATATTTTTATAATGTATTCAGGTATTAGCACACTTGTTTTTTATAATGCTTTAGCTAATGTAATAAGAGCCTTAGGTGATAGTAAAACCCCGTTATATTTTTTAATTATAGCTTCTATTCTAAATATAATACTTGATTTGATTTTTATTATTAAATTCAATATGGGTGTGGCAGGTGCTGGTTGGGCAACGGTTATATCTCAAGGCGTTTCTGCCATATTTTGTTTAATGTTTATGCTTTTAAAATTCCCTATTTTAAGGTTAACTAAACAAGATTGGAAAATTGATTTGAAATTTTTATGGGAACATATTAAAGTTGGTTTTCCAATGGGTTTTCAAATGTCTGTGATGGTGTTAGGCATTATTGCATTACAAGTGGTGTTGAATTCATTTGGCTCTGATACAATTGCTGCTTTTACGGCTGGTACCAAAATAGAACAAGTTACAGGGCAATCTTTTTTGGCATTGGGTGTTGCTATGGCTACATATACAGCACAAAATTTTGGTGCGGGAAAAATTAGTCGTATAAAAATTGGCGTTGTAAAATGCATAAAAATGATTTCAGCTTTAACTTTTATAAACATTATACTAATAATATTTTTAGGAAGAAATGTCGTAAATATCTTTATTGTTGGAAATTATCCTCACATAACTGAACAAGCTCAATTATATATGAGTATTATATGTTTATTTCATTTTTGTCTAGGTTGTATTTTATTATTTAGAAATGTATTACAAGGAATGAGCTCTGTTAAAATTCCATTTTTATCAGGTGTAATTGAATTAGTAATGAGAGCGGGTGCAGCATTTATATTAGGGCACTATTTAGGTTATTTAGGGGTTTGTTTTGCGACCCCATGTGCGTGGGTTGCCGGCGCAATTTGGCTTGCGTTAGGATATCAAAAAATTATTAAAAAAGTTTCAATTAATTCTACTCTTGAAGCCACTCAATTAAGCTTTTTAAGATTAAATAATTAAAAAAGAGAGTCTTTTGACTCTCTTTTCTTATTAAGAAAAATGGGCAGAGGTGGATTCGAACCACCGTACACTCTCGTGAACAGATTTACAGTCTGTCGCCTTTAGCCACTCGGCCATCTACCCATATTTAATTTTCAATTTTTATTAAAAGCCTCTGACGGGATTTGAACCCGTGGCCTCTCCCTTACCAAGGGAGTGCGCTACCCCTGCGCCACAGAGGCGGACTCTTAAAATAAAATGCCGGTGATAGGAATCGAACCTACAACCTACGGTTTACAAAACCGTTGCTCTACCGTTGAGCCACACCGGCACGTGAATTAGCTTCACTATATTATAATATTAAGGACATACTTAACTGTCAAGTAACTTCTTTTAATTTTTTTTATTTATTTATTTTAACTTGATTTTAAATGCCTATAAAGTGTATAATTTAATAAAATAAGATTATAGAGGATTTGATATGAAATTAACGGTTTTAGGACCAGGGTGTTGGGGATTAACTCTAGCATGGCTTTTAAATGATAACTTTGATGAAGTTTGTGTTTGGGGTAGAGAACAAGATATTTCTGATGAATTAAGACTTCAGAAAAAATGTTCAAAACCTTTGGAAGTTCAATTAGATGATAAAGTTGAAATAACATCTGATTTGACTTATGCGCTAAAAGATGCTGAAATTATTCTTCTTGTTGTTGCAACATCTGGAATTAGAAGTGTTTGCCAACAAATTGCTAAAATCGGTTTAAATAAAAATCAAGTTTTGGTTAATTTATCAAAAGGTTTAGAATTAAACACTTTAATGAGAATGTCTGAGGTTATGGAGCAAGAATTGCCTGAGGCAAATATTGCTATTTTATCCGGTCCAACTTTAGCAAAAGAAGTTTTAATGGGTATGCCAACGCTTGCTAGTGTTGCAGCAAAAGATATGACAATAGCAGAAAAAGTTCAAAAAGCTTGTTCTGTGCCTAATAAGTTTAGATTGTATACAAACCCAGATGTTATAGGTGTAGAGTTGGGTGGAAGCTTGAAAAACGTTATCGCAATAGCATCAGGTTTTGCGGATGCAATGAATTTAGGTGATAATTTGCGTGGCGCTCTTTTAACTAGAGGCATGGCTGAGATGGTTAGAATAAGTTTAGCATTAGGTGCAAATCCATCAACTTTGTATGGATTATCTGGCATGGGGGATTTGATTGCAACTTGCTCAAGTCCTATGTCTAGAAACTTTACAGTTGGTTCTATGCTAGGTAAAGGGAAAAAAATCGATGATATTTTAGCTGAACTTGGTTCTGTTGCAGAAGGTGTTAAAACTTCAAAAGCGGTATGTGATTTAGCAAAAAAGTTAAATATAGAAGCCCCTATGGCAAATGCTATTTATGAAGCTGTTTATACAGATATAACGCCTGAGCAAGTTGTTGAAAAACTTATGAATAGAAAATTGAAAGGCGAAGACTCATATAATCTTAAATAAAATGTAAATGTTTGTTAAAAAAAATACAAATACTAACAAAAAAAAAATTTTATAAGATTTAAACCAATGGGTTGATGTCGAAAATCGGCATTATCGTTAGAATAAAAGAGTTGTTTTAGAGAGATTGTAAAACACGAAACACGATAAATCAAAACGAAAGTTTTGATTTAATAAGGGAGAACTCACTAAAAATGGTTGATAGTCATTCACTAAATTCCGTAGCTGCACCAACGTCTGCATTTAATTTTAAAAGTGGAGATATATCTGGTACTGCGGCAAAAACTTCTGATGATAAGATGGGGCAAGGTAATGAATATTATGCTCAATATCGTGAGGAAGAACAAATGATGATGAATGAACCATTTGTTGATAGATCTGCACAACTTCGAGCCACGTTGAATTCTCTTGCTATGATGAATGTTGCTAATTTGATTAATAAATCTAAGAAAAAGAAAAGTATCCTTGATGAGGATTTGGATAAAGATTTAAAACAACAAGACGAAGAAGATTATGAGCAAAGCCCTGAAGATTAAAAAAATTCAAGGCTTTTTAGTATAATAATTTTGTTTAATTATAATCTCAAATCTAGTAGACTTTTTTGTATATATATGTCAAAATACTATTGCCTTATGTAGGTCACAATTTTGTTCCTTCAATATTATAAATAGGGAGCTTAGTTTCTATTAGTATCGAAGTAGACCTGCCCATCTTACAGGTGCGTCAGCAGGAAACGGGTTTATACTAAGGCGGGCACCCACCTGCGAGACACGCAGGTAACAAAATCGTACTTGCATAAGGTTTTTATTCCCTCACATTTCTTAACTTTTTTGCATTTTTTGTTTATCCGAACTAAAATAATATTATTAAAAGGTCGTTTTATGAGAAATAATATTGAAAATATTAAAGCATTCCTAATAGAAACATTGCAAAGAAAAAATGCAATTAATTTGTTTGCTAATTATTTTTCTAGAATGGAGGAAAATTTTGCCAAATTAGGACTTCAAAATGAATTTGAAAATTTTATACATTCTTATTTAACAATTTATAGTAATGGCGAAATTCTGCATAAAGAAGATATTTATCCTTATTTTAGAGATTTTTATCAATATACTTCCAAAATAAAAACTGATGAAAATATACTTAAACACATTTATAGATATTCAAATTATTATTTAAAAATATTTACTACAGATATTTCTGATGTAGACGCAAAAAAACTTATAACAAAAATAAATCATTTAGGAGCTAGAGATACTTATTCTTATATAATAGAAGTTTTTGAAGATTATGAGTTTGCACATATTAATAAAAATGTATTTGTCGATATATTAGAAACAGTATTAGAATATGCCGCAAATCGCAGATTTAGTAATAAAAAAGCTTTGCCTTTTTCAATGCTAAGTATGGAAATTAATAAAATGCTTGCAATGAAAAATTATGTTCCGCAAACGGATATAGAAGAAAAAAAAGATGATTACAAAAAAAATCAAACAATTAATGATTTAATGAATTTACACTAATAAACTCTCTAATTTCATTAACTTTTTCATTAATATCATCTATAATTTTATCTAAATTTTTTAAAAGTTGTTCTTTTTCTTTTACTATTGCAACAATGCCAAAAGTAATAAATAAATTGTTTAAATATGTTTCATAAAACTCTAAGATAGCATCAAAAAAAGTTATATCTATTAATTTTCTTGACTTAGAAATAATAACAAAAAGTTCCGCTAGTTTGTTTTTAGCTAAAATATATTTAGAAGAAACAATGTAAGATTTAACTTCTTTTAATGATTTTAAAAGTTTTTGATAACAGGGTAATATTTTTATTTTCTTTTCTAATAAAGTTTTTTTAAAATAATTTATAGTTGTATTATACCCCATATCATACAATTCTTTTTTGCCTTTTAATGAAAGATTAAAGTCCGTTATATTAACATCTCCAGCATCTAAACGGATATAATCAAACTTATCTCTATCTTTATAAGTACTTATTACGTGGTCAGCTGCGAAATTTGAAAAAGTTGTATAAACTGAATTAAGATAATCAGCCATATTTTCGATGTTGCAGCGTTCTTTACAGCCTTCTAATCTGAATTCCAAAATTCTTGCTTCATATTCTAATAAACTTGGTACAACTTTCCAAATAGGCCAACTTCTGGATAAATCTCCATCTACGAGCAAAGATGCGTTGTGTTCAGTAGGTTTTAGCAACCCTGGCATGCTAGATGAAATTCTAACGGCTTGAGCAATTTCAAAGTCAGGGGTTGTTTCTTTAGAAAATATTTTTACTTTAGATTTATATAAATCAGTTGTTAAAATAACTATATCTTTTTTTATATCCTTAAAGGTTACAGGTTTTGAGTCTTTTTTATTATAATTCTCACCATAATATTTTCGCCCAATATTATCTCTTAACCATTCTATAAAATTTTCACCTTTACTTATATAAAATTCTTTGCTAAAAGAAAAATTAATATCTTTAAATAAATCAAAATTTATATCATTAAAAATTTCTTCCAATTCATCAGGGGTGTAACCTACGGCGTACAAAGACGCTAAGATTGACCCCACAGAAGACCCAACAAAACATTTATTATTAATCCCTAATTCTTCCATTGCGCGAAGTGCACCAACATAAGCTCCACCTCTAATTGAGCCACCTGTAAATATGCATACATAATCTAAAGCTTTATTTTTCATGACTAAAATCTATAACACAAAAGGTGGTCTTTCAACCACCTTTTGTATTATATTCGTTTTTGTTTTGAAAAGTTATTTGATATTTGAATAAGTCCAAGCATCTGCATTAACTTTTTTATCAACTTTAACTTCAGTTCTTTCGCCTTCTGCTGAGAATTCTTCGTGAGCGATTGGTTTGTAGATTCTGTTATAATATTCAACAACCATTCTGTCAGAATTGAAGTAAGCTTCAGCCGTTCTCATAGCTTGTCTCATCATTCTAGCCCATTCTTGTTTGTTTTCGTAATAAGTTGGGATAATTTGATTTTCAATAATATCCATCATACAAGCATGGTCTTTCCAATGTCTTTCTTCCCATGGAATATCATCATCTAGACCTGGGTATTCGATTGTATAACCGTTAATTCCTGGGAATGTACCTTCAACTGTCCATCCATCAAATGTTGAGAAGTGCAAAGCACCGTTCATATTAGCAGACATACCTGATGTACCAGATGCTTCTAATGGACGAATTGGAGTGTTTAACCAAATATCAGAACCTTTTTTAAGTTTAGCACTTAATTCAAGTTCATAACCTGGCAATACAACAACGTTTTTAAGGTTGTATGATTTGTGAAGGATTTTGTTGAACATTTCACGTCCCATTGTATCATCTGGGTGGAATTTACCAGCGAAAATCAATTGAACCTTATTTTCTTCAAGCAATCTGCCGATTCTATCTTTGTCCATAAAAATTAACCACGCACGTTTATAATCAGCAAATCTTCTTGCCCAAGTAATTGTTAATACATCTGGGTCAAATCTTTTACCAGCAGTATCTGCGATATATTTGAACAAATCTTTTTTCATTTCATATTTTGCAGCTAACAACTCGTCTGCGTTTTTAGCTCTAGCAATTCTTTCATCTTGCCAGTAGTGGATATTTACAGCGTTAGTGATAGCTCTGATTGGGCATCTTCCGTCTACCCATTCCCACATTTTGTTAGCAACTAAACCGTGTAATTGTGATACTGCGTTAGCAATTCTAGACATTCTCAATGCTGCAACAGTAAGTGAGAATTGTTCTCCACCTAATTCAACAGCTCTTTCTCTTGAGCAACCAGCGAAGAAACCACCTTCTAATAATGTATCTACCCAGTGAACTTCGTTTCCTGCAGCAACTGGTGTGTGAGTTGTAAATACAACTTTGCGTTTAACTGCTGTTAAATCACCATTATATTGTCTTAATAATTCAAAAGCAGCAGGAAGAGCATGACCTTCGTTCATATGAACAACGTCAAAATCGTATCCAGCTTCTTGAAGAATTCTAACACCACCAATACCCAAAATAGTTTCTTGAGCGATACGAATTCTTTCATCTCCATCATACAATTTGTGAGAAATTCTACGCGCCCAATCTGAGTTTCCTTCTATATCTGTTGTTAATAGGAATACTGGACATGTTCCAAATAAATGTGGCTCAACTTTATAAGCTTTAACTTTTACTTTTTCGCCAAATACATCCACTTCTGTATAAACATTAATATCTGTCAAGAAATCATAGTGTTTTCTAATATATGCAACTTCTACATTACCTTCTTGATCGATACGTTGATCATAATAACCATATGACCAAAGCATTGTAACCCCAACCATCGGCATTTGTAAGTAACCTGCGGATTGCATATGTGAGCCAGCTAAAAATCCTAAACCACCCGAATATGTTGAAAGTGACTGGTCCATTGCAATTTCCATTGAAAAGTATGCTACTTTTGGTAATCCCATGTTTTATTCCTCTTTTTACTCTAAACAATTCAACATTAACACAATAGCACAAACATAAAACATTGTTTATATATAGCGTGTCTATTGATTTAAATAACATTTATATGGTGCTAAAACTCAATAAATATAGCATAGTTCGCAAGTAAGAATATTAAGTTTTATTAAGCAAATTTAAGAGTTTATCCAGTTTTCAATATTTTTTTGTTTTTTACGCCAATCTTTTTCGACTTTCACTTGAAGCGAAAGGAATACTTTTTTTTGAACGAGTTCCTCTAATTCCATTCTAGCTTGCATGCCAATTTTCTTGAGCATAGCTCCTTTTTTTCCAATTAAAATACCTTTTTGGCTGTCATGCTCAACATAAATATTCACGTAAATTCTATCAATTTCAGATTTTTCTTCATATTTATCAATTTGCACTGCTACAGAATGTGGAACTTCATCTTTTGTATTAATCAAAATCTTTTCTCTAATAATCTCTTGGGCAATGCTTCTAACGCTTTCATCCGTAACTTCGTCTTCATCATATATCAAATCACCTTCTGGTAGTTTTTTGAAAATAGTTTTAGTTAAGGTATCGATATTTCTACCAGTAAGTGCAGAAATTTTAACTGTAGGATAATTTTCTTTAAACAAAGTTTTGTATGAAAATAAAATTTCTTCTCTCTTTTGTAAATCTTTTACTTTATCAACTTTATTTAAAACTATGATAATTGGAGTTTTTGTTTCTAACAAATTTTCAACAATCCATTTATCCCCAAGACCGGCTTCTTCTGAGCCATCTACTAAAAATAAAATTAAATCTGCATCAGGAATTGCTAACTTACTTTCTTCTACCAAAAATTCACCTAATTTGTCTAATGGACGGTGAATTCCAGGTGTATCGATAAAAACTGCTTGTCCCATATCATTAGTCAATATACCTTTTATACGACGACGAGTAGTTTGGGGTTTATCTGTTGCTATAACTATCTTTTGCCCTAATAATTTGTTTAAAAGGGTTGATTTCCCTACATTTGGTCGACCTATAATTGTTATAAATCCGCTTTTCATAATTAATACTTTTTCCCAACTAGCCTTTTATACATATTTAATTCTATTTCATCATTTAAAGGTTCTAAATTTATTTTTTTGCCATATTTTTTTTCTAACGCAAGTTCAATTAGATAATCTGTGAAATGTGGATTTTTTGGCAAAAATGGACCGTGCAAATATGTACCTATAACGTTATGTTTTCTGGCTCCTTCTGTTTTCAATTTTCCTTTAACAATTTGCGCCAAGTGCAAGGTCGGTTCTTTTAAAAAAGTTTGCATAGAATGATTTTCAAATCCAACAATTTCTTTAGGAGTTAAAAAATCACATTTTGCGGTAATATTTCCGACAAATTTTGTTTCACTTTCTACTGAATATGCATCTAAAATTCCTAATCCTTCAATTTTTTCTTCATTTTTATATTGAAAATATTTACCCAAAAGCTCAAAACCCTCTGATATTCCCAAAATCACAGCGCTATTTTTCGATGCATTAATGATATTTTCTTTTTGTTTTAATAATTTTTTAGCAGCAATTTTTTGTAAATTTGGAATAGCCCCACCTAAAAAATAAATATCATAATTAGCAGAAATATTGTCACATTCATTAATTTCAACAACTTCTAATTCAATATTTCTCCATTCGCATCTTTTTTTTATGGCAAGAACATTTCCATTATCGCCATAAAAATTTAATAAATTTGGATAAATATGTGCTAAACTTAATTTATACATAAGTTGATTTTATCACAAAACAGGAAGTTTTATATCATGAAAAAAAAGAAAGCATTTGTAGTAACTATAGAAACTATTTTATTATTTTTATTGTGCACAATGGTTGTTTTGACTTGTTTGCAAATGTTTTCTGGTAATTTAAGTGATTTGTTTGGCAAAGATAGACATTATAAAAAACTATTTTTAAGAGAAGAATATTTTAATAAATAAAAATATTAAAAAAGACTCGTCTTTTAATCTTTGGCGAGTCTTTTCTAATAATTAATTAACTAACGATTATACGGTTGCTTTTGTTTGATTTAAACATTTAACAACTGTTTCAACGACATATTTTTGTTCTTCTTCAGTAAGTTCTGGGAACATAGGTAAACTCATAACAAGTTTTGTATTTTCTTCTGTTACTGGTAAAGAACCTTCTTTAACATTTAAATATTCATGAACTTTTTGTAAATGAAGTGGAACTGGGTAATAAATCATCGCGCCAACACCATTTTCTTGAAGAAGTTTATGAACTTCATCACGGTTTTCGATTTTGATTGTGTATTGATGATAAACACTGTATACATCGTCAATTTCTTTTGGTGTTTCAATTTCTGGATATTGAGCAAACAATTTATTATATCTATAAGCGTTTTCGCGTCTTTTTTTATTCCAGCTGTCGATATGAGGCATTTTAACTCTTAAAATTGCTGCTTGAATTTCATCTAATCTTGAGTTTACACCGATTTCATCATGATAATAACGAATAGCACCACCGTGGTTTCTTAATGCAATCATTCTATTTTTCAAGTATTCACTATTAGTTACAGCCATGCCTCCATCACCCATTGTACCGAGGTTTTTAGTTGGATAAAAACTATAACAACCGATATCACCAAATGAACCAACTTTTTTACCTTTATAAGTTGCTCCAACTGCTTGGCAACAATCTTCAATTACATATAAATTATGACGTTTTGCGATGTCCATAATTTTGTCCATATCACATGGTTGACCATATAAGTGAACAGGCAAAATAGCTTTTGTTTTTGGAGTGATAAGACTTTCTATTTTATCAACATCAATATTGAATGTATCTGGATCAATATCAACAAATACAGGTTTTGCGTTTACAATACCGATAGCCTCTGTTGTTGCAACAAAAGTAAATGCTACAGTGATAACTTCATCTCCTGCACCAATATCTAAAGCTCTCAATGCCAAATGAAGTGCATCTGTTCCTGAGTTTAGAGCAACCGCGTGTTTGCAATCACAATATTTTGCAAAATCTTCTTCTAGTGCTTTGTTGTTTTGTCCTAAAATATAACTTCCAGAGCGAAGTACTTCTACAACTTTTTCTTCAACTTCTTTTCCAATAGCTTCGTATTGACGTTTTGTGTCTAAAATAGGTACTCTCATTCATAAATCTCCCATAGTTCTACGCCTACAAAATAATTGTAGCACCAATTTTTATAGCCTTTACATATTCTTAATAATATTATTTTAAGATTATTAGTGGATACTTGATTGATTAATATTAAGGCTATTATAAATTACAAGCCGCTTTTGCCCATCTTGTTAACTTTTCCCAGCCAAATAGTTATGCTGCACTTGTCCTTGTGGTGCGTCAAAACGACGCACCCTACATTTGAGTCAAAATGCTCTTCATTTATTTGGCGTATTAGTTTATTATATCCTTTAAGTCTTTAATAAATTTAATATAAATTGATAATCGTTATCAGATTTCTTTTAATCTTCTTAATTGTTAAGCTTTTTTAATAAATGTATTGACAAAAATTTTAAAAAACTATAAAATGATAATTGTTATTGATTTAGGTTTAAAAAGATGAACTATTCAAAGCAAAGAGAAATAATTTTAAATACATTAAAAACAAATGTTGTTCATCCAACAGCAGAATATGTTTATGATGTTTTAAAAAAAGATAATCCAAACATTAGTTTGGCGACTGTTTATCGAAACCTTAACCAGATGGCAAAATTGGGTATAATAAAAAAAATAGAAGGACTTGAACAGTCCGTACATTATGACCATAATACCCATGAACATTATCATTTTATATGTGATAATTGCAAAAAAGTTTATGACATAGATGCGAGCATAAATTATGAAGGCGAACAAAATAATTTTACAGTTCAAGGTTATGACATAGTTTTTCATGGTTTATGTAAAAAATGTCAATAAAAATTAAATAGTTTAGTGTAAAGGAGGACATTATGAAAAAATACAGATGCACAGTATGTGGTTACGTTTATGACCCAGCAGAAAATGGTAACGTAGAATTTGCTAATTTACCTGAGGACTATGCATGTCCATTGTGTGCAGTTGGCAAAGATATGTTTGAAGAAGATGAAGATTAATTTGTAAAGGAAAAAAATATGGATTTAAAAGGTTCAAAAACAGAAAAAAACTTGCAAACAGCTTTTGCTGGGGAATCTCAAGCAAGAAATAAATATACATATTATGCTTCACAAGCAAAAAAAGAAGGTTTTGTTCAAATAAGCAAAATATTTGAAGAAACTGCCAATAACGAAAAAGAACATGCTAAAATTTGGTTCAAATTACTTCATGGCGAATCTATCCCTGAAACAATGATTAACCTTCAAGATGCAGCAGAGGGTGAAAATTATGAATGGACAGATATGTACGCAACTTTTGCCAAAGAAGCTAGAGAAGAAGGATTTGACAAAATAGCAGTATTGTTTGAGCTTGTAGCTAAAATAGAAAAAGGTCATGAAGAAAGATATAGAAAACTTCTTGATAATGTAAAAAATAATGCAGTTTTTGAAAAAGCTAATTGCGCAACTTGGGAATGTTCAAACTGCGGACATAGAATTGAAGGAACAAAAGCGCCTGAGCTTTGTCCAGTTTGCAGACACCCAAAAGCATACTTTTTCACACATGTAGAAAATTACTAGGGTTTTCCTCCCCTATATATATCCCCGCCAAGTGCGGGGATTTTTTATTTTATAGATAATTCTTGAATTTACTCTCAATAAAGCCAATTGCTTGTTCTTTTGTTGTGATATCGCCTTCTTCTTGTGCTGTTTTTAAAGCAGAGATTATTTTGCCTAAAAGCGGGGATGGCTTAATATTTAAAAGTTGCATTATTTCGTTGCCATCGATTAATTTAGGTAAAGGTTTTATTTCTTCTAGGCTATCAAAATATTTATTCATTAATGTATTTAGATGGTTTATATTTTCTTCGACAATCTCATCAGAAATATCAACTCCTCTAGCGCTTAGTCTATCTGCTATTGCTAAAAGGATTATATCAACAGTGTTTTCATTAAGTTTTCTCAAAAACTTCATTACTGATTTTTCATTATTCAAATTAACGTTTGAAGGATAAATGTGGTGCCTTATTAGTGTTTTAATGTATGAAATTTGCTTTTTTGAGAATTTTAGAGGTTTCAAGTATTCACTTACAAGCTCTGCCCCAACACTATCGTGCATAATAAACCTATGACGTAGGGTTTTTTCATCTATTGTCCATGTTTTAGGTTTGCCTATATCATGAAGAAATGCTCCAAGTTTTAGATACGCAATTTTTTTTACTGTGCCATAAGGTACAATATTTAAAACCTCTTGAGCCTTTTGTGGCAAGTTTTTTGCATTTTTTTCAACTTGATTTACTGTTTCTATTAAGTGATTAAACAAATCCAAGTGATGATGAGTGTTTGGGGGAATTAATTTAAATTCATTAATGATAGGAAAAAGTATTTCGAGCATGCCGCATTCGTCCATTTTTTTTAAGGTTTTTGCGGTGTTATTTCCTTCAAAAAGTTTCATTAATTCAACATTAATGCGTTCTTTCGCCGGATTATTAATCAAATTTACGTGTTTTTTCACAAAAGAATAAGTTTTTTCATCAATATCAAACCCCAAAGAACTTTGAAATCTAAACACTCTTAATAATCGCAAGGCATCATCAATAAAATTTTGTTCACATATACCTTTGATTTTTTTTAATTTTATATCATCTATTCCCCCAGTTGGGTCATAAAACTCACATTTATTTAAATTATAGGCTATAGCATTAATCGTTATATCTCTTCTTTTAATATCTTTTTCGATGTTGTTATCTATTGCTTTTGCAAAATCTATATAATTTTTTTTGTCTTCTAATACTAATCTATAAATCCCCCATTCTTTATCAAGTTCAATAAATGTTGCATTTATTTTTTGGGCTATATTTTGAGTATAAGATTTAATATCATCGCATAATAAAACTATGTCTCTGTCAAAACTTTGTTTATTTAAAAATAAATCTCTAAGATATCCTCCAACCAAATATGCATCCACTTCTTTTAAATATGGAGATATTAATTTTAAAATATTATCATTTTTTATTTTTTCAATTATTTTATTCATTGCAAAGTCCATAAATAACATTTGACAAGGCACTTACAACAGCGGTGTCAGCTCTAAGTATTAAATTTCCTAAAGATACCATTTTTGCATCAGATTTTTCTAAAGTATCAAACTCTTGTGAAGAAAAACCGCCTTCTGGTCCAATTATAACAAGAATTTTATCTTGAGAAGTCAAAGAAAGTGAACTAAGACAAGATTTTAAGGTCATTTTTGAATTTTTTTCTACACATGCTATTTTTATATTAAATTCAGTAGAATTTAGCATGCTTTTTAAATCCGTCACATTATAAACTTCAGCAATATCAGGTCTTTCACACTGTTTAGAAGCTTCATAAGATAGTTTATTGTATTTTTCTATTTTTTCTGCAACATAACTTTTTTTAATAGTGCAATTATCCGTTATCATTGGATAAATACCTTTTACGCCGAGTTCACAAGCTTTTTGAATAGCCTCAGCTTGTGCTTCTTTTTTTAAAACAGCTTGTGCTAGATATAAATTTATAGGTAAAAATCTTTTAGATGGATACTCGTTTAAAATATTAGCAATTAATGTACTAGAAGTTATTTTTTCTACAACAGTTTCATATTGTATTTTATTTTCATCGATAAATAAAAGTTTTTCACCAATCTTGGTATGCAACGCTCTTGCAATGTGATTATAGTTTTCTTTATCAGAAATTATAATTTTTTTATCATTAATTGAGTCTTTTTTTATAAAAAAATGTGGCATTTTCCTCTTTTTCTCCACCAAATGGATGAATTATTATACTTTAGTATAATACAGTTAAAAATCAAATATGGCAAGTGTTTTAAGCTGATTTTTTAGTAAAAATTAATGAAAAGTTAAACTAAAGTATTAGAAAGAAATGCCGATATATAAAATGTAATTAATAAAATTACGGAGAGAGAGAAAAATGTCGATAGTAGTAAACACAAACATTCAGTCTTTAATCGGACAAAATAGTTTAAA
The DNA here is from genome assembly GCA_045638605.1 of Candidatus Gastranaerophilaceae bacterium. GTDB lineage: Bacteria > Cyanobacteriota > Vampirovibrionia > Gastranaerophilales > Gastranaerophilaceae > RGIG2134. The sequence continues at coordinate 18,791 of JAZUBS010000018.1, forward strand.
TAAGAACACAAATGCTCTTAATTTAACTATGGAAAGATTATCAACCGGTTTAAGAATTAACAGCGCAAAAGATGACGCTGCAGGATTAGGAGTTGTATCATTAATGACAACACAAATTAATGGTAACAACCAAGCAATCCAAAACATTCAAGACGCAACAAACCTTATCCAAACAGCAGAAGGTGGTTTGGAAATTATTACAGATAACCTTCAAAGAATTCGTGAATTATGTATTCAAGCAGCAAACGAAATTTATGACGAAAACTCAAAACAAGCAATTTTGAACGAAATTGATCAACGTCTTAAAATTATTAACACAACAGCTGCAACAACAAACTTTAACGGTAAAAAACTTTTAGACGGCAGCGTTGCATCATTATTTGTACAAATTGGTCCAAATGGTGATGTTGCTTCTACTGATCCAAATGTTCCTACTAAATACCTTAACGCAATTGATGTTGCTCCAGCATTAACAGAAGCAACAAGTGATGCTTTAGGCATCGATATGCAAATTACTGCATTAGGTAAAGCTCAAGCAGGCGGAAACTTTATTGATGCGAATACTTGGACAACTCAAAATGTAAGAGATTATATTAATTCATTAGATGAAGCGTTAACAAAAATTGCAAATGACAGATCTGTTATGGGTGCGTTTATGAACGCAATGGATTCTGCAGCTGCAAACTTGACTTCTACTAATATCAGCTTGGAATCAGCTCGTTCTTCTATCCAAGATTCAGATGTAGCTACATTAAGTGCAGATATGGTAAGATACCAAATCCTTCAACAAACATCAACAAGCGTTTTGGCACAAGCAAACCAAATGCCAGCATTAGCTTTAACTTTACTTGGTTCTTAATAAAGCTAATTAAAATAATTTTGACTATCTCTCTCAAATCGGCAAGATTCGACCCTTGCCGATACTCTTTTAAAAAAATTACCCAAAAAATTAATTAAGGTTTAAAATATAAGTATGAAAAAACTTTTAATTCTTTCATTAATATCCATTTTAGTTATAACACCATCTTTTGCGGAAGATGATACAAATTTTGATGTTATAGAGTTTCAACGAGAAGAAACAAATCATACTCTAATAAATCCTTCTTCCGAAATATTTCAAATTCGTGTTGAAAAAAATGTTCCGGTGGTGAATAAAGAAACTATTAGAGGGATAGATGAATTAGGTCGTATAAATATTTATGATCAAAAATCTTATAGAAAATATGACAGAGGTTTGGGAGATAAAACAATTGCGCTTGATGATGATACAAATGTGATAATAGGTGGACATAATTTGTATTCTGCCATTGGTCCAACCGTGAATTTTATACGAAGAGAATCTTCTTATGGTGATTATGGCGCAACTTTTATTACAAAAAATGAATATATTAATTTTGCTGCTGCTGCATATAATTCATCTATTGCCGTGGGTAATACCGGTGGTGTTATTGTTTCTACTGCACCCGTAAAATTACCAGTTGGTGAGCTTATAGTCGGTAGCGCTGTTTATTCTACTAATTTAGGCATTAAAGAAACAACCCATTATGGTTTTTTTAATCAATTTAGATATAAAAAATTTAAATTTAATACACAGCTTTCTAAATACAAACCTAATAGTTCTTTGGATTTAGAAGCAAATACCGTGTTTTTACAGCCAGAAATAGATTTAACTGATAGTCTTTCAATCGCTACTGGCATTCAAAATGATATTACTAACAAAAAATCAAGAAGTGATTTAACACTAAAATACCACCCAATTAAATCAGATAGAAATCTAGAATTAGAAGTTACTTTGACAAACTTTGCCCAACCTCAAAATACATCATCTCAGCAACGAATGTATCTTGGAACAAAATTTAAAATTTAATACATAAATATTTATTTTGGTTAATGATTTTTTTTTATAATCAATGTAAAATTATCACGTAAACTAATAGAGGAATTTTAGAGTGAAAAAACGGACATTTGCTATAATTTGCATGTCATTATTGTCGATAAGCTTAGGCTTTTTAACATTTTTTACTATTTCACACCCTTTTTATACCCCTTTAGTTTCTTATAATGATTTAACTGACTCATCAAGAGCAGAACCTAAAAAATTATTTTTAAACTCATGGAAAATAATTAAAAAAAGATATTATGATTCAACATTAAATCATCAAAATTGGAATAAATGGAAAGAAAGATATCTTAATGAAATACAAACAGAAGAAGATGCTCATCTGGCAATAAATACCATGCTTGCAAGCTTAGATGACCCTTATTCAAGATTTCTAAATGAACAGGAATATTCTGAGCAAACAACTGGTATAGATTCCAAAATTGTAGGAATAGGGATTAATATTTCTTCAGTTTCTGGAAAAATTGTCATTATTAGTACTGTAGAACAAACTCCAGCACAAAAAGCTGGTATAAAAGCCGGAGATATTTTATCTAAAGTTGACGATAAAGAAGTTCATGGAAAAAATATTTCAGAAATAGCCCAACTTATACGCGGAGAAAAAGGTACACAAGTAAAAATTGAATTAATCCGAAATGGTCAAAAGGTTGTGAAAACCTTAACTCGTGATGAGATAAAAATTAAAAGCGTTAATCATAAAATTTTACCAGATAATATTGGTTATATTCAAATTACAAGCTTCTTAGGCTCAAATGTTGCTGAAGATTTTCTTTCTTCAATGAAAAATATAAAAGAAACAAAAGGTCTAATTCTTGATTTGAGAGGAAACACTGGCGGACTTTTGCCCAATGCAATTTTTGTAGCGGATTTGTTCCTTTCAGAAGGAAATATTGTTTCAATTGTTGATAGAAATGGTATAAAAAGCGACATAAATGCTCAATATAAACCAACAATTCAGCAAAAACCTATGATTATTCTAATTGATGGCGCAACAGCAAGTGCATCTGAAATTGTTAGTGGTGCATTAAAAGATGCAGAGATTGCAACACTTGTTGGAGAAAAAACTTACGGGAAAGGTATGGTTCAAAAAATATATCCAATGCCAAATAAAACCGGCATGAATTTAACTATTGCAAAATATTTAACCCCCAATGGTATAGATATTAATAAAAAAGGCATTTATCCTGACTATGTTATTAAATATAGTGAAAAAGATTATTATGCGAAAAAAGACCCACAACTAGAGCATGCTCAAAAATTAATGAAAAAAATGTGTTCTTTATAATCAAGAGAAATATCTACATTTACCCAAATCGTCATGCTGAACTCGTTTCGGCATCTCTAACGAATACAAGCCAAAACCTCACCTAAACCGTCATGCTGAACTTGTTTCAGCATCTATTGGAAAGGCATACGGTGAAAAACTTAGGCTTTTTTTGCTTTAAAAATAATGATTTTTTCTCTAGTTCTTCCGACAGATCCCGAAACGAGTTCGGGATGACGTTCTTGGTCTTGTTTTTCTTGATTGTCGCTTTGATTTTACCCCATCAAGGACTCCTCCACCCCGCCCATATCGTCATGCTGAATTTATTTCAGTAATAGTAGGGTGCGTCGTTTGACGCACCGCAAGGACTTTGGTGCGGTTTTGTTTGGGATGCCGAAACAGCACGCACGCTGTATTCAGACTCCGCACTGCTCGACTGACTACTAGCTGGCTGCATACCTGTCTTGAAATACAGGCGCTACGCAAAAGCGTGGTTTTGCTCCGCATGGGCGTTTCACGCCCGCCTGGTTTCGCTGTCTCGTACGCTTCGAGCTCACTCTCAGCTACGATATCGGTAACTTCAGCATGACAAGTTTGGTGA
>JAZUBS010000019.1:0-13984 GCA_045638605.1 Candidatus Gastranaerophilaceae bacterium
ATGAGATTATAAAGTCGCATAAAAAATATTTTGACCTATTTTTGTACTTAGAGGCTCAAAAACAGCCTTCAAGGAGGTGTAAATATACCATAAAGAGTAAATTAAACCCCTTGTTACATAATATATATTATCGTTATATTACGAAACGAGCTGATAGTAAATCTCTGCTATTATCAAAAACAAATTATCAGAACGTATCGAATCGATACTTATGTGATTTATCCAATATAAGATTTCATTTAAAGTTTTATTTTGATGATGCACGAAAAACAATTCAAACTCTAGATAAAAAATATGATATTATATTTTTAGATGCATTTACTCCTTCAAAGCTTCCAACCTTGTGGAGCATAGACTTTTTTACCAAACTTAATCCATTATTGAGTGATAATGGAGTTCTTTTAACATATTCTAGTTCTGCAAGGATAAGAAACGCTCTTGTGTCCGCAGGTTTTCACATAGGTAAAATCAAATTAAAGTCTGGAGAATTTACAGGTACAATAGCTGCAAAGAATTCTTCTAAAATTGCTTATCCTTTGAGTTCAAAAGAATTAGGATTATTAAAAACAAAGTCAGGGCTATATTATAAAGACGAGAGCTTATCTAGTTCTCCAAAGGCAATCCTAGATAATCTTAAGGCTGATATTGAAAGTTCAAACTTAATGACTTCATCTCAATATTTAAAAGGAGTTCAAGATGAAATATGATGTAATTATTGTTGGAGGTGGAACTGCGGGTTGTGCTGCTGCGTATACATCTGCGGTGAGCGGTTTAAAAACTTTACTTATAGAGAAGAACTCTTTTCTAGGCGGTTCAATGACCGGCGGGCTAGTAACTCCAGCAATGAAATCCTCAGATAATCAAATAAATACCAATTTTTTTAATCTTTTTATTGATGAACTTAAAACTCTTGGGGGAGGAATAACTTACTTTGATGGAAATTCAGGTTGGTTTAATCCAGAGTTAGCAAAAATAGCGTTAGATAGACTTCTTCTACAAGCTGGAGTTGAAATTAGATTTAACTCTTTTGTAACAGATATTGAAGTAAAAAATGGTTTAATTGCATCTATTAAGATTTCAAATGCGCCATTGATATTATCAAACCCTACCGATTCGAACAACAAACTAAACAGTCTTCGCTTTTTATCGGAACGTATCGAGACGAGATATATAATTGATACTACAGCATCTCAAGATATTTGTAATGCTTTAAATTGTGATTCAATTGATGATAATGGTAATATTCAACCTTCGAGTCTGAGATTTATTGCGTCTGGTATAAATTTGCAGGTCTTTAAAGACTTTATCCTAGAGTTTGATAGTGATAGGAGCGCTACTACAGGAGGAAGCATTAATGGAGAAATACACCTCTCTACGGCCTGTACAAGCGACAAGGACTGGGCTCTTACCCCAATGTTTAATGAAGCTGTTGAAAAAGGCATTTTAAAACCCTCTGATACAGCTTATTTTCAGATATTTACCATCCCTGGAATGCACGGTTCTGTTGCATTTAATTGTCCAAGATTTGTACAATCAGATGATGAAAATACTCTTAAAACTCAATCCACATCAATCATTGAGGCTCGTGAAGCCATGTTAAGGCTCCTAGAGTTTTGTAAGATATATTTTCCAGGATTTGATAAAGCTTATATTTCAAACATTGCAACAATGGTTGGACATAGAGTTTCAAAGAGGGCTCTAGGCGAGTATTTTTATACTATTGAAGACTTAAAGAGTGGTAAAAAGTTCGATAATCCTGTTCTTATTTCAAATTATCCGATAGACGTCCACTCTAACAAAAAAGAAAATGTAAAACTAGAGAAAGTATTACAAGAGTATCAACTACCAATAGAAGCTTTGCATTCCTCTAACTACAAGAATCTTTATTTTGCCGGAAGAAGTATTAGTGCGGATTTCTTTGCGCAAGCTGCATTAAGAATTATTCCATCTTGTTTTTCTATGGGTGAAGGACTTGCCAAATACATTGCCACTTTAGGTAATTAAAAAAACTTTTATACCTGCTAACCTATTATTGATTAGGAGGTTTTATGTTATTAAAGTCAGAAACATTACAAAACTTGGTAAATGCCTTTGCAGGTGAGTCACAAGCAAGAAATAGATATTATTTTTATTCAAAAGTTGCAAGAAAAGAAGGCTACTTAAGCATTGCGGATATTTTTGAAAGAACTGCAAAAAACGAAGAAGAACACGCTAAACTATTTTATGACTATATCCCACATAATCACTATGAAGTGAAAGCTAATTATCCGTTTTTCATTGGGAAAACTTATGATAATTTAATTGCAGCATCAGATGCTGAGCACGAAGAATGGACCAGAATTTATCGAGATGCTGCTGATATTGCAAAATCAGAGGGCTTTAAAGATATTGCAAAAACTTTTTCTCTAGTTATTGAAGTTGAAAAGTTCCATCAAAATCGCTTTAAAGAACTTGCTGAACTTGTTAAAAACAATGAAATATTCACAAAAGACTTTGAAACTCAATGGATATGCAGTAAGTGTGGACATCATTGCATTGCAAAATCAGCACCGCTAAATTGTCCGTTGTGTAACCATGACCACACTCATTTTGAAATATTTTCAGAAAAATATTAAGCAGCTGTTGCGAATAAATTTTGTTGAACATTTAATGGCAACATTGATGACCAATCTTGCATTGAGCTGTTGCTAACAAGCATTTGATTTTGTAATGGCGTATTGAATATAGGTTGCTGCAGAGATTGCGTTTGTTGTGCTGGCAGTGCTTGCTGTACAGATTTTCCTGAATTATCTGTTTTTTCTGTCTGAGTTAATAAATTTTCACCAAATTTCTTTTGGTAAATTTCAACCATTGTATCACGCGCTTTTTCTATTACTTGCTTATCCTTATTTGATTCTTCAATTTGTGTGTTATCATTACTTTGCTGTGCTAGAGCAATAGTGTTACTAATTTCTGTTAATTCATCGTTTGCACTTGCAATTTCAGTTGCTAAGATGTTTTTTGCCTCTTCTGACTTATCACTTGAATCTAATATACTGCTAATTGTAGTGTTTTTCATTTCAGTTTTAGTATCAGGAATAATTTTATTGTATACGCTTTTAGACAATTGAGAAACAACACCACCAACAGCAAAGCCAATTGCACTACCGATTATACCGCCCATAACAGTGCCTGCACCAGGGATAACAGAACCCAACATCGCACCAATTTTTAATCCCATTGCTGTACCTGCTGCGAATCCAGTATATCCAACAGCTACACGCCCTACTGACTTAACCAATTGCTTTGTACCAGCTTCAATATTTAAACCGCCGCCAATTTGGCCAGGGGCAGGTGTAGTAAAGGCATTAAAGACTTCACCTACTTCTAGGAAAGTCTCAAAAAGTAACATTATTTTGTTATTCTTGAACGCTTTTGCAAATTCTCCTGCATAATTTGGGCATATTTTTGCAACTTTAACCAATGCTTTTTGGAAAGGTGATTTTTTCCAAGAAGTTGTATTATCTACAATGTTAAAATATTTCATATTAAAATCAGTTAATGCACTTTTAGAGATTGCACCGTGGTTTTTAGCAATATTTATATCATGTTTAAGATTCAATAGTTCTGATTGTAAGAAAGGGTCAACGACTTTTTTCCCATCAACAACAGTCTTATTCAATTTTAAGAAATCCAAACTATGCTCAAGTTCGTTTAAACGAATCATCCTGTACTTGTTACGCTGCAATTCAGGACGAGTTAGTGAGCTATCTAATTTTACGTGTTTAAACTCTTTACTGTTAAATAACAATGGGAACAAAACACTACCGCCGAGCGCCATTGGGGTAAAGTGTTCCCAGATGCTAGGCTCTTCGGTAATTCCGTGCACTTTGTCATAAGACGAATGTAATATCTCCGCCCTATTAGCATTATTTACGCTATCAATACGCAATTCGCTTCCCATAATTCACCCTATATATATACAAAGTCTTTATTTTTAGGAGAATTGACTTTTTGTTACAAAAATTTTACAATTAAAATTGTAAAAAAAGAGTTATAATATAGTATATGAGCTATTTGTTAGAAGACATCGAACTAAAAAAAGTTGGGCTTGAACTAATGTTCTTGACACCACAAAAGTACTCTAATCCTGATGGAATAACATCTGTAGAGCTCTCTAAACTTGTTGATTTACCTGTTGATACGGTAAAAAAGAAATTACAAATTTTAAAAGAAAAGAATATAGTAAGAGTAAAAGGAATTAATCCAAAGTGCTGGTCGTTTGATGAATACAATTTTCAGAGACTAGACGACGATGACGAGATATTTGCTCTATTATGTAGTTTTGAAGATGTTGATTTTGATAGATATTTTACATATTAAAATATCAAATAATAAAAAAAGAGGATGACATTTGTCACCCTCTTTTCTGTTATATAATCAAAACTACTTGATTTCAACAGTTGCGCCAGCTTCTTCAAGTTGTTTCTTGATAGCTTCAGCGTCTTCTTTCTTGATGTTTTCTTTAACAGCTTTTGGAGCGCCATCAACTAAATCTTTAGCTTCTTTCAAGCCTAAGCCAGTGATAGCACGAACTTCTTTAAGAACTGCAATCTTGTTAGCACCAGCAGATGCAAGGATTACAGATACTTCAGAAGATTCTTCTTCAGCTGGAGCTGCTGCTGCAGGAGCTGCTGCTACAGCTACAGGAGCTGCTGCAGAAACGCCGAATTTTTCTTCCATAGCTTTAACTAATTCAGCTGCTTCTAAAAGTGTTAATTTTTCAATTGATTCTAAAATAGATTCTACATTACTCATTTTTATTCTCCTTTATTATTTTAATTGAGTGTCGTACATAATTTATTAGGCAGTTTTTTGATCACGAACAGCTGCAACGGCACGAGTAAGTGCTGCCATAACACCGTTGACAGAGTATACAAGACCAGAAGCTGGTGAGTTGATGCTTCCAAGCATTTTTGCGTAGATTTCGCTCTTTGATGGAAGATCTGCAAGAGCTTTCGCTTCGTTTGCACTTAATAACTTTCCATCTAAAGCAGCAGCAATGATTTCACCTTTTTTAGCTTCTTTGATAAATTTTGCTACAGCTTTTGCCGGTAATACTTGATCATTAAAACCGAAAGCAATAGCAACTTGACCTGATAAAGAATCTGCTAAAACTTCATAAGGAGTATCCTTAATAGCAATTTTAGCCAAGGTATTTTTAGTTACCATGTAGTCGCCTTCTTCTTTTTGAAGTTCACGTCTTAATTTTGTGATTTCTTCAACAGAAAAACCTGTATAGTTTGTAACTATAGCAACTTGAGCTTTATCAATTTTTGATTTAATTTGAGCCACTTTATCATTTTTAAAGGCTTTTGTTGACATATTTTGCTCCTTTGATTATATATATTTATCGGATTTCTCCGCTCGACCCGTACATACTAAAAAGATTTTGCGTATATACATAACCGCAAAACCTGAAATTACACAACTATTTAATATTTTCGACTGTGTAACCTCGATCAGCTCATTCACGATTTAACTGAAAAATATAATTCCAGACTGATTGTCTTCGGCTATAAAACTATCATATACAAAATAAGAAAAAAAATCAAGCGATTTGTTAAGAAGCGTAAAATACTACTGTATCACCTATTTTTAGAGTAGTTTTCCCGTTGGGAACAAAAGATGTTCCGTCACGTTTTACCAAAGCAATCAATAAGTTTTCTGGGCAGTTAAGGAACGCTATTTTCTTATCTTTCCATTCGTGTGTATCATCAATAAATGTTTCACACAAACGAATATCACTTTGTGCCTGTTCTACTGTAGTACCAATTAGAACACTATCTCCTGCTAAGAGTTGAGTTTCACCTTTCGGTATAATTTTCTCACCATCTCTTGTGATTTGTAAGATTAGTGCATTATTATTTAAAGAAATGTCTTTTAACATAGTTCCATTCCAAGGATGTGAATCTGTGACACTTATAGTATTTAATGAAATAGCTGACTCTTGTTGATAATCATTAAAAGTTTTTCTAACATCCGCAAATTTATCAATCATAGACCATTTTTTTGCTAAAAATGGAAGTATTGTACCCTGGAATGATACAGATAATAGTGCCACAACAAAAACTATATGGAATAAATCATATCTGAGTAGTTCACTTTCTGCTACAACCATTATTGCAAAAACGATAGACGCTGCTCCACGCAAACCAGCAGCCGATACAAATGCTATTTGATTCATTTTCGCCTTAAAAGGTAATAACACAGCTGCAACAGCTAATGGACGAGCTAAAAATGTTAAAAATGCAGTAACAAATAAGGCAGGTAAAAGAATCTCAGGAATCTTATGCGGAAATGACAAGAACCCTATTAAGAAGAATATTAATACTTGCGACAACGCTGTCAAACCATCAAAAAAGTATATTAGATTTATCTTATTTTTGATATCACTATTTCCTAAAATAATACCTGTTAAATAAACACTAAGAAAACCATTCCCGCCAATCAAATCTGGAATTGAAAAGGATAGTAAAGCAACAGCAATCACAAATAAAACGTCTGTACCTTCTGTAAGTAGTTTTGTTCTCTTAAAAATAAATATTGATATCACTGCAATTAAAACACCAAACAAAATCCCAAATCCAAGCTGTGAAAACAATAAAGGTGTTAACTCACTTGCAGAATCACCTTTTAAAAGGGTAATACCTAATATAGTCAGCATATAGGCAAATGGGTCGTTACTACCACTTTCCATTTCAAGCATAGGAGCTGTGTTGTATTTTAGATTTAAACGTCTTGAACGTAAAATAGAAAACACAGAAGCTGCATCTGTAGAACTTATAATTGCTCCTATAAGGAAACTTTCTGCAAATGATATCTTTAGCCCATAAAAACAAAAGGCCGCGGTAAAGAGTGCTGTCAACACAGTTCCTAGTGAAGAAAGTAAAATTGCTTGAGCGTTTACTTTTACACCTTCAAGCTTTTTTGTGCAAAAACCACCATAAAAGATGATAAATATTAGGCCTAGCGAGCAGAGTTTTGATGTGAGGTCATAATCATCAAAAGATATCTTTAAAACTCCGTCTGAGCCAAATAAAACACCTAAAAACATGAAAAATAGCAATGCTGGCATTCCCAACTTGCTAGAGAATTTATTTGTAACAATACAAGCTAATATAACAATCCCACAAAATAGTATTAATGCTGACATAATAACTCCTTAGATTTCCATTATAGCAAAAGCAAAAGATTTCTGATATCATAAGATTATGAGTAATATACCAGAAAGAGCTAAAAAAGAACTAGACAAACTATTAAAAGGGAATCAGAATTTTGTTAATGGTACCCCTACTGCAAATAATATGTGTCTAAATACGCTAAGGAAATTTGCATTTCATCAAGAACCTTATGCTGTTGTCTTAAGCTGTTCAGATTCAAGAGTTGTCCCTGAAATTATATTTGATTGCGGGATAGGAGAGCTTTTTGTTGTCAGAGTTGCTGGGATTACCGCAGGGGCAAACGTTGTTGAAAGCTTGGAATACGCTGTCCACAAGCTAAATGTACCTCTAATGATTTTACTAGGCCACGATGATTGCGGCGTAATGAAATATGCTAAGGATAACTTCCCTTGTTATACTGGGAAATTCACGTCAATTTTAAACTGTGTATATCCGGTATTGCACCAGAAAGAAGATGTTACTTGTCATAACTATTTCGCTCAGCAACATACTTTATGGGTTGAAGATTATCTTCTCAAAAACTCTGTAATTATCTCTGATGCAGTTAATAAAAATGAACTATATATTGCGAAATGTCATTTTGACCACTCAACGGGGTTAGTAAATTTAATTGATATGTAAAATTTTATTTACTACATATTGAAGCTCAGATTATTTTTCAATATGATACATCTATGTCTAACCCTTATATTTTACTCGCAAAACGTGAAGGTATTGCCTTCTCTCAATACAGAGGTCGAGCAATCCGCTTATCAAACATTCAACCCTGCTCTGTTGATGAAGTCGTTGTTGCGCTAAAACATAATAAAAGTAAGATAAATAAAGTTACAACCTTCAGAGACAAGGATGGAAATGTAATCGAGCGCTCATTTGACTTTTGGCACAAAGATGTTATAAAAAACAATTTATATAAAACGTCGGAGCATATTTTAAATGATTTTGAAAAAGTCAAAGCAACTGCAATAAGAACATTTTCTCTAATGAAAAATATTAAGCATGTGTACAGGGAATATGAAAGCCAGTTCAATGCTATTGGGAAACCTGGGATATTATGGACAAATAATAGCTCACAAATGCACTATGTGAGTAAAAATATGCGAACAGGTGATACTATTCACACTCAGACTTCAATGGAGAATATTAACACTCCACGTAGCGCAAAATGTTCGTTTGTACAGTATGAATCAAAAAATGAACCCGAAAAATCATTAAGTTTCAAAGTAAACCTATTAAATGATAAAATTTCAAATGTATGTACTAAAAACACAAAGCTTCCTAAAAATGATACATTTTTAAAATTTAGAGCTATTGATATTAACACATCCAAAGAGATGGTTTGTAATTATTTTATCAAACAGCAAAACCTAGAAAAGCTTAAGTTAAAAGTTGATACTAGTCGCAAGCTAGATGAACGTCTTATTGCTCTGTATGATGATGAAAATGGGACAATAAATTTTAATAAAGATTATGATTTTAGGAGCAAACATAACCTAGTAAAAGCAGCAAGACATGAAGTTGAACACGCTTGGCAGTGGTTTTTACATGCAAGAAATACTGGGGGTAGCAATCCTAGAGCGATGGAGCTAGCTAAGAAGTTTGGAAGAATAAGAAAAGGGAAACTACAAGAGATTGCAGATAAGTGTACACGTTCAATCTCAGCTTATGTACCATATTCAGAAAATACTGCCGCCTATCGTAAGAATTGGGTTGAAAAAGCTGCAAATAAAGCAGGAATGAAAGCCGTTTCTGCTTACGATAAACAAGGAACCTGTTTAAGAAAACAATTCCCGCACATACCTAGAGAATTATTCTAGCTATGTTTTAAAGGCAAAAAAAAATAGGAATTACTTTTTGTTATTAAAAGAGATACCTATTTTCTGAAGTGCTTTTTGCGGTGATAATTTTTCTAATTCTACATATATATCAGAGAGAAGTTTTACAATACCAAAGTCATCATGTTTTTCCGGTAGAGCTTTGCTAAGTGCAACACAGGTCTCATAAGGTGCGTCCAAACTATTTCCTCCTGAGAAAAAAAAGATATCGTCTGAAAGAACGATATCATTTTTTGCTAAATAAGGATTGTTTGTATCACACATGTTTTTCAAATTAACTGCTAATTGCTTAATTTTAGAACCATTAGAAGAATTCTTACTAGCCGACGTAATTTTATCAGCTATATATCTCTCAGCCTCTGGACTAAAACGTGCAGTAAACGCTTTCGCGTACACAGCATTAACAGCATTATCCATACTACATTTCATATCGATACATTTCCTTTCCAATATAGAATTGTATCATAGATAAAAATAATAAACAAGAACTAAATAAAGTTTTGTTAATATTATTTTTCAAAGCAAGATTTATTAGGAAACTTTTCTTCTAGAAGCTCTTTCATGTATATTCTATCTGTTGGCTTAGCTTTAGGACCATCGTTTATACAGAATAGTTTAAATTCCTTCCCTCTATACAATTTCATTTTCTTCTTTGTGCAACTTGCATAACATGTCTCATTAATTCTAGGGATAAATTTATCATACCAATGTCTTGGATATTCCTTTATAACTGCACCTTTTTCTGCAACTGCATAATAGGTCACAATCATCCTTTGAACATCAGTATTCTCTCTAAATTGGTGACTAGCCGTTTGTTCAAATTCATCTTTAAAATGCTCTATACACTCAAGGTAATCAGTTTTTCTATAACTGTCTATTCCGTGATGCGACCAGTATGGGACATCCTTACCAAACTTATCCAACACCATTTTATAACCTTTGTAGACCATTAATCCAAACAAAGACTTTGTAGGAACTTTAGTAATACGCTTGCTTGTTCTACAAATAGGCGCACCTTCATTAGTAAAAAAGAAATCTGGTGCAACCTCACCCCAAAAGAACATGTCATCATTCGCAAATAAGAAATGCTCGCTTAAGCCTTTAATCTGAGGAAGAAAAACCTCAATAGCTGTCGAATTGAATGTTGGTAAATATTTTTGAGGAATTATTTCCGAATGGTCAACTATTTTAATTTTAGGGTTATCAAGATTTAACCAGCTAGGGGTTTGCTTGTAGGTAACGATATATATGTTCCTAATCCAAGGTGCATATTTTTCGACCGAGCGAAGAGAATACTTGAGTTCGTCCATTTGAATAAATCTAAAATCAGAACAACCTTCACTATCTAACTTTGTGTTGTGATATTTTTCAAAAGCTTCATTACGTTCTCTTTTGAACTCTGGATCATCACCATCACACCAGAGGTAAACTAAATCAATATTCTCTGCAAATTCAACGGTCTTACTATTCATAAGAGAACCATACCGCAATCAAAACTTAATTGCAATAAAAAGGATATTTATGAAGAAACAAAATGGTAAGTAAATCATTATTAGGGTGGTCTGTAAATGTGTTACTTGCATAGGTATGTTAAAATACAATAACTCCCGAAGTAAAAATCATAAACATTTTAATTAAAAAAGAAGTATTAAGTATTTTTTGCGTCCCAGTGGATATTTTCTTTAACAACCTTTGCGGGAGAACCTGCAATAATAATGTTTGGTGTTAAAAATTGTTTTGTAACAACACTGCCATATCCTACGACTGAATTATCTGCAACTGAAGCATCTTTTAAGATTGTAATATTTCTAGCTAACCAAACGTTATTGCCAATTGAAATTCCTTTTTGGGGTTTATTGATACAATTGTCATTGTCATCATAAATTGAATGCCAATCCCCCAACATCATCTCTATATGCTGACCAAATAGACAATTATCACCAATTCGTAACTCAAGGTTGTTTTGATTTGCAAAATCAATTTTGCAGAGACCTGTTGTCCTTAAATTTTCTCCAATAAATATTTTATTATTACTGCCAATTTCTATAATCTTTAATGTAGAGATTTTTGACTTATTTGGTTTGATACAAATATAGTTATTATCACCATTTATTTTAATTGCAGAACACCTTTTACCTATCGCTCTCCTAAAGCAGTACGGTTCATAGACTTCAATGACAGAATCTTTACCTTTAAATTTTATATTAAGCCATTTTATACTTGAAACCAACTTAGTTTCACCATTGATTTTATGAAGAATAATTTTATTATTATTCTTCTTATTGTTAAAATTGAAGAGCATTAGCTTCTCCCAATATATAAATCCATACTTCCAAAAATCAAGAAAAATAATAACACTAAAATATATATAAAACAAATTTTAAAATAGAAGAAAGAACCGCTATTCAATTTGAATAACGGTTCTCTTTTTATTCAGCAAAAACTCTAGCTAAAATTTCTTAATCCTTTGTTTTGCATAGAAATTCTTAAGATTATCGAATAAAGGTATTAACTTTGCTTTAATCTCACTTATTTTAGGAGACTCTGTTTCCACAACACTTTTATACATGTTCATATCTTTATTCAGCTTACCGAGTCTCATTTTAAGGTTTTTAATCTTGCCTTGTAAAGCAGATATCTTAGATTTATTATCCGCTGCAACAGCAGTTGCGCCTGCTAAACCAGTTAATGCTGCCGCATCTTTTGAGTCTAAGTTTTCCTCAGTTGATGAAGGATTTTTTAGAGCATTTAATTCTGCTTCTTTTTCTTCTATCAGCATCTTAGTTAAATTGATGCTATTTTCCGACTGTTTAATCTTGTCATTTAGATTGCTGATTTTATCTTCTAAAGCCTCTTTTTGGTATCTTAAATGCCCACCTTGGTCATATAATCTGATACACTCTGCTGCTTGCCATTGTTGATATTGAGCTTCAGCCTTATCTGCCCAACCTGCTTGTTCTCTTCTATAGAAGTAATCCCTTATATTTTCAAACTTCTCTCTATAGTTAATTCTTTCTGTTCCAAAATAATTCTTACTAACTTCGTTATTTACATCTGGATATGCAGGCTCATTATCATATACGATATAATCTGAATCTCGTTTTATTTGATCATTAATAGGCTCCATCGGATCAGCAAAATAAATTCTACCCGTTCTATAGTCATGATTATTACCAATTATGCGTTCAACACTTGAATCTGAATGATAATCTTTATAAGAGGCCATTATCGGATTTTGCCCGTGATAAATCTCATATTTTCCTTTAAAACTTGCCTGACCTTTTAAAACAGCATTGTTTGACGCTGGGAATATTCTCATATTACCTCCTTTGTTTAAAATATTTACCCCTAGCCTTGGTTAAAAGTATCTAAAATAAACACTAATAACTTTTATACTGACCATTTTATTAAATTTTTTCCATTATAAAACAACTAAAAAAAATAGTAAAGCAATTAAAATAAAGTCTATATATCGATTTATTCTTAACATTGTAACAATTTACGCAAAAATTTTTATTTACAGCTTTATAGATAATAAAAGCAGAAGGTACATTTTTATGCATATTCAAACACTATCAACCATTCAAACTCAACAAAACTTTCAGGGCACAGTAGACAAATCTGTAACCAAATATCTAGATAAATCAGTAAAGATTTATAGGAAAAATACTATTAATTCAAGAAGCAAAAAAGCCGAAGAAA
This sequence comes from Candidatus Gastranaerophilaceae bacterium, assembly GCA_045638605.1. Lineage (GTDB taxonomy): Bacteria > Cyanobacteriota > Vampirovibrionia > Gastranaerophilales > Gastranaerophilaceae > RGIG2134. The sequence continues at coordinate 12,758 of JAZUBS010000019.1, forward strand.
AAATTGCAAATTATGAAAAGCTAATCACCCAAGTTAAAGCTTCATTGGATAGTTTTATGAAACGGTGTCACCCTAATACCAAACTAACACTAAAGGACGTAAAATTCCCTGTTCTTGCAAAAGATTTTTTTATTTATAACTCTTCACTACCAACATCACCCAATGTTAATATAAGCAGCCATCTTCCAATAAGATTCTACAAGTGCTCAGCTCCGTTAGGGACAGAGACGCTTACTGCAGTAATTAACGGTTTTGATAAAGAATTAAATCCAAAAGCAATTGATAGAGATTTGTTAAGATACGCAATGAGCAACCTCGAAGCAAAAGCGCAAACAAATTGGCTTAATAGAATCATTGCTTATCAACAGAGAAAGAAACTGGAAAAGTTTTCAAAAGAAATTAACATCACTAATAACTAATGTATTTTGACACTCGATTTGAGAAGAAAAAAAGTGAGTTTGATAATTTTGGTTGGGTTTCACCCAACCTACACACTAGATTTTTCTACACTTTCTCAATGTCTAATATTGTCATAAAAACACCTCTCTTTCAGTAATAAGTTCCCTCTAATACCTTTGCAAAAGCCATATAACAATACTAAAACACTACTAAAAAAGAGGTGTCAAATTTATTATCAGTTATTTAAATTCTATAGCTTTTTAAATTTAGTTAAATATGTCAATAAGTTTATTAAAAACTTCAAGATTATTAACTACAACTATTTCTAATTTGTTTATTGCTCGTGTTATTTGTTGATAAAACATTCTTAAAGTTGCATAAGGTATTCCTTCTAACTTACGAGCTTTTAATTTGTTGCCATCATAGTAAAATTGTTCACCTAATACAACTATAACATTTTCAAATTCTTGTCCTATTACTTCATGAGCATTTCCAATTTTCTTTTGATTTCTTATTGCTAAATCTGCATATTTATTATCATAGAAATGACTTGGCGTGTATGAGATATATTTATAATCATCTTCTTTAGTTTCTATATAATAGTTTGCTTCTTCTATCGTATCAAAATAAACTATATCAATATTTTCGTTTGATATTTGATGATTCTTTTTATTATCAAGAGAAAACATTATTTTAATAAAATTTATAAGTTTTTCATTTGTTCTGATTTTTGTATTTAATCTATATTTTGTCACATTCTTAAAATCATTTACTTCAAAAAAATTAAAAATCCCACCTTCATTGCTCTGAAATATTTGTTTTCCATCA
>JAZUBS010000020.1:0-1945 GCA_045638605.1 Candidatus Gastranaerophilaceae bacterium
TGAAAAAGTTGCAGATGAAATTAAGACAGATGAAGCTCTTAGTAATACAATTGACATTATAAAAAAGAAAATAAATCCAGTTTAATTTGTTGATAACTATGTGGATAAGTTGTTGATAATGTGTGGACAAGTTGTGGATAATTTTTTTTATAATTTTTCTAAAAAAGTTATCCCCATTTCTTCCACATGTTATCCACATACTTATAAACATACTTATCCACACTTGAAACCCTTTAAACATAAGGGCTGAGGGTACTTATCCACTTATCCACAGCCCCTACTACTAATACTACTAAAATATATTATATATATATACATAAAAAAATACCGGAAGGAGTTTTCCACAATGAAAATTATTTGTTCTAAATCTAATCTTGTAAAAGGTGTAAGTATTGTATCTAAGGCAGTTCCATCTAAAACAACAATGCCTATTCTTGAATGTATTTTAATAGATGCTACAACTGATATTATTAAGTTGACAGCAAATGATATGGAACTTGGCATTGAGACAATTGTAGAAGGAGATATATTAAAAAAAGGTGTAGTAGCTATTGATGCAAGAATATTCTCTGAGATTGTTCGTAAACTTCCTGATAATGAAGTTGTTATTGAAACAGATGAAAATCTTCAAACTACAATTACCTGTGAGAGAGCGAAATTTAATATTTCTTCAAAATCAGGAGAAGATTTTTCTTATCTTCCATTTATCGAAAAAAATGAGACAATTAAGTTATCTCAATTTACTTTAAAAGAAATTATAAGACAAACTATTTTCTCTATCGCTGATAATGACAGCAACAAGTTAATGACTGGAGAATTGTTCCAAATTGAAAATAACATGTTAAAAGTTGTTTCTTTGGATGGTCATAGAATTTCTATTCGTAAAACAGAATTAAAAGAAAGTTATGGACCAAGAAAAGTAGTTGTTCCTGGCAAGACACTTATGGAAGTAAGTAAGATTCTTCCGGGCGATGTTGATAGTGAAGTTGTAATTTCATTTACAAATAATCATATTGTATTTGAATTTGATAATACAGTTGTTGTTTCGCGTTTGATTGAAGGACAATATTTTAAAATTGATCAAATGTTATCCAGTGATTATGAAACAAAGGTTAAGATTAATAAAAGAGAATTATTAAACTGTATTGATAGAGCTACTTTGCTTGTAAAAGAGGGAGATAAAAAACCGATTATCATTAATATATTGGATGAAGTGATGGAATTAAAAATTAAATCCCAAATTGGTTCTATGGATGACGAAATAGTAATTTCAAAAGAGGGTAAAGATTTGTTAATTGGATTTAACCCTAAATTCTTAATTGATGCACTTCGTGTAATTGATGATGAAGAAGTAACACTTTACTTGATGAATCCAAAAGCTCCTTGCTTCATTAAGGATGATAATGAAACTTATATTTATTTGATTTTACCTGTAAATTTCAATGCCGGAGTGTAAAAAATGGAGATTATTTATTTAAGAAATGAATTTATAAAACTTGGTCAGGCTTTAAAGGCGGCCGGATTCGTAGAATCAGGAGTTGAGGCAAAAGAAGTTATTCAAGACGGACTTGTTCTTGTAAACGGTGAAGTTGATACAAGAAGAGGCAGAAAATTATACGAAGGGGACGTTGTTTCTTTTGAAAATCAAACAATTGAAATTAAAAAATTATAGAAACTATGATTTGTTAGATTTGGATTTTGATTCATCAACAAATATTCTATATGGTGATAATGCACAAGGAAAAACAAATATATTAGAGGCAATCTATTTGTGTGGAACCACAAAATCTCATCGCGGAACAAAAGATAGAGATTTAATTAAGTTTGAACATGAAGAAGCTCATGTAGAAGCAATAATTGACAAAAATGGAGTTCCGTTTCAAATAGATATCCATTTAAAAAATAACAGTCCAAAGGGAATTGCTATCAACAAAATACCAATTCG
>JAZUBS010000021.1:0-92470 GCA_045638605.1 Candidatus Gastranaerophilaceae bacterium
ACGAATAATTTATAAAAAAGTTCAATTTTTTCTATAAATTTTGCTTAAATTGCAATACTTTTTAACAAAAATAAAAAATATTATGCAAAAATTATTTCTAAAAAGGAAAAACTATGATATTATTATTTTATAGAAATAAATTGAGGCATTTTATGGGCTTTTTATCGTTTTTTAAAAAAGTTAATACTGCATCTGTTTTTGAATATTTACCAGACGGCTTGATTGTTACAGACTTTCAAGGAAATATTGTATTTGCAAATTCTTACGCCAAAGAATTGATGAAAATAACTGAAGGTTATAATATTGCAGATGTTTTGAATGTAAAATTTTCAATAATAGAAGGCTTAATTTCAGACAAAGTACAATCTGTTTTTAAAGTAGAAAATAATAACTCAGATATTTACGTTGAGCTTAGTGCTTCAAAAATTAAAGAAGAAAATAAAATTGTAATAACAGCAAGAAATGTATCTCAAACGCATAAACTAATGAAAAAAATGCTAGTAGAAACAGAAAGCTCCAAAAAAGTAAACCGTGACAAAAACTCATTTATTGTTAAATTAAGCAATGATTTAAAATCGCCTTTACACTCAATTGAAGGCTTTTCTAGCGCATTATTGGAAGGTTTAGGCGGCGAACTGAATGAAAAACAAGATAAGTATTTAAATATTATTAACAAGAATTCAAAAGAATTAATGTTTTTAATCGATAAAATAATTGAATACTCCAGACTAGAAGCCGGACTTTATGTATGGGATTTTAAACATTTAGATATCATAAATACTTTGCAAAATACTATTAGACCATACAAAGAAAAATTGAAAGCTAAAGATATTGCTTTAAATATTAACGTTGATACAATAACAAAAAGAACTTGTTTTATCGATGAAAACGCATTAAAAACCATAATTGATACATTAATAGACATTGCAGAAAAATCTACTTATTTAGGAAACATAACTATAGAACTTACCCATCCAGAACTAGAATTTGTAGAACAACAAGAAGTAGAATGTCCTCAAAGTGCTACTGAAAAATCTTTTATTCAATTTACAATTTCTGATACAGGAGCGGGCATGAGCGAAGCAGAAATGGAAAATATTTTTGATCCTTATTATCAATTAGATGCCGTTAATAAGAAAAACATGTCCAAAAGCTTGGCTTTAGCAATAGTTAGAACATTGATAAGTAATTTACATGGAAAAATCTGGGTTGAAAGCAATTCAATGCAAGGTTCTACGTACACATTTATAATACCAAATGAAAGATTTAATATATAGGATAGAATAGTGGCACAAGTTGAATTAAAAAATGTCTCAAAAACATATGACACAAAAACAAAAGTTATAGATAACGTTAGTTTAAAAATTGAAGATAAGGAGTTTTTGGTTTTAGTTGGTGCTTCAGGATGTGGTAAATCAACATTACTAAGAATGATTGCTGGTTTAGAGACTATTAGCGATGGTGAAATTTTAATCGATAATAAAATTGTTAACGATTTGCATCCAAAAGATAGGGATATTGCCTTTGTTTTTCAAAATTATGCCCTTTATCCACATATGAGCGTTTATGATAACATCGCGTTTCCTCTAAAAATGAGAAAATATGACAAAAAAACAATCGATGAAAAAGTTAAAAATGCTGCTGAAATTTTAAACTTAACAGATTTATTAAAAAGAAAACCCAAACAGCTTTCAGGTGGTCAAAGACAGCGCGTAGCGCTAGGACGCGCAATAGTTAGAAATCCTAAAGTTTTTCTAATGGATGAACCCTTGTCTAATTTAGATGCAAAGCTAAGAGTACAAATGCGTAGTGAAATTAAAAAGCTTCATCAAAAATTACAAACAACCTTCATTTACGTAACCCATGACCAAACAGAAGCTTTAACAATGGGGGATAGAATTGCTCTTATTGATAAAGGAATTATTCAGCAAGTAGATACTCCGGACAATGTTTACAAAAATCCAGCTAACGTTTTTGTAGCAGGTTTTTTGGGGTCGCCTTCTATGAATTTCATATCTGTTGATATTGTTGAAGATAAAATAAAAATTAATGACATTGAAATAACGCTACCAGCGAATATAAAAAACAAATTAAAAAATCATTCTAATTGCATTATAGGTGCAAGACCAGAAAAAATGAATACAGAAACATCAAACTTTACTCTTAAAGTTAATGTTGATTTATGGGAAATCTTAGGTGGAGAAAAAATTGCTTATTTCTATTTAAATGGAAACAAATGCAGTGCTAAGTTTTCAGCTGAAACACCACTGAGTGAAGAAATTATTTTAAAAATATCATTTGAAGATGTAATGTTTTTTGACCCCCAATCAACAAAGAGAATTTAACATTATTTATAAAAATGTTATTATTCTTACATTTTTATTTTATAATATAGAAATGGATGAAGAGGTGAATTTTTATGCAAATTCGTACAGAAAATTTAGTTAAAATTTATGGTGATAGAGCAGTTGTAAATGATATTTCCTTTACAGTTAATAAAGGCGAAGTAGTAGGGCTTTTAGGACCAAATGGAGCGGGGAAAACAACAACATTTTATATGGTTGTAGGACTTGTTAAACCGTATTCCGGGCATGTTTATTTAAGAAACAAAAGCACTGGTAAAGATTTAGATTTAACTAAAGTTCCAATGAATGAACGCGCAAAAGCCGGTATTGGTTATTTGCCTCAAGAAACATCTATTTTTAGAAAATTATCCGTTGAAGATAATGTTAGATTAGTTCTAGAGCTTAATGATAAAATTCCAACAAAAGAAGAAAAAGAAGCAAAATTAAATGAACTTTTAGACGAATTTGGCGTGACAAAATTAAGAAAAGCTCCGGCAATAGCATTATCTGGAGGAGAAAGAAGAAGAGTTGAGCTAGCTAGAGCCTTGGCAGCTAGTCCTGAATTTATATTGCTAGATGAACCATTTACAGGTATTGACCCAATCGCGATTGGTGAAATCAAAGAAACGATTAGAACTTTGTCTGAACAAAAAGGATTAGGGGTTTTGATTACTGACCACAATCCTAAAGCAACATTGTCAATTACTGATAGAGCTTATGTTATATTTGATGGAAAAATCAAAATTTCTGGGCCATCAATAGAAGTTGCAAACGACCCTGTAGCTAAACAATTCTATCTAGGAAAGGATTTCACTCTTTAATGCTAAAAGAAAAACAATTAAAGTTATTAGATAAATATATTTTGTCTCAAGTCGCAAAAGCAACCTTAGCGTGTATTTTACTATTTATAGTAATTTGGATAGCACCTGAAACTCTATTAAAAGTAATAAAAAGAACTTTGTCTGGAAGCTATACAATTTCTTTAGCTGGGCAAATTTTATTGCTGGAAATACCTAAAATTTTAAATAAAGCATTACCTGTAGGGTTACTGTTGGGGACATTATTTACATTTGACAAATTAAGTAAGGATTCTGAAATTACGGTTATGCGTAGTTTTGGGATTTCTTTTTCTCGTATTATTGCACCTGTTGCGGTATTTAGCGTGCTTATTACCGGTTTATGTTTTGTTGTTTATGACAAATTAATCCCAATGAGTGTAAAACAAAATAATATTATAAAAAAAGAAAACCCTAGTTCACATTTTGTATATACATTTAAGGATGAAAATAATGCTCCGAAAAAAATAATGATTGTTTCTAATTTTGATAAAAACAAAATAGAAAAATTAGTTATTTTAAACTTTACAGGAGAACAATACTCTGATGCAAACATATTATCTGATATTTTAATTTCAGAAAATGCCATATACGAAAATGATACTTGGACTTTGCCGGAAGCCAAAAAATATATAGTTGATAAAGATGGTGTTTTTAATTTAATCAAAGATGTCGACAATGTAGATATAGTTAGCGGAGAAAAAGCTAAAGATGTTTATACATTGATGACATATTCCGTAAAAAGAGAGCGAGAACTGACAAATAAAGAACTTTTGCATTACATAAAACTACTAAAAAAAGAACATTTAATGGATGAATATAGTTATATGTTAAATAAATATTTACAAAGATATTTTCATTCATTAATCTGTATACTATTCGCGATTTTAGGTTGTATATTAGGTTTTAGCCGTCCAAGAGAACAAAAGTTAATTGGGTTTACTATCGCAATAGGTATAGTCTTTTCTTATTATATAACATTACCATTTTTTGATTTATTAGCGGAAAAACGGGTTATATCTCCATTTTTAGCTGCAATAATTCAACCATTAGCAATTCTTATTGCAACATATGTTATCAAAAAATTTAAGGACGTATAAAAATGCAAACTCCAGCCTTTATTAAAACGATATTAGGGATAGCATTGATGGCATTTAATCCACCAGAAGATGCCAAAATCCCTTATATAAGATTTTTAAAACCCGAAAAAGGGATTTATATGGTTAAAATAAATAATGCGCCAGATTACATTATAGAGCCAGTAGTTGCAGAAGAGTTAACAAGCGCAAAAGAGTTTTTTAAATATAATAAAAAATCTAAGGTTGTAATTAATGCTGGATTTTTTGATCCTAACAATGGAGAAACTATTTCTTATGTCGTTAAAAACAAAGAAATTATAGCAGACCCAACAACAAACATTGCATTGATGAAAAATCCAGAATTGTCTCCATATTTAGATAAAATTTTAAATCGTGGTGAATTTAGAGTTTTAAGTTGTGAGAATAATGTAAAAAAATATGATATAACATACCACAATGAAGAAATCGAAAAAGGTTGCGACTTAAAACATTCAATTCAAGCTGGTCCAATATTAGATGAAAGAATGGACTTAGAAAAAGAATTCTTTATACTAAAAGATGAAAATGATAATATTATCAGAGATTCTATTGGCACAAATAAAAAGCTTGCAAGAACAGCAATTGGTATAGATGGGCTTGATGTTTATTTATTCATAGTAACTGATGAAAAACCAATGACAATTGAAGAATTAAGTCAATTTATGAAAAAAAAGGGAATGAAAAAATCGCTTGCATTTGATGGTGGAAGCTCAACTTCTTTTGAAAATGGACAAATTTCAGTAGTTTCTGTTGGTGATGGATTGGGAAGAAAGGTCAAATCATTTTTAATAGTAAATGATTTAGAAGGATTTAACCCAAACATAGAAACTGGGAGCATGTTTAGATAATTAATCCCTTTTTTATATTGATTGTTTCAAATTTAGCATATTTATTGTGGATAAAACTAAATTATTATTTAGTTTGCTTTAAATTTCTCATCTATTATGCGTTTAAATTCAACGTAATTTTGGGTATCACCACAAGTTTTAAACAAAGATAATTTAGCCATGTATAATTTTTTGTCGTCCGGAAATTTTGCAAGTCCATCGTTTAAAATATTTAAAGCATAAGATCTATTACCATTATCGAAATAAATATAGGATAAATCTATATAATCTTGGGGATATTTAGGTTGAATTTTTGTTGCCTTATCAACATATCTAAAGAAACGCTCTCTATCACCTAGGGATTTATAACATAGAGCTAAATTATAAAAATATATAGTTTTAGTCCCATCAAGCTGAACTAGTTTTTTAAAATAACCTATTGCTATTTCTGGTTGTTTTAATTTATAGTATGCCAAACCAATATAATTAAGTATTTCTGGCTCATTCGTATCTGCAAAATATTTAAGTAAAATTTCTAAAGATTCTTCATAATCACCCATATTTGATGTAATTTTTGCTAACTCTAACAACAATTTAGGCTGTTCTTGAATAGCCAACCCTTGTAAAATATATTGTTTTGCTTCCAACGTTTTTTCTAATATAGACGCAGTTCTTGCAAGGACATAATACAAATTTGTATCCGTATAATTCAGGGTTAAAGCTTTTTCAAACACTGCGTACGCTTCTTCAAATTTTTGAGCATGAGCTAATGCATTACCCAAACTCAAGTATCCGTCATAAAAATTATTATTATAATCAATAGCTTTTTTATAATAATCTATCGCAGGACTTATCCGTGCAGTTTCTGCATAATAATTCCCCATAATCCAATTTGCTAAATAATCTTTGGGATTTATTTTTAAAGCTTTTTCGATATTATCATAATATTTTCTATCATCTTGCATTTCTTTATAAAGCAAAGCTAAATTCAAATAAGGTTTTGTTGATTGAGGGTTTAATTTTATAGCTTTTTTAAATGTTTTTTGAGCTAGTTTATTTTCACCCTGTTGCCAAAAAAACATTCCAAGATTATTGTACGCATCAAAATTCTTTTTATCTAATTCAACAGCTTTTTTAAAGTATTCATAGGCTTTTTCGTTATTGCTTTCGCTCATATACTGAAGCCCAAGTTGGTTGTAATATTCAGAACTATATGGTTCTGGTTCTTTTGCTTGAGAAATTGCTTCACCAAAATTATTATCAAAAGTTGTTTTTACACTGATTTCTTCAACCTGTTGAGATTGCTCAAAGACTGGTTTTTGAGGTTCGTTTTCGAGCAACATAGCAGCTAATTCAGAATTCGCAAACTTAGGATTTAGCCTAATTGCTTCTGCGAAGATTTCACGAGCTTCATCTGTTTTGCTTAAGGTTGTTAAAAGCATAGCTTGCTTATATTTAGCCGTTGGATTAAGCGGTTCAAAATGAACAACCATGTCAATATATTCAAGCGCCTTTTGATATTCACCTGAAAAAGCATAGTTATCCGCAATATCAAGATAATCTTCAATAATCTCTTGAGGTGCAAGCCTAATCACCTCTGCATAAACACTCGATGCAACACTCAAAGCTGCTATTAAAACTAAAATCCTCGACAACCTCATAAAAAAATTATATCACAATTCACAAATGATACGTTTTTTAGTATAAAAACTTTACGTTTATTAAAAAAGTTTCCAAACTTACAGCTCAAAAATTTATGTTAAAAATTATCATGAACAACTATGAAACCATTTTAGCATCTGTCGTAAAGTCTTGTGAAAAAATATTTTATTTATTCCCCATTCGCTTAACCTTGTGGTGCGTCAAAACGACGCACCACAAAAATTATATTAATGGTGCAATTTATTGCACCAATTCCACAAAAAAATATTGCCAATTAGCCTCAAATTTGATAATATTTAGACGATAGAAAAGATGAAAAAGGAGATAATAAAATATGTCAAAAACACAAGCAGCTGTTGAGAAAGGAGCAATTGGTTGCTCGATAATTTCTCCTGTTTCACAGAAGAATGATAAAAAAACAAGTTCTTTCCATAAAAACACCTACAAAAACAAAAGAAAAGCCTTTTCTGTCGCAGAAGCAACTATAGCTTTATTAATTGGCAGTGTAGCACTTGGCATGGCTGCCCCTATGATAACTAAACAAATCAAGGCTCAAAATATGACTGATACTCAATTTAGGGTAATAAATAGCAGAAACCAAGATTTATTAAGCAGAATAAATGAGCTGGAAGAAAGCCTTGATGAAATGTCCAAGCGCATTGAAGAGTTGGAAAATGCTGATGTTTCGGGTGTTCCAAAAGGCACAATAGCTTTTTTCGATAGCACAGTAAAAGCTGAGTCTACGACAAACCCTTGTCCTGAGGGATGGGAGCTAATCAGTCAAAACTGGAATGGTAGGTTCCCCAGATTTGCAGGTAGTTACACTGTATATAGTTGGAATGGTTCAACAAAAAAACATAATAATACAGGGACAACAAAAAAAATACTTGTTGGCTCAACAGAAGAAGATGCAATAAGAAATATTACGGGTTCTGTTCAAGGGGCTGGAGATAGAGACTATTCAAAAGCTACAGGTGCTTTTAGCGTTAGTGGGCTTGGTCCTGTTCCTATCGCAAATAGCGGGGAAAAAGATTATGTTTATTCTTTTAATGCTCAAAATATTGTTCCCACTGCAATTGAAAATATTCCAAAATCCATAGCTTTATTGGGTTGTCGAAAAATATGATAAATTATTTTATATTGCTCTCACACAAAATATACAATGTTGCAATGTTAATTTGTTGATTTTATCTTATATATTTGTTAATATGTTCAAACATTGAGTATGGATTAGCAAGGATTTTTAAGTGAGCGAGAGTCTTTTTAATATAAAAAAACAGCCTAAAGTTTCTATAATTGTGCCAGTTTATAATGTTGAAGATTATATTGAAAAATGTCTGGACTCTTTGGTTAATCAAACCTTAAAAGAAATAGAAATTATTGTCGTCAATGATGGTTCAACGGATTCTTCTTTAGAAAAAATTGAAAAATTTGCACAGCAAGACAGCCGAATAATCATAGTCAATCAAGAAAACCAAGGTCAAGGAGCGGCGAGGAACTCTGGCTTAAACATAGCGAAAGGTGAATATATCGGATTTGTAGATAGCGATGACTATGTTGATTTAGATTTCTATGAAAAGCTTTACAACGCTGCAAAAAACAACGATGCAGACATTTCAGCAGCAAGTATTTTAAAACATAAAAAATACAAAAGATTCAATTTATTGTATAAAAAACAAATTTGCGCAAAAACTACTAAAGACAAAATAAAAGTAGCAAAAGACCGAAAAGGCCGTTTCTTCTACGTTTGGAACAGATTATATAGAACGGAGTTTTTAAAACAAGAACACCTAATGTTCCCAATCGGACTTTATTATGAAGATGTTATGTTTTCAACAAAAGCCATATTAGCAGCTAATATGATAATATGTATTCCTAATACATATTATCATTACATTGAACGAAATACATCAATATTAAAATCAAATTCAAATCAATCTAAAAAAATAAGCGATTCTATAAAAGTAAGGGAAGAGTTACAAGTATTTGCTAAAGAAAATGGTATAAAATTACCAGAAAGCCTTAACTACAACTCTAAAAAATGGTTAATAAAGCCATTTATTAAATATCATAAAGGAAAATATAAAGAAAAATTGACTTTATTTGGTATTATTCCTATTTATAAAAAAACTATTTAAAATTAAGCATCTATTATTTCTTTGATAATATTTTTTATTTCATTTGAGATATATTCTTGAGAATTGTTGTTTAAAATAGTATCGATAATATGTGCAAATTCAGCTTTTTTGAATTCTCCAAGTCCATTAATTCTATAAATTTCTTCTAAATCTTTAACCCTACTTATTTCATTTGAAAAATCGGTTTCAGAGATACTAAAGATATTAACAAATTGATAATTTATAGCTTTTTTTAAGAGTGTAAGAGGCAAAATATCTTCAAATTCACCTTTTTCTATTAAAATTAATTTATCAATTTCTCTTAGTTTATTAGAAATTTTTTGTCCGATTTCAGTGGCATCTGCGTCTAATAAAACTATGATAGGGATTTTTAGTCTGTCTTTTAGATTAATATAATCTTTTGCGACTTGATTTTTACCACCAGCAGGGATTACAATTATTCCATTTTCATCAAAATCATAATCTAAAATTTGGGCAAATTTGGGTAATAAAATTTCTTCTGTTATTCCTTCTGCAATTACAACTTTTTCAATAGGAAACATTGTTTTGTGTTTTTTTCTAATTTTTTTTAATGCTGTTTTTTCTTTTAAAAATTCATTTAAAATTTTTAAATTTTTGCATAAATCATTATTGTTATGCGTTTTTTCATAAAGGTGTAATATTGTTTCATAGGGAATTTTAGCTTGCATTAGTTTTTTTGTAGCATCATTGATTTTATAAAGATTACTTTCTAGTTCAAAAATTATTTTATATAAATTGTTTTCTTTTAATTCAGTAGTTAAATTTTTTATTGAGTAATTAAAAATATTTTCAATAATTTTACAAATTTCATCTTCACTTAATTTTTCGTATTCCTTAAAACTAATTTTAGGACAGATAAGATTTTTGGCTATTAATTCTTTAAAAACCCTATTGTATTTGATTTCAGGAAATTTAAACCTAGTTAGTCTATCGATTGCTAAAAGCAATTCTTCACTTGTCATGGGTTTAATTTTTTCTAAAATTTGTTGCAAAATAATTCCTTTTTTAAATTTTGTAAATATTAATATAAATATATCTCAAAAAAGGCAAATTTTACAATGTTTGTAGTTTTATTAATATATGAAAGGGTAATCTAAAAACGGGTTATAAAGTTGATTAATCAAATTGATATCACAAATAATGCAAAGATTAATGCATTTAAGAAAAATGTCTCTAGTGAAGTTGATAATAATTCAACTTTGAAAGTGTCATTAAATTCAAATGCGTATTCTCTTCAAAATTCACCCAAAATTTCATCTTTTGGTTCGACTCAAAAAATAGCAATAAATACAACTTTACGAACTCAAGATGAACAAAAGAAATTTTCTTATGTCGCAGGATTATTGAATTCTGCAAATCGTACTAAATTAAACACATTGTTAAAAAATGGTAAATTATTAAGTGCAGACTCTAACGATAAATCAACTACGTTAGATAATTTATATAAAATGGCAACAACCCAAAGGGCTGCAGGATTAGATGTAAAAATGTTGTTATCCGATGTTGTTGTAGCTATAGATAATCCTTTTGCAATTACACAAAAATTTGGAGATATTCCAACCCCTATAGCAAATGAGATTTTGACAAATCAGTCTAAATATGCGACAAGAGAACCTAGTCCAACAAATTATTTATCAGCTTTGCAACAAAATGGGACAATGCCCAAGTTTCAACCAATAACTAAAGATTTATTAAATGTAGTATCCAGTTCTTGTGTTGCGGCAAGTATCCAGTTTAATTTGGCACACAAAAATCCAGCAGAATACGCAAGAATGGCAGAAGGCTTAACTTCAACTAAAAACAGTGTAACTAAAAATATTAAACTAACAGACATTGCACCAGGGACAGTTGATGCGATGTGGTTGTTGAAAGAATTTAAAGTCCCACACAAACAATTGAATTGGGATAATATTGAAGTTTTGATGGCGCCAGATAAAAATGCTCTTGTTCGAGCTCAAATTCAATCTTCTCCTAGATATAGAGATGATGGGGAAAGAAGTCCTATAGATGTATTGATGCAATCAACTTTTATGAATATTGGTTCTCAGCATACATATAATTCAATTACTGATATTAGAACTGGGTCTTTTAATCCTGATGATAGGGGACTTACCGACATAGAAAAGAATTTGGCAGAAGTTATTGCTGAAGGGAAAAATAAAATTTCTGTGACTTATCAAATTTTAGATGACACAGGTAAAATTATAGGCTATGAATGTCCACAAGAAAACACTCTTAAGCATATTAAAGAAGCTTTGAAAATGGGTGAAAATGTAATAGTTGGTTATACTCATACAGACTCTAATAATCGTGTGATTAACGGTCATGAGATAACTATTGTCGGGGTTGAAAAAGATAAAAAAGGCAACGAAGTTTTTGTTTGCAATGATACTGATGATTACAAGAATACACCAGTAAAATATGATGTAAAATACTTGTTACCTAAAATACATCACGCCGGACTTCCACAAAGTGCGTTAAAAGAAGATGTGCAAATTGTGGATAGTTGGGTTGATGTTTTAAATCAGTACAAAAATGCTTCTTAATTTTAAACTAATTTAATGTTTGTCCAAATTTTTCAAAAGAAACAATTTCATTAAAATCTTTTCTTAGTTTTTTAATTTCAAGTTCTGGATTTGCATTGTATCCTAAAGTTATCATTGACATTAAATACATTTTTGAAGGAATGCCTAATTTTTCTCTAATTTGAGTATAAATCTCTTGATTGCTTTCAGTTAATTCGTTTCCCAATGCGCCAATTATGCAAGATGAAATTCCTAAATTTTCAGCTTCTAAAATCATATGAGAAATAGCGTAGCTGCATTGTTCAACTGTTCTTAATAAAACTTTTTCATCGCCTTTAAGTTTTGGATACAAAGTGTCATTTTGGAAAATTGCATCAATTTGTTCATCTGTATTTCCTCTACCTTGAAGAACTTTTCTAAACTTTGCATCATCCCATGCACCAACATCTGCAAGACATAAAATGACATGGGAAGCATTTTTAACTTGTTTTTGTCCAAATGATAATGCACACAATAAGTCTTTTGTTTCTTGGTTTTGAATACTGATAAAATGCCAAGGCTGAACATTCATCCAAGATGGCGCTAATCTGCCTGCTTCTAATATTTTTTGAATATCTTCTTGTTTGATAACTTCATCTGTATATCGTCTTATACTTGAGCGTTCAACTATGGCTTTTAACATTTATTTAACTCCTATTTAAATTATTGTTCGGAAAATATAATAGTGAAATCATTTCTTATGCAAAACTGTCTTGTTGGGTCAAAAACAAATTGCATATTTTGAATTTCAGGGATTTTCTTTTTTAATTTTGCAATTTCTTCTACTGTTACTCCTTTTTTATGAGCAATTATCTGAGAATGAGGCAATTTGCCTTTGCCTGTACAAGTTACTTCAATTCCCAGGTTTTCAAGTTTATCTTTAACTTCAAGCGCTATATTTTCATTAGCGTTATTGTATATAATGCCTACAGATAAATTTTCAATTTTTTCAGGTTTTACTCGATAAATCATTCTATCCACAGTTTCTTGAACTTTTTCGGGGTCAAGTATCCAATAACTTATGACTCCTTTTGTGGAAGGTCCCCCAGGTAATGTTGCAACTTCAACTGTATCTAAATTTATATCTCTTGCAAAAACTGCTAAATGAGAAAGCTCATATAACGTCATATCTGTTTTTATGTATGTCATAGCTATTTTTAAGGCTTCTGGGATTTGAGGTATAATATCTGGCGTTTTTAGTGTTTCAATTAAGCTTTTTAAAAACCATTGTTGTCTAGAAGTTCTGCCTATATCACCTAATCCATCATGTCTAAATCTTAAAAATCCCTCAACTTGTTGTCCATTTAATAAATGTTCGCCTTTTTGTAAATGGATATGTAATTTTCCTGCGTAATCATCGTAGTTAAGTGGTTTTTCTATATATACAGGGATTCCACCAATTACATCAACTAGTTCTCTGACGCCTTTAGCATTAATTACAATATATCTGTCTATTTTGATACCTAATGTTTCTTCTATTGTTTTTTTAGTAAGCTCTATTCCGCCAAGTGCGTGAGCATGGTTAATTTTCTGTACACCTTTTCCATCTGCCAAGTAAACTTTGCTATCACGAGGAATTGAAATTACATTTATGGAGTGATTTGATGGGTCAATATTAGCAACAAGAATTGTGTCAGAACGCGTACTTAAGAAAGGATCTGTATTATCTCCATTGGAATCCACGCCTAATATTAATATATTTTGTCGGTGATTAAATAACGGCAAATTAAATCTTTTCTTTTCCTTTTTTATGACAATTTTTTCTACAGAAGGAATGTCGTTACCTTCCATATTAACCCTTGGGACATTTATAAATGTTGCATAAAAGACGAATGCGCATAAAAAACCAAAAATAGCTATACCAATCACCGAAAAAAAAGTATTTAATTTATTGCTTTTTTGAGGTTGGTTATATTTTAAAAAATATTTGTACTGCTCTTCTTTATTTTTTAATGAATTCATCTAATTCTCTCCTTGGTAATATTTTACCCTAAAAAAGAGAAAAATAAAATTAAAATTATTTTTTCAAATATAAAGATAAAGACATATCAATGATAAGTATTTTCTTATCAAATTCGTATGGAGTTATTTTAAAATTAGTAATACCCATTAAATATTGATGTCTATATATATCTCTCATAAAAGTTTGAAATTGAGTATAATTTCCAATAAATTGCGCTGCTAGCATTGAACCCGCTAACTCTGCAGAATGATTTTGAATGATAACATCACTTTCTGGCAACGATTTAAACTCGATTGTTTTTACTTTCAAACCAGCTTGTTTAGCCAATTCCAATACAGTATCTAACATTCCGTTTAAATTGATATTTATATCAGAAGAATTATATTGTGATTCATATATCAATTTTGTTTCTTTAGGTTCGTCTTTTTTAGCTTCCGCTTTTTGTTTTGCAATTTTAGCAGCTTCTATCTTGTTTTTTAAATCATTAATTTTTTCTTTTTTATCTGCGACTTTTGAATGTGCAGTAAAATATGTTTCAAAAGGTGGAATTATAAATTTTATGCCTAAAACCAAAACTGCTATTATAGCGACGATAAATATACCATATTTTTTTAAAATAATATTCACGATTAATCTCCTAGTTGTTTAAAATTCGCACCGGTGGTGCTAAAGATGGTAGTCCCGCTGGAGGCGTGCTTTTTTTTCTTGATCTTCTTGACGAGCGAGATTTAGTTTGCTCTTCTTCTTGCACCTGCTCAGTTACAGGCGTTTCGACACTTCCATAAGAACCAGATGTGAGCTGAAAAGAATACAAGTCTTGTCCGTTCAAATTCAAAATATCTTCTTCATTTATTATTGATAATTTAGATAACGATACTTCTGCTTCTCCTGAAACTTCGCGAATACCTTTCAAAAATGAAGTAATGTCACTACTATTCATTGCTATACCATTTATAGCAATTTCTCCATTGGAACCGATTTCAAAATATTCAACCCATAACTTGTCGGGAATTCCATATGAAAGCGCATCATAATACAACATTTTTTTTCTATTTGCATTCATTATGCTTTCTATAGATGTTGAAACATTAATTTTTTTCTCAGGTTTTTTTGTATATTGTTTTAATTCTTCT
Source organism: Candidatus Gastranaerophilaceae bacterium (assembly GCA_045638605.1). Lineage (GTDB taxonomy): Bacteria > Cyanobacteriota > Vampirovibrionia > Gastranaerophilales > Gastranaerophilaceae > RGIG2134. Next base: position 14,608 of record JAZUBS010000021.1, read on the forward strand.
TGAAGTTCTTTTTCTTTTTTGGTGTATTTATTGATTTCTCCAGAAACCGTGCCTGATAAAAAGTTACCCAAGCCGTACAATGCACCTAAAATAATTGCCAGAACAAGAACAACCAAAATAGTAATATTTTTTGCTTTAGCTGTTGTAAGTTCAAAAGATTTTTTACCGATAGTTATGATATCTGGTGTTTCTACAACCTTAAACCCTTCTGCTATTTCAAGGTAATTAAATTTTAATGGATTTCCATCCGCATAATCAACAGATGCACCTATCGCGGAAATAGATATTTGAGATACCAAGCTTGGCAGAATGTCCAAGCTATGTTCAATGATAGGGTTTTGTTGGAATTTATTTTGCTCGATATAATATGTCTCGCCAGTGATTTTTGTCGCCATAACTTCTGCAGAAATATCATCGGTTTCTGAAACAATAAGTATTTTATTTCCAGCAAAATTTTGTAAAGCCACACTCGCCATAGCCGCAATTGATGTATAAACTTCTGACGGACTATAGGATTTTACCGCTAGTGGTTCTTCATAGTAGTTTTCCAAAATACTTTCATTAAAATTGAATATAGAAAAACTAGATCCCGTAATTATTAACATATTCCAATATTGGCTATCTTTAGGAATAAAATTTGCTAAACGTCCAGAAAAGCTCAACCCGCCAATTAACGTTGAATGCGCGTTTTGAACTGAAACCAAGGTAGCCCCAATAGATTCAATTACCTCTTTTAGTTCTTTTAATACTGAATCTTGAATAGCTGTATAGGCTATTTTTTGAAATTCACCTTGCTCTCCGATTTTTTGCCAGCTAATAACAGGGTCTTCGTTTTTAAATATGTAGGCAGCATCTTCTGCTTCCGATACAAGGGCACTGCTGATTTGTTCTGGCTCTGTTATCAAACTTGGTAAACTTGAACTTATTCCAAACAAAACACTTGGTAATGCCAAAATAATATTACAATCTTTAGGATTGAGCTCTAATGATTCCAATCCTGCTTCCAATTCCATTCTAAAAGTATCATAACTTTCGATTTCACGTTTAATTGGATTATAATTAACAAATCTATTTGTATATTTTTGTACAGTTTTATCAATTCTGTTGGTTTGTATTATTTCCAACAACCCATTTTGACTGAGAGATACACCTACAAATTCTTTATTTTTTGAATTTACTTTAGATAAAATATTGCTTAACATAAACTTTTTCTACTTTTACACTTCCATGGTTATATTATACACTAGTTTATTGTATAATATATTTTGAAAAAAATCTTAATACATTTATAGGATAATTATGGAAAATTTGAACATTATTTATGGTAAAAATGCAGTATTAGAATTATTAAAGAATAAAAATCGTTCTATTAATAAAATAATTATATCTAAAGGTTTGAATAAGGATACAAAAATTGATAGCATAATTTCATTTGCTAAAGAAAATAATGTGATGTTTCAATTTGTTCCAAAAGAGAAATTTGTACAATACAAAGAAGTTAATCATCAGGGTGTTGTTGCGTTTGTTTCACCAGTTGATTATGTCAATTTTCATGATTTTTTAGAAAAGCCTGCGAAAAATCAATATAAAAAAGTAATTATATTGGATGGAGTAGAAGATCCACACAATTTAGGCGCAATCGCTAGAACTGCAGTATGTGCTGGTTTTGATGCGATAATTGTTTCTCAACATCGCTCAACATTGTGTTCTGCAACTGTTGAAAAAACTTCAGCCGGTGCTATTAACTACATAGATATAATCAAAGTTAATAGCCTTTCAAATACCGTAAACGATTTAAAGAAATCCAACTTCTGGGTAATTGCAGCAGAAGCAGATGGAAAAGATAATTATTTTGAGGTTGATTACACAGGCATGAATTTTGCCATTATTATGGGCGCTGAACATTCAGGAGTTTCTAAAACATTGATAAAACAAGCTGATTTTTTAGTCAAAATTCCCATGTTTAATGAATTTAATTCATTGAACGTATCAAATGCAACAAGTATTTTGATATATGAAGCAACAAGGCAAATTATGCAAAAATCAAATCTTAATATATAATATTAATTGGAGATTTGGCATGTCAAATAAAATAAAAAATATGATTAATAAAAATGAAGAAATAGAGGAAAATACAGAAGCATTAAGCGATGACGTAAATGCTGACGAAGAAGATGAGATACTTAGTATTGCACCGGTAAAAACTGGTGAAAACCTTGCATCGATTAATACTGATGATTCTGTTAAAATTTATTTGCAACAAATTGGAAAAATCCCTTTATTGAATGCTGAGCAAGAGCTAGAAGTTGCTAAAAAAATCAAGGAAAATGGAGATACTAATGCAATAAACAAGCTAATTAATGCAAATTTGAGATTAGTTGTAAGTATTGCAAAAAAATATATAGGAAGAGGTTTATCATTTCTTGATTTAATTCAAGAAGGAAATATGGGCTTAATGAAAGCCGCTGAAAGATTTGATTACTCTAAAGGTTATAAGTTTTCAACTTATGCGACTTGGTGGGTTCAGCAAGCTATAACAAGGGCTATCGCAGATAAGTCTAGAATGATTAGATTGCCTGTTCATATGATTGAAATGCTTAGTAAAATTAAAAAAGCTACAATTGATTTAACAACAGAAAATGGTGTTGCACCATCAAGAGAAGATGTAGCCCAAAGGTTGGGCATTTCTATGAGCAAGTTAGCTTCTTTAATCAAATCAGCTCAAGATACAATTAGTATTGAAAGCCCTACAACATCAAAGGATGATAATGGAAAACTTGGTGATTTAATTGTTGATGAATCAACTTTATCACCGGATACAAAAGTTACAAATGATAGTTTGCTTACTGATGTTAGAAGAATGTTAAATCAATTGAGTCCCAAAGAACGCGATGTATTAATTATGCGTTATGGTTTGGATGATGATGGTGTAAAGAAAACATTAGAAGAAATTGGTTCTAGATATAACGTTTCTCGTGAAAGAATAAGACAAATTGAAAACCGTGCGATTAGTAAACTAAAAAAACTTTGCAGAAATTCAACTATTTCAAAAAATTTGAAAAACTATATTGGTGATTAAATTTACGAATTTTTAAATTTTAGGCTAAAAATTCGCATAAAATTTCATTGCTAACAAGAAAACCTTCATTGCTAAATGCATAGCCTTTTGGCGTTTTTATAATGTGTTTTGTATTGATATATTTTTCTATTGTTTTTTTATGTCTTTTTTCAAAATCATAATCATAAAGATTTTTTAATGAATTTAAATCTATACCTGAAGCTTTTCTAAAACCTAAAAAAATTGTTTCTTCAATTTTTTCTTGCTGAGTTAATTTATATTTATCAGTTTTAAGTAATGGATTTTCTATATATTTTTCTAAATCAGATTGATTTTCATATCTGTGGTTGTTTTCATAACCACAAGCGCCGCAACCAAAACCATAATAAGTGTTTGCGTTCCAGTAGTTCAAATTGTGACGTGAATTGTAACCTTGTTTTGAATAATTACTTATTTCATATTTTTCAAAGTTAGCATTTTGGAGTATGTTGTTGGCTAATAAATACATATCGGCTTGTAAATCATCATCTGGCAACTCTTTTGGTTTTTTAATTGCAAAAATTGTACCGTTTTCAATTTTTAGTCCGTATAAAGAAATGTGCTCAATATTTAAATTAATAGCTTTTTTTAATGAGTCACTAAAATTTTCCAATGTTTGAGTTGGAAGTCCGTAGATTAAATCTAAACTTATATTTTTAAATCCTGCTAATTTAGCATTTTTTACTGCGTTTTCAATGTCTTGAGGAGTATGCAACCTGCCAATTATTTTTAAAATATTTTCATCAAATGTTTGTACGCCAATACTTAACCTATTAACACCTAAAGAATTTATTGCTTGTAAATATTCAAATTTTAACTTATTAGGATTTACTTCAAAAGTTATTTCTGTGTTTGAGGTAAAGTTAAAGCAAGAAATTATTTGTTTAACTTCTTCAATTGATAATAAAGATGGCGTTCCCCCTCCAAAATAGAGGGTATCTAATTCTTCATTTTTGTAATTTGTTTTTATTTCTTTAAGTAGCGCGTTAACATAATTGGTTTTCAATTGTATCTTATTATAAGAAGTAAATGCGCAGTAATTGCATTTTTTTACACAAAATGGAATATGTATATAAACATTTTTAGTCATATATAAATATTATCATGTAATTTTATTTTTTCTTCTGTTTCTTGCGTAGTAATAATGCAATCTAGACAAGTCGTCAGAATATTTTTTAATTATTTCTTCAGAAGAAGTTGTTTTAAATTCTTCAAATTTTCCATTTATAAGCGCAGTTTTTGAATATTTTTCTAAAAAGTTCCAATCATCAGTCAATGAACTTAATAGCTTTTCATTATATTCCTTTTCTTTTTTAGTTAAAGGTCTATTTAAAATGTTTTCAGAACAAGCTGATGAGTCTATTAATAAATTGCAATTGCTTACTTTGTCTAGTCTATTATTAAAATCTATTTGTGCTTCTTGTGTACTTTTGTAAGTTTTTTTTAGCCATAAATCTGCTACAAATTCTCCATGTTTTTTATCTTTGTAAGAAACAAAAGGGGTGTTTCTATTAACAACAACAAAACAATGATCTATATCTAAATCTTGAACCATTCGATTAGGAATTCCTAATTTATTTAACTCAAAATGCATTAATGATGCACATTCAAAACAATTTGCAAAGCCGTGTTTTTTTACTATATGTTGCATAGCCAAAAAATAATCATCTTCTGATTTAAAATACAATTTAGGTAAGATTTCTGCTCTATAATATTCAATAAAATTTTGAATACTACATATTTTTTGTGTTAATAGTTGTTTTTTTCTTACATAACCATCAATGATTTTGTTATTTTTATCTAGGTATATTTTTTGATTACTATTATTAACAAAAAATTCTTTTTGGGATGATATATCTTTTTCTAATGGATTAGGAAAACGCATCTCTAAGTCAGTTGCGCTTTTGAGTCCAAGACTTGTATATTTTTTTATTATCTTTTCTACTGTTAAATAATTAAGAGGATATCGAGCGCCAAAAGAAACGTTAGAACTATGTATTGGATTAAAACTTATATTTAACATGTTTTTAAGATTGCCTACGTAAGTCCATTCGATTAATTGTTTCGTCAAAATCTTCTTCAAAACAACGTTTGACTTGACATTTATTTCGACCTTGTATGTGGTTTGTACTTTTCTTTAGTGCTTTACCTTCATAACTAACTTCTTGACGAAGAACTGCAATGTTTTTAAATAATCGATTTAGCGCATTTTCATTACTTAATTTTTCTTCTTCTGTCAATGGACGCATTAAAGAATATTTAAACGGTCTATCTGTTATATCTTCAAGCTCATTTTTGTGGGTAACATCAAAAAGTCTTTTAAAATCAACAAACGCCTCATTTACACTTTTATACGTCTTTTTAAGCCACAAATCAGCAACGAATTCTCCAGATTTTGCCTGTTTATAATTGGTAAATGGTTTAGTTCTGTTAACAACAACAAAAACATGATCCATTGTTTTATCAGAAACAATACGACATGGTATTTTTAACTTAGACAACGCATGATGGATTAATTCTGCGGATTCTCCACAATTTAACAATTTTACTTTGTCTATAATTTTAGATAAAAGGGTCATATAATCATCATTCCCTTTACATTTGAGATTAGATGAAAATTCTCTACGGTATCGCATTATCCCAGTATGAGCTTCCGCAGCTTTCAACATTGCTAACCCTTTGTGGTAATCATTTATAAAATTATCATTTGAACCGTATCGTACATCATTTAAATAAGTTGCACTTTGATAACCTTTGTTTGCATAATCGCGTACAACTTTTTCGACAGTTTTATAATTCAAGGGAAGTCTTGAGCCAAATGTTGGTATCATGTTATTCATTTTTTGAGAAAGCATATTCATCACGTTTACATAAAACCTCTAAAGGTAAATAATTGCTTTTTAATAAATGTATTGTTAAGATTTGTGAAATTCATAATAAGCAAAATAATTGCGTGCATAAAAAGAAAAGAAGTTTTATAATAGACATATGAAAAATTTATTATTAAAAGCACAAGAAACAAATAATTTAATGAAAGATGAACTTATTTCTCTTTTGTCTTGCAAGGATGTCATCATAACGGATAAAATTTTTAAATTAGCGGATAAAACAAGAGAAAAGTACGTTGGTGCTGAAATTTTTTTAAGAGCCTTAATTGAATTTTCAAATGTTTGCGCAAAAGATTGTTTATATTGTGGGTTACGCTATTCAAATAAAAATATACAAAGATATAGTTTAGAAGAAGATGAAATCTTAAAATGTGTAGAAAATGCTGTTTATTTTGGGTATAAAACAATTGTTCTTCAGTCAGGTGAAACTCGCTCATATCCGCACGCTAGGCTAATTGATTTGATTAAAGAAATTAAAAAATTTGATGTAGCGTTGACGTTAAGTATAGGTGAAAAATCTTATGAAGAATATAAAGCCTATAAAGAAGCTGGTGCAAATAGGTATTTGTTACGAATAGAAACAACAGATAAAGAGCTTTATAAACAAATGCATCCAAATTCAAGTTTTGAAAACAGAGTTAATTGTTTAAAAGATTTAAAAAAATTAGGTTATGAACTAGGAACAGGTAGTCTTGTCGGTTTACCTAATCAAACAATAGAGTCTTTAGCAAATGATATTTTATTTTTTAAAGAAATTGATGCGGATATGATAGGAATTGGTCCATTTATTTCACATCCACAAACCCCTTTGGCTAGATACTTAAATGGTGATTTCAATCTAGCGCTCAAAGTGATGGCTTTAACTCGTCTTTTAATGCCAGAAATAAATATTCCAGCAACTACTGCAATGGAAACTTTGCATAAAGATGGACAGAAATTAGCACTTCAAGCCGGAGCGAATGTTGTTATGCTCAATATGACAACAGAGAATTTCAGACAACAATATAATATTTATCCCGATAAAAAAAGTGCAAATCCTCATAATATAAAAGAAAAACTTTTATCAATAGGTAGAACTATTGAAATGAGTAGAGGGAACAGTTTAAAATGGGAAAAAGAAAATAAAAAATAAGGATTAGTATATGAAAATAGCAGAAAAAATAACTGATTTAATAGGTAAAACTCCACTAGTTAAAATAAATAAATTAAACAAAAATGGAAATGCAACAATCATAGCTAAGTTAGAATCTTTTAACCCAGCTCATTCTATAAAAGATAGAGTTGCTCTAAATATGCTTGAGGTTGCAGAAAAAGAAGGAAAAATCATTCCTAACAAATCAGTTATTATAGAACCAACAAGCGGAAATACTGGTATTGGTTTGGCTTTAGCATGTGCTGTGAAGGGTTATAAATTAATTCTTACAATGCCTGAGACTATGAGTATAGAACGCCAATTAATGGTTAAAGCATACGGCGCACAAGTTGTACTAACTAAAGGTGAACTTGGTATGAAGGGCGCTATTGACAAGGCACAAGAACTTGCTAGAGAAAATGAACATTCATTTATTCCTCAACAGTTTTCAAACCCATCAAATCCTCAAACTCATGAAAACACAACGGCATTAGAAATTATAAATGATACAGATGGGAAAGTAGATATTTTTGTAGCGGGAATTGGAACAGGTGGAACGATTTCTGGAATAGCTAAAACGTTAAAAAAGTTTAATCCTTCTGTTAGAATAATTGGCGTAGAACCTAAAGACAGCGCTGTTTTATCAGGGCAAAGCGCAGGAATGCATAAAATCCAAGGGATTGGTGCTGGGTTTATCCCACAAAATTGTGATGTACGCCTTATTGATGAAATAATTCCAGTTTCTAATGATGATGCTATAAACACAGCAAGAGCACTTGGCGAAAAAGAAGGGCTCCTTGCTGGAATTTCTGGCGGGGCTGCAATGTGGGCGTCAATAGAAGTTTCAAAACGTTCGGAAAATAAAGATAAAATGATTATTGTTATTTTGCCAGATTTTGGTGAAAGATATTTGAGCACAGAATTATATTCTCACTTAAAGTAGCAAAAAATATTTTTATACGTTTTAAATAATTATGAAAATAGATTTGATTAAACAATATAGTTTTTATCCTATTGTTAATTTAAATACTAACAATAATTCTTTTGCTGAGTTAAAAAGATATCCCTCGATAAATTTACCTTCATACAACAATATTGTTAGCTTTACTTCTAATATAAAAAATCTTGGATTGCCAGCTAAAAATTATAATTTAGATAACAAAACAATTTTAATAACTGGCGCAACTGGAACTTTAGGGAATGCCTTGATAAAAGAACTTTTACAAAATTACAAACCAAAGCAAATTGTAGTATTTTCTAGAGATGAATATAAACAATATAAAATGAAGCAAAATCTTCCCAAAAATGCGCCAATAAAATTTGTTATTGGAGATATTCGAGATGAAACTAGAGTTAATAACATTCTTAAAAATGTTGATGTTGTTATACATACAGCAGCAATGAAGCATGTTTCTATCTGTGAAGAAAATAAAGACGAAGCACTAAAAACCAATTTTTTTGGCACATCAAATCTTGTAAAAGCAGCAATGCAAACCGATGTTGAAAGATTTATTTTTATTAGTACAGACAAAGCCGCAAATCCTGAAAATTTTTATGGAAGAAGTAAAAAACTGGCAGAAAATTTAGTTCAAAATGCTAACCAAAAAACATCTGATAAACAATTGTTTTCAATAATTAGAATGGGGAATATTTTAGGTAGTAGAGGTAGCGTTTTACCTCTTTTTGAAGAACAAAAAAAGACAGGAGAATTAACTGTTACTAATGAAAATATGACTAGGTTTTTTATTTCTCCAAAACAAGCTGCAAAACAAGTTTTATCCAGCATAGAAATTATGCATGGTGGAGAAATATTTATACCTAAATTAAAAAGTGCTAAAATTATTGATTTAGCAAAACAAACTGCACCTGAAGCTAAAATTAAAATTATAGGCGCTCAAAAAGAGGAAAAAATTCATGAGGATTTAATTACCCAATCTGAAGTTCAAAAAACCTATGAATTAAGCGATAGATACGTTATTTTGCCTAAAAAAACTTTTGAAGAAGCAAATGCTCTATCGCAAGATTTTACATTTTCTAGTAATGATGAAAAATATATCTTTTCAAAAGAAGAGCTAGATGAAATTATAGAAGAGTGCCGCTAAATTTTATTGAAAAAGTTATTTATTAATTTTTCAATTCTCTCACTTGTTTGTCCATCTCCATAAGGATTTTTCTTTACATCAAAGCGAGTTTTTGTTTTTTCTTGTGATAAAATCTTTTCACTTTCAAAAATTATTTTGTCATAATCAGCACCAACAAGCATTGAAACACCAGCTTCAACGCCTTCTGTACGTTCTGTTTCATATCTCATAACTAAAGTTGGGCAGCCAAACGAAGGTGCTTCTTCTTGAATTCCACCAGAATCTGTTAATATCAATTTTGCATTTTTCATTAAATAAACTAACATTGGATAATCAAGTGGAGTTAGTAATTTTACATTTTTTATTTCACTTAATCTGGCATGAATTTTATCTTTTACATTTGGGTTTGGATGAACAGGAATGACAAAAGTATGATTATCATATTTTTGCGCTAAATATTTTATCGCCTCAATAATTCTATCTATCCTTTCTCCGTGATTTTCTCGACGATGAGCTGTAATTAAAACTAAATTATCATCAATTTTTACGTCTTTTTCTTCAAAATATTTTTTAGCCTGTTCTATTATTTCATCTGACAAGCAAAAAAGTGCATCAACAACAGTATTGCCTACAACATGTATTTTTTGTTCGTCTATATCTTCTTTTAATAATGCGCTTTTATTAACTTCTGTTGGCGCAAAATGCAACTCTGTAATTCGCGAAGTCATTTGACGCATTGCTTCTTCAGGAAACGGCTCTAACATATCATAAGAGCGTAATCCTGCCTCTACATGAAATATTGGCACTTTATTATAAAAACTAACCAAAGCCCCAGTTAAAACTGAAATTGTATCACCTTGAACAATAGTTGCATCAATTTTATTTGTATCAAAAACATCTTGTAATTTGTTTAAAATTCTAGCTTGTACACCTGCTAAAGACTGGTTTTCTTTCATTACATCAAGGCTAACATTCGCACTTAATCCAAAATAAGATAAAGTTTGATTTGATAGCTCTTTTTGCTGTTCTGTATTGCATATAATTACATTATATTTGTTGGGGTGTTTTTTTAACTCCAAAATAACTGGAGCTAATTTTATCACCTCAGGTCTTGTTCCAAAAACAAATAAAATATTTTTAATCATATTATTGCCTTTAAATCACGTATCTGTCATCTTTTCTAAAAAGTCTTATAATACAGAATACAGCAAAATACACTATAAGTAAAATAGTCATTTGTATCCATGGGTGTACAGTTGTATAATTTTTTAGAAAATAACATAAACCACTTACAGGAATAAATGTTATTGCAATTTGCATTAATCTACAATAAGGAACTTTCCATTCCAAGTTTGGCATAACTATTATCAAACTCAATGCAAAATAAAGAATATTTGCGATTAATGTTGCAATTCCAGAACCTACAACTCCCATTTTTAATATTAAAATATAGTTTAGCGCAACCCCTATTAATCCAGAAACGACTTTAATTATTGTATTAATATACGTTTTCTTTGATAATAAATATTGCATTGTTGTATATTCTGCTAGAGATAAAAAGAAACAAGCTGCGGCTAAATAAGGAATTAAAACATAAGCTTCTTGAAATTTTGCGTTAGCCAATAGAGTTATATCTTTTGCATAAACTGCTGAAAGAGCAACTAATGGCATTGCTACTAATAGAAAATAACCAGTGATTTTAGAAATTATTGGTCTAACATCGCGTCTATCTTCATACATATTTATAATTCTTGGGAATGATGCAATTGTAAATATTGCAAAAAATGTCATTAATATAGGAAACGTTAAACTATACCCCACACCTACAATACTAGCAGACTCAAAGCCTTCTAATTGTTGGGTTATAAGGGTATTGCTTTTTGTTATACACCACATACTAGCTGAAGCTATTGCGATTGGAATACCATATTTAAATATGGATTTTAGTGTAGCCCAAGAAATTGGTTCTAATTTAAAATATTTTAAAATATTACTTTGATAAATTAAGAGTAAATCTATTAATGAAATTGAAATTGCCATACCCCATAATATAGAAACACCACCTAAATGCAGATATTTTATAATCAAAACAGAAATTGAAATCGTCATAATTTGATTAATAATAGTTGAAATTGTAAACGCACTAGGTTTAATTTGAGCTCTTAGAATTTGGAATAATAATGCTCTAATAGCAACAGGAATTGTTAAAAATACTATGCCCATAAATAAACTTGGTGGGATTTTAAAGAATTCATAAAAATTATGCCTAAAAATAAAAGCTACTATAAACAACAACGTTATATTTGTTGTTAATAACATTACTAATATTGATAAATATTTTGAAATTTGGTTTTGTAGTTGGTGTTCACGGAAAAATCTAAGTCCACTTAATCCAACCCAATCAGAAAAAAGAATACACAAAAAAGACAGTACCGCTACCGATACCGTATAAACCCCATATTCTTCTCTTGATAAAAGGTTTGTATATATAGGAACCAATATTGTGTTTCCCAATAACCCACACAATTTAGATGGCGTATATTTAGCCATATCTTTAAATATTTCGCGCATAGGTAGCGCAACATCCGTTATATATTTATTAACATGTTCACTCATACAGACTCATTAAAACTCAAAATAATTAACTAACTTAGTTTATCATAACACATAAAAATCTTTTTTACACTTTAATTTACAAAAAAAAAATCCGGAATTAATCCGGATTTAATCTAGAATATTTTATTCCCCTAACAACCTCTACTCCCAAATTTTATTAACTTAAATCTTTTTATTTAATAGTCTTTTTCATACATATCGCACTTACTGTGCTACTCATTTCTTTCTCTAATTTCCCGATACATTTAACGATACTTGAATGTTTATTGCGTGTTCCTTCTCATTCCCTATTCCCGAACAGCTATGCCATCACTCCTTTCGACAAATCCTTTTTTCTACTTCCCTTAACTTCTTGTATTCATAATACTCTTTTAATCTTTATATTCAAGCAAATTTTTATACAAAAATTGTTACAATTAACTCTAAGTCAATAACTACTTATAAAAATTAAAATTTACAAACTTAATGAAGCAAATTTAATGAAATTAGGTAACAATTTTGAAAAATTTTTGTTGACAATTAAAATTCCTAAAAGAAAAAAGGCATGTCACTTTTAAAAAGACATTAAGGTGAAAAAGCAATATTTACAAGAGTTCTTTTCAACAAATTGCTAGTCAAATGAAACACAATTAAATGATAATTAACATTACATAAAAAATGTCCATGTAGCATAAACTAACACGGACATTTTTACTTATTTTCAATAATCTTATGAGTTTTTTTCAGCTGATTCTCTCAATGGCTTAGAGTCTTTTGTGAAGTCATTAATCATTTTTGTTGCCGTTTTAGCATTATTGATGCAACCATTTCCACCGACACATCCGCCTTCACAGCACATAACTTCAATTAAGTTTCCATGCTCACATTCACCTTTTTTTGCAAAGTTTTTGAGTTCACGAATGCTTTGTTTATTCAAACCGTTAATAATATAAGGTTTGATTTCTGTTTGACCTTGATCAGCAACTTCAACTGATTTTGCAACACCACCGATAAAGCCAAAGTTTCTGCCTTCTTTAGAACTTTCTTTTCTAAATGGAGTTGGCTCCTGAGCTGCAACATCAATTTGTTTTGCAATAAACAATGCACCCATTTCTTCATAACTCATCAGATAATCAACATTAGGATTATCTTGAACTTCACGACGCTTAGCAACACAAGGACTAAGAAAAACTAAAATTGAGTCAGGTTGTTCTTTTCTCATAATTTCAGCCGTATAGTACATTGGTGTTTTTGTTGTAGAAACAAAAGGCTTAATTTCTGGCAAATGCTGCGCAATTAAATTATTATAACCGGCACAACAAGAAGTTGTCATAAAAGTTGCGCCTTCGTGCAATCTTTCTTTAAACTCAGCTGCCTCATTAACTGCAGTAATATCAGCACCCTCTGCAACTTCAATAACTTCGCTAAATCCTGCTTTTAATAGAGCAGTATGAAGTTGATACAAAGTACCAGGAAGCTGTCCAGCGATAGATGGTGCTATCATTGCAACAACTTTTTTACCTTCTTTCATTCTGTTTAGAATGTCAATAATTTGTGATTTTTCATGAATTGCACCAAATGGGCAAGACGCTACGCATCTGCCGCAAGTAATACATTTATCAAAATCAATTGTTGCATGCCCGCTAGCATCTTTTTCAATAGCACCAACTGGGCAAGCATCCTCACAAGGAACTACGATTTTTACAATTGCATGATATGGGCAAACTTGCATACATTTTGTGCAGTTTTTACATTTTGAACCATCTATTACAGAACGTCCGTTTTGAATAGATATTGCCCCAAATTTACAACTTTCTACACAAGGTCTAGCAACGCAACCTTGGCATAAATCAGTAACGAACATACGGCTAGGAACACATCCTTGGCAAGCTGATTCTAACACTGTTAGAACCTCTTTTTCAACTTCTTTTCTTTCCTTTGCCTGTTTTGCATAATCAGATATCAATGCTCTTTCGTCAAATGTTTCCATTGAAAGACCTAAATCTGCAATAATTCTGTGTCTAATAACGTCTCTTTCCTTGTGTATACAACAACGATAAGGAACTTCACTTCCTTTTGGTCTCATATCATAAGGAATTAATCTAGTGTTTTCTTCAAAATTATCAGAGAAAAATGCTTTAATAGTTCTTACTAAAATTTCTCTTTTTAAATGTGCTGTTTGGTTATTCTTGTCCATTTTCCAATAATCTCTCTACATGTTTAATAACTTTATCAATTGTTGCATCAGAAATCACCTCGTCATTTACCATAACATAAGGTGCGTTTGTATATTTTGATTCATCTGAGCATAGCTCCAAACAAGTTACGCCTGAAACTTCTACTTTATCCGGATATTTTTCTGGGAGTATTTCAACTAATTCTTGTAACGCTGCTGCACCCATTACAAAACAAGTTGTTCCCATACAAATTTTTACTTGGATTTTACTCATGTTGTCTCCTTATATGTATCTCACAATTACCTTTTTGATATATTTATCTTCCAAAATCTTTGCCATTTTTTTGATGATATTTTTTCTAATTTCTATTTCAATTGGCAAGTTTGGATCATAATGTGCCTGATTTAATTTTGCACCAACCATAAACTCAATGCAATCACTATTTAATAAAAATTCCATAAGTTCATAAGCGGCGTTTTTTTCTTTATCCCTAAAACCATTTTCTAAATATTCATAAGTTTTAGTTAAGGTTAAAATTCCTTCTGTAACTAAATCTACACCTTCCATTTTAGAAACAGCAGGCAATTTTCCTACACTTTTTGTTATATCACACCTAACAGGAACATTCAATTCTCGAGAAATTAAATTCGCCGTCGTTCCACCACAAATTGCTTTTTTAGCATCTGCATTTTTAAATTCAAAAGCATAATCTCTATCTTTTTCCATATGATAAGGAGGACCTGTAAAAATCAATGCTTTTCTTGGTTCTCTATAATGTATAACGCAACAAGAAATATCATCTTTCGCTTCTCTGCCAGGTTCTGTGTTTTTTGCTAATCTTACAACGTAATCTGACAAATCACTACTTGATATATCAGGATTTTCAGAAATTCTTTCCAATAAACATTTTATAAGCCCACTTCTTCTTAATCCCAATTTTAACTCCGGATTTCCAAGTCCTGCTTGAGTTACACCATCAGAACAAAAAACCAATCTATCTCCCATTTTTAATTTCATCTTATAAATATGCATGTGTCGATTAGTAAAAGTTTCTGAATCAATAACTGTAAATTCCGGCTCAATAACTTTACCGTCACTTATATATACAAATTGCGGATTTCCTTCCTCTACAACCTTTACATTTCCATCTTCGTTGCACAAAGCTAATGAAAATGTTGAATAACTAATTTTGCGAACCTTACACACTGGTAATGCGTTCATAACGACTTCGCAAGTTCTTTTAATGCTTCTTCCTGCTTCAACAAACTTTAAAAGCATAGTTGCAGTCATTGATGCAAGGATATTTGCCTTAACTCCACTTCCTAACCCATCAGATAACACGGCAATTAATTCACCTCTTTCTGGATATCGTTTAGACATAAAACAATCTCCGTAGGTGTTTTGATTATGTTTTTTTTCTTGCTTACAGTCAATATCAATAAACATTACTGTTGTTTTTCCTCAGTATAATCATAGTCTTGTGCAATAGTGCTCAATAACAACTCGGTTTCAACCATGTGTTCCCCTAATAAACAGGCTATTTCTTGAACTATTGCAATGTTTTTCGATATAACTTCTTGTGCTCTATGAGCAATTTTTTCACGTCCTAACTCAGTTTTTGTAACATCAGTAATAATTGCCCCAACAAGTTCGTTTCTTTCAATAGAAAATGCTGTTATATCATACAATTTATCACCAACAGGATAACGCTCACGGTGTATATCTTTTGAGGTCTTTAATGTTTGTCTAAATATATCTACAAAATCTACAATCCTATCAATACAAGCACCATTTACACCTTCAGGTCGTTCTGCAAAAACTTCATACATTTCACCACAGAACATTCTCATAAATGCTTCGTTAGATTCGACAATTTTTAAATCACTATCAACCATAACAATAGCAGACGGCATACAACGCAACATTGCCGCGGCTTTTCTCATACCTATTTTTCGCATATAAGAAATACACATTGAAGGTTCTGCTTCTTCTGAAAGCATAGCTGTTACAAACTCTCGACATGTACTATACCCGCAGCCGCCACAATTAAGCTCATCTTCTTGTGTATGTTTGCCAATTTTCTTTAATGCATTAACTATTTTTTCACTGCTATAGGTCGTTTTTTCAATTTTTTTAGCAGAATATTCTTCTTCTACAATGACTTTAGGAGCAACCGGTATTTCATCTCTTTCTTTTACATTAGATAAAACATCACTCACCCTTTGTATTTCTGATTTTTTAGTTGAACTACAAGGTCCCGCTAAACATCCACCATTACAAGCCAAAGCTTCAATAAATATTTTTTTATTTAAAGCCTTTACATCAAGCCCCATTAAAGCTTTTTCCAAATTTTCAATAGTGCTAATATTCAACAATTGAACATCATTAACTCCGCATTTTTTCAAAGTTTCATTCATCCCGCCTTCAACAGCATACAAAGCACCCTCAAAAGAACGCTCCGGAATAAATTTTTCTTCATTATTGAATTCAATAGATTGAGTTGAGCCAAATTCTTCACTAACCCAAAGTTTTAACTCTTCAAAAGTTAAAGCTACATCTATTAATTCAGGATGCCTATCTGCTTCATTTTTTTTAGCAATACAAGGTCCAATAAAAACAACGGCAATATTACTACCATACTCCTCTTTCAATAATTTTGCATGTGTTAAAGCAGGAGATGCAATTGGAACGATATTGTCAATAAATTTTTGATTGTAATATCTAATATAATCAACAATAACAGGGCATGCGCTCGAAATAAAAAGTCCTTTTTCATTTTCTGATAATATTTTTGCCGTTTGAATTGAAACTTCTTGCGCACCCAAAGCGGTTTCGCTAACTTGAGAAAAACCTAATTTTTTTAGAATTGATATCATCTTTTTACGACTATGTGAAAAAATTCCAGCCCAACTAGGTGCCAAAGACACATAAACTTCCTTTTGTGCCCTAAAAAGATTTTTAACTTTTTCTATATCATTTCTCACCCTTTTTGCATCACTAGGACAAGTTTTTACACAATTACCACATGCGATACATTTTTCTGGAAGAACTGATGCATGACCATTTTGAATACTAATCGCCTTAACATGACACTCACGAACACATTTATAACAATCGTGACACTCATTTTTCAAGGTATAGACCGGATACAGATTGTCCATATTAACCTCTTAAACTATCTAAAATTTCCTTTAATTTAACGCCTGTCATATTATTATATAATTTACCATTTATGATTATATTAGGTCCATCTGCGCATTTTCCTTCACATCTAGAACCAGCAATCTCAACTTTTGCATCTAAATTATGCTCAGCTATATAATCCTCAATATACTCTAAATGGTCTTCATTTCCACGCGCAAAACACGCACTTCCCAAACAAACTGTAATATTAATTTTCTCGCTCATCTCACACCTATTTTCTATAACAACAGTATAGTAGAATGAATAACTAAAATCAATAAAAATTTAATATTATTTCCCAGACGTACTAAAACTTCCAGCTTGCAACATCATAACTTTATTCATCTCACTTAATGCGCTTGCTCCTGTCATTTCAGATGTTGCTATGCTAATAGTTGAATATCCGTATTCGCTTGCAATTCTGTCTAAATCTGTTTTTAAATCTCTTAATCTGGTCAATTCTATCATGTTTGATTCGTTCATAAATCGATTACGTAAAACATTAATTGCCTTACGATAATCTTCTTCCAAATCTTCTGTTTGAATGATGCCCAATTCTTGTAGAATTGAAATCAATTCAGAATTTTCATCAAGCGGCTTTAAAGTTGAGGTAAAAGCGGCTTCTTCTGTAGATTTTGTCTGTTCTGATGTTTTTAAAGTCTCTTCTAATTCCTTTTCTTTTTGCGCAGTTTCAAGCTTAGTTTTATCAACAGATTTTGCCCCTGTGGGAGTAATCCCCAGAGCATACAATTTTCTTTTGATTTCTTCATGCTCGACATCTATCTGTAAAAATGAGTATCTGCCAGAAAACGCCGAAATTGCGCTAACTACCATGTGTTTTTCCTTGCAAGAGTATATATACTATATATACCCATAATTCTAAAAAAATAACATATTTTTAAAAAATATTAAGTTTTTTATTAATTTACACATAAAAGTTTTTGGCTAAGTGGTGTTTCTACCCAAGATTGAGTAAAACTTTGTTTCAAGTCATATTTAATTGTTTGAACAACGGTTGCATAGTTTATATCAATAAAATTTACATGGTCTAATTTTTCAATATAATATTCTTGTTCTCCGCAATTTGTACAAAATGTATCTTTGGGTAAAACCGTTATTCCTCTTGTAATTGCAACTCTTTTTATCCCGCAACAGGAACATCTTACTAAATACCATTGATTTTCAACATATTCTCCACAATCCGGACAATAACCTCCACCACTATATAACCCCATTTTGTCATGAGTACATTTTTTAAATCCAAATAAAACTGACAATAAAGACATTTAACAACCTCTTTTTCTACTCTGATTTATATATTTGTTACTTAATAACAATTTGTTACAAGTCAAATTTTTTGTTTGTATTAAAATATAATTATTAGATTAGAGGATGTGAGGATTAATTATGAATTTTACAGCATTAACAATTGATATATTAAAGACTTTGGGAGACATTGCCGGAAATTATGGTTGGGGGATTATCCTTTTAACAATAATTATTAGACTTGCGATGTGGCCATTAGGCGTTTCTCAACAACGTTCTATGAGAAATATGCAAATACTTCAACCTAAAATGAAGATGATTCAAGAACGTTATAAATCTAATCCGCAAATGATGCAACAAAAAATGATGGAGTTTTATAAAGAACACAAGTTCAACCCTATGGCAGGATGTTGGCCGGCTTTAATTCAAATGCCTGTGTTTATCTTATTATACTCAGCGTTAATGAGCCCAATGTTTATTCAAGTTGCAGGAAACGAATCATTTTTCTTTGTTAAAAGATTAGATGCAACTTTAAGAGGAAATGCTGGCGTTTCTTATGATAATGAATTTAACGTTTCAAAACATGATACATTCTCTTCTGGAAAAACGATAAAAGTTTATTTACAAGGAGAAACTGAACCTATTGAACAAAAAGTTAAAAACTCAAGAACATTAGTTCAAGTTCAAGGAGATATCGTTCCTGGTGATACGTTAGATTTAAAAATCAGCTTAGATAATATTAATATGAAGTTTTCAGAACTTTCAAAAGTTGAAAGTGTTGAGACTAGTGTAATTGATAATAATACCAGAGAAATTGAAAAAGTTAAGTTTACAAGAAATGGAGACATTTTAATTTCGCAAGTTCCTACAAAAGAAATTGAATCAACCGTTCATTATGATGTCTTATTGTTGGTATTAATTTTTGGTGCTTCAATGTATTTTGCTCAAAAAATCATGATGGCAACAAATGCAAACAGCAAACAAAAATTAGACCCAATGCAAGAATCTATGCAAAAAACTATGGGAACTATGATGCCAATTATGCTTACTGCAACATTTATATTTATTCCAATTCCTGCAGGTGTATTGTTATACTTAGTTTCCAGCAATATTATTCAAGTTGCGCAAACAGTTATTATAAACAAACAACTTGAAGAAGAAGATAAATTGAAAAAATCATCTAAAGTGGAAACTTCTGATAATTTAAACGCAAGAAAAGTTGAAGCAAAAGAAGTTAAAAACGTTGAGGATGAGCAAAAATAATGAAGCTTAGCGAATTTGACTATGAATTACCTGAAGAATTAATAGCCCAATTTCCGGCACAAAAACGTGATTATTCAAAGCTTTTAGTTCTATCTAAAAGTAATGGACAACTAGAGCACAAACATTTTTACGATATAGTTGATTATTTTGACGAAAATGATGTATTGGTTTTGAATAATACTAGAGTAATTCCTGCTCGCTTATACGCACAAAAATCAACTGGCGCTAATATAGAAATATTTTTATTAAAAGAAGTTAAAGCTCAACATTGGGAAGTCCTTTTACGTCCTGCAAAAAGAGTCAAACCGAATGATGTTTTAAAAATTAGTGATGAACTATCAGCTCAATTGATTGAAAAATATGAAGATGGCAAAGCGTTGATTAAGCTCCTTTATGATGGAAATATTTTTGAAATCTTAGATAGAGTAGGTAAAATCCCACTTCCACCCTATATTGAAAGAAAAATGAGCGATGATGAGTTGGCAAAACTTGATTATGAAAGATATCAAACTGTATATGCTAAAAACAAAGGCTCTGTGGCTGCGCCTACTGCGGGATTGCATTTTACAGAAGAAATTATCGAAAGACTAAAGTCTAAAGGTGTTCAAGTTTGTTATGTTACATTAAATGTTGGGCTAGGTACGTTTAAGCCTGTTAATACAGAAAACATTGAAGACCATAAAATGGATAATGAAGTATTTGAAATTACACAAGAAGCCGCAAATATAATTTCAAATGGTATGAAAACTGGAAAAAGAATTGTTGCTGTTGGAACGACATCTACAAGAACTTTAGAAACTACTTTTCAAAAATATGGTGAAATTAAAGCTGTGAAAGATTCTTCTGAAATGTTTATTTATCCAGGATACGAGTTTAAAGTAGTGGATGCGTTAATAACAAATTTCCATTTGCCAAAATCAACATTGATTATGTTAGTTAGCGCATTGGCGGGGAAAGATACTATTTTTAATGCATATAAAGAAGCAATTGCTCAAAAATATCGTTTTTATAGTTATGGCGATTGCATGTTTATTAAATAATCTATATTTCGTTTGCTAAATATTTAAAAATCTTAAAACAAGACTCTTTTTGGAACTCGAAATCCTCATCTTCACCCAGTTCTAACGTTACTGTAGGGATATTCCTCTCAACACCGCAATACGTACCAAAACTGCCAGGCGTTGGATAGCCTATATCACTTTGTACTGGATAATCAATTATTTTGCCTATTTGTTCACTTATTTTTTTTGCCGGACCATCATAATTTACAATTTTAAATGGGGCATGAAGAGATAAAATAACATCTGGGTTTGTCAAATTAAGAACATTTATCATAAATTTTGTCTCAATTTCGCTCGCAGGCTCAACCCCACCAAAAAACTCATTTTTTTTAGTTAATTTCCAATTTTTTGTAGGGAAATTTCTATTCAAGTCAACACCATTTGAGTTCGTACGAGAATTGGCATAATAGCCATCAGGATTTAAACAAGGAATAATAAATAAATTATTTTTAATTTTTATATTTTTATTTAAATACAATTTTAAAATTTCATAACCTTGAGGTTCTTCACCATGAGTTGTTCCAATGAATAAAATATTCTTTGAAGAAAGCCCTTTTAAATGATATAGTTCTATATCATTATTTTTAACTGTTTTTTCTGATTTAATTAGTTCAAACATAGTCAAATTATAATACAAAATTAATATCTTTTCTAATCTTAAAACTCTTGCCATGCAAATAAAATAATGCTAATATTTATTTTGCCCATATACGTTGTAAAGGAGAAGGGTAACGAATGAGTATTGGAAAACCCCAAAATGCAAAAGACCGAATTATATTGGCACTTGACGTAAATACACTGGAAGAAGCAGAAAAATTAGTTATAGAACTCAAAGATTATGTAGGTTATTTCAAAGTTGGATTACAATTGGTTTCTGCGACAGGTTTTAGAGCTATTGAGATGATTAAATCACATGGCTGTAAGGTTTTTATGGATACAAAACCTATTGATATTCCAAATACTGTAGCAAAAACCTGCGTTAATTTTATGAAACATGGCGCAGATTTTTTTGATATTCACTTGATTGGTGGTTCCAAAATGGTAAGCACTACAATGAAGCTTATCACTGAAACTGCTAAAAAAATGGAAATACCTCGTCCCAGTGTAGTTGGGGTCACTTTGTTATCAAGTTTTGGGCAAAAAACCTTAACAGAAGAGTTATGTGTAAATGTAAATTTGATAGATTATGTTACTCAATTAACAAAATTAGCCCTTGATTGTGGATTAGACGGAGTTTTAGCCTCAGCTGCAGAAGCTAAAGTTATCCGTCAAAAATACGGCAAAGATTTTATCATTATTTGCCAGGCTGTTCGTCCGACTTGGTCTGTTGTTAATGATCAAATTAGAGTTGTTACTCCAACAGATGCTATTTTATCTGGGGTTGATTATATGATAGTAGGTAGACCAATTACAGGCGCAAGTGACCCAAAAGCCGCAGCTGAAGTAATTGTTCATGAAATTGAAGAAGCTTTATTACAAGTAGAAGAAGGTTAAAAATGAAAATAGGTGTAGTTAAAGAAGTTAAAGATAATGAAAACCGCGTATCGGTTGTTCCAACAGGGGTAAAGGAATTAATTGCCCATGGACACGAAGTTTTAGTTCAAAAAAATGCCGGTGTTGGTAGTGGATTTGATAACAAACAATATCAAAAAGCTGGTGCAACAATTCTAGATACAATGGATGAAGTGTATCAAGAAGCAGACTTAATTGTTAAGGTTAAGGAACCTCAAGCAATTGAATATGATATGCTTAAAAAAGGTCAGTTGTTATTTACATATTTGCATTTGGCTGTAGAACCTGAGCTAGCTAAAGTTTTAACTAAAAAGAAAATAAGTTCAATTGCTTACGAATCAGTGCAAACAGAAAAAGGAGAGTTGCCTCTTTTATCTCCTATGAGTGAAATTGCAGGTAAAATGTCTGTTCAAATTGGCGCACATTTCTTAGAAAGCCATAATGGTGGCTCTGGAGTTCTTCTCGGTGGGGTTCCAGGTGTTCGCTCCGGTGATATTTTGATTGTTGGTGCAGGTAATGTCGGATTAAATGCAATAAAAGCTGCTGTAGGAACAGGGGCAAGAGTTGCCGTTGCTGATGTTGATATCAATAAATTAAGAAAAATAGATAATATTTTTGGCAGCCACGTCCAAACAATTGTTTCAACTTCATCAAATTTAGAAGAAGAAGTTAAAAAAGCAGATTTATTGATTGGCGCAGTTTTAATTCCAAATAGTAAAGCTCCTCGTATTATTACAGAATCTATGGTTAAATCTATGAAAAAAGGTTCTGTAATTGTTGATGTTGCAATTGATCAAGGTGGTATTGTTGAAACTATAGATAAAGTTACGACACACTCTAATCCAGTATTTGAAAAACATGGAGTTATTCATTATTCAGTAGCAAACATTCCTGGAGCTGTTGCTCATACATCAACTCTTGCGCTTACAAATGCAACATTACCTTACTTATTAAAAATTGCTGATAATGGATTTATAAATGCTATTAAGAAAGATTATGCTTTAGAAAAAGGTGTAAATACATATAAAGGTGAAATCGTAAAACGTGAAGTTGCACAAGCTTTAGATATGAAACATTCAGAACTATCTATGCTAGTTGGTTTTTAAAGATTAATGTCATAAGAAAAGAGCTTTGAATAAAATCAAAGCTCTTTTTTGTTGTGATTATGTGTTTAATTTAAATCTGAAATACTTATTTTGCCAAATTTTGCAGATAAATCATCAATATGGTGAACCAAATAATCGATTGGATCTAAATCTTTTTCATTTAAATCAACGATTGCGCCCCATTCTGTTCTTCCGTGGTGTGTTGCAATCATTTTAGCAACCTGAGTAAAGCCTTGAGTCATGCAATTTGCATATCCCCATTGTGAATGAGTAATCCATTCTTTTTTAAAAGTATTGTTATAATCAATTAAACCAGTTTCTTCATTGATTACGTATTCAAAAATTTTGCCAAAGTCGTGCAAAATGCAGGCTGCATAAACTTTATCCATATCTACTTTATTGTTAAATTTAGCGCATACAATATTTGCAAAGTCAAGACATTCTAATGTGTGAACTAATAATCCGCCTACATAGTTATGGTGCATTAATTTTGCAGCAGGGGTTATTTTTATAAGATCTTCATGTTCAAAAAGAAGAGAAGATACATAGCTTTGTAGCTTTTCATCTGTTATTTTTTGAGCATATTCAACAATTTTTGAAAAATATTCTTCTCTTTCTTCCGGTGCTAAGCCAAGTTTTGCTTCTTTTATAAGAGATAAAGCAGAAACATGACAGTTGTTATATTGTGCATTGTATGTTCCTGTTACAATTTTAACTATATTGCCGGTTCTAAATATTTTTTCGTCCAATCGATTTAAAGTTTCTTCCCATAAAACGCAATTTAATAAATTCCCTTCTTCATCTTTTAGTTGAAGTTTTCCCATTTTTGCGCCTGCTTTTGTTTCTCCAACTCCAAATACAACGACTTCATAATTTTTGTTTAAATCTAACATATTTTCTCCTTATTTTATTAGATTGTACCATAATCAAGATAATTTTCTAGTTTCTAATTTTATTTTTTTAGAGTTTTAAATAACCTTGATTGAGTACAAAATGATGATGAAATCAAGGGGAATAAGATTTATAAATAAACATTATGACAACAAATTCTGTAAATAAATTATTAATAGCATTAAACGAAGATACAAATTTAACACCATATAAATTATTTAATAATAAAATTTATTATTCGTTGGGTTGTTCTAAAAAATGGGTGGCAAATATTGTTCCTTCTGAATTATTAGATTTATCCATAAAAGATGCGATAAATTTGATAGTAACTTTATCTGAAAGCGGAATATTTTATGACAAGTTTCCGGATTATATAGAAACACCTAATTATGGTGATAATTGGGGACGATTTGCAAATTATATTGAAATAAATAATCGCTCTATTGCTCAAATGAATTATAATAGGTGTTGTTGCGGTATTTTAAGTTGTATAAAATTATTACCCGCAATTCCGCCTTCTGCTCGTAGTTGGGCAAATTGTATAATTTTATCCCAAATTTTTCCCAATATTTATGGCGATAGTTATAATAAAGGCCCAAGTGAAGAAAATTCAATTTACGGAATAAAATTGAATGCCGGTTACAGTGATAATATTATTGACTATTCATTTTCTAATAAAATTTCAGCGGAAGAACAAATTATTGCATTCAATAAACTAGCAAATTTTAGGGGAATAAAAACAGGATTTAGGACAGTTATTTCAGAAGACCAAATAAAAGTTTCTTATCCGGATAAAGAGGATGTAGCTTTTAAATGGAGTAACCCAGAACATGTGGAATTATATATTAAAGAGACAGTAAAACTTATAGACTTAGGGTTTGAATCGGTTTTTATAGATTCTGCAAAACATATTGGCGGATATGATATGCAAAATTATACTGGAGTCGGAGCATTGCCGGATTATGAACAAATGCAATATATTTTGCATGAAATAAGGGTCAGAAGCGGTAAAACGTATATTAGTTTTGCCGGTGAAAAAAGTACGGATGATTTTAATAGATATCAAAACTTGGGATTAAATACTGGAACGGATTTTATAACAGGTGATGATTTTTATGCGGTAAGAGAGTTATCTGAGCAATTCAAATATAATAGAATTTATGCTCCGGCAGTTGAAGTTGAAAATGATAATTATGAAGGCGGGATATCTTACGAACAAAGATTAAACCGCATAAGCGCCGCATTATATGGGTTTTATCTGGCGAGTGATAAATTACCTAGTTTTATGCAAATGAATGATATTTTCCCACTTAGATATGATACTAATACTCATCATATTATGATGACAAATCCTTCATACTCAGAAGATGGAAGCCCAAAAAGCCATTGGAAAAATCTTTTTACAAAAGATGACGGTAGATATTATAATCATAAAGTCGGTGTACTCTTTGCGCATGCTTTGTGTATGTAAATTTATTTAGAAAATCTTACAAAACTTAACTGTAATGATTTTTGGTTCGTGATAAATTAATATTATGAGCGTTCCTTATGTACCATTACATTTACATACCGAGTTTAGCTTACTTGATGGGGCAATTAGGCTTAAAAAGTTGTGCGAATTTGCAAAAGAAAACAACATGCCTGCTGTTGCAATTACAGACCACGGTGTTATGTACGGTGCGATGGAATTTTGTAAAACAGCAAAAGAAGCTGGCGTTAAACCGCTTATCGGTTGTGAGTTTTATGTTTATGATGGTGATATTACTGAGAAAAAATCCGGTCAAGAGTTATATCACTTAGTTTTAATCGCTAAATCTAAAAAAGGTTACGAAAACCTAGTTAAATTAGCGTCTATAGCAGCAGTTGATGGGTTTTATTACAAACCTAGAATTAACCATAAACTTATTGAAGAATACAAAGATGAATTAATTTGTCTTTCTGCCTGCGTACAGGGCGAGGTCGCAAAGTTTATTCTTAAAGGAGAAAAAGACGAAGCAAAAAAACGCGCTGAGTATTATAAGTCTTTATTTGGTGAAGATTATTATATAGAAATTCAAGACCATGGGCTAGACTTGCAAAAACGTTCTAATCCCGATTTGATAAGGATTGCAAATGAATTAGATATAAATCTAGTAATCACAAACGATAGCCACTATTTGCTTAAAGATGATGCAAATTGGCATGATACACTTTTGTGTTTACAGACTAACGCCGCAAAAGACGATGAAGCAAGGTTTAGATTTCCTAATAATGAATTCTATGTAAAAACTGTTTCTGAACTTAGAGACGCTTTCAAATGGCTTGATAGTGAAACATTTGATAAAGCTATTCAAAATACAGTTGATATTGCTGAAAAATGTCATTTTATGTTAGAAAAAGGTAGAGCCCCTTTGCCAAACTTTGAAGTACCAGCAGGACATACAGTAGATTCATACTTGCATTATCAAGTTATAGAGGGATTAAAAGCTCATTATGGAGAAATAACACCTCAACTTGAAGAAAGATACAAATACGAGCTTGGAATTATTGAGCAAATGGGTTTTTCCGCGTATTTTTTAATTACGTGGGATTTTATCAAATTTGCAAAAGATAATGATATACCAGTAGGTCCAGGGCGGGGTTCTGCGGCTGGTTCTTTGGTTGCTTATGCACTAGGAATAACGGACTTAGACCCAATTCAACACAATTTGTTGTTTGAGCGTTTCTTAAACCCTGAACGTTATACAATGCCCGATGTCGATATTGACTTTTGCATTGAGCGACGTGGTGAAGTTATTGACTACGTTGCGAAAAAATACGGCGCAGATAAGGTTTGTCAGATTATTACTTTTGGTACTTTAGCCGCAAAAGCAGCACTAAAAGGCGTTTGTCGGGTTTACAATATACCGTTTGCAGATGCTAATAAATGGTCTCAATTAATTCCTAGTGGACCTAAAGTACACATTGATGATGCTTTACAACCAGGGATGGAATTAAAAGAATTATATGATACAAACCCTCAAGTTAAAGAAATTGTTGATATGGCAAAACAAATTGAGGGGACAAAAGTAAACTTTGGTATGCACGCAGCGGGTGTTATTATTTCATATATGCCGTTGAATGAGATTGTTCCTGTTCAGCCATCAAAAGAAGGAATTATTATCACACAATTTCCAATGTCAGATTTAGAGACTTTGGGACTATTAAAGATGGACTTTTTGGGTTTAAGAAACCTTACTATGATTAACCATGCGTTGAAGTTGATTAAAAAACGTCACGGTATTGATTTGGAGATAAATAGGGTTTCATTAGAAGATGAAAAAACTTATGAACTTTTACAAAAAGGCGATACGGATGGGGTTTTCCAGCTTGAATCTTCAGGGATGAAAAACCTAGTTAGAAGATTAAAGCCTAACGTGTTTGAAGATATGGGTGCGCTTGTTGCGCTGTTTCGCCCAGGACCTTTAGAATCAGGCATGGTTGATGATTTCGTTGAACGTAAGCACGGTAGACAAGAAGTTACTTACGCTCACGATTTGTTAATTCCTATTTTAAAAGATACGTATGGAACCATTGTTTATCAAGAGCAAATCATGCAAATTTTCCAAGCCTTAGCTGGTTATACGCTTGGTCAAGCGGACATGGTTCGAAGAATGATGGGTAAAAAGAAATTCGATGAAATGGCGAAACAAAAAGAAAAATTCATCGAAGGTTCTGGTAAAAATGGAATGGCTCCTCAGGCTGCTATTGAACTATTTGAACAAATTGAAAAGTTCGCTGCGTACTGTTTTAACAGGTCTCACTCCGCAGCTTACGCTTTTGTATCATATCAAACAGCGTACTTAAAAGCGCACTATTTTGTTGAATATATGTCAGCGCTTCTTTCTAGTGTAAAAGGTGATCAAGATAAGACGCAAATGTATATTGCAGAATGTCAAAAACATGGCGTAAAGGTGCTTGCTCCTGATATTAATAAATCATTCTCCGATTTTGCCCCTGACGAAGATAACATTCGTTTTGGCTTAGGTGCGATTAAAAACGTTGGTGAAGCCGTTATTGAAAATATATGCAAAGAACGTGAAGAAAATGGCGAGTATAAATCATTGTATGATTTTTGTACAAGGGTTGATTTAAAAGCTTTGAATAAACGTACAATGGAAAGTTTGATTAAAGCAGGAGCTTTTGCAAATATTGAAAAAAGCAGAAAACAGTTGATGTATAATTTGGATTCAATTATTGCTCAAGCACAAAGAGAAAATGAATCTAAAGCATTAGGACAAGCAAGCTTGTTTGCAGCATTAGGCGCAGATAGTGGTTTTGGTGGTGGCTCATACACTATGCAGGGTGATGATAGCGAGTTTATGGACAAAGAAATCCAACAATTTGAAAAAGAATATCTTGGATTTTACGTCACAAGCCATCCTTTGTCGTCTATTAGAAATAGTCTGCCGTTTTTAACAACCCATAATGTTGCTGAATTAGCAGAAATGCCAGCGGACAAACCTGTTACTATTTGCGGCTTATTAACTCAAGTCAGACAAGTTCCGTTTAAAAAAGACCCAACAAAATTCCTAAAAGCAGGTTTGATTGAGGATTTAACTGGAAAAATTGAATTTGTTGTTTTCTACAAAACACTTTTAGAAGTAAATTCGTTTGTTGAAAATGAGCAAAAGGTTATCTTCAGCGGAAAAGTTCAACATAAAGAAGAAGATCAAATAAGTATCGTTGTTGATTCAGTAAGACCGGTTGAAAACTCAAATATTGTAACTCTAACTGTTAAAAAAGATATTCCTTTCGAAACTTTGGTAAGTATGAAAGATGCAATGTTAAATTACAAAGGTTCTGACCCATTAATGTTTAAACTGGACAATATGGATGGAGAAAAAATACTTACAGGTTCAGGTTTTTGGGTAAACGCAACAAATGATTTTGTAAACGGAATGAAGTCTCATTTTGGTGAATTTGTAGATGTTGGTGTAAAATCACTAGATAGTTAATTAAACTTAAAGCAACCTAGATAAGGTTGCTTTAGAGGTTATTAAATGATTATCTTATTTTTATTCAGTGGCCCATTTCCAGATAGCAACTGTAGCACAAGCCACACCGCAAGCTAACGCTCCCCATTTGCCACCAATTTTAAACTTTTTAGCGGCTTTTAAAGACTCTGAACATTTAGAGACACTTCCACCACCTTTTACACCAGCTACAGCTTTATTTGCAAGCTCTTCTCCAAATTTTCCTTGAAGCTTTTTAGTTGCAGCATTAGCTCTTTTTGTAGCTGTTGATAAATTAGCTCTAGCTTCTGAAGCTGTTGCTATTTTTGTTTTAACATCATCAAGTTTTTCCGTTGCTTCTTCTAATGCATCAGCTGCTTTTGCGCTATTTTCCGTTGCTTTTTTGACATTTGTTTCTAAAGTTTTTATTTGATTATCACTGTTTGTAATAATTCCTTTTTGTGTTCCTATTTGCTTATTTAAGTTTTTAATATTGCCTTCGTGTCCACCACGTTGTCTATTTAATTTTGTTCTTTGTTCAGATGTAAGTTTGTCATCTTTTAATTTTTCGTCAATTTTCGCTATTTCATTTTGAGCAGCAGTTTTCTTTGCTTCTAATTCGTTTATTTTTTCTGTTGCTGCTTGTTTTTTAGCTTCTAATTCTGGCTTTTTAGTATCAAGGTTATTTTGCGCATTATCAACCTGTTTATTTGCTTTCTCTAATTCATTTTGTGCAGATGTAACTTTATTTTCAGCAGTTTCAACAGTTTGGGCATATTTTCTAGCTATTTCTTCATCCGACATTCCATTTGTCACGCCAGCTAATTTATTGGCATCATCTATAGCTTTTGCATAATCATCACTAACAACAAC
Organism: Candidatus Gastranaerophilaceae bacterium; assembly: GCA_045638605.1. Lineage (GTDB taxonomy): Bacteria > Cyanobacteriota > Vampirovibrionia > Gastranaerophilales > Gastranaerophilaceae > RGIG2134. The sequence goes on from JAZUBS010000021.1 coordinate 44,706, forward strand.
TTGGGATAATAGAGTTTCGATTTTTTTGTTTGAACCATTATCAATTAAACCAAAAGTTACGCCACCAGCAGTTGCTCCTACTGCAGCGCTACCTAGCGTTTGACCAGCGTTGGATGCGATTTTGTCTTCTTTGCTTATATCTTGACCTGTTAAGATTTGTAGTGCTGTTCCTTGGTGATCTTTTTTGAAAAATCCAAAAGTTGCACCATTCCACATACCTTGACTAAATGCTCCAGGTAATAATCCAGCGTCTTCTAGCATACTAGCTTTTACGGTCACAACACCGCCTTTTCCATCTGGAGTTGTTTCTGTTAATAATTCTGAATACCAAGTCATTGCTACAGATCTTTGTTTATTTATATCAATAAATGATCCATCTTCATTACAGAATTGAGCTTTTACTTGAGGAATAGTTACCAATGCTTTAATATATTTGTCGTAAGCTTCTTGTAACAAGTCCATATTTCCAGCTCTTAATACACTTTGAAGGTTTAATGCAGCTAATCTTGCTTCAGCAAGTTGTTTGTCAGTTTCTGCTTTCATTTTTCTAAGTTCTTCAGCTTGTTGAAGTTTTAATTTTTCAGCATATGTAGCTGTTTGTGCTTCTGTTTCTAATTTTCTTTTTGCAATTTCTTGGTTCATTCTTTCTTGTTCAACTTGACCTTCAAAGCCAACTTGACGCCAAGCTTTTTGAGCATTAATCATACTTTGCTGCCAAGGATTAAGACCACTGTTAGATGAAGTGCTGTTTTGTGTAAATGCATTTGTATCTTTTTGTGTTGAGGTTCCCGGATAAGTCATCATTCCCGGATACATCATACCTGGATACATTCCCGTATCATACATCATGCCATAAGCCATAGCTTCCGCCTCCTACAACTAATTCATAACTAACCTTACTTATATAAAAAAATTTGGCGAGCAAAAATTGCGCTTTCCTGACACTTTTATTAACAATTGTTTACAAAACTTTTCTTAAACAAGTTTTCTATATTAATAAACAGAACGGCAAAAACGACAATAATCAAAGTTTTATGTAAAATTAAAAATTCGAGTGCTCAACTACTTTATATTGGAAAAATAGAGTGCGTCGTTTTGGTTCGTTAATTATTTTTACAAGATTATATTATTAATGGATGCGCAATTGATTAATATTGAGCTGAATATCAAGCAATCTTGCGTCCCTCTTATAATACCTAGTTCGATACTTTACTACAAATAACATAAAATTTAACAAATTATGGACTTTTACACTTTATATAATATAGTTGAATTGTTAACACATGACATTTGATGTCTTAAATAGGAAGTCTTAGTTTTGAACGAGAACATTACGTTAGCTAACAACAAAATAGGTATACCTAAAGCCATTTCATATTACAATAATTATCCATTTTATTATGGATTCTTTACTGCATTGGGGTTTGAAGTGGTCACATCTGACAAAACAACAACAAAATTAATCAATGATGGTTCTCAATATGTTGTTTCTGATACTTGTCTACCAATTAAAGTTTTTGTCGGACATGTTGTAAATTTGCTTGAAAAAGGTGTTGATACTATTTTTGTTCCATCCTTGCAATCTACATCTTACAAAATTAATAATTGTACGAAAATACGTGGCTTGCCAGAAATTATTAGAAATGTAATAAATCGCCCATTCAAAATGATAGAACCAACATTAGACAAAACCGAAGGTCTTGGTTTTAAAGATTTTTGTTACTCTACAGCTCATCAATTAAACATTTTTGATGAAGAAAAAATTGAAAAGGCAATAAAATCAGGCTGGGAAATCTATAACAATTTTACAAAAATGGCAAAAAATGGACTGCCCTATAATAGGGCAATTCAAAATGCGATAGAAGGTAAATTTGAAACTAAATCCATAGAATTAGTAAAACCTTTATCTGTTGCTATTATGGCTCATGGTTATAATTTATTTGATGAGCGAATATCTATGAATTTAATTAAAAAATTAGAAAAAATGGGTGTGCATTCTTACACAGGATTAAATGTTTCAAGAAAAGATGCAATAAAATCAATTCATGACTTAGGCGAAATCCAGTATTGGGCAAACGAACTAGATTTAACAGGAACAGCTGCTTATTATATGCTAAACAACAAAGTTGATGGGATTATTGCATTGTCAGCCTTTGGCTGCGGGCCAGATTCTTTAATGGTAGACGAAATTCAATATCACGCACAAATAAAAGGTGTTCCTATGCTAAACTTAACTATCGACGAACACACAGGAGAAGCAGGTTTTATTACAAGACTTGAAGCTTTTGTTGATATGATAATTAGAAAAAAATTAAAAGCTTTAAAGAAACAAAAAATTAATTCAAATGTAAAAACAATTACAATTAACAGAAGCACTCAAGAAAAAATTCCGGTAAAAATATAAAATGACAAATAACAATGATTTAAAATTGAATAAATTTAATTCATTGGGTGCTATTCATATTCACTCAAAGTTTTCTGACGGAACAGGTGATGTTATAGACATTGCTAAGGCTGCAAAATTAGCTGGGTTGGATTGGATTATTATTACCGATCATAATAATTTTGATGCTAAAGAAGGGGTTTATGATGGTGTTTTGGTAATTAAAGGGGAAGAAATTTCACCCAAAGATGATAATCACTATTTAGCTTTAGGTATAGAGAAATATATTGAGCCAAGCTTTAATGCGCAAGAAAATGTTGAAGCAGTCCGTTTGTCAGGTGGTTTTGGCATTGCAGCTCATCCCGATGAAGGTATAAATTCAAAATGGCAAAGTCGTAAAAATCAATGGAGAGCAATAACTTGGCTTGATAAAAATGTTCACCCCGACGGCATTGAAATCTGGAACTGGTTTTCGCAATGGGGCGATAATTTAAACGACAAAAATATTTTTACACTGGCATATGCATATTTATTTAAAAACAAATTAATAACAAAACCCTCTTTAAAAACCATAAAATGGTGGGATGATTTAAATAATAATTCTGAAAAAATTATACCGGCTATAGGCGGAGTTGATGCTCATGCAATAAAGCCCTCTCAATATTTAATTCCAATAACAGTTTTTCCTTATAAAACAATGTTTAAAACAATAACTAATGTTATAACGCTAAAAGAACCTTTAACAAATGATTTTGAGACCCAAAAAAGTCAAGTTTTGCAAGCTATAAAAAATGGGAATTTGATGGTTTTAAACAGACAAGTTTCTAAAGATATACCTATAATAAATATTAAAAATGCAACTAATATTGCAACCTTAGGTGAAGCTATAAAATTAGAAGAGAACACTATTTTAAAGGTTCAACTTCAAAATAAAAGCGTTATAAAAATTTTCCATAATGGAATAAAAATAAAAAAAGAAATTTCAAAAAACATAGAATTCCCAATAATAGAAACAGGCAAATATAGGGTTGAAATTGAGCAAAAAAACAAAGGATTTGCATATTCCAATCCGATAATTGTTTATTAGAAAGGTAAAAATTGAAAGCAAAAATAAGCGAAAAACAATTAAATAGATTTTCACAAATGGAAAGCACCATAAGTGCAAAAAATCGCATTATTGCTTGGCCTCGGATGGGAAGAATTGACATCCCATTAAAAGCTCTTTTACTTTCATTAGGTGCCAATATTGTTATTCCTCCCTCTAATAGCAACGAAGCTCTTGAAATTGGTGTAAAAAACAGTATTGAAGGTATTTGTTTGCCATATAAGTTAAACCTAGCAAATTACATAATGGCATTAGAAAAAGGAGCAAATACATTAATGATGTTCCAAGCTCCGGGGTCATGTCGTCTTGGAAACTACACAAAAATGGCTCAAAAAACGTTAAAAAAAATGGGCTATGACTTTGATATGGTTATTTTTGATATGTATCAAAGCAAGATGAAACAAACTCTAAAAGCTTTTTGGCACGTAACCCACTGCATAAACCCATATAGATACTATAAAGGTTTTAGCTTAGGTTTTAATAAATTTTTTGCAATTGATGAAGCTCAAAAACAATTATTTTATTATCGTCCAAGAGAAATAAACAAGGGTGATTCTGAGAGGATGTATAATAAATGGCTTAAAATTATTGATGATACAAACTCAATTTTAGGGGCTAAACAACTTGTAAAAAAAATACGTAAAGATTTCAAAACAATCAAAATTGATAGCAAAAACCAAGTACCGATTGTGTATTTACTTGGTGAGTTTTTTGTACTTCTTGACCCATATGTAAATCAAGATATAGAAAAAACTTTAGGGGAAATGGGAATAGAAGTTCAACGCCAAATCTGGTTTAGTGACTGGTTAGAACACGTACTTAAACCATCAATTTTTTACAAAAAAGAATCACATCGAGAAAGATGTGTTAGATACGCAAAAGACTATATGAAAAGAGCAATTGGCGGAGAATGCATTGAAACAATCGGTGATACTGTTTACGCAGCAAGACATGGAGTTGATGGAGTTATTCACATTATGCCATTTTCTTGTATGCCGGAAATAGTCTCACAAAATATATTGTCCAAAGTCAGCAAAGAAGAAAACATACCTGTTTTATCACTGGTTTTAGATGAACAAACAGGTAAAGCTGGATATATTACAAGGATTGAAGCCTTCATAGATTTAGTTAAACGTAAAAAAATGAAAAATAATATAAATAAAGAAAATAAAGAAAGAGAGAAAGCATTATGCTAAAAGAAAAATCCAGAAACCAAATGACTCTTGAAAGAGTCAAATACTACAGACACTTATTTGGAGGTGCTTTAGAATGTATTCAAAGTCGATTATCTAAAAACCCAAAACCTTTATGCTTTTCATTAATGGTTACAAGTAAATGTAACTGTGATTGCGATTTTTGTTTTTGGAAGTCAAAAAAAGGTCAAGATGATATGCCAAAAGAGGAAATCATCAGACTTTTAACTGAAGCAGGTCAACTTGGCTATATGGACAGTATCCTATGGGGCGGGGAACCTCTTTTAAGACAAGATATGACAGAAATTTGCAAAGCTTCACATGATGCCGGATTATATACCAAAATTGCAACAAATGGCTGGTTTTTAGAAACAAATCCAGGATTTGCGAAGTACACGGATTTAGCATTTATTTCTCTTGATGCAATAGGTAAAGCGCATGATGATATTCGTCATTTACCTGGAATTTGCGACAAGGTAATGAGTGGTATAGAGTACCACAAAGTTCATTCACCTAAAATGAGGATTTATATTTGTTGTACTGTTTCAACTCAAACAAGTTTTGAACAAATAAAAGAAGTCGCTCAATATTGCAAAGATGCGGATATCTTACTATATTTTACTGTTAATAAAGCCGCATCAAGACCGGATGAAGCGCAAAACGTAGTTGAAACAGAACTTGAAAATGAACAATTGGCAGAAATGTTTATCAAAATAAAAGAATTGAAAAAACAAGGTTATCCAATCAGAAATTCATATTACTTTATGGATTATATTATTAACAAAGAAACATACTATGAATGCCACTGGCCAAGAATTGCTACTGTAATTTATTCAAACGGCGAAATGTTACGTTGCTATGACAGAAAACCCTTTATTGATGTGAAAAACAGACCACTAAAAGATGTAATTAAAGACCCATTATTCATAGAAACAGTTAACAAATGTAAAGATTGCAAATTATCCTGTGTAGGTAACTACGCCCTTGATGCATCAGGGTTATGGCGACTTCAGTGGCCAGCAATTAAATCTTTAATGGAGATTGCAATTACATAATGCTTGTAGTATGTTAAAGTGGAAATAGAAGAAAAGGAATGCTATGAAAAAGAATATTATCGGAGCTATATTATTGTTGTCATTTGCAAGTTGTCAGTTGTCTGTTCAGGCATTTAACACAACAAGCCAACCGTCTGCAAAAGAAATGGAAAGAGAAAAAAATGACGCATTTGCAAATAATTATCAATCAACAAATTATGAAATTAAGGGATTAAGCGTAGTTGAAAAGATTTTCAACGGAAAAGACGCATTAAACTCAGATAATATTCTTAAACAAGTTGGATACAATATGTTTTCTGCTCCTGCAATATCTTCTAGCGCTACTAGCGGAAAATATGATAACAATTACAAATTAAGTATTGGAGAAAAAGTTAATATATACTTGTACGGTGATTCTGTTGATGTTATGGCAATTTCTGGTTCTAGTGTATTATCTCCATTTATTAATTCTCAAGTCGATTCAAAAGGAAATATTTTTGTTCAAGGTTTGGGTGTTGTTGAAGCAGAAAACAAAACTTTGAGCGAAGTTGAAACTGAAATAAATAAATTGGCAGCGCAAAAATATAATAGTTTAAAAGTTAAACTTAATGTTGCTGGTGGTCAAGATTTTTCAGTATTTGTTTATGGACAAGTAAACAAACCAGGAAAAGTCTTGATTAGTAATAATTCTTCATTAATGGATGCATTAGGAGCAGCAGGCGGAATTAAAAAAACAGGTACATTAAGAAAAATAGCTTATACTTCTGGTAAAAAAATAAAAGAAATTGACTTGTATCAAACTATTTTTTCTGGAGATGAAGAAGAAGATATTATATTAAAACCTAATGATAAAATTTTTGTCGGTGGAATTGGCAATGTTGTTGCTTTGAAAAATGGCGTTGCTGTTCCAGGTATATATGAAGCCAAAGATGGGGATTCATTACAAAAAATAGTTTCTTATGCTGGAGGACTTCTTCCTGGCACGCAAACAAATGAAGTAACGTTAACTTCATTGGATAAAAAGACACTAGAAAGAACGGCGGACAATATTACTTGGAGCGAAGCTAAGAATATAAAAGTAAGTAATGGCGATTCTATTGAATTTAGAGAATTATACAATGTAGCTGAAAACATAGTTACAATCCAAGGTAATATTAAACACCCTGCAACTTATGCTTATAAAGATGGAATGAAACTTTCCGACATTTTAAAAAGCAAAAAAGAATTATTAGAAGAAACATTTACTACTCAAGCTGTTATTAGAAGAATTTCAGAAAAAAATAATTCAGTAGTAACAATTCCAATATATTTAGAAGAATTTTTTGCAGGAACAAACGATCCATTACTAAAACCAAGAGATATTATTAGTATTTATAAAAATACAAACTCTGAATTTGTTGATGTTTATGGCTGCATAAACAATCCAAAACAGCTTACTTATACAAAAGATATGAGACTTGATGCTGTTTTAACTGATATTCAGTTTGTTGAAACAGTTGAAGAAAACAATGAGCAAAATGTATCAAATACAACAGTGACAAATAATTTGACTGCTGCAGTAAAGAAAACAAGCAAAGCTATTTCTGCTGAAAATGTTGCAGTAGAAATTATTCATCCAAATGAAACAATCGAACTTTATTACTTGTATGACATTATGGTAAATGGAAATTCAATTAAATCCATAAAACTAAATCCGCAAGATAAAGTCTTTTTCCGCCCATTAAGAGGCAACGAAATTATCAAAAATGTAAAAATTTCAGGTTTTGTAAATAAACCAACTTCTTTTAAATTTATTGATGGCAAGAGATTAACAGACATAATAGAAATGGCTGGAGGTCTTACAAAAGACGCTGATTTAAGAGGGGTTGTTTACACAAGAAAAAATCTTCAATACAGACAAGCAAATCTTGCAAAGAAAAATAATGAAAGAGATATTCGCTTGGTTGAAGGAAGAATTGCATCTGGCATAAAACAAGCCCAAGGGGATGTTGAAGCTAAGACTAATTTATTAGAAATGCTAAAAGGCGATCAACCTGAAATAGTTAAAAAATACACAGGGCAAATTGCATTAAACATCAAAAGCAACGACCTAAACAAAATTAAAGATATAGATAATGTCTATGTCCAAGACGGTGATGAAATTTATATTCCGAGAATAAACAACAATGTAAGTGTTATCGGTGAAGTATATAACGAGCAATCATTCATTTATAAAAAAGGCGTAAATGCCGGAAACTATATCAAAGAAGTCGGCGGATTTACTCCAAATGCTAACAAATTCAGACTTTACAAGGTAGGAGTAAACGGAAGAGCTGAAAAAATTTCCGGACTTTCTGCTATACAACCCGGAGACATAATAGTTGTGCCTCGCAAAATCGCTGGCAATGATTGGTTAGGACCAATTTGTGACACATTAAGAGGTATCGCTTCAATTGTTACAACAGCATTTGTTGTTACAAAAATCTAAAAGGAAAATATGAAAGTATTAATAACCGGAGGCGCTGGTTTTATAGGTTCACATATTGTTGATAAATTGCTGCAAAACGATTACAAGGTTGTTGTTGTGGATAATTTATCCTCTGGCTCGCTTGAAAATTTACCTAAAAATTTCGATTTGAATTCCAATTTTAAATTTTACCCAAAAGATATTTTAAACGATAGTTTGTCAGATATTTTTGAAGCTGAAAAGCCTGATTTTTGTATCCATTTGGCTGCGCAAACAAGCGTTGTTAAATCAGTACAAAACCCAATTTTTGATGCACAAATGAATATTGAAGCAACTATTAAACTTTTAGAAATATGTAAAAAGTATGAAATTAAAAAATTCATAACAGCTTCATCTGCTGCAGTATATGGCACACCTCAATATTTGCCAATACAAGAATCTCATCCGGCTGAACCTATTTCTAATTATGGTTTATCAAAGCTAACAATGGAAAAATATATTCAACTTTCTGGACTGAATTATATAATTTTCAGATTTGCTAACGTTTATGGTCCGCGTCAAGCCTCATCTAAAGAAAGTGGAGTTGTTGCGATTTTTAATGACTTGATGATTAAAAATGACCAAATTAATATTTATGGCGATGGAGAACAAATCAGGGATTTTGTGTATGTTGAAGATATTGCACAAGCTTGTCTTCTTGCGCTTAAAAATAAACAACTATTAAACGAAGTAATAAATGTTTCAACTGGGGTCGGTGTTACAATAAACGAGCTTTTTAATTATATGAAGGAGCTATATAACTACCAAAAAGCCCCTAATTATTTATCAGTTAGAGAAGGCGATATCAAAGACAGCATTTTATCAAACGAGAGAGCTGTTAATTTAATTTCCGGTTTTGAAACAACAAACATTAAAGTAGGAATTAAACAGTTAAGAGATTTTTATTGTAAAGAGGGAATAAATGCATAAACAACTTTCAAAATCCGTAATGTTTTTATTGGTTTATGATTTGCTGGTTATGGCAACATCAACCGTTCTTTGGGCTGATAGTTTTAATTTTAATTTATTATTTGCTTATTTGTTAGCGTTGATAACTGTATTAACCGGTTTTGTTGTATTTTTCTTGAAAGACAACTATAAAATCAGAGAATTTAATAACACAGCTAAAAACACTTATTTATTGTTTGAAGGCGTTGTTTTTACAAATATTCCATTAATTTTGCTAATGCTTGTTTTTAATAGAACACTTTCAGCAGCTGTGTTTGCGCTTGTTAATATAACAACTATTTTCATTGCATTAAAACTTTATAGAATCGGTTTACATTTCTATTTGTTCAAATTAAAAAAGACTAAAAATGTTTTGATTGTGGGAACCGGTAAAAATGCCAAAATTATTGCTGATGAAATTATCAATAAAAAAGCGCTCAAAATGCAGGTCGTTGGGCTTGTTGAAGATTATACAATCGAAGATATTATTGAAGATGAAAAATATCAAATATTTAAACAACCACTAGATATCGCTCAAATTATTGAAGAAAAACAAGTTGATATAGTGATTATTTCAACAAAACAACGAATGGAAGAAAAGTTCTTAACACATATGGCACTTAGCATTCCCCGTCGCGTAAAATTATACAAAATGGCAGACTTCTATGAAATGGTTACCGGCAAATATTTTGTTAGCAAAATGACCGCAAACCACTTGTTCTACGAGTTTATGAACCGCCGTTCTGTCGTTTATGATATCTGCAAAAGATTATTCGATATCATGGCTGCGTCAATTATTCTAACACTAACATTCCCGATTTTATTTGTTGTCGGAATTAGGGTTAAAATGACAGATGGTGGAGCTGCAATCTACACCCAAAATCGTGTTGGCAAAGGCGGGAAACTGTTCAAATGCTATAAACTAAGAACAATGTACGCTAACGACTATGCACCTAAAAATGTTAAACAAGGCGGATATGCGCAATCCCAAGACGCGGATGATAGAGTTATTCCATTTTGCAAATTTGTTCGTAAAGCTCGTTTTGATGAAATTCCTCAAATGATTAACATTATCAAAGGGGAAATGTCAATTGTAGGGCCAAGAACGGAGTGGGAAGAAGTTGCAAATATCTATACAAAAGAAGTTCCTTATTATCCTTGCAGAATGTGGGTAAATACAGGCTGGACAGGTTGGGCTCAAATCAATCAAGGACACTGTTTCTCCAACGATGATGAGGCAGAGAAAATCGCATACGATTTGTACTACCTAAAACACCGCAATGTTTTATGGGAAATCGGTATTTTGATTAAAGCTGTGTTTTTAGCACTAGGAGGCAGACATGGCTAAGATTTTCCCTTGGGATAAAAGAAACTTCAACCGCCGTTATCCAAAAGACTACGGATTTATAAGAACGCTTTATATCACATTGTTCTTGTATTTTGTGGTGTGGCCAGCAGCGATTTTCTGTTATGGGGCAAGGATTGTAGGTAGAGAAAACCTCGAAAAAGGTAAACGCTATATCTTTACGTCAAACCATCAGTCATATATCGACCCGCCGTTGATTTCTGCGGTCGCAAACCATCCAGTTGCGTATATGGCGAAGGAAGAACTCTATACGCACAAAAACCCTCTTATCAGGTTTTTAGTGATAAGTTTAGGTTCGTTTGGTGTAAATAGGGAAAAACCTGAAAGCGCAACTATAAAAACAATTATAGATATTGTTAAACATACCAAATGGTCGATTGGGATTTTCCCACAAGGCGCAACCCAATTGGGTGCGAAAACTTTTGACGACGTAAAAGGTGGATTTGTGAGCATCGCAAAACTTGCAAAGATGGATATTGTGCCAATCGCGATTTGTAACTTTAGAGGGTATAACATAATACCTTTTAAAGAACATCTCGTGCTAAAAGTAGGCAAACCAATCTCCTACGAGCTAAGCGAAGACGAAATCTTAACCCAGTGGAAAACATACATGGAACAAAACGTGGAGTAAGGGATGGAAAGTAAAATAGAATTCTCGGTATTAATGCCGATTTATTATAAAGAAAATCCTGAATATTTTAATACTGCATTAGAAAGTGTTGTTAATCAGACTTTAATGCCTAATGAAATTGTAATCGTGAAAGACGGTAAATTAACAGAAGAATTAAATGCAGTTATCGATAAATATGTTTCAGAATATCCACAGCTGTTTAATATTGTTGCTTTAGAAGAAAATGTTGGACTAGGAGAAGCGTTAAGAATTGGAGTTTTAAATTGTAATAACGAAATTGTTGCAAGAATGGACTCTGATGATATTTGTCATAGAGAAAGATTTGAGAAACAAATAAAATTCTTAATAGAAAATCCTGATATCGATTTGGTCGGTAGTTGGATATCAGAATTTGAAGAAAACCCAAATGAAATAATTTCATATAGACAGATCCCAACTGAACACAATGAAATTTATAAATTTGGACAATTTAGATGTCCTGTAAATCATGTGTCTGTTATGTATAAAAAAGAAGCGGTTTTAAAAGCCGGAAATTACCAAACATTCAAAAACATTGAAGATTATTATTTGTGGGGAAGGATGCTCAAACAAGGTTCAGTATTTGCAAATATTCCTGAGTGTTTGGTAAATGTAAGAGCAGGTCAAGCAATGTTTCAAAGACGCGCAAACTTGACATATTTTTTCAATACTGAGTTCCCATTACATACAGAATTGTACAAAATGAAATTCATTAATTTAAGACAATATTTAAGAAATATTAGTTCAAAATTCTTATTGAGAATCTTACCAACTAAGTTAATGGGGCTGGTTTATAAAAAGTTTTTAAGAAAAGAGGTTATATAAATGACTCAAAAAGTTCTTTATATTATCTCATCATTAAAAAAAACAGGGCCTGTTAATGTCCTTTTAAATATTGTAAAAAATTTAGACAGAAAGAACTTTGAACCTATTATTTTGACATTGTCAAAAGAGCCTAAAGATTCTATTAAATATGAATTTGAAAAATTAAATATAAATTGCTATTGCTTGAATATTTCTGGTTTTAAAGGATATATTGAATCAATAAAAATAAGAAATATCGTAAAAAAAATTAATCCAGATATAATCCACTCTCATTGTTTTCGTTCTACTTTGTTTACTGCTTTACATTTAAATAAATATAAAACAATAACAACAATTCATTGTGATTATGATGTAGATTTTAAAATGTCATATGGTAAATTAATAGGATTTTTAATGGCTAAATTAATCAATTTTTCTTTATTAAGAATAAATAAAAGAATAGCCTGTTCAGAATATTTGGCACAAATATTAAATAATAAAAAAAGTTTTGATGTTGATTATGTAAACAATGGAATTGATATTGAAAAATTTCATCCTATCGAAAATAAAGAAGAACTTAGAAAAAAATTAAAATTACCAATAGATAAAAAAATTTTTATTTGGGTCGGATGTTTATCAGAGCGAAAAAATCCTTTATTTTTAGCAAAAATAATTAAAGAATACAATTTAAAAGACGATTTTTTTATTTTTTGTGGTGATGGTTATTTAAAACTAGCTTTAGAAAACATTGCATCTAACTTTGACAATATATTACTTACTGGAAATATAAATAATGTACAGGAATATATACAGGCTTCGGACTATTATATTTCAACATCGTTATCAGAAGGTTTGCCATTATCTGTCTTAGAAGGAATGGCTTGTGGTTTACCAGTTATTTTATCAAATATACCGCAACACAAAATATTATTTAAACAAGGTTATGAAATAGGATTACCTTTTGAAACATATAATTCTGAACAATTAGTTAACTGTATTTTCAATATTTTAAAAAAAGATAATTCAGTATTAGAAAAGAATTGTATTGATTTGCTTTTGCAAGATTTTACTGCTTATAAAATGAGTGAAAAATATTCACAAGCTTATGAGGAGTTAATGAAATAATGAAAATTCATATTCCTAATATTTTTGGACAAATAAAATTTAATATTTCTTTAGAATATATTGGTGCTTTTTTGTTAATTGTTTTTGGCAATTTTTGGCTATATAAAGCAAGACCTTTCATCCCATTATATTATTTTTACTTAACTTCTTTATTAATCTTATTTATCATTATTTTTTTTAAAAGATATGCAACTTTATCAAAATGTGAGATATTGTCTATAATACTTTCATTATATACATTTTTAACGTTAATTATTACAAATACAGAATGGCAATATACTGTGCATATGGCAACAGCTATATCATGTTTTGTCATTGTTTCAATATTTTGTAAGTTTTTGAATAAAAAACAAGTTTTATCAATAACAAATATAATGTTATTTTTAAATTTTTTATATATCACTGCCGAAACATATTGGAGAATTACACATCCAATAATTTCTAGAGATGGAAATATTTTGTTGGCAAATAATTCTTTTTATATTTTTAAAGTAAATTCTTTTATTGTTTCTGATTCTAATTCAATAGGCTTAATGACACTAGTTCTTCTCTTTTTAAGTTATTACCTATATAGATATGTTTCAAAGGATAAAGTATATTTTTTATATATCATTATATTCATAATATTAACTTTTTTAAGCTTTTCTAGAGCAGCTTGGATAGCTGTTTTTATAACAAGTCTTATTCTTTTTTCAATTAATTTTCTCAGAAAACATCTATTAATTTATAATGTAAGCAATAAAATTACTGTTAAATTTTTGTTTTTCATATTAATAATTCCAATATTTACTATTTTTTCGCTCATTGGCATTTTTTATTTATTACTTCAAGACGCAAGTTTTTTGACAAAAATTGATTTAGCTCATGATATCTTTTTGTTTTTTCAACAAACTTCTTTTTATCAAATTTTATTTGGCATTGGTTCCTCTATAGAATCATCTAATAATATCTACGGCAGATATCCTCATAATATTATGCTTACATATTTAACTTGGGTAGGTTTAATCGGCACAATAGGAGTGTATTATTTTTGGTGGATGATTTATAAAACTACAAATAAAGTTAAATTAATTATACTTCCTCAAATAATAGCGGGCATAAGTTATACAATGCCCGGTTTGCATTTGTTTTATATTGCATTGTCAATAATTTATTATTTTGAGGGAAAACGAATACATTCTATAAACTATAAAAAGGAGCTTAATATATGAAAAAAATATTTATTGAAAATTCTTTTCTTTTTGAAAAGAGTACAGGAATGGGGAAATATACAAAAACATTAATGAATGCTTTAAGCTTACTAAATTTAAAATATGAATTAAAATCATTAAATTTACCATTAAGTACTAGGTATAAATATATTTGGCAAACATTATGGTTGAATACCGTTTTTTATATACAAATATTGTTACAAAAACCAGATATATTAATTTCTCCAGCCTATATAATGCCATATTTTATAAGGAAAAAAACAAAATATATTACAGTTATACATGATATTTGTTATTATAATGATCCAGATGCTTTGAAATATACAATAGGAATATTTGATTTATCGACAAAAATAGCTATAAAAAATGCAGATGTAATTGTTACAGTATCTGAAACAGTGAAAAAAGAATTAATTGAAAAATTTAATCTTGATAGTAATCGAATTAAAGTTATTTATAATTCTTTAGATGAACATTTTTTAGTTAATAAAAATAATATAGAAGTTTTAGAAAAATATAAAATTATTCCGAATAAATATATTTTATCGGTAGCAACGCTGCATAAACGCAAAAATATACCTGAGTTGATAAAAGCATTTGAACAAATTTCTATAAATTACCCTGATTTAAAACTTGTTTTAGTTGGAAAAATGGGTAATGAACAAAAAGAAAAATTAACTCAACATAAAAATATTATTTTTACGGGTTACGTTCCAGATGAAGATATCCCAACATTGTATAAAAATTCATTACTTTTTGTTTTTCCAACCTTAAACGAAGGTTTTGGAATACCACTAATAGAAGCACAATATTGTGAGTGTCCTGTATTATGTTCTGATATTCCTGTATTTAGAGAAATCGCAGGGAATAGTGCTGAATTTTCAAGTACAAAATCTACGGATATGGGTGAAAAGATAGAATATTTAATTAACGATCCTAAACGGAGGGAAGAATTAATTAAATTAGGTAAAAAAAATGTCCAAAGATTTTCAATAGGGAATATAACAAAACAATTAAAAGACATATTGTAAACAAAGGAAATATTTATGAAAAAAATAATGTTTATGGGCGATATTTTATATCATTCAAAAGAATTTTTATTAGAACAATCATATTGTTTTCTACAAATTTTTCAACCAATAATTCAAGATAGTACAGTAAATATAAAAGTTTCTTTTGATATAAAATCAAAAAATAATTTGAATTTTTCCAGAGAGCATTTTTTTAAATTAGGTAATGTAGAAAATATTAAATCTAGTTATCAAAATTATGATATTAAAAATTTTAATACAGAACAAATTGATTATTTAAAACAATTTTTTGATGAAGACTCTATAATTATAGGATTTGAGTTATATAAAAACTTTTCAGATTTGCTATCATCTTTCGGCTGTACAGTTATAGACATTGCTCATCATTCATATAAATTATTTAATGACAATACTTTTGCTATATCAACAAACAATATAAACATCTATAAACAATTATTAAAATATCAAGTCACCCAAAATAAATTCCATTATTACACAAATTATTGGAAGGTTTTTATGAAAAATAATAATTTGATTTTTGATAAAAATATCAAAGATAATAGTTGTATTTTTATAGGTCAAACATTGCAAGATAAATCAGTAGAAAAAAATGGAGTTTTCTTAAATGTTACTCATTTTGAAGAAAAATTAAAAGAATTATCTGAGCAATATTCAAAAGTTTATTATTTACCCCATCCATATTTAGGCAGAAAAAGAAAAGTTATATATGATTTTATAAAAAAATGTCCTTACATTGAACTTCTAGAAAATTGTTCAACTTATGGCTTGTTAGCTTCTGATAAAGTTAAGAAAGTTGTTGCAATATCTACATCAGTTCTTTATGAAGCTCAGTATTTCGGGAAGGAAATAGAATACTTATATAAACCATTGTTCAATATTGATGTCCCTTTTGAAGAACATTCCTATATTAGCGTTCACGAAGATTACTGGAATCCTAAATTTTGGGCAGATATTTTATCACCTGTTTGTAATGTAAAAGAAGATGTTAAGGATGTTAACTATTTCAAAGGACAAAACAATATGATAAGAAACATCAGAAATACTTATTGGGGATATTCGCAATTAGATCCAATAAAACGCCTACCATTAGTATGGACTCAATGGAAAAAATTCTATCATAAATACATTTCACCATTATTCTAGGAGTACATATGGAAAATATGCAAATAAAAAATAATATTTTATGGATTGATTATGCAAAATTCATTGGAATATTTTTAGTTATATTTCACCACACAACAGGAATGTGTGAAAACGGTCATCAACTTTTATACAAATTACAAGCTTTTATAAATTTATTTCATATGCCTTTATTTTTTATATTAGCCGGTTATTTATATAAAAACAAAGGATTTAAACAAAATTGTTTAAAAATTTTATGGGCATTATTAATTCCATATTTATTATATCAATTAATTTTTTTACCATTCATTGTTGGTAGGGAAGTCCTCTACCATAATGCTCCAACATTAATAACTTTAAAACGATGTTTCTTAGGGCTTATTTTAGGAGATGTTGTAAATAAAAATCCATATTTTGAAACTATATGTGGGCCATGTTGGTTTATTATGGTTATGATGCAATTACGATTACTTTTTTCTTTTAAAACATTTTCTATTAAAGAACTTATTATAATGTCTATTTTATCAATTATTGCAATCAAGAATTTAATTATAAATAACATCGATTTATATTTTTGTATTGATAATTTATTATATGCAATACCATTCTTTATACTAGGAATAATTATTCAACAATATAAAAACAACTTACAAAAAATATTTTATTATTTTAAAAATATAAAATATTTTAAATTTTTATTAGCTTTATCTTTTTGTTTAATCTTAATATTAATACTTATAAATAATAATTATTTAAATATCTCTAGATTAACAATAAGTGCCACGGAAGAACAATCATTAGTTTTATTGTATTTTGCCGGAACAATCGGAACTATTATGATTTGCCTTTTAGCAAGTCTTTTTAAAAAGATGAATAATTTTGTCCAAGTAATAGCAAAAAACACTTTATTTATAATATATTTTCATTATCAATTAATATTTTTTATGAATTGGATAGGTTTTAAAAATATTATTGGTAATTTTTTATGTGAAATTCCTTTAATTGGATACATCCAAAGTTTTACATTATGTACATTAATAAGTTTATTTAATTTAACAATTAATTACTATATTATTAAGTTTTTAGAAAAACGAGCACCTTTGGTTTTAGGAAAGGGATTAAAAAATGCTACTAACTAAAATCAAAACAATATCAAGCGAAAAGAAAACAATATTCAAAAACTTCACGGCTATGGGAATTATACAAATTCTTAATTATGTAATGCCATTTATTACTTTACCTTATTTAGCAAGGGTTTTGAGTGTTGAAAAATTTGGTTTGATATTTTTGGCTCAAGCTATTATGGATTATTTTTCGAGATTTGTAGATTTTGGATTTAATCAATCAGGAGTTAGAGAATTAGCTATAAATAGGGATAATCAAAAAAAAGTAAATGAAATATTCAATTCCATATTTGCTGTAAAATTAGGGTTATTAACAATTAGTTTCTTAATTTTATCCGCAGTCATATTTTCTTTTGAAAAATTCAGAAATGATTATTTGATTTATTATTTCACATTTCTAACAGTAATTGGTAATGTTCTTTTATCTTCTTGGTTTTTCCAAGGTATGGAAAAAATGAAATTTATAACTATTTTTAACGTATTAACAAGAACAATTTCATTATGTTGCATATTTTTATTTGTTAAAAACCAATCTGATTATATTTTAGTTCCGTTATTTAATTCATTAGGTCTTTTAGTTGCCGGAATAGTAAGTTTTATAATTATTTTGAAAAAATTTAATGTAAAATTTTATATCCCTGTTTTACAAAACTGTGTTGAAAAGTTTAAAGCAAGCTGCGAATACTTCCTAAGTAGTATTTCAATTGGACTTTATCAAAGCACAAACGCTTTTTTCTTAGGTTTGTGCGTTTCAACAACAATGGTTGCGTATTATGTTTCTGCTCAAAAGATTTATCTTGCAATTTATTTTATGTATTATCCATTTTATAACGCATTTTTCCCTTATATGTCTAAAAATAAAGACATTAAATTTTTTAAAAAAGTATTTAAAATTCTTATAATATTTAGCTTGGGGCTAGCTGCATTTCTATTGCTATTTGCGAAACCAATAATAACTATTTTCTATGGGGAACAAATGTTAGAAAGTTATAAAATTTTAAAAATATTTGCAATTATTGTGCCATTCCATATTTTAGCAGATATTATGTCATTCCCGCTTTTAGGAGCTTTTGGCTATACAAAAGAAACTAATCAATGTTGGATTCTTGCAGGAATATTTCACATAATTAGCATCTCATTATTATATTTATTTAATCATTTAAATATTTATTCTGTGTCAATTTTATTTGCGACAACATATATTTTAATGTTTTTACACAGAATTTATTATGTTCATAAATACAAATTATTTTATACAAAGGAGATAACATGCAACAGCAACAACTAAACTATTACAATCCGGCGGACGAGCTGGACGAAGAATTAACTATCGATTTAAAGAAGATTTTCTTCGCAATTTGGAGTCGTAAAGAACTAATTATCAAAACTTTCGCGGGAGTTTTTGCATTCTTTGTTCTTATGACATTTATTGCACCAAAAAAATACCTCGTCGATGCTGATTTGTACATCAACAAATCCAACAGTACAAACCTCGTCGACATCAACCCTTACGCCATCGAAGAACTCGGCGCAGGCGGAGGAATGGCTGCACTAATGAGCAGTGGCGGGTCTTTAACAAACGAGCTTGAGCTTATGAAATCACCTCTCGTCATCGACAAAGTTATCAAAGAAAATGACATTAGAATAGCAAAAGTTTTCGGAATTTTCCCAACTCGCAAAACCGGACAATACGTAAAAGCAGACAAGTTTATCAAAAGGTTAAACATTGAAAACAAAAAAGGAACAAATGTTGTTTCTATTTCTTACAAATCTAAGAAAAAAGAGCTAGCATATGGAGTTGTGAGCTCGATTGTGAAAAACTACATTGAATTACACAAGGAGCTTCACGCCGAAAAATCAAAATCTGACAAACAAATCTTGGAAAAAGAATACACAAAAGCTAAAGCTGAACTAGAAAGCAAAATCGGAAAAGTCGGCGGGTTGCCTTCTTCTGCAATGACCGGAGCTGGAAATCTAACCGCAATGAGCGCGTTTTCAAAATCTGCTCAAATGGCAATGTCTAGTATGCAAAGTCAATATATTGCGGGTGAAAAATCTAAGCTCGAAGTTAGCGAAGACGCGGCAAAAGTTGCGCAACTTTCATCTAAATTGGAGTGGGCAAAATTGGTTGATGAAATGTCTGACGCGTCAAAAGTGCTTATTTTAAAAGAGCCACAAATGTTACAAGATTATGAACAAGTTTCACCAAAACTATTCACTCAAATCCTTTTGGGTATTATTTTTGGCGTAATCGCTTCGCTTTTTGCAATTATTTATAAAGAAATTACTGATAAAAAATTAGCATATTCAATGTTAGGTGATGAAATTATTTATAATGCAAAAAAAGATTTTACAGACTTAAAAATTTCTCTTTTGACTAAAAAAGATGAGAAAATTGGATTTATTGCATTTGAAAAAATTGATGCACAACTAATTGAACAATTAAGTCAATTTAGAAATATAAGTTTTGTAAAAGCTGATATATCAGAAGACTTTATTAATAGTGTTAAATCTTATGATTCTGTTATAATTGTTTCAAGTATTGGTAAAACTGATGCTAAATTATACAAGCAAATAAAACAAATGTTAAAACAAATAAACAAACCTATTGTTAAAGACATTTTAGTATAGGGGATGAAAAAATGAGAGTAAAAGAACAATCTGCAATGTGGCAACCCAATTCAATGGGAAGTTTTGATAAAATCAAATTAAAAATGAATGATTTAGCTATTGATATGCTAATCGGATATTTGGGTAGCAATTTTAAAAAAGAAAAAATGATTAACTTAGCAAAAATTTTCGAAAAAATTGCTGGTTCAAAAGGTGGAATTAATCACGCAAAAAGAATGCAATGGTTATTCCAATCGGAGCACCCACATTTATTTTGGTGGAAACGAATTCTTACAGAATTACATCCAAATTGCAGAAAAAAATGGATAAAAAATTTCTTTGTAAACGGTTATTATGGCGACAATTTAAGGAAAAGAAATGAGTTTAATGAGAAAAATGGATTTTTCCCGCCAACTGTTTTACTTTCATCTATTACAAAACGCTGCAATTTTAATTGTAAAGGATGTTGGGCGCATGAATATGATGTAAAAGAAGATTTAACAAAAGAAAAATGGCGTGAAATTTTCACTGAAGCCCGTGATGTTATGGGGATTCATATCATACCGGTTGTTGGTGGTGAACCTTTTGCTAGAAAAGAATTTTTAGAGTTAGCTGAAGAGTTCAATGATTGTGCGTTTATTACATTTACAAATGGTTCATTAATCACTGAAAAAACAGTAAAAACTTTGCAAAGATTAGGTAACGTTCATCCAATGTTCTCTTTGGGCGGTTTAAAAGAAAATACAGACGCGATTAGAGGCGAAGGCTGTTTTGATATGGTTATGGAAAAAATGGATATGCTTAAAAAAGCGGGCGTATTCTTCGGTGCCAGCATAACTGCAACTGCAGCTAATTGTGATGAAGTTACATCAGATGAATTTATGAAAATGTTATCTGATAAAGGTTCTTTATGGAGTTGGTTCTTCCATTATGTTCCTGTTGGAGAAAGTCCGGATGTTAGCTTGGTTCCAGACGCAAAACAAAGACAACAAATTTTGAAAGCTGTTTACAATGCGAGAAATACACTGCCTATGATGACAGTTGATTTCTGGGGCGATGGCCCAGAGATGATGGGATGTATTGCTGGTGGAAGACAATATGTCCACGTTAATCCACGTGGAGATGTTGAGCCTTGTACGTTTGTTCACTTGGCAACACATAACCTTAAGGATTGTACATTAACAGAGGCATTGGCATCACCATTTATGCGAGCAATTAGAGATGGTATTCCTTATGAAGATGGCAATATGCTTCGTCCTTGTATGATTGTAGACAGACCTGAAGTATTGCGTAAATACTATGAAGAGTTTAAACCATACGAGACACATGAAAATGCAGCTGCATATTTAACTAATCCAGAAATAACTTCCAAAATTGATAAATATTCACAAGAAGTAAAAGAAATTCTTGATGAAGATTGGAGAAACAATTTGTGGATGACAATTTTCCCACTTGAAGGTGAATACTATATAGATAGAGATACATTCTGTTCAAAAGAACCTCCTTCTCATAAATGCAGCGGTTCTTGCTCAGGTTGTAGCTGTCATTAAGAAAGTTAATAAATGAAAAAAATATTTTCTTTAACTTTATTTTTTATTGTTTATACATTATTTATAAAACTTTGTCCTGTAATAACTTTATGGGACAAAGGTTTTATTTTAAAGGTACAAGAATTATTAAAAGATTTACCACTAATAATTCCATTATTACCTGATTTTAAGTTGTATTCATTAATGATTGCGTTGCCATTAATATTGGGCAGTATTTATTATTTCAAAAAACAAAGATATTTGAACATAGCTTTTTTATGTTCAATACCTTTGATTACTTTTTTAATGAATTGCATATTAAAACCGACGATACAAAGATTACGTCCGGCCTATGAAATGCAAATTGCTGTTCATCCGGATAGTTATAGTTATGTTTCAAGTCATAGTTTGGTGACTTGTTGTGTTTGGGGGATAGTAATTTATTTTATAAATAAAAATGTTCAAAATGTTAAGTTGAGGTATGGTTTAATTTCATTTTGTGTCGGTTGGATTTTATTTGTTGGCGTTTCAAGAGTTTGGCTTGGAGTACATTATCCGTCAGATGTTATTGGTGCGTATATTTTGGCCTTTATTTTGTTGAACATTTATAACTTAAAAAGGTGGGTATGAATAGGGCTTTAGCTGTTTTTAATATAAATGCAGGCAGAAAAAAAGCTTTAAAATACAAGAAAAAGCTTTTGATATTTTTACGTGAAAATTTTGATGGATATAAAATTATAAACATTGATGAATTATGTGAAGAACAAGTTAATAAATTTAATACAATTATAGCAATAGGCGGAGACGGAACAATAAATAAGGTTTTACCCTATTTAATAGGGACAGAAAATGTTTTAGGAATAATTCCATGTGGTACCGCAAATTTGTTGGCAGCAAAATTAAACATTCCTGAAAATTTTGATAAAGCTTTGAATTTAATAAAATCGGGTAAAATTTGTAAGATTGACGCAATGGCTATTAATAAAAAAGCTTCAATACTAAGATTAGGCTTAGGCTTTGATTCTGACATAATATGTAAAACACCTCAATCAATGAAAAATAAGTTTGGATATTTTGCATATTTTATTGCAGGAATTATTTTCGCTCTAAGATTAAAAAAGAAAAAGTACATATTAACTTTAGACGAAAAAATAATAACGGTACAATCATCTTGTATTATAGTAGCAAATGCTGCGAATATGTATAAAAACTTCGCATATGTCGCCAATAAAAACAGTCTAGATGACGAATTATTAGATATTTTTGTACTAAAAACACAAAATCCTATAATCTTTTTTATTGAGTTTATAAAAATAATTTTAGGAATATATAAAAATAATAATGCTGCCCTATATTTAAAATCAAAATATATAAAAATTCAAAATAATTGGACCTATGGTCACATAGATGGAGAGAAAGTTAAGTTTAATTCTGATATTTTAATATCGGTTTTACCTAAAGCAGTAAACATTTTTGTACCAATAAAAAAAAAGAAACAATTTGAATAATACAAAAAACCAACTTGCAAATAAAACATCAAAAGTGTTAAAATAAATATTATCAAATAGAGGATTATATGGCAAAAATTCGGGATTTAGCATTATTTGATGTACCTAAAATCAAAAAATTAATGTCATTTGTAAATGCAGATATTAATACTTTTTTTGATGGGCTAATTATTCCTTTTCCTTTAAATTTACCCTTTAAAATAATTCCTATGCGATTTAAATTCTTGCCTGAATCATATGTTTTAACAGATAAAAATAAAATCCTCGCATGTATAAATGTTAAAAATTTTCATAGAAATTATAAAAAATGGGAAATATCAAAACTTTTAATGTCTGATAATCCTTACGAAACAGGGCTTTTATTATTACAGTATGTAATTACAAAATTTGCAGCTAAAGGAATTCATACTTTTTTAGCGACAGTAGATGAAACACAAAGTGAGTTAATTAATCTTTTTACAAATGGTGCAGGTTTTAGACAATGTTCTAGACAGCAACTTTGGAAATGCATTAATCCTAAAGTTCAAAAACCAAGCTTGAATGGGTTAAGAGTGCGTCCGTTTAAAAATGCTGATGCTTCTAAACTTGCTGAATTGTTCAACGACTCAATTTTGCCACATTTTAGACCTTCATTAAGCCGTAGTAAACGAGAATTTTACGAACCACATTTAAATATTTTGTCACATTCATCAGAATTTAGATATGTAATAGAAAATCCGGATAAAAAACAAATAATTAGCTATATTGTTTTAAAAACAGTTGATAATAAGAATTTTACTATGGATTTTGTAATTTCTAGCACTTATGAAAATATGTTTTCAGAAATTCTTAACTATATCTTATTTCAAGCAAAAAAACGTATAAAAGATTTGAATTTTTATGTGATAAACAGATATTATATGCAAACAGCCAATAATATTGAATTAATATTAAAAGAAAACAATTATGAACCTTCAAATAGTTCTGCTATTTTGGTAAAAGATTTATTTAGAACGATAAAAAATGAAAACTCTATTAATCAAGCAGTTTTCTATACAAATATGAACTCAAATCCAGCATTTGATTCTGCACTATAACATTCGTATTATATAAGAATTTTTAATAGCCCTTTTGTAGTATAGATGTGTTGTACTTTTTGGTGTTTTTTTAGGGTAAAAATAAACGTAAACTAAAATTAAAATAATTTAGGAATAAATTACTAATTTATTATGTAATAGTTATCGGAGATTTTCTATGTTAAGCGAAAGATATTCAGAAAATCTAAATAATAGAAAACAACTTGAATTAAAAGATGTTAACAAAGACATGGTTTCTTGGCTAGAAGATTTAGCTGAAGAAATCGGATGTCGAATTGAACGCAAAGAATGGAAAAGCAAATATAATAGTTATGTTGTATATGATTATGAACCATTTTGCGCAGAAGGTTTTGAAATTAATCTTGTTTTTTCATCATCAAGCCGTCCTCATTTAAATTTTCTTAAATATCTTTATGAGAATAAAATAAGTACTCTTAAGTATTTAGATAGTTGTGTTAAAAAATGAATTTAAATTACATAAATTTGTTGTATTTCTCTTAAAATAGTTGTAAAATTATAAAGTTAATTAGATTATAACAATTAAGGGGATATAGAAATTATGGCAAATATAATTCAAGGAAATTTAGTAGCAGGAAGCGAAAAATATTGTATAGTTATAGCTCGTTTTAACGAGTTTATTGGCTCAAAATTATTGTCTGGAGCAATAGATGAATTAGTAAGACATGGTGTTGAAGAAAATAATATCGACGTAATTTGGACACCAGGAGCTTTTGAAATTCCAGTTGTTGCTCAAAAAGTTGCAGCATCTAAAAAATATTCAGCAATTATCACATTGGGCGCAATCATAAAAGGCTCAACCCCTCATTTTGATTATGTTTCAGCCGAATTATCAAAAGGTATTGCACAAGTTTCAATGCAAACAGGCATACCTGTTATGTTTGGAGTATTGACTACAGACAATATCGAACAAGCAATAGAAAGAGCTGGCACAAAAGCTGGAAATAAAGGTTCTGACGCAGCTAAGGGTGCTATTGAAATGGTTAATCTTTTAAAACAATTATAAATAAGATATTTCTAGGAGGATTTATGGAAAATAATAATCTTGTATCTGCGTTTACTTATTTATTTAAGCACAAAAACTGGTTCGCAAAGGTTTTTGTAGGGTCTTTATTGTTTTTCTTTATTAAAATTATTGAATTGGCAATAAAAGTTCTTAATTCCGGAGATATTCCTCATTTAAATCCAGAATTACTTGCAGCAGGAAACCTTTCTCAAGTCATAATGTATTCTTTAATGAGTATTGGAGCGATAGTATTGTGCATATTGTCTATTTGGATGTCTGCATCTTTGTGTGGATATTTTATAACAGCAATAAGACGTTATATGAGAGGACAAGAGGACGCTATTCCAGATTGGGATGGAGTTATGGGAAAACTCTTCTTTAGAGGTTTTAAATTTATAATAGGATTGTTTTTCATGAGCCTTATAGGTTACGTTTTCAATCTATTAGTTGCACATTATTCAGTATTTTTATTGTCACTTAACTCTGTATACTCATTTATGTTGGTTGTCATATTGGGTATATTTGTTTGTTTTTACGTTCTTTTTATGCTTCCAGCACTTGTTATGGTTTTTTGCGAACAAGACAAGTTCTTTTCTTTGTTTAATTTAATTAGAGCAAAACAATTAGCGGTAAAATCTTTGGGACAATATTGTTTAACTGTTTTAAAATTATTATTAATATTAGCAATTTGCACTCTTTCTGCTCTATTGCTTATGTCTGCAAAGGTAGGAATGATTATATTACCTGTGTTATCATTCTATTTGCTAATAGTTTTTGGGAATATTATCGCTCAATATTATGTAGAATATTGTAAAGATTAAGCTTTAACAAAACAAAACAAAACAACAAAAAACACTCGCTATTGACGAGTGTTTTTTGTTTAAATAATTAATTATTTATTATAAGCAACGGCTTAAGTTTTTAATAACTCTACCTTTTACGACAACTTCAACATCATCATTTGGTCTTAACACTTCTGGCGCACCGTATTTTTCTATATTTTCAGAGATAATTTCTAACTCTCCAGTAATTCTCAATCTCAAACGTTTAATAAACCATTCATTATTAATAGTTAATAAAAATACGCCCCCGTTATTAAAATCAGTTCTGCCAATATCAACAAGTAAAATATCACCATCTTCAATAGTAGGTATCATACTATCACCACACGCTTTAAAGATTTTTAAGTTTTCAGGTTTAGACACATTTAAAACATCTTTTATCAATTGAGTTCCAAGTTTTATAGGCGTAATATCTGCATCATGATAAATAGCAGTGCCCTTTCCACAACTAGGATTTAAATGAACATGTTGTAATGTAACACAATCACCACCAACTTGATTTCCACCAAGTGAGTTGTCACCCGTCAAATCCACATTAAAATATTTTTCTATTTTTTGAACTTGGACTACTGATAATTCTCTATCTTTTAATTGATGCGCATATTGTCTAGACATCCCAAGCGCATTAGCAATATCAGCAAAACTTACTTTTTCTCTAGTAATGCCCATAATTTCTTTCATTGCGTCTAATAATTTCATAACCATACCCTTCTACAATAATATTAACATTTGTTAAGTTTATCTTGACATTTGCAAACCTAGATTTTATAATATGATTATAGCATGCAAACGATAATTTTTAAAAAACTTTTTTAAAAATGTAAAGTATTGTCAATAATTCTTTACAATTGACGTTACTAGGAGAGGTGAAATGTACAAAATTGAAGGGCTTGAACTAACGGAGAGAGAATTTGAAATTTTGCATTATATCAAAACGATGGAGCCTAAAGTTTTGGCAGCGCGTTTAGGTATTTCTCCTAGAACTGTTCAATGGCATTTGACTAAACTGTATGCAAAATTTAGGGTTAAAAATAAATATCAACTTATAATAAAACTCATTGAGAGTCTTCCCAATCATCTTGCGCGCTAATGCGCGCTTTTTTTACTTAAAATTGGAAATATAAAAATTCAGAAACTTTATTGATTGATAAAATTGAAATAAGCATCAAAACTAGAGTTACAGTAAAGAAAATAGCATTTGGCTTAAATTTCTTTGACAATTCTACTGAATTAGGAATAAACAACAAAATTATTGTACCAATTAACATTAGTAAACTTAATTTTATTGAACCATTTTCAAATGACAAACGCAATTTATCAATGGCAAGCGGTTCAAATCCATTTAATCCAAACATTGATTTGATAATATAATTTGCTTTTTCAATAGACGTAGCTCTAAAATAAACCCAAGTTATATTTACAAAGAAAAATGTAAAAACTACAGCCATCACGTGAGGTATTTTAATATTCAAAGTTTTCCATAATCTATGAACACATAAAGCTAAACCATGCAACGCCCCCCAAACTACAAACGTCCAATTTGCTCCGTGCCAAATTCCACCGATTAAAAATGTTAAAAATAAGTTTCTATACGTTACTATAGAACCATTTCTATTACCACCTAATGGAATGTAAATGTAATCCCTTAAAAAACGTGATAATGTCATATGCCATCTTCTCCAAAAATCCTGAATGCTATCAGCTTTATATGGAGAATTGAAGTTTTGAGGTAATACGATGTTAAATAAATATCC
The DNA here is from genome assembly GCA_045638605.1 of Candidatus Gastranaerophilaceae bacterium. GTDB lineage: Bacteria > Cyanobacteriota > Vampirovibrionia > Gastranaerophilales > Gastranaerophilaceae > RGIG2134. Next base: position 72,650 of record JAZUBS010000021.1, read on the forward strand.
TATACCCATCGCCATGTCGCAATATCCTGAAAAGTCAAAATAAATTTGTAAAGTATAAGAAATACTAGCGCACCAAGCCTCAAAACAAGTTAACGAGGTTATTGTATCAAACATAGGTTTTGCAAATTCTGAAAAAGTATCTGCTATCATTATCTTTTTGAATAAGCCTATTGCCAGTAAGAATAAACCTATTGAAATATTTTTATGATTAATAATTCTATTTCTTAAATTAGCGAATTGTGGCATCATTTCTTTATGATGAACAATTGGACCAGCTATAAGTTGAGGGAAAAATGTTACAAATAATGCATATGTTAAGAAATCATATTCTTTTGTTTCATACCTATAACTATCAACAAGAAATGATATTTGTTGAAAAGTAAAAAAGCTTATCCCTAATGGCAGCATAATATTCATAAAGTTAAAATCTTGGTGGAATAAATGATTAATATTATCAATTAGAAAATCAAAATATTTGTAGTAACCTAATAATAATATGTTGCCGACTATACCCAAAATTAATATTGCTTTTCTGTTAATATTTAACTTGATTTTTTGAACTAATGTTGAGCCAATAGAATAGTTAAATATCATTGATGTCAAAATAATTGGCAAATAATCTAATTTCCAATAAGCATAAAAATACAAAGACATTAAAACCAGCCACCCCTTAGCTAGTTCTGTAAGTTTATTTTTGTTCAATGCAAAATAAACTATAAAAGTTATAGGTAAAAACAATAATAAAAATTCTAATGAATTAAATAACATTACTCGTGCTCCTTGCCTTTATTTAGGATATCATCCACCCATTGTTTTGTTTGTTGGTTTTCTTTTTGCCAGTTTTTTAAATTTATTCTATTAATTTTATTATGATAATAAACATTTTCTGATGTTATTATTTTACCAAAATCCCCCTGATTTTTAAATATTTTATCTAGTACTTTTTTTCCAACTAAATAAGTCGAATGAGAAGACTCAAAATAATATTTCATATCAGGTTTTATTTCTTCCGTATTTATTGGATGAACATACATAAAATCATAAAAAGGCTGAACTTTAGCTAATTCTACTTTAAATTTATCTACATTATCCCATGCATTATTGTAATCTATTAATTCAAAATATGTGATGTGCAAAGGCGGCATATATAAAATAACGTTTATATTTTTTTCTTTTAATTCATCAATCAATTTTTTCAATTCTAATAAACTAATTTTTTTAGTATTCAAAAAACTCTTGTCCATATTATGTTCTATAGTTTTTTTAAAAGAACCTTTTATATCTTTGTTATAAAAAATATGTTTCATTCCATTTTGCAAAAAAGTTCTTTTTTCAACATTACCAATATTCTTTATAATTGTTATTAAACTAGAAACCGTTGTATCGCCAGAAAGAGTTACACTAGCAACTTCTGCAGTTGTAACATTGGGTGTTATATTAAAATTAACGTTTTGGGTTTTTAATATCATAAAATTATGTAAATCAATAGCCAATAAAACAGTCTTTATTTCTGGGTGAATTTTTATAGAAGTATTAATAATTTCTTTTATTTCACTGAAACTAGCCGCAGCCATTGCCATATTAGAAGCTGTTTGTTCAGTAAGTTTATTGTAGTATTCAGGCTCAAGCGTCCAATCAGTTCTTGACACACCGCAAAAAATAGTTTCGACATTTTTAAGGGTTTTAAGATTTAGAAATTTAGTTAAACGTTCTTGTCTTTTAGCATCTGGTTTATAATAGTTTAATCCTCTTATTGGATTGATATTAAAAACATTATACGGGTTTATAAATACATTCATTAAAAATATCAAAATTATTGTTGAAAATAAATATATCAATATTTTTTGATTATATTTTTTATAAAATATTTTTTTGTGCATATCCACTCACTAATAAAAATTTTTAATCTAATATTATAGATTTTATTATCCATAATAAAATCACATTGTCAAACTTAACACCTTTTAAACACTTGTTGTTAATTATGCGGTGTATATTATTAAGGCTTTTACAGAAAATTTAATAAAGAGGTGTTATGAATAGAGAAAATAACATAGGATTACAAATAAAACAGCAAAGAAAATTGCTTGGCTTAACTCAAGAGCAATTAGCAGAAAAAGTCGGTATAGATAATAAACATTTATCAAAAATAGAGAATGGTTTGCACTTGCCAACATATAAAACACTAAAAAAATTATCAGAAGTTTTGCAAGTTGATATAGGAGCAAAATCTAACATAATAAAAAATGAGAATATTCCATTGGAACCAATCTTTTGTGATGTTATAAAAATTTTTAATTCCGCTAAAACAAAAAAAGAAAAAGAATATTATTTAGAAATTTTAAAATTAGCACAAAAAGGTGTAAATTTAATTCATAACAAAAAAGAGAAATAAATATAAAAGCTGGCAACAATTTTATTGCTTAGCCCATTTTTCAACAGTTTCCATTAATTCTTTGTTTTGTAATTTATATTTATAATATAACTGTTTATCTTTTAAATTATATTTTTTTACATTATTTTTTGTTACTAAATATCCAAAATCTTCATTTAATCCAAATAATTTATTACTTATTTTCTTTCTTATTTTTGGATAAGCATGAACAGCATCTCTAAAGTATTGCATCTCTGGTTTTATTTCATCCGTTGTGTATTTATCAATAATCGCAAAATCATAATATGGCTGAATTTGAGCTAATTTTTCTTTAAAACTATAAAAATCATCCAAATTTCCTGTAATATCGATTAAAATCCGTTCTGCAGCATGCATAGTTGTTGTGAAAAACACAAGTTTTACATCCCGCTCATTACACCAATCAATAAACTCTTTTAATTTTTCGATTTTGCCATCATCAAATTCAAAATTTTTATAACTTTCTTCATAATAAGTATTTATAGTGTTTTCAAATTTATGATAAACCTTTTTATTGTGTTGTTTTTCAAATCCATATTCTTCTATTGGTTTATTTTTCTTTTTTAAATTTTTAGAAAAAGTTTTTGTTGAGTGTTGAATAGTGTCTAACGATATTAATAATGGTAAAATTTCTTCTTTAGTTAAATTTGTTTTTGAGATTGGTTTTAGGGCATCCGGTTTTTCCACATATTTTTTCATCATACAAAAATCAATACCAAAATAAACAGTTTTTATTTCCGGATGAATTTGTATAGCATTTTTTGCCATGGTAATTGCTTCTAAAAAAGAAGAACCATTAAGCGTTAAATTTTTTATATTGGAATTCAAAACAGATTTTTCATATTCTTCATTGCTGCTCCAGCCTGTTTTAGAGCTTCCTACCCAAATAGCGTCAACGGGCTCTTTGTATATTTTAAATGCTGGGATTTTGGATATTCTATGATTTTTATCAATATTAGGCTTATATTCATTTAATGAGTTTTTTACGTGAAAAACATCAAATGGATCCATTTGATAATTAAAAAATGAAACCCCAACCAAAACAAATAAACATGCAAATATAAGATTTTTATTAAAATATTTATTTTCCATACAGCACAAAATGTCCTCAAAAGTACCCATAATTATCACACACTTGACATTATGTGTCAAGGTTAAGCGTTAAGATACATATTACCCAATTGGGTAATACACATTATAAATTATTTTTGTATTATTTTTTTATGTGGATAAGAAATGGTTTAGTTATTAATTGTTTTTTTGTTGTAGTGAGTTGTTTTCAAGCGTCTGAAGCTGCACATATTTATCCTGAAAGAACCTACCAAGATTATTGGTGCACTACTCGCGGTGGCAAAACAGAAGTTCGATTACCAGATAAAGCTCGAGTTGACTGCGTACTAAATGATTATGCTATTGAATTTGATTTTGCAAACAAATGGAGTGAATCTATCGGACAGAGCTTATATTATGGGCATTGTTTGAATAAAAAATCTGGAATTGTTTTAATTATGGAAAATTATGATAAAGATTTGAAATATTTAAAAAGACTAACAAAGGTCGCAAATCTTCACAACATAACGGTTTGGGTATTAACACCTCAAGACTTAAATTAATGTAGCAATGTATCAAATAAGGTGTACAAAAGCGGCTTATAGATTGATATTCACCTTAATATTTCAATTGCGTGCCCACCAATAATAATCTTACATAAAATCAAATATAATATTCGTTTTTGTAATTTAATATATTTTTATAAAAAAGCTTCAAACTCATCTTAAAAATATGAAATATTTTTCTTTTCAAATAAGTTTTTTTGTGTCTTAATTAATACTGCAAACGTAAGATTAATAAGGAAGAAAAATATGCAAGCAAGAACCGCGGCAAGAGAATTGGCTTTAATATTATTTTCTCAATTCGATAAAGAAATTTCAAAATATAAAACAAAAGAATTTGAGGATATTATTTTAAAATCAGTTAGAACACTAACAAATAACGCAACTGAAGACCTAAAAGTAGCAGTTGGTCATTTGGTTGAGATGAAAGATTTTATCGATGATTATGAAGCTAATCATCCAACAAACCTAGAACGACCATTAGATGTTTCTAACGTACCAGTAGCACTACCTATGACATCTGATATGTCAGGTAGAATTAACGAAATGATTAACGTCGCAGAAAAAGCTTTTGTAGCTTTAGAAATTGCTGAAATGACAACTCTTGAAGAAAAAAGTGATGTTAAAGAATTCACATTAAAAATTGCAGAAAAATACAAAGAAAACGCAAAAGAAATTGATGGCTACATAAAAGAATTCGCTATCGGCTGGGATTTTTCTAGACTAGTAAAAATGGATAAAGACATTTTAAGAATTGCAATAGCAGAAATGTTGTACGTTAAAGACGCACACGATAAAGTCGTTATTGACGAAGCTGTTGAGCTAGCAAAAAAATATTCAACAGAAGACAGCTCTTCTTTCATAAACGGAATTTTAGCAAAAATCGTAGATGTAAGAAAACATTCAAAATAACCATTTGAATAAACATGTTTAATTTTTTCAAACGAGATAAAAAAGAAGAACAAACACAAGAAATAACCCAAAAAACACCACAAGTTGAACAACAAACAGACAACGACAAAGGTTTTTGGGGTATTTCTATTGATAACCTTAAAAAAGTTGTTTCAAATACGGCACATTCACTGGTTAATAACGTCGTTAATCAATTTGAAAATGCAGAAGAACTAGATGAATTCATCTTGGATGACATGGAAGACGCTTTGATTAAAGCCGATTTAGGCGTAGGCGTCGCAAGCGAAATTGTTGATACATTAAGACAAAGAAATGAAATAAAGCCATCTAAAGTGCGGGAATTTTTAAGAAACTCTTTTTCTAAAATTCTCTCACAAAGCGGCTCTTCGGAGTTAAATTACAAAGAAAATGAACTCAATATATATTTCATCACCGGTGTAAATGGTGCAGGAAAAACAACATTAATAGGTAAACTTGCAAACAAATTTAAACAAGAAGGTAAAAAAGTTCTAATTGCAGCAGGAGATACTTTTAGAGCCGCAGCAGAAGAGCAATTAGAAATCTGGTCACAAAGAGCACACGCAGATATCGTTCGCAAAGACGGAGCAGATCCAGCGTCTGTTGTTTATGATGCTATACAAAAAGGTAAAAACGAAAGCTACGACGTCCTTTTAATCGATACAGCAGGTAGATTACAAAACAAACATAACTTAATGCAAGAACTTGCAAAAATAAAAATGGTTATAGATAAAAACGCAGCTGATAATTTAAGAGAATGCATGCTTGTTTTAGATGCAAACACAGGTCAAAACGGACTTTCTCAAGCAAAAGTTTTTTCACAAGCTGTAAATCTAACCTCCGTCGCACTTACCAAGTTAGATGGTTCAGCTAAAGGAGGAATAATTATAAGTGTCGCAAAAGACCTAAAACTTCCTGTAAAATTAATTGGCGTTGGCGAAAAACTAGACGACCTAAAAACGTTCAATAGTGCAGATTTTATTGAAGCCCTATTTTAAAAACTAAGCCCACCTTAATCTAACAAACAACAGACGAATAGTAGGTAGAATAGATTTTAATCTACCACAAAATCTAAGGTAGATTGTAGGTTGAGCATACTTGCACAACATTTCTTTTAAAATCATATAAAACTAAGGTAGACTAAAGCCCCCCTACATTCTTATGGTGTCAGGCAGTGCCTGACCTGCAAACTACGACTTAACCTAGCTTGCTATATCATTAATAAACGATGAAAGGCTGTCATAACCTTCTAAAAATGCGGAGTCATAATCTTCTAAAAGAAATGCTGAAAGATCATCGGCAGAAGAGCCTGTAGTTGAACCGGCAGAAGAACTACCAGATGAATTACTAGAGCCAGAAGATGAGCTACCAGAACCGGAGCCAGAACCGCTACCTGAGCCAGACAAACTTCCTGAGCCAGTAGAACCACTAGAACCTCCGGAGCCAAAAGAACCAAGTATTGATGATAAATCTGACGAGCTAACACCATATTGAAGCGAAGCAGTAAGAAGTTGAAGTTTTTCAACCATTGTTGCTTTATTGATTAGGTTATTATACTCATACGCCAAGTCAGCATCAATAAGGCTTGAGACTGATTTATTCAAGCTTGCAATCGTCGCAATATTGTTATCTAATGTATTACTCAAAATAGTTTGATGTAATTGTAAATCGCTTTGTGAAGAATTCAACTCATAAATAAAGCTATCTAATTGATCCAACGTAGCCATCGCACTGTCAGCTGATGAGATGTCAATTTCAATATCTTGAAGCGACATATCTAGTGAGAAATTGTACAATGAGTTTTCTGTAAACTTGTAATTTGTTTGAACAGAGAAGTTATTTGCTTTTTCGATAAGCTCATTCATTCCAGAGAATGTAGAATATTCACCCTTGTTAGAAACCTTGTCATATCCGGTTGAGCCGCCATTTGCACTATTGCTATTACCAACCATATATGTTGTATCATTACCGGCTTGAGCATCAGAAGTGTTGCTATCACCGTTAAGGAAAATCATATCATTTCCATCACCACCATAAATCATATTGCTATCGCCATCGATTACAATATAATCATTTCCAGCCTCTGCATAAATGCTTGCATTTTTGCCATCTTGATAAATCTTGTCATCACCGATGCCACCACTGATAGAAGAAACCTCGTTATTATTGATAATTGTATCGTTACCAGCATCTCCATTAATAGAATTTGTTTTACCATTGTTTGTAACAATATCATCACCTTTACCCAAATGAATATTCTTAGCCTCATTTGAAATTACAATCGTGTCATCACCATCATCACTCCAGATATGCATACCTTTGATAACAGTGATTTCATCATCCATATCACCGGCTTTAAAGTTAATTTTTTCACCATTTATAACGACATTGTCTTTTTGACCGCTATGAGCTGTAATATCTAGAGCTTCATCACTTTCAAAAGTAATTTTGCCATCGCTTGAAACATTGTAAACAAACGTAGCGCCTTCACCGGTTGAACGATTATAAACATCGTATTTTTTACCGTTAATATCAATAGTGATAGTTTCACCTTTGTTTATAACCATATCTTCTACTTTTTTATCAGTAGTGATATTTTCAACATTGATAAAGCTATCTGCATAAGCATTTTCGCCTATATGTAAAGAGTCACCCGAGCTATGATTTCCACCATCGATTTTTCCATCAACAAATCCGAAGTTATAAAGGATATCATCATCATCCTCACCATAAATATTGCCACCAACAGAGCCATGGTTATAGATTGTATCTTTACCAGCAGCACCAAAGACATCTGAATTAATAGTTCCTTTGTTAGTAATAATATCATCACCGATATCACCATAGATATTATTCAAAGAACCGCTAATGGTTATAGAGTCATTGCCCGCGCCAGCATTCACATCAAAGCCTTTTATAACCTCAATTACATCATTCATATCACCAGCATTAAATGTAATTTTTTCACCATTCACAACTACATTATCCACCTGAGCAGAATGAGCGTTGATAGTTAAATCACCATTACTTTCAAATACAACTTTGTTGTTAGCGCCAACATAATAAGTCAATGTAGTAGTCAAATTATTATCATTGTTAGTTACATCATATTTTTTGCCATTGATTTCAATTGTAGTTGTTTGCCCATTATTTACAGTGACAATTTGTTCCCCGCCTTCAACTAAGATGTTTTCTACATTGTTAATTTTTCCTGCGCCAACTGCTTCATCGATATTGTCTTTACCATATCCACCAATGAAAGAATTTGCACCGAAGAACAAAGTATCTGTACCCGAAGAACCATCTAAAAATCCTGTATTTGAAACAGTGCCGTAGTTATAAATCAAATCATCACCAGAACCGCTGACAAATTCACCATTAATAAGTCCATTATTAACAATCGAGTCACTTCCATCCCCTGAATTAACAGAGTTAACTTTGTTAATAACAATTGTATCATTCAAATCACCAGTGTTAAGGTTAATAAATTCACCATTAATCAAAACGTTGTCTGCTTGACCGGAGTGTGCAATGATGTCAAGTTTACTATCACTTTGGAACACGATTTGACCATTAACAATAGAGTAACTCAAAGTAACGCTAGAACCTGTTTCACGGTTAACTACATCGTATTTTTTGTCCCCGATTATTAACTCACGAGAACCTCCGTCTGAAATAGAAATCGTGCCGGAAGTCACGCCGCTGCCGCCACCTGAGCCGGAACCGCCTTCACCTTCTCCTTCACCGGAACCTTCACCTCCACCTGAGCCTGAACCGTTCATGCCAAAGAAGTCCTCTATACCTGAAACATCGCCATAAGATGAACCTGCTGCGCTATATAATGTATCTTTTTCAGACGTATCACTCAAAGCGTCACCACCATAGATTGTGCCGCCTACACTGCTATTATTATAAATAACATCATCACCATCTTCACCATAAACATCAGCCTCAACCTTTCCGTTGTTTCTGATAGTGTCGTTTCCTGCACCCGCATTAATATTGTCAATTAAACCATTGTTAATAACAGAGTCATTACCTGCGCCTGCAATAACCTCAGAAGCACTGATATTTATAGTAACTGTGTCATTTCCATCTCCCGCAATTACAGAAGAAGCATTTTCGACAACAATTGAGTCATTCATATCACCCGCATCAAAAGTCAAGCCTTCGCCGCTGATAATTACATTATCAACCTGAGAGTCAGCAGCTTTTATGGTTAAGTCATCAGAACTTTCGAATGTAATTTGTTTATTTTCATCTACAGTCCAATTTAATGTACCATTTCCATAAACAAAGTATTTTTTGTCTCCGATATTTACTACATCAGGCGCATCCTGATTAGAGTTAATATCTTGAGTTCCGTAAGTAATTGGGTTACCATTTTCATCAATGAAGTTTTCTACTCCGACAATATCTCCGTAAGTTGAACCTGAACCGACAGAAATCGCATCATTTTTAGATGAATCAGTAGTTAAATCGCCACCATAGATTGTGCCTCCGACACTACCATTGTTATAGAATGTGTCATCACCACCATCTCCATAAATATTATTAGAAACTTCACCGTCATTATAAAGCTCATCATTACCTGCACCTAAAGCAACAGAAGAAACGATTGCACCTGAAACGTTGCTAATTGTGTCATTTCCGGCTCCTGCGTTAATCGAATTTGCATTACCGTTGTTAATAATAACATCAGCCCCCATGCCTGACTCAATAGAATTAACAGAACCATTATTAACAATCTCATCATTTCCATATCCACCAACAACATCAGCGGCGTTAGAAATGCTTATAGTATCATCCATATCGCCGGCATTAAAACTAATATTTTCACCATCGATAAACACATTATCTTTTTGACCGCTATGAGCTGTAATTGTTAAAGCATCACCTGATTCAAAAACGACTTTGCCATTACTAATACCGTAAGTCAATACAGCAGCATCTTCGCCACTGTTTGTAACGTTGTATTTTTTGCCGTCGATTTCGATTGTAATAGTTTCACCCGCAGAAACACCTTGAACATTTTTACCATTTTCAAACTTGATGTTTTCAACACCCTGAACTTTATCCGCATCAAGAGCCTCATCAATGTTGTCTATACCAAATCCACCTACACTAGAGTTCGCGCCGATGATTAATGAGTCGTTTGCTGAAGTGTCGGCTGAAGTTGTGCCGCCATAGATATGAGCACCTACATTACCATAGTTTTCGATTGAGTCATCACCGTCACCGCCAGTTATACCAACTACATTTACGGTACCATTATTTATAATTGTATCTTTTCCTTGAGCGCCACTAATCTCATACCCTACGGTTCCATTATTAACGATTGAATCGTTACCTTCACCAGCATAAATATTATTAGAAAAACTACCTTTTGATAATATTATAGTATCATTACCATCTTCACCATATACCAGACTAAATGCACCTTTCAAATCAATGTAATCATTACCTGCACCGCCTTTTGTCCAAGCAAAACCATTACAATCCGCCTGTATAGTATCATCCCCATCACCGGCATTAACCGTTTGATACAATCCATTTACCGCATTAATAGTATCATTCTTATCTCCGGTATAGAGCCTAATACCATCATCACCATTAGTCGTACCGTTTTTCAATAAAATATTATCTGCTTGGTTATTGTGAGCAGTTATCGACAAATATTTTTCCGCATCGAATACAATTTGACCATCTTCATTTAGATAATAAGTCAAAGTCTCACTTTCTGTAGTGCTTCTGTTTTCAACATCATATTTATAAGTCTTTCCATCTGCACCAACAATTTGGATTGTAGTTGTTTCACCCGCACCAACAACAACTTTTTCTTTACCACCTTCGATTTCAATATTTTCGATGCCTAGAATTTTATCCGCATCAACCGCACCATCGATATTTCCAGCACCAAAGCTGCCGATAGATGAGTTAGCTCCGACAATTAAAGAGTCATTTAAGGATGTATCAGTATTCCATGGAGATTCACCATAAATACCATTTCCAACAACCCCATTATTTTCAATTACATCATCTCCGGCATTACCGCGAATATGATCTGTTACAAATCCATTATTAACAATAGAATCAATTCCTCCATCACCAACCAACATACCAATAGATGCACCTTCGTTATTAATTATTGTATCATTACCATTTCCAGCGAATAACCCATCACTATTTACTCCATTATTAATAAGCAAATCATTACCATCATCTCCATCAACTCGTCCAGAATATTCTACAACAATCGTATCATCTTTATCTCCGGCTTTGAAAGTAATATTAGCTCCATCCAACAAGACATTATCTGTCTGATTATTTGCAGCTGTAATTGTTAAATTATCAGCGCTTTCAAACTTAATTTGTCCGTCAGTTACAGAGTAAGTTAAAACTGATTCTGCGCCATTATCATTGTTTTTAACAGTGTATGTTTTTCCATCGATTGTGAGAGTAGTTGTAGCACCTGCGCCAACAACAACTTTTTCTTCGCCACCTTGGATTTCAATATTTTCTATGCCATTAATCTTTCCAGCATCAACCGCATCATCAATTGAGCCAGCACCAAACCCACCAATAGATGAATTTGCACCGACGATTAAACTATCGTTTGTGGAATTTTCGGTAGTATCTCCTTCACCATAGACCGTTCCCGAGATATTGCCATAATTTGCTATATAATCATTTCCAGCTTCACCAAAAACATCATTGTTTACAGTACCATAATTGATAAATGTATCATTATCATAGCCTAAACTTGCAGAAGCTATTGTTGCCCCAGCTTCATTCACAACAGAATCCGCGCCACTGCCAGCATCTATCATATCTCTTACAATACCACTATTTATGATTGTGTCATTACCTGTGTCAGCATCGATTGCTGAAACCCAACCCTCATTCACAATCGAGTCATCGCCTTCGGAGCCACCGATATTATAGCCTACAGACGCGTTTGCGGCGTTGGTGATTGTATCTGCGCCATCGTCGCCGTAGATATTATGAACCTTACCTTCATTCACAATCGAATCATTGCCTTCGCCGCCGTGGATGCTCGCTGCCTGAACGCCTTCTTTAACGGTGATTGTATCGTTTTCATCGCCTGCGTAGAACCTTATTCCACTACCATCTAAGCTTACATTATCCGTTTGACCTGAGTGGGCGATGATGTTGATATAATTTGTACTATCTGTTTGGAACGTTATTTGGTCGTTTTCGTCGATTGACCAGTTTAAAGTGTCAGTTATATTGTAACCCCACACATCATATTTATAAACCCGACCATCGGAAAGTTCAACTTCAATTAAGGCTTTGTTGCTTGAGCTCGTACCTGTAAGGTCGACACTTCCGCTATTTTCATCAACCGGTTCTTCTGGTTCTTCCGGTTCTTCCGGCTCAACGACTTCCGGCAAGACTGTTTCAAACCCTTCGATAGTATTTTTAGTATCAGAGCCTGTGTATTGTTCGTTGTAGGTGTCGTTTCCATCTCCGCCGTCTGCACTGCCGCCAAACGCACTTGCTCCGACGTTCAACACAGAGTCATCGCCATCGCCGGCTTTGAGAGTCGAACCGCTTGCGCTGTTAGTGATAGTATCATTACCCGCACCAGTGTTGATTGTTGAGTTAATACCTTTGTTTATAACAACATCATCCTGAGTACCTGTGCTGATAGTTGCACTCGCTGCATTGTTAGTGACTGAATCAGCGCCTGCGCCTGTGTTTACGGTCACGTTAGATGCGTTAATTTCTACAGAATCATTTTCATCACCGGTATTTAGAATACCGTTTACTACGCGGAAATCTATGTTATCAGCTTGACCATTATTTGCTACAACAGAGAAACTTTCGCCCGAGAACACGATTTTTCCTGTTTCTTCGTCTTTTCCGTACGCCAAAGTGCCTGCCGCGCTGCCGTTTAAGTTTGCAACAGTGTAGGTTAAACCATCAATAACTACTTCATGGCTATCAAGCGGATCCAAAGTCACAACCCCACCGTCTGAGAACACCAAAGTTTCTTCAATTACGCCGTTTACGCTATCTGTTCCACCTTGGGTGATAACTGTTGCGCTGTCTGCATTTGCGCTCAATGTAACTGTGTCATTTCCTGCGCCGTTTTGAATAATAGCATTTGCGCCGGAGTTTGTGATTTTGTCAGCTTCTGAGCCCGCATCGATAGAGACATCAGAGCCTGAGTTTGTGATAGTATCAGCGCCTGAGCCTGTAATGATATCCACCCCAGGGCCATTTGCTGTATTTGTAACTTTATCCGCACCGGCTCCTGAATTCATGTAGACATTAGATGTCTTATTTATAATCGTATCATTATCATCACCCGACATTATACTACTATCTGCGGCATTGTTAGTAATACTGTCAGAGCCCGCGCCAGTGTTGATTGTAGCGCCAGCAGCATTATTAACAACAACGTCATCACCATTACCAGTGTCAAGTGTTCCGTTTGTCACATTGAAGATTATATTATCAGTCTGATTGTCTTTAGCAGTAATGGTTAAGCCATCAGTACTTGTGAAAGTAATCTCTTGGGTGTCTTCATTATACGACCAATCCAGCTGACCATTGCCATGAACATAATATGTCTTATTTTTAATTATTAAACTTTGAGGATCAGACTCAGTACTATTTACCCCAATCAATCCGGATGTAGGTTCAGTTTCTCCTGGATAATGGATATATTCAAAACCACTGTATTTCTTATGTGAAGAACCTTCACCTATATAGAGGTGGTCACTAGAGGAATTATCTGTATTACCATCCCCGCCGTAGATACCACCATAAGTCATACCAACTCCCACTTCACCGTTATTCACAACAGTATCATCACCAGTATTTCCATTAAGGTAATACTTAACAGTTCCAAAGTTTTCAATACTATCATTATCCGCACCGCCCGTTAAATGATAACCAACTGAACCATAGTTTTGGATAAAATCATCACCTTCATGTCCCCAAATAAAGTTCACTGAACCGCTGGTTTCATTGATAATAGTATCTTCTCCAACACCACCCCCTATGCTGGATACCACAGTACCACTATTTACAATAGAGTCGTTGCCAGCATTACCCTCAACTCTATACGCATTTTTAATACTAATCGTATCATTTTCATCACCTGCGTTGAAGGTGATTCCTGCGCCATCTAGGACAATATTATCCTCTTGTCCGGCATGAGCAGTGATAGCGAGGGTTGCATCAGTTTTGAAAGTAATTTGTTTAGTAGTTTCGTCGTATGTGTAAGCCAACATGCCTGAGCCTACGACGTCATATTTAAACTCGCCGATTTGGATAACGTGTGGAGTATCAGATGAACCATTAACTGTGATAACCTCTTGTGCAGGCGCATTTAGGTCAACCGTTTCGGTTGATTTGTTTTCAAAGTTTGTTACGGTGTTTGGAGTCCAGCTTGGATTTGAATCCCAATCAACATAATCAACATACTTGTCAGTACCCGCCCCACCGTCAAAGGTATTGTTGTCCCCATTCAATCTGTTTTCTAAAGTATCATCACCATCACCCAAATTAACATTAGAATCTCTCTGTGTATTTACCACACTGTCTTTACCCGCACCAGTGTTAATAGTCGCTTGAATACTAGTATTAACTACAGAATCATTGCCATCGCCTGTATTTAGCGTACCTCTAACATTCCAAATAATATCATCATCTTGACCATTTGCAGCAGTCACATCGACTCGAGCCCCGACAAACACAACTTTGCCTGTAACCGAATCCACGCCATAAGTAAGCTCATTCGTCCAGCCTGCATCAAGATTTTTAACAGTATAAGTTTTACCACCAACAGTTATAGTTTGAGATGCACCTTTGCCCAAAGTAATAGTTGTAGCATTTTGCATTATACCATTATATTCAGTCTCGCCATTGATTTCATCTATACCATCACCTGTTACGATAGTTGTAGACTGAGGAGCCGCACCATTCGCATAATAGATATCATCACCCGAGCCCCCTTTAAGTACGTTATTTAAATCCACATCTATTAATGTATCATTACCGGCGCCAGCATCGATAACGCTTGAATTTCCTTTTGAAATAATACTATCATTTCCATCACCGGTATTTAGCTGACCAGCAAATACATCAAATATCACATAATCTTCTTGTCCGCTTGCTGCTGTAACATCAAAACGATTACCCATAAAGAAAACTTGACCTGTTTCTTCATTTATACCATAAGTCAAAGTATTTTTTACATCTGAAGAATTTGTAACAGTGTATGTTTTGCCACCAATAGTAAGAGTAGTCGAAGCACCCGCGGCTATATCAACCTTGCTAGCGCCATCAATATATGTAGTATTTTCAGTTTCGCCAATTATTGTAGATGTAGCATCTTTTACTATGGTGCTTCTATCTTCAGTAATTATAGTATCATCGCCGACACTACCATCGACCAAATTTCCCCAACTATCTGATACATCTATCGTATCGTTTCCATCTAGAGTGTTTATATATACATAACCATTATTAAGCTTAATATTATCATTTTGCCCGTCTTTAGCTATTATACGCAAATAACTGGAACCACTTAACGTAATCTGACCATCGGCATCGGTAGAATATTTCAAAGTATCAGAAACGCCTCTATTATTCTCAATATAATAATAATTACCATTAATTTTTACTACAGATGAGCCGTTAGCTGCAATCGTGTGAGTACCAGATGCTCCCAAATTCGTCGCAGAAGACCAGTTGACGGTTTTTTGGAAGCCCTCGACCTTTGCTGCTGTTGCACCAGAGCCATTGAACAATGTATCATTACCAACATCACCAAGAGCAACTTTATCACCGTGGACATAACTTGCAACGGTACCATTATTGTATATCAGATCATCGCCCGCATCTCCACAAAGGTCGTCTCCAACGGCTCCATTGTTGACAAGTGTGTCGTTACCAGTAGCCCCATCTATATAATCAGCAACATTTCCGTCGTTTTGTAAATAGTCATTACCCGCGCCACCATAAATATAACCTACACTCGCGCCTGCGTAGTTTATGATAGTGTCGTTACCAGCCGAACCCTCAATTTTATTCGTAACTTTTCCTTTGTTGATAATTGAGTCATCACCAGCATTACCCTCAACTTTATACGCGTTTTCAATAACAATCGTATCATCCTCATCTCCTGCGAAGAAGGTTATTCCCGCGCCATCTAGGACGATATTATCCTCTTGTCCGCTGTGTGCAGTGATGGACATTGATGATGTGCTTGTGAAAGTAATTGCACCAGTTGATTCATCATACGCCCAATCCAAAGTTTCGCCTGCATCCAAACCTGAAATATCGTATTTTTTAGTTCCGATAGTAAGTGTTTGATTCGCACCCGTTCCGCTTACGCTACCTTCAGGCACAACAGGGGTTTCGGACACGCAAATCTGATTACCATCCTCATCGTAGATATATTCAACGCCGTTAATTTTGCCAGCGTCAAGTTGAGCCTTGACAGTTGTCTCATCATCAGCTACAAACCCACCAATCGATGAACCGGTCATTACGTGGAGGACGTCTTGAACAGAAGAATCAGAACTTCCGCCATACACTTTATTTATAGAGCCATAGTTATAAATAGTATCTGCACCGCCAGTAGACTGATAAGTGCTTCCCCCGCCATTTCCCATAAGCTCATCTACGGTTCCTTTATTGATAATTAAATCACTTCCGCCTTCACCGATAAGCCCCTTTGTAATACCTTCGTTTATAACCGTATCATTACCATAAAAAGAATCAATCCTATTAGTAACAGTACCAGTGTTTACAATCGAATCGTTACCGTAATCGCCCCATATGCCGCATATATAACCATTATTTATTACTGTATCATCGCCATGTCCAGCTTGTATTTCGTAACCCAAAGAAGCACCCGCCGCGTTAACAATCGAGTCCGCACCAAAACCACCTTTAATATTATTTCCAACAACCCCGTTATTAACAACAGTATCATTACCGTCGCCGGCATCAACGTTATACGCATTCAAAATCTCGATTTTGTCGCTCATATCACCTGCGCTGAAGTCGATTTTTGCGCCGTTAAGAATTACATTGTCAACCTGAGTTGACGCAGCTGTGATAGTCAAATTAGCGTCTGAGTCAAATGTGATTTTTCCATCCGCCAAAGAGTATGTCAATTCAGAGCTTGCGCCCGTGTCGTTATTTTTAACAGTGTATTTTTTGCCGTCTATCAACACAGTAACGCTTTCGCCCGCGCCAATACTGATAGTTTCGCTGCCCGAACCACCTGATTCACTTGCCCCGCCTTCGCTTCCAGAACCGCCGATAATGTTTCCATCACCATCAACAACGTTGCCGTTTGAATCTGTAGGCGTTTCCGGCTCAGTTGATGGATAAATCTGATTGCCTTCGGAGTCGTAGACGGTTTCGATGCCGGAGACATTACCTGCGGTCATTGCAGACTCTAAAGTTGCTGCGTTATTTACCGCTGAGCTGCCGATGGATGATGAAGCACCCAAAGTCAATGAGTCGTTTACGGATGTGTCGGTTGACCAATCTCCACCGTAAATATTCTCACTTACTACGCCATTATTCACAATCGAGTCGTCGCCTGCGTCGCCAGTGATATAGTGACCCACTGACGCGTTTGCTGCGTTTATGATTGTATCCGCATCACTTCCGCCGGAGATATGACAGCCCACAACTCCCTCATTCACAATCGAGTCGTCGCCTGCTTCGCCATTAAGTGACGTACATACATTATTATAATTTTCTATAGTGTCATTGCCTTCTCCACCGAAAACGCCATTAGAGTATCCATAATTATAAAACTCATCGTTACCTGCGCCTAGAGAAGTGTTATACGACCGCGCACCTTCTTTGACGATAATTGTGTCGTTTTCGTCACCTGCATCAAAATCTATTCCACTACCATCTAAGCTTACGTTATCAGTTTGACCTGAGTGGGCGATGATGTTGATATAATTTGTACTATCTGTTTGGAAGGTTATTTGGTCGTTTTCATCGATTGACCAGTTGAGGGTTTTATTCGCATCTGAACCACCATTATGATACACATCATATTTATAAACCCGACCGTCGGAGAGCTCGATTTCAATTAGGGCTTGGTTGTTCCAGCTTGTGTCTGTCAAGTCGACCGAACCGGACATCTCACGTCCATAAATCAAATTGCCGTCTTTGTCGTAAACGGTTTCGATACCCAGAAGTCTATCCATACCGTCATTTATACTTTCAAAATTATTTACACCATATCCATCGATACTAGCATCGTCATCCATAACCAACACATCGTTAGTAGCAGTATCTGCATCATAGTCACCACCATACGCGCCCCAAGTCACATTTCCATTGATTACTATATAGTCATCATCAGCTCCACCATAAACCCGTCCTGCATTATCTACAATAATTGTGTCATTTTCATCGCCGGCGGAGAATTCTATTCCAATGCCATCTAGGCTTACATTATCAGTTTGTCCACTGTGCGCGGTGATGATGATACCATTCATACTATCTGTTTGGAAGGTTATTTGGTCGTTTTCGTCAATCGACCAGTTTAAAGTTTTATTTGAATCTGAGCCATAATTATAATACACATCATATTTATAAACCGTACCATCGCTAAGTCCAATTTCAATTAGGGCTTTGTTGCTTGAGCTTGTGCCTGTAAGGTCGACCGAACCGGACATCTCACGTTCAGCTGGATATTCAACATTTTCTATACCTGAGATTTTGCCTGCGCTAACAGCTGCATTGTAGGATGATCCATTGTTAACCGCATTTCCACCGATGGATGATGAAGCACCTAAAGTCAAAGAGTCGTTTGTGGAGGTGTCCGTTAAATATTCTCCGCCGTAAAGTTTATTATAAACTACACCATTATTAACAATCGAGTCATTGCCCTCACCGCTATTGATTTCATAAACGAGACCATTATTGACTATAGTATCATCGCCAGCTCCAGCAGAAATGTTTGTACTTGCATTAGTATTATTTACAATAATATTATCATTTCCATTTCCGGCATAAAAATCAACATCACCTACCCCTGCGATAACAACATTGTCCGACTGTCCATCTGCAGCATAAATAGCTATACTACTAGCATCATCACAACTGAAAGTTATCTGATCTTTATCTTTGTCATATGACCAATTTAAAGTAAGATTATTACGGTCTAAATCTATAATCGTATATGTTTTACCTGCAACATTTATTACTGTTTCTCTTGTTGAGCCTTGAATAGCCCCGCTTGTTACAGTTCCGCCCTGCGTGAGGTCGTTATTAACTGCTGGATAAATCTGATTACCATTTGCGTCAAGGATAGTTTCGATGCCGGTGATTCCAGATGGAACTTCACCATTACCAAAAGATGAAACTAAAGAACTATAACCCATTCCACCTATACTAGAATTTGCACCTAAAACTAAAGTGTCGTTACCTTCTGAATCATAAATATTTCCCTCTCCACAGACACTGAAAATAGATCCATTATTAGTAATAGAATCATCTCCACTATTTCCATCAACACGACCGAAAACAGTTCCATTGTTTATAAATGTATCATTGCCTAAACCTAATGTTGCACTTGTTAAATTTCCACCGCCAAAAACAGCAACACTATCATCCCCGTCGCCGGCATCAATTACACTAGCGTCTTTAATTGTTATTATATCGTTTTCATCACCAGCATTGAAGCGATAAATACCATCCAAAACGACATTATCCGCTTGTCCGTTTGCAGCAGTGATTATCACATCACCGATAGAAGCACTACCCTCAAAGGTAATTTGATGATTTTCATCAACAGACCAAGTTATACCTACAGTGCTTGTTAAACCTGATACAGTATAAGATTTT
>JAZUBS010000022.1:0-3769 GCA_045638605.1 Candidatus Gastranaerophilaceae bacterium
TGAGGCTGTTTGTGACCTTGAGTCAGAGGAGCCAGAAAATCTTGAAATCAAACCTGCCAAAAACAAAAAACGTACTGGCAAAAAAGAGGAAGATATCGCTAGCCTTCCGGTAAACGTTATTACTCACTACATGTCAGAAAATATCAACTAGTTATAGAAATGTACTTAAAATTGATTTTTATATTTTTGTATACCCCCACTCTTTAGCAGATTGCACAAGTAAAAATATATATTAAGTTTAGAAAATGATTTTTGAAGTGCATTTTACAGATATTGTAATTTTCTTTAAAATGCATAGATTTTTTATACATGATACAGATTAGTGAGAAAATGAGAAAATATTACATTTATTATAAATTTTAAAAATCAAGTCAATTTTTATGACGTTATCGTGACTAGTTGAGATTTTAAGTTTTTAGGGTTTTCAAAATAGGAAATGAATTTTTCGTACATTATACTGACAAGTTAGTAAAATACGATATTAAATGCTAAAGAATTAAATAATTTCAAGATTTTCTTAAATCTATTTCCAAGAACAGCATGGGATGCTAAAATCAATATAAAGAAATGAAATTATAAAACAGTTAGATAAACTTGAATAGGTCGAAGAGATAAGTAAGAATTTGTCGTACTTCTGTGAAAACAAAATTGACCAAAAGTAGAAGATACGATATAGTTAAAAGAGCATAATATTAATGCTGTTAATAGAGAAAAATGAGGTGTGATTTATGGTTAAGCGTCGTTCTTCCTTCTAAACAATAGAAGGAAAATATTGTATCCTTCTATTGCTCATAAGAAATAGGAGGTTAATATGAATAAATATGAATCAAGAAATCGCCACTATTTTATAGGGGCATTATTAAGTATACTCATCAGTAATACTTTTGCAGTTTATTTACAATTTTTTAAAGGTGATGTTTTAGATTATGCAGTTGTAGGAGACGCATCTAATACATTTATTTATGGTGGATTGTTGTTGCTATCTATCTTTTGTGAAATTTTGTTTTATTATGTTCATAGACTGTTTAGTGCAAAATTTACAATTGAATGTACCCGTTATTTGAAACAAGATATTTTTGATTGTATTATACAGCGTAGTTTTGTTTCGTACAAAGAATGTTCTCAGGGTGAATATATAGCAAAATATACGAGTGAAGCAGACACAATCAGAGAACGGCGTTTTAATATGCTCCCAATGTTTTGGGATATACTTTCCAAAATTGTTTTGGTAAGTGTAGCGTTGTTTTTACTTGACCCTCGTATCGCAATCATTACAATTGTTTTGTTAACTACACCACTTTATGTTCCTAAACTTATTGAAAAGCCGTTACAAAAAGCACAGACGGAATCAATTCAAGCGATAGAAGAAACTCTTTCAAAGGTGAATGATTGGCTTTCAGGGTTTGAGATTATTAAGAATTATTCTGTTGAAGAAAAAATTATGGCTCGATTTCAAGTAGTGAATGATAATGCAATGGATAAATCGCTTAAGGAAACACAACTTGGAGCGGTTTCACAACTAATCTCTACATTGATTTCGTATTTATCTTATTTTGTTGTGTTGGCTTGTTCAGCATGGCTTGTGTGGAAAGGAGATTTTTCAGCAGGTGACTTTTTTGTTGCTATTGGTATGATAGACCAGCTTTCTTATCCACTAATTTCTTTGGCAGGAATTATTCGCCAGTTAATTGCAATAAAGCCTGTATGCAATGGAATGGAAAAGTTTTTAGCAGAGACAAAAATTGTACAATATGCAAAAGAATTGCAAGGCTTTCAATCAAATATTCATTTTGATGATGTATCTTTTGGTTATAATGAGCAAACTCCAATTCTATCGAATTTTAGTTTTACGATTAAAAAGGGAAATCGCTATTTGATTCAAGGTCCAAGTGGATGTGGAAAAACTACAACAGTTAATTTGTTGCTCAGATATTTTGATGCCAATAAAGGTATAATTTCTGTTGATGGAAATGCTATTACTGATTTTAGTAGTACCTATGATTGTATAACAGTAGTTCGGCAGGAGGCAAATTTGTTTCATGATACATTAAGAAATAATTTGACTATGTATCGTGATATTGAAGATGAAAAACTTGTGCAGATGCTATCAAATGTTGGGTTGGAAAAATTAGCAAATAAGAATTCTTTAGATTCTGTAGTTGAAGAAGGCGGTGCTAATTTCTCTGGTGGTGAGAAGAAACGCATTAGTCTTGCGCGTGCTCTTCTTAGAGATACAGACATGCTAATACTAGATGAGCCTTTAGCAAATTTAGACACTACAACAGCTGAAAGAATAGAAGACTTGTTATTATCTATTGAAAACAAAACAATTCTTATCGTTTCACATCAGTTCAGTCTGGAAAAATTATCATCATTTGATGAAGTTGTAGATTTTTCGACATATCAGTAGTATTATAGGCGATTCAACCTTAAACGGCGGAATCGCCTTTTATATTAACTCGAAATTTCGTTTATCTATGCGTCAAATTCCAATTTATCTAATTGATAGCATGATACAAAAAAGAAACCTGCCCACTTTTAAATTGTGGAAAGGTTTCTTTTTCTATCCCTTTAACTTAATGACATTGTGCGTTTGGCACCTCTTTTTAAGTGATAAATTTACTAAAGATATTTACAAAATGCAAAAGTGCTGATATGGTGGAATTAATAGAAAGTAGCCAAATTGTATAACAAAGAAAAAAGACCAGTACAAAAGAACTGGCCAGTTTCTAAAATATGAAATTGTCACGTGAATGGTTTTTAGCTACGTTGTTTCCTATGCGCGATAATTACAACGATAGAAACCAGCGTAAAACTCCATAATTTTATAAATTTGTTTGATAATTGCTTTCTTCATTGTGTGTTCTCCTTTCTGTTTGTTATGGTCATATTATATATGAGGGGAATCACGAAAACGTGCCAAATATGAACAATAAGTAGCCAAATATTGCAACAAAGATTCATGCGAAATACAGTTAACCGATGAGGCATTCTTATATTCAAATAATTTTTGATGAAAAAACTTTTTATATAAATCCCCTTGAGAAGTGAAGGCTGAAGAGATGATTTTCTTCAGTTTTCGCTTCAAAAGTAGCCATAATTTTAACGAAAGAAACGGGCATAAAACCAAATAAAAACAATAAAAACGCAGAAAATGCATAAAAAGCGATAAAATTAAGCGATGCAAATGATTTTGTGCATGTTTAGTCGAAAACAGTATATGGAAAAAAGTGGTCAAAATAGTATAATAACCTAAAACAGAGAAAATAATACATGGTTTTAGTTCATGGAATTAGGGTGATCAACTATGAAATTAAAAGATGTTAGAGATATGGATAAATTTTTTTCGCTAATCGACAAATATGAAGGCAGTGTAAAACTTGTGACAGAAAGAGGAGACTGCATGAACCTGAGAAGTAAACTTTCGCAGTTTGTTATCATGGAAAAAATAGCCACTGATAACGATGTGCAAGAAGGAAGTATTGTTTTTAAAAATGGATAAACATCTCCTAAAATATATAAGCACTACAAATCTTAAAAAGGTTTGTAGTGCTTTTTTTTTCAAAAAGTAGTAATCTATTACATAAGGATAAACGTACGGAAATCAGCTAAGGAGGGGTATTAGGGTGATGGAAAAAACATATGATGTGGTAGCTTTAGGGGAGCTTTTGATTGATTTTACGGAAAATGGAATCAGTGCACAGGGCAATCCGGTATTTGAAGCAAATCCGGGTGGGGCACCCTGCAATGTACTTTCCATGCTGGCGCG
>JAZUBS010000023.1:0-215895 GCA_045638605.1 Candidatus Gastranaerophilaceae bacterium
AAATTCTCCTTTAGGTCAGAAAATTTCCCTCAAATTAAAAAATAATCATAAAAATAGCAAAAAAGCCTTTTCAGTGGCAGAAGCAATGATAGCTTTGTTAATTGGCAGCGTAGCTTTAGGTATGGCTGCTCCTATGATTACAAAACAAATCAAGGCGCAAAATATGGCAGATACTGAGTCTAGGGTTGTTAACCAAAAAATAAGAAATTTAACAAACGATAATGAAGAATTTAAAACGTAAATGGAGGATCTTGTAGCTGGGTTAAGAGAGGAACTGCTGGACGAAATCAAAAATGCGACAGTGTTTCCTTCTGGTTCTTTGTTGTTAACAACAGACTCATGTCCTACTGCGGGGTGGTCGGATGTAACAAATTCATATAATGGCGCGTTTTTCAAGGCGGGGTCATCAGGGATAGGTTCAGTTGCTAATCCATCGGGAAATCTGCCGGAACATTATCATTATACAGGCGTTTTTACAGGCAGTGGAAATAATGATTTTAAATTGATTTCGCGTGCGGTTACTACAAAATATTCTTATTGGTTGAGAGACCTTTCCGGAGATGGCGGAGGTGGAAGTAATTATACTGAAGATTCTGGGTATAAGAGTTATTCCGGTACAACAGGTCAGGAATTGTTTTATCCTTCTAACGCTGTCAAAAATTCAACTTATCAGCCTAAAAGTGTAACTGTTAGAGTTTGCAAGAAAAATTAATTTACAAACTTAACATGAAAATCTTTGACATGCTTGATTTTTAATCATGTTTAATATAATTTAGATATGTACCGAGGAAAATCGGGGGGTTGGGCACAAGCTCAGTTCGGAAAAGGCGTCAGAATGACGTGCGAGTTTAATAAGGCTCGTTTTATAGATATAACCTTTGTTAGACCCTTAAAATTTACCCGTTTTAGGTGCAAAAAACGAATTAAGAATATTATTTATTGACAGGTTTGCCTGTTGATTTAGATATACTTTAGGTCGATACAATAATTAAACAAAAAAGGAGCAAAATATGGCAACAAAAGCCTTCAAACAAGATAAAATTGAAATGCTTAAGGAAAAAGCTTCTAAAGCTAAAGTTGCTGTTGTAACTGAATACAGAGGTTATTCTGTTGAGGAAATCACAAAATTAAGACGTGCTCTTCAAAAAGAAAACGGCGACTACACAGTTACAAAAAATACATTAGCTAAAATTGCTTTCAAAGATACAGATTTTGAAGTATTAGAATCAGTTTTGACTGGTCCAACTGCAGTAGCTTTTGGTTACGAAGATGAAGTATCTCCAGCAAAAGTTTTATCTAAATTTATCAAAGAAACTAAAAAAGGTGAAATTATCGCAGCTGCTTTGGATGGCAAATTATTAAGCGCAGAAGAAGCAAAAAAACTTGCAGAACTTCCTTCAAAAGAAGAACTTTATGCAAAAATGCTTGGATGTATCAATTCACCTGCAACTGGTATTGCTGGTTGCGTAAGCGGCGTTATGTCTGCTCTTGTTAGAGCAATTGATGCTGTTGCAAAACAAAAACAAGAACAAGCATAGTTGTTGAAAGCACAACTAAAACGTATTACTAAAAAATAACTTAAAATTAATAAGGAGAATTAAAAATGAGTATTGAATCAATCTTAGAATCAATTGAAAAATTAACTTTAATCGAAGCTGCTGAATTAGTAAAAGCTATGGAAGAAAAATTTGGTGTATCTGCTGCAGCTCCTGTAGCTGTTGCTGCTGTTGCTGCTCCTGCAGCTGCTGATGCTCCTGCTGAAGCTTCTGAAGTATCTGTTATCTTGGCTTCTGCTGGTGCTAACAAAATCGCTGTTCTTAAAGAAGTTAGAGCTATCACTGGCCTTGGCTTGAAAGAAGCTAAAGATTTAGTTGATGCAGCTCCAAAAGCAGTTAAAGAAAACATCAAAAAAGAAGAAGCAGACGCTATCAAAGCTCAATTAGAAGCTGCTGGTGCTACAGTAGAAATCAAATAGTTTTTCTTTTGAAAGACAGATTTAAAGCGGATGAGTTTCTCATCCGCTTTTTTATTGTTATAAAAATATAATTATTATTTTATAATTAATCGCTGTAAAATATTTTATTCAATACTATTCCACAGACTAGGAAGCGCATTTTTTAAAGTTTGCGTAGCAGCGTTTTTTGCAGCTTCTTTTATGTTTGTACTTGTAGTTGTTTGTGTTGTTGAATTTGTCGAAGTTGTTGATTTTATGTTGTTCAAAAGGGTCGTAACTCCAGTTGGTAGCGCTTGTAATTTAGAGTTAATTTGTAATTTTGCTTGCGCGATTTCCTGTTCAGATGCCAACCACTTGAAAGTTCTGACTGATGAAGGTTTTTCAACATATCCATCTATTACAACTTGGAATTGTTTAGTATCTAGGTTTTCTGGTACTAACTGCGGTACTTTAGCTAATGTTTTTTCGTCTTTAATTGCATTATAATTATTTAAAATAGTTGATGCGTTTGCGCCAAATGAAGAAAAATTACTAAGTAATTTACTTACAGATATATCGCCAACTGCGCCCATAACATTAACAATTTCTTTGGCAACTCTTCCTAAAATTTCTATATTAGCATAGTTGTTAAGCAAATTATAACTACCTGAAATATATAAACTCATTTGTGGTCCACCGCTATGAATAGGGTCAATTTTTGCCCAGCCATTATTGAATGTTAAATGACCTTTTAAATATTCAAATTTACCTGTATTTTTAGGTGCAAGTGTTTGTATTACTGAATTTAATGTAGATTGAGCAAATTTTTGAGACATTAAGTTTGAAGCATAAATAAAATGTTCTAATCTGCCTAACGAGCCCATTTGTCCTGCACCCAAACTAAAATTAACAAAACCTTTTAAGGTTTTCATTTGTTGTTCATAAACCATGCCCATCATAGAAATATCGGCATCAAAATCTAATTTCCCCATAAGTTGGTCTTTTAGTCCAACCAGTGCCGTTACTGCGCCATTAGCATCCATTGCTCGACCTTGAATATTTGCTTTTACTGTTTCGTATGGAATATTATAATCAACATAACCAGCTACAATACCATTGTATGCTGTAGCTTTTAAGTTTTTAAGTTTAAATAAATTATCTTTTAATGTAAAATCAGCGCTTGCATTTGTCGCTACCAAAGTTCCGGATTTTACTTTTTTAAGTGAACCGTGACCTTTGTTTATAACAACTGGAACACTTGCGCTAGGAGCGACTTCACCTTGTGGCATTGCCGCAAGTATTTCCATCACCTTATCTACATCAAAATCATCAGATGTAACGGTTAATTCGTTTATAATTGTATTTGGAATAAAATTTGTGCTAATCGATGTGTTAAAGGCTAATTTGGAGCCGTTCAAGTTGATTTCTGGGCTTTTTGCTATTATTGTATCTTTATTAAAATCAACCGCAATATCTTTTCCGGTGAATAAGAAATCAGGAATTGCTATTTCTATGATATTAACGCCCCCTTTAATAATAGGAGTGGTCAGTGTGCCATTTATGTTAATATCAGTTTTTGCGCTCAATTTTGAGTTTTTCATGTTTGGAATTGATGCGTTAAGTGTTGTTGGTGTAAAGACTCTAATATTTTGCAATGTCTGAACTTTATCATTTAGTCCTCCAACCTTTCCATTAACGGTTGCAATTTTGTTTGCGTTAGCCAATTTCTCTTTAAAATTAGAATTTAAAGAAATTGGATGATTTAGACCATATAATCCAATATCATTGATTTTTAAACTTGCTAAATCCGTTTCCATCTCTACATTTACAAGACTGTATTTGTCTTTTAAATCATTTATATCTAAAATTGTTAAATTATTAGAGGCATCTGCAAGCATTTGTGCATTAATTTTTGTATTTTTTATATCAGAGTATACTTGTCCAACAAAAGGCAATGTGCCTTTTGCGCTTATATAAGAATGAAATTCTTTTGGTAAATATTTCATTGCGTCTTTAGCTACAAATTTACCCTCAGCATTAATAATTGCATTTAATTTGGTCGCATAATCTTTAACCAATCCACTAATAGTTACAGATGAATTGTCTAAATATAAAGTTGAAGGTTTAATAGTTATATTCTTAGTATTAAAAGCAATTTCTCCAGATGGCAAAATTAAATTAGTTTTTGGTTCTTCTAGAGTTAAAACAAATGTTCTAAGCGCAGCATTACCATTATATTCACCCTTAATATTGGCGGTTAAATCAAGGGCTATTTCGTTTATTCCGACGTTCATTTTAGTCGTTTTTTCTTTAAGTTTTAATCCCATTAAACTTAAATCAATTTTTGGCTCAATATTAGCTAAGTTGCCTTTTAAATATGTATTTAAAGTAAGTAAGCCATTTGTAATGCTCAATGTTTCTTTTGTTTCTTTTGGAGCAAAAGCGTCATACAAAAGGTTTAACGGTAATTTTTCAGCATTTAATCTGATATCAGTGTTAGCTTCTGTATCCACAACACCTAAAACGCTAAATAATGAACCATTAACAAGTGCTGAGGTGTCTTTAATACTTATTTTATTATTACTAAAATCAAGATAGGATTTAATGGAATTAATTGTTAAAGGTAGCATAGAATGAGAAATACTTGCATTTTCAATTTTTAAATATCCATCTGATTCGATTTTTTTGAAATCACTTTTGATATTAAAATTAGAATCTAATGCACCGTTTATTTTAATTTGAGCGATATCATTTTTTATGTTAACAATATCCAATAGCGCTATTAATACATTTTTTATGCTTGAAAGATTTATTTTCGCTGAATCTACATGCAAATTAATATTTTGTTTTTTACCTGTTTTATAAAAACCATTTAAAATAAATTTTTCATTTTCATTAACATATAAATTTGAGTCAATATTTATCTTTTCACCTTCAAAAAGCAATTTTAAAAAGCTTTTATCTAAATTTTTACCTTGTAATTTATAATTTAAATCTGTGGCATTTAGATAACCTTTTAAATATATATTTTTGTCTTTTTGGGTGATTTTTAAGTCTGTATTAAAATTAGCACCTAAGTTATAGTTTTTGACTACTTTTATTGGGTTAAAATCTATTTGAGGAATAGATATTGGCTCAGGATTTGCTTGTGTCGTAGTTTGGACTAGTGTCGGCATAAATGAGTCAATTTTGGCATTATAAAGTACATGTGATTTGCCATTTATGCTTAAATTTCCATTTGTAGAAACTTTAATTTTATCTCCTAATTTAAATTCAGAAATTTTAAATTCTGAGCCACTAATTTTCATAATGTCTTTAGTTTTTTCATCAACTAAATTTATTGCATAATTAGTCAACAAAACATCTGGCATGTTGTTTGAAATTTTGATTGGTAATGATTGAGTTTGTTGAGTTTGTTGGCTTGTTGGTTGTTGCAATTTTTTCAATAAATTATTTGCAAATTTTTCAACGTCGTAACGGCCATCTTTTTCTATTGTAATGTTAATAGTAGGTTCGTTAATTTTAATTGGAGATAATTCAATTTTTAGCCCTAATAATGGTAATAATTTAATCCCCGCTTCTCCACTTTTAACAGACATTAATTCTTTTTTATTTAAATATTTTATGGAAACATCATTTAATGCAAGTTTTGTTTGTAAGTTCCATGTTGTTTTTAACTTGATATTGCCGATACTTAAATCTAAATCTGATATTTCTTTAACTATTTTATTAATATCAGATTTATAATTATTTAAATCAAGGGCATTTGGTAAAATAAATAAAAATGCAAAGTATATAACAGCTAAAATTGATACTAGGGAAATACCAAATATTTTTAACGCTTTCATCAAAACCTCTCCTTATATAAAACCATTTATAGCATAATTTTAAATCAAAATTTCTATATTGTAAATTTATTGATAATTGCAAAAAATAAGTTATAATATAACCATAAATCAAATGGGGATTATTTAAAATGAACAATAATAAACGTTGGTATGACAAACACGAGAAGGCTGAATTGGCATTCAAATTACTTAAAGAGTTGGATTTTAAAAGTCAATATCAAATTGCACAAGATATAATTTCCATTGCCGGAGCAATAAAAACAGCTCACAGAGAAGAAAATGTTGAACAACCAATTAGTATTGGGTTAGATAGAGTTTTAGGATTATATCAATCTGGTAATATGCGACGTTGGTACGATAAATATCCTTATTTAAATCAAGCTATTTTAACAATTTCCACTTTGCCAGAAGAAGATTATTTAAATATTATGGAAGGACTATGTGATTCTTTGTCTGCAACACAAGGTTTACATTAATTTAAAAGAGAAACAAAATGGAATATGCAATAAACATAGAAAATGCAAAAGTTTCACTTCAAGGCAGAGAAATTTTGCATAATATAAATTGGAAAGTTAAAAAAGGTGCAAAATATTTTGTATTAGGTGCAAACGGCTCAGGAAAAACCACACTAGTTAGAACTTTATTAGGATACATTTGGGCGCATTACGGAGCTCAAATAGAAGTTATTGGTGAAAAATTTTGGCATACAGATATAAATGAACTTAGAAAACATATAGCTTGGATAAGTCCATTTATCCAAAAAACTATTGAACCAAACACGACTGGTGTTGATATGGTTTTATCCGGAAAAACAGGAACTTTAGGTTATTTTAAAGCGGCGACACAAGATGAATTAGAAACTGTAGAGAAAATATTAACAGATTTGAATGGACTTCATTTAGCAAACAAGGATTTTTCTAAAATGTCTTCTGGAGAACAAATGAAAATCCTTGTAGCAAGAGCGCTAAATTCTAATCCTAAACTTATGATATTGGATGAACCCAGCGTTTATCTGGATATAACTGAGAGAGAAAACTTCTTAAAAATAATAGATAATCTTGCAAAAACCAAAAAAGATTTAACCATAATATTTATTACACAAAGAATAGAAGACATTTTACCGTCATTTAATGAAGGTATGGTTTTAAAATCCGGAGAAATAATATTTGAAGGTAAAAGAGAAAAAATTTTAACTCCAGAAATTTTAAAACAGGCGTTTAATGTTGATATTAAATTGATAAAAACAGAAAATGGGCGTTTTTGGAGTATTGTTGAATAATGGATAAAAAAAGATGTTTTTGGGTTGATTTAAAATCTCCTATTTATATCAAATACCATGATGAAGAATGGGGAGTACCTAAATATGACGATAAGGAACTTTTTGAGTTACTAGTGCTGGAAGGTTTTCAAGCTGGATTATCTTGGCTTACCATATTAAAAAAACGCGAAGCTTTTCGTCAAGCTTTTGATAATTTTGATGTTAAAAAAATAGCAAACTATGACGATATAAAAATAAATAAATTACTTCAAAATCAAGATATAATAAGACATAAAGGCAAAATTTTAGCGACAATAAACAACGCTAAAATTTTTATACAAATTCAAAAAGAATATGGAAATTTCTCTAATTATATATGGGGATTTTCTGAAAATAAAGTTATAATAAACAAAACAGGTGAATTAATCGTATCCTCTCCACTATCAGATAAAATTTCAAAAGATTTAAAAAAACGAGGAATGAAATACGTAGGAACAATTATTATTTATTCTTATTTGCAGGCAATAGGAATAATAAACGATCACGACATAAATTGCTATAAATTTAATGCAAATTAAAACGCCCTAAACTTTATGTTCGGGCGTTTTTAATATTCTCTCTTTTAATATCTCGGATTGATTATTTTGAATATGTATCAATAGCTTCAACAGCCATATCACCAGCGCTATATAATTGAGCAGCCGTAATACCTAAAGCCAATGCGCCACCGGCAGCTCCGCCAATTTTTTTAGCCATAGGAGTTTCCATCATACGTGCTAACCAAGCAGTTGCCTTAGTTTCTTTAAAGAACTTAGAAACATTTTTAGCAAAATCCGCTAATAAGCCTAAATTTTGGGCTTTTAAAACGCCGGCCTTGTCAACCATATGTTGACCAGTCATCGCCATTTTTCTCATAGTGTTTAAACGATTAGCTACAATTGCTGCTCCACCAACACCACCGGCAGCTACGGCACCACCGACAGCAGCTTCTTTATTGTTTACATCGGTTGGGTCTGTAATTGTCTTTTTAACACCATTATAAACTTTTGATGTCATTTCTCCGTTAAAAGAAGGATTAACAGCAGGTATACTCATTATTCTTCTTCTCCTTCTGATTTCAAATCTGAATTAACAGCTGTTACAGCTGCAGG
The DNA here is from genome assembly GCA_045638605.1 of Candidatus Gastranaerophilaceae bacterium. Taxonomy (GTDB): domain Bacteria; phylum Cyanobacteriota; class Vampirovibrionia; order Gastranaerophilales; family Gastranaerophilaceae; genus RGIG2134. Next base: position 8,191 of record JAZUBS010000023.1, read on the forward strand.
AATAGCAACTAAAGTTGCGCCTGTGTTTTGTGCGCCCTCTTTGATTTTGTCACTGTTTTTAGTTACAAAGTCTTTAACCGAGCCATACCAAGATTTAATTTTATTAGTTATTGGGCTTGTTTTTGTGTTTATCCAATTTAATTTATCAGTTATAAATGTTTTAACTTTGCCCATCTTGGTTTCAGGATTAATGTTTTTATATGCATTTGTAATTTTAGACCATAATTTTATACTATTATCTTTAATAAAATTCGCTGATTTTTTAACAAATCCAATATTAGCTATTTTATTATAAATGGTTTTCAACATGTTCCAACCTTTAGGTGCCATTGTTTTAAATGTAAAAAAACTTAATGCACCAGCAGCTGCGCCGACACCTAATGTGCCTATTGTTGATAAAAATTTACTATCTTTATTTTTTACTAGTTGTTCCATTTCTTTACGGCTATCTTTAATTGAAGAAAAATCATCTTCAATCAAGTCCTCATTATCATAATTGCCAAATGATGGTCTGGAATTAAGTTGATACGAAGGTTTCAATGGTTGGCAACCAAAACTTTGTATTTTCATCATATTTTTATTGCTCCTTACATATTTTATTGTAGCAGTTATATAAAACTTGAAAACATGTTTTTTGCTATTTTTTAACAAAAACATTAAGAAAAATTTACAAAAAACGAAAAATTTATTACAAATTATGAGTTTTTGTAAAAAAAATAAGTAAAACAGTAAATTTTTATACTTGAAATGTTTTATTATAGTATAACGAAGTTGTAAGGTTGAAGTTAATCATGCTTAAAATAAATGAAATATCAACAAAAGTGATATCTCAAAAAATACCATTTAAGGGTTCATCGCAATTACAAGGGCAGCAAGAAGAACAAAAAGAAATAAATCAACTGCCAAATGTACAAAACCCAATAGGAATTGTTGCGCCTATTTCTTATAAATACACAGGAGAATTGAATATTTTAGGTAATCTAAAAGCGCAAACATATAAACTTGCAAATGGGCAAAATGTTGTAATCCTTCCTAAAAAAGGTGCGACGGTTGTCAAAACGTATGTAAATGCTGGTTCTATGAATGAGCCGGAGCATTTGCGAGGGATTAGTCATTATATTGAGCATAACTTATTTAACGGCACAAAAGAGCTTAAGGCGGGTGAGTTTTTTAATAGAGTAAACAAATTAGGCGCATCTACAAATGCTTCTACAAGCTTTTCAACAACAGATTTTTATATTAGTTCTCAGCTGTTAAAAGAGAAAGATTTAGAAGATAAATTAAGACTTCATTCTGATATGTTACAAAATCCTGTTTTTGCTCCGGATATGTTGGATAAAGAAAGAGGTCCGGTGATATCTGAAATCAGCATGGTTATGGATGAACCGCAAAATATTGCTATGAATATGGCACTTAAAAATCTTTATCAAATAAAAACAAAGTCACCAGACTTGATTGCAGGAACGATAGAAAATATCAAAAATATTACCAGAGATGATGTAATAGATTATTATAATACGCATTATACCCCAGATAATTTTACAACTGTAATAACTGGTGATATAAATCCTGATGAAACTATTAGATTGGTTGCTAAATATTTTACAAAACAAAATCCAACAAAACCGATGTCGAAAAAGTTTGAAACACTTATTCCGGTTGAAAAATCAATTAGAGTTGACAAAGAGTCTCACAAAGCCACAGCAAGTTCGATTGTTATGACTTTTAGTGGACCTGAAAATACGAACACTAAAGATAAAATTGCAATGGAAGTTCTTTTATCTATATTAAGCGGAAATAAAACTTCTAAACTTAATAAAGCATTAGAAAAATATCATATTTCGCCAGAAGCAGGAATGGAAAAAATTGGCAATAAACCTGAAGACAAAAAAGCTATCATATTTTTAGCAACTTGTGCGCCTGATAAAGTTGATGATGCGATAAAAACAATTTATAAAGAAATTTATAAACTTCAAAATGGTGAAATAACAGAAAAAGAATTTAAAACTGTTAAAAAACAATTGGAAAGAGCTATTGAAAATTCTAGTGAATGTTCTTCTGTGTTAAATAGTTTGGTTGGTTCAGCGCTTTTGGATAAAGATATTTTATATGTTTCACAATATGAAAAAACTCTTAATAGCCTCACCATTGAGGATATTCAAAACGTAATACAAAAATATTTAAATTTAAATAAAGTATCAATAGCGACAGTTAACCCTAGCAAAAAAGCTTTGACTAAAGAAAAAACTATTTCTTTTGGAAATAATGTTGTAAATGATAATAATTTTGTTGAAAAAGAAGTTTATGAAACGGCTAAAATTATAAATTATAAGCTACATAACAATATTGAAGTAATTACAAATCCGACGCAATCAGATAATACAAACTTTATAATAAATTTAAAAACACAAACCCCAGCTGCGATAAAACCAGGGGTAACAGAAATTCTAGCAACAATGTTAAATCGAGGATCTGCAAATAAGTCTTTTGAAGCTTTTTTTGATGAAGCAGAAACAAAAGGTATAAATATTTTATTCAAAGCAACGCCTTCTTCTATAACTTGTGACGCAAATCTTTGTGTTGAGGATACAAAAGATGCACTTAATTTAGCTAAAGAAGTGTTACTAACGCCTCGTTTAACCCAAGATAATTTTGATTTTGCAAAAGAAGAAATTAAAAATATAATTACAAATCAACCAAAATCTGCAATGTCTAATGCAATTGAAGAACTCTTTAAACACTTACCTTATTCTGCGTCAAGAGATACGTTACTAGAGTCTATAGATAACGTAACTTTAGATGATGTAAAAGGATTGTATTCTTATATTTTACAAAATGCTAGCGCAACTTGTGTATCAAGTGCGCCTTTTGAAAAATATCCAGATTTAACTCAAACTTTTAATAATTCCTTTTCTATTGGTTTCCCAATAATGAAAGAGTTTAAGGCAGATACTTTTAATGCTTATTTGCCAATGGAAAAAAATAAAATTATTGCGCAAACAGATGAAAGAAATCAAGCTGATGTTGTTAAATGCTATAAATTCAAAACCAATTCTAATATATCTGATATGGCAAAATTTGAAATTCTCAATACAATCTTGGGGGGAAATCCAAATTCAAGATTGTTTACCGATTTAAGAGAAAAACAGAAATTAGCCTATAGAGTGCGTTCAAATATTGATTTTATGGATAATACAGGAGTATTGACCTTGTCCATAAAAACCACGACAGATAACCCTCAAGAAGGAATAGATAAATTAGATAATTTAAAAAAATCACTAAAAGGTTTTGACGTAAACACAAACAAACTTCAAACAGAATTAATTAGTGATGAAGAACTAGAAAGCGCAAAATTATATCTAAAAACCAAAATTTTAGATAATACAGAAACAAGTAACGGTAAAAATTCACTTTTAAGCAAAAGTAAATACACGGCATATGGAATTTCTTTCCCAAATCTATTATTATCGGAAATTGATAAAGTAACAAAAGAAGATATAAAAGCTGCCGCAAATTATATTTTCCAAAACCCATCTTTAACTTCTATAGTTGCAAGCAAAAAAACATTAGACCATTTTAAAACAACTGTTAATTAATTTTATTATTGTTTTAAAATAAACTTTTTATATTATTTGTTGTAAATTATAAATATGTTTAACTTAATAATAGCAACAATCTGTTTTTCTTTATCATTTGGGTTAATTAAATCTCAATTGGTTAATTTACCCAGTGAATTTGTTGTATTTAGTCGTTTATTGTTAGCTAGTTTATTATTTTTACCGTTCTTTAAATCTGCAATTATAAAAAAGCATCTAATAGCATTTTTTGTAGGAATAATCCAATTTGGTTTAATGTATTTATGCTTCATTAAGGCTTTTAAATATTTGCAAGGAAATGAAGTTGCACTGTTAACAACTACAACTCCAATATTTGTTGCAATATGGTCAACTTTATTTGGTGCAAGATTTAAATTTATTTATATAATTTGTATTTTGTTATCTGTATTAGGTGCAGGGATTATTGTTTGGCAAAATTTATCATTTAATGAAATATGCCGAGGTGTAATTTTGATGGAGACGTCTAATTGTGCATTTGCCTTAGGACAGGTTTTGTGGAAAAGATTTATTACCGACACATCTGCAAAATACATGGCAAGCGCATATTTGGGCGCAGCTCTTTTCGTACTTCCATTAGTATTAATCGATAATAATTTTTCCATACTAACAACAATTACCCTTCCTCAAATTTTATCAATTTTGTATTTGGCAATAATCCCAACAGGAATTGGGTTTTGGCTTTGGAATAAAGGAAGTGTTAGTGTAAAATATTCTACATTAGCTATTATGAACAACTTAAAAATCCCCTTTGCCATAATTTTTTCAATATTAATATTTAACGAAAAAATAGATATTTTAAATTTTATAATTGGAACCTCTATGATTATTATGGCAACAATAATACTACATTCTGCAATAAAAAAAGATTATAAATAACAAAAAAATGATGACATCGTTAGAAGTTGAAGAGTATTTAAAGTCCTACAATTAATGTCTATTTTATTAGGTGTAAAGCACTTTGCGTTCTGCGTTCTTAAATAAAAAATTTAGTCAGTTTAGTTCCTGCAATTATAAGTCTTACGTATAATATCAATCATTGTATTGATGCTATCAAGTTCTACTAACTCACAATCTTTTAATTTTTCATTAATAATTGTTATTATTGAATTTTTATCATCTGAAATAGTTGGAACCAGTAAATCAACAGGGTATAAATTAAAATTATTGCAAATTATATCAATAGTAGTTGCAGAAGGGGTATATTTTTGATGTTCAATATTTCTTATTGCCTCTACAGATAGACCAAGCTTCTCTGCAAACTTAGCTTGAGTCATATTCATTGATAAGCGTAAGGCTTTGATATTATTGCACAATAACTTTCGATAATACATATTATGAGATTAAATGAGTTTGTGCATTCAATAAAGTAAGCTATTATACATGAAACTTGTATAAGACTTACTTTATTAATATATGTGTTTATTTAAACATACTATCATATGAATGGTAGTATTTATAAATTTTAAAACATTGAGAGTTTACGATTAATTTATGAGCGGTAAAACTTGTTTTTTTATAGGAAATAGGGATGCGCCAAGCAGTATAGAACAACAGTTGACGGAAGTTGTTGAACAACATATCACGCAGTACGGAGTTACAATCTTTACGGTTGGTCACTATGGTTCATTTGATAGTTTAGTTGCAACAGTTTTAAAGAAAATAAAGAAACGATATTCACATATAGAACTTTATTTACTGGCACCTTATGCATTAAACAAAAATAGAAAAACCCCAGATGGCTTTAATAGTACATTCTATCCTGAGGGATTGGAAACAGTTCCAAAACCTTTTGCCATTGTTCAATCAAATCGTTACATGATACAAAACTCGGATTATTTGATATCATATTGTAATAATTTCGGTAACACTCGTAATTTTGTAGAATATGCACAGCGAAGAGAGAAAAAAGGATTAATAAAAGTAACATTATTGTAACCTTTGTGGATAAATGTTCAAGCAATAAAAAATTTGCCACGTCTCACTCTGCCGAATAAAACGTACTAAATGTACGTTTTATGAGAGGGGAGAACCAAGGGTTCGATTTCGAGACCCTCTGAATTAATCTATAACAATAAAAAATTTGCCACGTCTCGGAATCGAACCAAGGACACAGGGATTTTCAGTCCCTTGCTCTACCAACTGAGCTAACGTGGCAAATTTAAATTTAATTATCAAGTTTTTACTTTTGTTAGCTCAGTTGGTAATTAATCTAACTACCGTTCGTGCAAGCACTCACTAGGCTAACGTGGCAAATTTAAATTCAGTTATCAATCTTTGTTTCTGTTAGCTCAGTTGGTCTTATTCTAACCAGCGCTCGTGCAAGCACTCACTAGGCTAACGCGGTAAATTCAAATTTAATTTACTTGTTAATCATACCAATTAAAGATTTTAAGTCAAGTTTTTTTTAATCAAAAAGAAAATTTTACTAATCTTAACTAGAAAACAAAGAATTATAGTATTTTTTTATGCTTATACTATAATATTTTTATGTTTGAAACATTATCTGATAGATTACAGGAAATTATAAAAAAGACTTCGGGAAACGCACAACTTACCGAAGATAATATGACCGACTCTCTTAGGGAAATTAGAAGAGCTTTATTAGAGGCGGATGTTAACTTAAAAGTAGTTAAAGCTTTTATTTCAAACATAAAAACTCGTGCAGAAGGCGAAGAAGTTTTAAAAGGCGTAAACCCAGCGCAACAGCTTGTTAAAATCGTTAATGATGAACTAGTTGCAATATTGGGTGGGCAAAATGAGCCTTTAAATTTAAATCAAACACCTACAATTATCATGATGCTTGGGCTTCAGGGTTCTGGCAAAACAACTTCCAGTGCAAAATTAGCCGTTAAACTTAAAAAAGAAGGTAAAAACCCACTTCTTGTAGCTTGTGATGTATACCGTCCAGCAGCGGTTAAACAACTTGAAACACTCGCACAACAAACTCAAACAGCGTTTTTTTCAATAGCAAATTGCACTGATGTAAATAAAATAACTCAAGAAGCACTTAATTATGCAAAAGAACATAGCAATAATGTTATTATCCTCGATACTGCTGGTCGCTTGCAAATAGATACAGACATGATGGCTGAATTAATGATTCTTGATAGAACTTTTACCCCACATGAAAAGTTGCTGGTAATTGATGCAATGACTGGACAAGAAGCGGTTAATGTTGCTGAAAACTTTAACGAACAGCTTGGTATAACTGGCGTTGTTTTAACAAAATTAGATGGCGACGCTAGAGGTGGTGCAGCGCTAAGTGTTGTTTATTGTTGTCAAAAGCCTATAAAACTTACTGGCATGGGAGAAAAACTCAACGCACTTGAGGACTTTCACCCAGAAAGAATGGCTAGCCGTATTTTAGGAATGGGCGACATTGTCTCCCTTGTTGAAAGAGCACAAGAAGCGATTGATGTTGAACAAGCTAAAGAATTTGAAAAGAAAATGAGAAAAGCTGAATTTACATACTCAGACTTTTTAAACATGCAAAAACAAATGAAAATGCTTGGCTCAATTGGAGATATTTTAGGAATGCTTCCAATTCCTGGTTTAAAAAAAGATGACAGGGATATGATTGCTAATGTTGGAGAAAAACAATTAAAAAGAATTGAAGCATTCATAAACTCAATGACGCCTGAAGAAAGAGATAATCCGCAGATTATCAACTCCAGCCGTAAAAAACGTATTGCAAAAGGTTGTGCGATGGAATTGTCTGAAATTAATACTTTCATAAATCAATTTGAACAGATGAAAATGCTTATGAAAGGTGTTTCTGGTTTTCAAGACCAAATGAAAAAGAAAAAAAATAAGCACGGAAAAATGCCTTTTCCTAATATTCCAAATATGCCAAGAAATTTTAACGGACGTTTTCCATTCTAAATTTGGCAAAAAAAAAGCCACTTCGTGGCTTACGTTAATAAAATCTTGGGAGGAGATTTTTGGGGATTTGTTACATGCATAATAATTCACTATTTTGAATTTGTCATGCCATGTTTGAAAAGTTTTACATAACTTAACAAAATTCTAAAAACCCATGCCCATATATAATTCCACGCTTGTCAAGCCCTAAGCGGACATGGGCAAAATTCATCTTTTCATGTAAAATATTAATAAATATTAAGGAAAATAAAACATGAAAAAACTAACAAAATATATTTTAGCTACATTTATTATTTTATTTTTAAATCTTAATGCAATTGCTCAAGGGCAAAATTTTTCTAATGATGAAATTAGAGAACAATCAAAAATATTATATATGGGGAACAAAAGTGAAGAAGCACAAAAGCATATTTTAACAATCCCCGAAGAAGATAGAACCGCTTTTGATTATTATCTTATAGGACTAACTTCAACAACTTCGCAAGATGCGATAAAAGCTTATGACAAATCCATACAAATTGATAATAAATTTCATCAATCGTATTTCAACATTGCAAACGAATATTTTAATTTAAAAGATTTTGATAGAGCAATTTATTTTTATAAACAAGCAACAAAATATAATAAAGATCTTGATTATGGATATTACAACTTGGGGTGTGCTTATTTAAATATTGATGAATATAATAATGCAAGAAAAAGTTTTGAATCTGCAATAAAAATAAATCCAGAAGAGCCGGATTATTATTTTAATCTTGGCTATACTTATAAAAGGTTAAATCATCCAAAACGAGCAGACAAGGCAATAATGCTTTATAATGAGTTAATGAAAAAAAGAACATCTAATTAAATTTTAAAAATATTAGAAATATTTCCAAATAATGTGTCTTTAGTGCTTTTTTCGTCTTTTTGAGCTTCAAGCATCCCTTCTAAAAGCATAATTGATTCTTTTAGTTTAAAATCATTAGGAGATAATTTGGACGCATTTCTTAAATCAGAAATGGCAATTCTATATTGACCCAGTCCTTGCCTAGATAGCCCTCTAACGCAATATGCCAATCCGTATGATGGTTGAAGTTTCAACAATTTGTCACAATCTGCAATAGATGCTCTATATTCACCCATAGAATATAATAAATAGGCTCTATTACTTAAGGAAGCGATATCATTAGGTGTATATTCTAGAGCTTTATTAAAATCTGCTAATGCTGATTTTTTATCACCTTTCATCGAATAAACTTTTGCTCTATTGTTGTAAGCAACAGCCCATTTGGGTTTAATGGCGATTGCTTTAGAATAATCTGCTATTGCACCATCTAAATCTTTAACTTCTACTTTTAAACGACCTCTGTTATTATAAGTAGGGGCTTGATTTGGATCTAATTGAATAGACTTATTATAATCAGCAATTGCTCCAAAATAATCACCTAAATGGTTTTTTACCAAACCTCTATAATAATATACATAACTATCTTTAGGATTTAACTCTATAGACCTTGTAAAATCATTGATAGCCAAAGCATAATTTTTTAATTTATACGCAACATACCCTCTGTTGTTAAAAGCTACGCACCATTTAGGAAAAATTTCAATTGCTTTACTATAATCTTGCATTGCACCTTGATAATCTTGCAATTCACTTTTCGCAAGTCCTCTATTATTCCAAGCTGTGAAATCTCTTTCATTTAGTTTTATAGCCTTATCAAAATCAGATATAGCTTCTTTAAACTGTTTATTTTTAGATAATAAAAGACCTCTGGCATTGTATGCCAATTGATATTCTTCATTTAACTTTATGGTTTGCGTAAAATGTTCTAGAGCTGATTTTTTGTCTTGTAGAGAGTTTTCTGCTCTTGCCATATAGTAGAACAAATCAGCTTCTTTTGGATTATTTTTAATTAATTCCTTACAAGAATTCAAGACTTTTTTATAATCTTCTTTTTTAAATAACTCGTCAAATTCTTCTATAATTTTGTCTAATTGTGCGCGTTCCATATCTTAAATCCATATATCAATTATAAGTATTATAGTTCAGTACAAAAAATTTTTAATCAATATTAAAGTGTATTTTTATGTTGTTTATTAAATTATTGAACAACATATTGTTCTTCTTGCATAGCAACAGCAGAAATTTGGTTAGACATAAAGGATATTTTTTTGATTGGTCCAACTGTTTCTTTTTCTAATAATTTAATATTCGCTGGCATTTTTAAATAAGAAAGTAATTCATTATACAACTCTACTGGGTTTTCTACATATAAAACTATTGGCGCAGCATTACCTTTTAAAAATACTAATACTGATGTTCTTGTTTTTATTTGTTGTTGTGTAAATTGTTGTGCCATAATATTCTCCTTGTTTATAAATATTTGTCTAATGCTTCTTTATTAAAAACTTCTATACTGTTTTGACCATGAATAAATACTAAACAACTTAGTAAAGATTTAAACATAGCAAAATCGGGATAAGCTAATTTTTTTCTTAAATCATCAAAATTATTAGCCAAAAATTCTGTAATCAAAATTTTCTCTTTAAAAACTAAACTTGAAAAATAATCCAAGCCTTCTTTAGTTGTAATTCCTTCAAAATAAATGACATCTGGCTCTTGAAATTCAATAAATCTCATTGCTTTATCCAAATTAAACCCAATATTTTCATTCAATTCACATTGATTAACATTAGGCAAATCATACTTTGTAAGAGATTCAATAGTCATAACATTTTTTGAGCTATCACCAATTTCGGACAATAAAGAATATATAAAATGAGTTTTTCCACTTAAATTTGAACCGCTAACTAAAATTATTCCTGAATTATTAAAAGCTTCTTTTAGTAATTCTTTTTTTTCTGAGTCTAATTGCAAAGCATTTAATCTTTGTGGTGGTTTATAAATTTTTATGGCAATTCTTTCCCCTTGAATAATAGGAAACGCAGAAACGCTGGCGACTAAGGATAAATCATCTACCTTAAAAGATAATTTCCCCAATTGAGGTATTTCTGAAACTTGCGGGTCTAGGTTAGATAAAAACTTCAAGCGCATGATAAATGGCGATACTAACAAATCTGGTACATAACCTTTTTGTATAACTTCGCTATTTTTTTTAAAATTAACACCTAAGCCATTTACACTATATTCAAAAAACAATTCATGAACATTTTCTAAAATAGCTTGTTTTAAAACGCTTCTAATGATTTTTTGAATGTGTTCTTCGGATAAATTTTCACTGTGTATTTCATCTCTCCAGTCAAATTTAGGTTGAGATTCATCTATAAATATTTGTCCAACGCTATGTTCAGTTTTATAATATTCCTCAATTTTTTTCATCACAGCTTTTTCTGAAGAAATAACCGGTTCGACTTCTAATTCAACTTTTTCTAAGATTTTTTCTATTGCAAACAAATCCAAAGGATCTGCCATTGCTACAGTTAAAACATCTTCGATTTTAAAAAGGGGAATAATTTTATATTTTTTTGCATCGTTAAAATTAATTAATTCTAAGCATTTTGTATCCAAAGAATAATCATCTAAATTAACATATGGGATATGCAACTTCGATTCTAAAAATTTTAGTAATTCGTCTTCTTTAATAACACCAAGATTAATCAAGACTTGACCTAAATTTATATTTTGCGCAAGTGCTAATTCTTGAGCTTTTTCAATAGTTTCATACGAAACTATTCCATCTCTAACAAGGTCATATTTTAATTTTTCTAATGTTTTATTGCTCAAAGATTCCATTTTTTATTAATCCAAATATTTTTTAACAACTGCTAAAATTTCTTCTAATTCAAATGGTTTTGAAATGTATTCATTAACGCCTGTTTCTTCACCAATTAATTTGTCTTGTTCTTGTGAACGTGCTGTAACCATAATTATTGGAATATTTTTATATTTGTTATCATATTTTAAAAGACGTGATATTTTATATCCATTAATTTTAGGCATCATAACATCAAGAATAATTAAATCAGGCATAATTTCTTTTGCCATATTTAATCCATCTTCGCCATTATAAGCACAATAACAAGTATAATTATGTGCTTCTAGTATAAATTTTAATGTTTCTACAATATCTTGTTCATCATCAACTATTAATATTTTCTTGCTTTCCAGCATTTTTATCCCCTAAAGTTTTACTTCAATTGTATCGCTATTTAACTGATTTATAATTGTTTCAACAGTATCCGCATCATCAGGACAAAGTACTGTTGAATACAATATATCACATTTTTGATATTTTTGCTCGGAATTAATAAATCCATCAATTTTTTTACCAACAAAATTCAACGCAAATCTATCCATATGCATAACTGTATAATATACACAACGACGTGATTTATTTATAATATACTCTTTTACATTAGCAGATTTTCTTATGATGCTGATTTCATTTGATAAAATATCATCAATAAAAACAGATGCCTCTTCATTATTTTCTTTAATTTTAATAATACCAAGCTTGTAATTATTGTTTTTTGCTGTAGTTATTTGTTTTTCTAAGTCAGATTTAAACATCTCGAGCTCATCTAAAACAGGAATAACGAAAGAAAATTCAGAACCTTTATTAATAACACTTTCTACCCAAATAGTGCCTTTATGTGCATCTACCAACTGTTTTGCAATAGGCAGACCCAAACCGGTACCGCCAATTTTTCTAGACAATGAACTTTCAATCTGTTGAAATTTATCAAATACTTTTTCTAAATTTTCTTGTTCAATACCAATTCCAGAATCTTTTACAGAAACTAAGATATAAGTTTTGTCCTCAGAAATTCCATCTTTTAAAATTTCAGCTCCAATTACTTTCTTCGCTAAAATAGAAATTTCTCCATTTTCTGGGGTGAATTTTATTGCGTTAGACAATAAATTTGTAATTACTTGTTCTACTCTTAATGTATCAATAAATACAGATGGTAAATTTTGTTCAATTGTAATAGAAAAGTTAATATTTTTTTCTTTAATTAAGTTTTCTAAGGTGTTTTTCACTGTTTCAATTGGAGCAGTTATTTCTGCTTTTTCAAAGCTGAATTTCATTTTACCTGCTTCAATTTTTGATAAATCAAGTAAATCATTAATAATTCCTTTTAATCTTAAAACATTACGTTCAGCTAGTCCCAAAAATTTATCCATTATAGGAGTAGTAGCTCCTGCTGTTCCACCTTTTAATATTCCTAATGAGTTTTTTATTGCGGTTAATGGCGTTCTTAATTCATGTGAAACAATAGAAATAAACTCGGATTTCATTCGTTCTAAATTTTCTAATTTTACGTTTGTTTGTTTTATTTCTTCATACAATGTAGCTGTTTCTAATGGGATTGAAACTTGTTTAGACAATGTTTGAAAACATGTTGCATCTTCGCTTTTGAAATCTTCCTCGCGAAAAACCTCAATTACGCCTAAAAATTTTTCTCCTATAGTAATTGGCGCAAACATATTATCATAACCTAAAATTGGTAAATCATATTCGACATAAGGATGTTTTATCCTTTTTTCAACATTTATAATTTCTGGATTTACGCAATAAGGCATTTCTTTTTTGTCGAATAATGATTTATAGGAAAGTAGTGCCCTTAATTTAACGGCTTGTTCAAAACGTTCAGAGAGTGGATGTAAAGAATTTATTATTAATTTCACATTATTTTCATCATTAAACAATAAAATATATGATAAATTAAAACTTAAGCTTTTTTCTAAACCTTCAATCATAATATTGATTAAATTGGTTTTGTCCAAAGAACCGGCAAATTGGGTGCTTGTATTGTACAAAACATCAAGCTGATAAAGGCTTTTGGCTAAATCTGCGTTGTTTTTCGCCAAAACATCTAACGAATTTTTCATTCTGATATTAGACATAATTGTTGATAATAAAATTTTAGGGTTTATAGGTTCTACAATGTATGCAGATGCGGTTTTTAGTAAATCTTGATTATCGCATTTTGGGTCAATCAAAAGAGAAAAAATTATATTATCGGTTTGAGTATTAATTTTTATTTTTTTTGCCAACAAAGTAATATCTGAAACATTTAATGCTTCATCTAACAAAATTAAATCAGGAAAAAATGTTGTAATCTTATCAAATGCGCTAATTTCATCACTCGCGAATTCAACATCAACAGAATTCTCACTCAACACTGTGTGTACTGTTGTTCTTTTTTTTTCATCTTCAGATATAAATAAAACTTTAGCCATACAAGTATTTTAACATCAAGATTTGAATGGGCAGTTTATTACAAAATGTAAAGGGGGCTTAAAAATTCTGCTTAAAATTAAACTTACTCTTAAGTGCATTTCTAATTTCTAGTCAAAATGAGGAGGTGGTAAGGATGAATAGTGCCTTCTGAACTTATTATTATACTAAGTGATATAGCCCTTAAAAAATTGATTTTAATTAGAGGATTTTAGGCATAGATGTTTTTTGTGATTTATTGCTGGCTTGTATAAATGTATAAAATAAAGATTAAGAAACTAAAGATTAAATCCAAGTGGCAATAATTCTTTTATAGTTGTTTCGTAAAGTCCGCCATTTTCGCCTTCTATGATAATTCTGGTATTTCCGTTATTTGAAAATTCCCAAATCCATTGACGGCAAGCTCCACAAGGAGCGCACATTTTTTCTTTTGGGGCATAAATTGCAATTGCTTCGATTTTTCCTTTTTGCCCTTGTGCAATAGCTGTTGAAATTGCGTTTCTTTCAGCACAAAGAGTTAAACCTAAACTTGAATTTTCAACATTTACACCTTTGTATATAGTACCATCTTCGTACAATACTGCTGCCCCTACTGGAAAGTTTGAGTAAGGAGAATAAGAGTTTTTAACAATTTCTTTTGCTATTTGGAATAGTTCTTCGTTTGTAATCATAATGACATTATTTATCATTTTTTTTAAATAAAAATCATGTGATTAATGGATAAAAAATTTTATAAAAAAGCTATAATTGTTCTAGTATAGATAAATTAGGGAAGTTATGTGTAATTTTAATAAAATATTTGGGGTTGTTTTGGTTATAATTTTAGGATTAAGTTCCTTAAATTTAAAAACTTTTGCGGTTGAAAATAGTGAAAAACAAATTAAAATTTTAGTGTTGTCAGATAGAGTTGAGCAGGCAAATGCTAAATATTTTATTTATCCTCAAATCAGTGAACTGATTGCATCAGAAGTTATTAATAGGCTGAATAATGACGGAACTATCAAGGCGCCAACATTATCTGATGTTAAGCTGCAGTTGCGCTATCCTGATTTGACTCGCTCATCGCGCACTTTATTAAATAATTATAGAGCTACTTATGATATAGATTATGTGGCTTTACGAAAAATTGCAAAATATTTTGATGTAACGAATGTTCTTTTTGTTACAGGCGCTGTTGATACAACAAGTGATTTTTTAAAGCCTACTTGGTGGAGCCGTTTAAATGTTCCTGGGGAAAATGTAGTTAAATCGGAGTTTAAAATTTATACTTATATGGCGTTAGTTGATTTGAATAGTGAAGTTGTTAAATGGCAAAATGTTTATGAGCGGAATATCGAAGCTCCTGAGTTTGGGCTTGCGGATTTAAATTATTCTCCCGATGCAAAGCAATTGGTGAAAGTAAAAAAGAGTTCAGAATTGATAGCAAAAGATGCTGCTTATAGAGTTGAATGTGTGTTGACTCCATTGATTGCATTGGAAAAAACACCTCCAACTATCCATGAATTTGTTAAGTTTCATGTTAATAAAAAATATGATGAGTCTATACAAAATATCAAAGAATTAAAAAAGAAAACAGCAGAAAAAATTAAAACTATTAAAGAAAATCATAATGAGAAAAAAGAGGTAGTAGAAGCTGAGTTATTAAATGATAATGTATCAGAAGAAGGATTATTAAAAGAAGATGAAAATGGTGTTCAGCTTCAAAATGAAAAAAATATAATTTTAAAATTTGTAAAGCCTAAAAAGGAAGAAATTGTAGAAGATGAGCAGTTAAATACCAAAGTGCATGAGGTAATTGAAGAAAAAGCTATTCAAATAGAAAAGCCAAAAAACACTTATGATATGGAGTTGCGTCCTGCAATAGATACTGATAACAATATTTTAATAAATCCACTTAATATTATCATTCCAAAGATGTAGATTTTTAAATTTTAGTAAAGTTTATAATTTGCATATCCGTTATATTATTATATAATAGTAGAGAAGTTAACATCGGAGGGAAAATGTCCCAAATTTTACGGATAAAAGGCGGTACATCATTAAAGGGCGAAGTAGAGATTGGCGGCGCAAAGAATGCCGTGCTTAAGCTTATGGCTGCAGCTCTTTTACCTAAAGGTGTTTCAAAAATTTATAATGTTCCTGATTTGACTGATGTTAATATTATGCTTAACGTTATTGAACAGTTAGGTGTAAAAACTTATTATGACAAGGAAGAAAAGTCGGTCACAATTGACGCAACTAATATTTCTTCAGTTACTGCAAAATATGAATTAGTTAGCAAAATGAGAGCATCGTTTAATGTTCTAGGTGCACTTGTAGGTCGTACTAAAGAAGCTATTGTCGCTCTTCCAGGGGGATGTGCTATTGGTGAAAGAAGAGTTGACTTCCATATTAAAGGTTTAGAAGCATTAGGCGCTAATATAAAAATAGAAAACGGATATGTGCATGCCAAAGCATCAAAATTGCGTGGTACGGATATTTATTTGGATATTCCCTCAGTTGGCGCAACTGAGAATTTGATGTTAGCTTCAGTTATGGCGGAAGGCTCAACACGCATTCAAAATGCAGCGCAAGAACCTGAAATTATTGATTTAGCTAATTTTTTGAATGCTATAGGCGCAGATATTCAAGGTGCAGGGACTTCTGAAATTGTAATTAATGGGGTTAAACAAGCAGATTTACATCCAATTGAATATACGACTATCCCTGATAGGATTGAAGCCGGAACTTATATGGCAGCTTTAGTTTGTACTAAAGGTAAAGGTATTATTAGGAATATTTTTCCTAACCATTTAACATTTTTTACTTCAAAACTAACGAGAATGGGTGCTAATGTAAAATTAGTTGAACCAACTGCACTGGAAGTTAGTTGCAGACACAGATTGAGCGCGATTAATATTGTGACTCAACCGTACCCTGGGTTTCCTACCGATTTGCAAGCTATTGCAATGGCAATGCTTACGACCGCTGATGGTGTAAGTATAGTAACGGAAAGTTTGTATGAAAACAGATTTATGCAAGTTCCAGAATTGCGTAGAATGGGTGCGGATATTCATCAGGAACGCAACCATTCGTTGGTTCGTGGCGTCAAAAAACTTACCGGTGCAAATTTGAAAGCAAGTGATTTAAGAGCCGGTGCCTCGTTAGTTGTTGCAGCGTTGATGGCTGATGGGTATAGTGAAATTGAAAATCTATTACATATCGATAGAGGATATGAAAATTTAGAATATAAATTACGTAAGTTGGGGGCAAATATTGAAAGATTAAATGCTTCTGATGATTTATATAATGCAAATACAAAAGGAAGTTTGAATGAGTCAGCAATATAAAAGATGGTATGACCATGATCCAGTTCTATTGGAAGTTATTGATTTATTAAAAAATTATCAGGAAGAATTGAAATCTCAGGCACTTGTTTTTTTAGAAAAGATTGAAGAAAAAGTGTCTAAGGAAACAATCGAGACTTTTTACAATATGGTAAAACCAGTAAATGGAAATCGTTGGTATGATAAAGATCCTATTATTTCTAAAACGGTTGAGTTGTTAAGGGTTGTTCCTCCTGAAATTCAAAAATCAGCAGCTGAAAATTTTATCCAAACATTAAAAGATGCTGGCATAACTATAGAAAAAGAATAAATTTAAATTATCAACAAAAAGCCCTGATAAAAAATCAGGGCTTTTTTATGTCGTGCCACTACCTATCGAAAACCAGCTTCAAAACTCTTAAGCTTATAAACCTCCTATTCAAAACAATATCACCCGCAAGTTACGTCTTAGTGCTGCTGTGTTCCCACTCTGACACGGTTCGACGGTTTGCGCCGATTTTGTCTGAATTATCAACAACTTATAAGATAATTATTTTGTCACTTGCTCCCTCACAGTAGGCTCTGCACCTTGCTAAGCGTTCAAGTCGAGAGATTCGCTACGTCCCCGTGGAGCACGACAAGATTAGTTTATCGCAAAAATATAAAACGAGCAAATTTTATTTTAGTGCGTTTCATTTTCTTGCGGCGCAATTATTAAAACGGAACAATTCGCGTGTTCTAGCACTCTTTTGCTTGTTGAACCCAATAAAAATTCTGATATCCTGTCTTTTGAGCGTGAGCCTAAGATTACTAGGTCGATATTATTTTCGTCTATAGCTTCTAAAATAGTGGTGCTAGGGGCTCCTATTAAAGAAAAATCCTTGCTTGCAGTTAGGTTGAAATCTTTTAGCGTTGCGTATGTTTCTCTTATTACATTTTGTGCAAAACAATTTCGTTTTTTTAAATAGTCATTGAACCATTCTTTATTGCTAGTGATTTCTATTGGTAAGTTTGAAATATCTTCCATTACTGTTATTATAAATATTTCTTTGTCTTGAAAGTTTAATAATGATAATGCTTTTCTTATGGCGTATTTAGAGCAGAACGAGCCATCTGCGGTTAATAAAATTCTTTTATTTTCTTTAAGTTCTTTACTTATAAAAACTGGTTCATTGGCTATGTTTGCGACGCGTCTGGAAACAGAACCAAGCCAGCTTTTAACACCTTTTTTGCCATGGGAGCCAAGAATTATTAAATCATAATGAGTTTTTTGTGTTTGTTTTAATATTTCTTCGCTTGCGCTACCCCAAGCTTTTTTAAGCGCTCCAACAGCAAATCCTTTTTCTTTTATATATTCTACTGCTAGTTCTAAAACATTATTGGCTATATCATCATATGTATTTATAAAATCTTGTTGTGGATGTGACATGTAAACAGGATGAAAATGCCAATCTATTACACAAAAAACATCTATTTCTATATCATCGCAATATTTTTGTAGATTAGTTAGTGCGTTTAAACTGAGTTCAGACCCATCGGTGCAAAATAAAGCTTTCATATTAGTCCTTTCATATTTTTAAATAAAATGCTATAATCAAACTAACAGAAGCAGTAAATTTTGTTATTGCCTGAAAGTATATTTTTGTATATTATAGAAGCAAGAGATAATCTTGTGTGAAAGATATGAGTTTAGAGAAAAAGTCTGTAACCGTAAAAAAGTTTAATATTAAAGATTATATGCCTTTAATCGAAACTGTAGTAAAGGTTGAGATAAAAAAGTTTAATGTTTCTCATTTGATAGAGTATTCTGAATTAATAAATCTTGGTATTCAGGTTATACATACATTATCAAAAACATCTAATATGGAAGCGTTTAATAATGCATATCTTTCTACCGCTATCAAATGGGCTATAAGAAATGAAGTTAGACGAAGATATAAGTGGTATTCTTTAAAAACAAAATCAGTTAAAATAGATGAAGATAATCACGATGAGATAAGAGAAGCCGTTTATAAGACAATTCTTTCTGTTGACGAGATGGCGGATGCAGAAAATCCAACAATTATTAAGGATGAAAGAAAAACCCCTGATGAAAATGTTGAGTTTTCTGAATTAAGTGCGATATTAAAAGAAGCCATAAATAAACTGCCGCCAAGAGAAAAAGAATTGGTGGAGTGTAAGTTTTTTAAAGATAAAAAATTAAGAGAAATTTCTGATGAGTATGGAGTATCGCAATCTCGCGCGTCTCGTATCATTCAATCAGGTTTGAATAAAATAAAGAAAGAGTTGCAAAGCATTAAATTTGAAGCTTTTTAATTATTTTGACTAGCAAAATGCAAATGGATTCATTGGAGAAGACATAGAACCACAAAACATTGGGTCAAACATATAGGGATTGAACTCTTTTTCAACTTTGGCTTTTGCTGCTTCAGTTCTCGCTTTTACTATAGCTTTTTCTTCTTCAGTTGCTGTTCCATTATAGTATTTCGTTAATAATGCATCTATTTCTTTAATGAAATCTTCATCTGGGTTATCAACAATTTGAGTTAAATCTTTAGTTGCTGATTTGTTTTCTGGTGTTCCTTGAGCATCTTTTTGTTTGGTTGGAACAGTGCTTGGAGTTTCAGTTTGAGTTTCTTGTGGAGTTACTTGTTGTGTTTCTGGCTGAATAACTTGTTGTTGAGATTTTGCTTTTTTTTCGGAAAAAGACTCGCCAACTGCAGCGTTTGAAAGTTTATTAGCTCCCCACATACCGACAGCACCACCTATAAGTCCGCCTAAAAATCCACCAATAGCTGCACCAGGAGCAGCGCCTACTCCACCGAACCAAGCTCCAACAACAGCTCCGATTTTTGCGCCAGCAATGCCGCCAACTTTTGCACCTGCCCACCATCCTGTCATGCCGGCTGCAGCTTTAACTGTAGATTTTCCAGTTTGTTTTATACCTTCTTTAGTTCCGCCTTCAGAAAAAGCAGTAATTACTTCAGGAACTTCCACTGCAGCTGCAAGTGCCCCACCGACTTTTACGTTGCCCATCACTTTTGTAATGGTTTTTGGTAGTTGTATTTTATTTGCTGGAATTATTTTACCTTTTTCGCTAACAGTTTTTAAACCTTTAGTTACTTGTGAAAATTCTTTTGCTGGTTTTTTCCAACGGAATAGCAAAGGAGTTTTAGCCTTGTTTACAACTGTTCTCATATCTTGAGCGTAAGCTTCTGCCAAAATTTTGTTACCTGATGCTAAAGCTTTTTTGTGTTCTTCTCTAAGCTTTTTCAAAAGATCCATTATTTTTTTTGTTTCTTCTGGATTTCTATCTACTTTAGTAATTGCATTAGAGAATCTTTCAATTCTATGAGCTTCACTATAAGCCTTAGCAACGCCTTCTGCGCTAGCGCCGGCTTTCATCATTGCGTTTCCATCTAGAAGTTTTGATGTAGTACCAATACTTCTTAAGCTTTGAAATGGAGTTGTAGCTAGGGGGATGGCAGAGAATGCGCCACCCATTACTAATGTTCCTTTTATTTCGTCACTTAATGATGGGTTTGCTGTTGGTTCTGGGTTTGGTAACTTTGTATCAGATATAGTTGGTAACATCTCAGTTTGTTGAGCGGGTAATGTTAGTGATTTGTTATTTTGTTCATCAAAAATTGATGTATTTTGTGCTGGTGTAATATCATTTTGGGGTAAAGTAAATGAATTTGTTGGTGCATTTTGAAAAAATGCATTTGTTTGAAAATTTGTATTTCCTTGTACATTGTATGGATATAGAGTATAATTTGGAGCCATAAAATTTCCACCTATAAATACATAAACATAACTAACCTATAATTATAAAAACATTTGTTTTTAAAAAATTGCATAAAAAATGAAAAATATTACAAAATTTTAACAAAAGTCATATATTTATATGATTACTAATTTTTCTTAATAAATAAAATGAATAAAGGGGTTATCATCAGTATTCCCGAAAGTTCGAACATATAATCTTGGGATAGGCAATGTTAAGTGAATTAGATGAAAATAATTCATATAGTCAAATAAAACGGCTTTCAGACGAAGAGCTTAAAGCTTTGTGGGAGACTTATTTTGCGGATAAAACAAACAAGGTTATCCGAGATAAGCTTATTGTGCAGTATATTTATTTGACAAGATATGTAATTGGGCGTGTTAAAGTTAATTTGCCTCCATCATTTTCCATTGAAGATATTGCAAGTTATGGTGTTGAAGGGCTTATTGATGCTATTGAAAAGTACACCTATGCTAGAGGTGCAAGATTTGAGACATACGCGCTTATGCGTATTAGAGGAAATATTATAGATAAAGTTCGTTCACAAGATTTTTTACCAAGAAGTGCACGAAGAAAAATAAAAGAAGTTAAGAACGTAACAGAAGACTTAAGAATGAAACTAGGCAGAATGCCTACTACTACTGAAGTCGCTAATGCAATGGGCGTGGAAAAAGAACGTATTGACGAAATTTTGTCTGAAGATGCAACTGTTTTTTCTATTCATGATAAAAAAGGTG
Organism: Candidatus Gastranaerophilaceae bacterium; assembly: GCA_045638605.1. Classification (GTDB taxonomy): domain Bacteria; phylum Cyanobacteriota; class Vampirovibrionia; order Gastranaerophilales; family Gastranaerophilaceae; genus RGIG2134. Next base: position 29,707 of record JAZUBS010000023.1, read on the forward strand.
CTACAGAAGATAGTGTTGAAATTATTGATACAATTCAAGATGAAAACAAATTAACACCCGAAGAGCAAATGGAAGAAAAGGATGTAAAAAAGGAACTTCATAATGCACTAAAACGCCTTCCTGAAAGAGAAAGAATGATTATGGTTCTTTATTATCATGAAAACATGACTCTTAAAGAAATTGGGGAGATGATTGATGTATCTGAATCTCGAGTTTGTCAGCTTCATGCACAAGCAATTATGAAGTTAAGAAAAATTCTTTCTGCTGAAAAATCAGGCAGATTACAGATGAGTATTATTTAAAGCCGTAGCATTTGGCAATTTTTTTATTTTGGGTTCCATCATTCTGTCTCCAGCTTTTATCATATTTGTATAACATTATTGGTTATTATAAAAAAGTTTTGCGAAAATTATATCTTTTTTTTAGAAATTTAATCAAGCCTGCAGATAAGTATTATTTAGATTATTGTAACTTTTTTGTAATGTTTTTATAAAAAAAGTAAATTTTTTGTGAGAATTTCACTTTTATATAATATAGTATATATTGATTATATAAAAGTAAGATGACAGTAAAAAATGTAAACACACAGAATTATAATCAACTATTTTCGCAAGTAACAGCACAGGCTAAAGCGAAAAAGGTAAATGTGTCTATTTTTGATACAAATAAAGATGGAAAGTTTTCAATTGGTGAATTGCAAAAAGCGTTGGCGCAGTTGGAGTCTGACCAGCCGCTTCCTCAAGAAACACCAGAACAACAGGCACCGCAAGAAGAAAAAGGATTTTTTGCTTCAATAGGTTCTTTTTTTAGTGGGCTTTTTGGTGGAGAAGAAGACTCTCAACAACAATTAACATCTGCGCAAGCGGAAGGTTCTGTCGCAAAAAATCGGCATGTATCAAATGGTATTTCAAAAATAGACTCACAAGAAGTAAGGCAAAGTGTAAATAATGAAATTAATAATACGCAACAAAGTGCACAAACAAGTGATGATGTTGAGAATACTGTAGAAGCAGCTCCGGCGGATGATATGGATGGGTATACATATAAAGGCAAAACAGAAAACGGGTTACATTTATATGTGAAGATTGTTGATGGGCAAAAAGAGGAAGTTTATAAAAATGAAAAAGGGCAAAAGGTTAAAGAAATAACATTTAATAAAAACGGTAGTTTTTCAAAACTTACTTTTTATGATGAGAATGGAAAAAGAACATCAATGAGTGAATATGGTTTAAATGGAAAAAATACTAAAACAACATATTATAATCATGAAAAAATTTCATTCGTAGATGAGTATGACGAGAATGGTAAAGTTTCTAAAACCACCAAATATGATGAAAAAGGTAATATTTCATCAACTGAAGAATATCAGTATAAAAATGGTGAGAAAATTACCACTAAAACAAATAAAAATGGGAAATTTCAAATAGAATATGATAAAGATGGTAATGTTAAAAAACTTACTGTATTAACAGAAGGTAAAGAGTCTAAGGTTTATGAGGGCAAAGAAGCCCAAACCTTGTTTGATAATTTAGATAGTGAAACTTTCAATGATTTATTGGGTGATGGACAGCTTGGAACAAATTCTGTTCAACAAACCGGTAATTGTTGGCTGCATGCGGATATAAATGCGGTTATGCAAACAGAAAAAGGTAGAGAATATTTAAACAAACTGGTATCAAAAGACCCCAAAACCGGAGATATAACTGTCTTCTTACCCGGCGCAAAGGCAAAAGGTTTACCGCAACCAAAAGGTGATGGTATTTATACATATTCAGAAAAAGATTTATTAAACCGAATAAAAGACACCTCTGCAGGTGATGGCGAGTATACAGCATTAGTTTGTGCGGTAGAAGATTATGTAAGAGAAAATTCTGAGGATGTAAACGCAAACACTGAAAGCAGCATAAATCCAAATTATACACGAGAAGAAATTCAAAAAGTAATATTTGGTGCTGGTTTTACAACGACGAAAGATATAAATTATGATGATTTAAAGGATAAAATTAATTCGAAAAATTATGCGATTAGTTGTGGACTAAATAATGATGTAGTTATAACCGGAGAGAGAGATGGACAACCATTTACATTATTAGACGGGCATGCTTATACGATTGTAGGAATGGATGACAATTCCGTAACATTAATGGAATCTAATAATCCTGATAAACCGATTAAGGTTTCTAAAGATGAGTTTATGAAGATGTCTCGGGTTAATATTTCTGATGTGAATAATTTACCAAATGTAGAAGATGAAAAAAACATAAAGGGTATAGTTAGTCAAAAGACGGAAAATACTAATAATGGAACAAGAACAACAACTATAACAAGGTCAGGAGATATTGTTGTTGAAGAAAGAAATAAAGATGGAAAAGTAATAAAGAGAACTCGCTCTTCAAGGGATGGGGAGACAACAGTTGATTTTTCTGAAAACACAAGAAAACGTGTATATAAGGAATACGGAGCTACTGTTTTTGATGCATATAAAGATGGTAAATTAGTTAGTCGTGATGAAGTGTACAAAGATAGAGTAGAGTTTTATAAATATAATAGTGATGGATCTGTGAATAATATGTATATTAGTTATAGAGATGGTCGTTCAAGTATGTGGAAGTATGAATATGATGAAAATGGTAATAAAATTAGAGAAATATATGAAAGTGAAACTAGTGTTTGTGTAACTGAATATGACGTAAATGGAAAAGAAATAAGTTCAACTTGGACGAGGAAAGATGCTCAAAATGTGGTTTAATTAAAAAACTACAATTTTGATTTCCAAAAGTTCCATTTTGGTTGATTTGCTAAATAGAATTCCATTTTTAAAAATCGTCCTTCTTTTACAATAAGCTCGTTGCCTTGTTCGATATAAGAAATTGGTGAGTTTTCGTAAACGGAGTTAAGTCCTGATTTTGTTCTTGTTTGTCCTTTTTGTGGTTTAATTGCGCCTTTAGAAAACCAATAGGCCTGAGATATCCCAGGAATTGCAATTCCGCTTGCATAAACACCTGTTTTTTCTACTAATTTAATTTTGTTTAGTTTTTCATATCCGCTTAATTTAGCTTCTAAGTTTTTATGCCGAAGTGATTTTGTAATTTTTTTAGATGGAATTGTGTAGGATTCTGGCATGAAAATAAAATAAGCGTCGCGTTTTCCGCGTTTAGGTAATTTAACCTCAAGCATACGTCCTTTAATAATAGAACCATATTCAAAATTTATACCATTTTTAAGTTTATGTTCTTCCATAAGTTTGAATGAAACATATCGTCTGGGAAATTTTGTAGAAAATCGTTCTTGGCTTTGCACAAGAACACTAGTCGCAAAGACAGGTTGTGTGCAAAAAATAAAGGTTAGTAGTGAGATGATAAATTTATAAATATTTATTTTTATACTCTCCAAATAAATTTATAAAAGAATTATTAGTGATGATGTCCGCAATGGTGTCCTTCACCGTGTCCATGACAACTATGATGCTCATCATGTCCGCAAGAATTTTCACCTAATTCTAGTTTTTTAGAAATGTATAGATTTACAAGTTCTTCAATTTCAATTGCAGGACAGCCAGCAATAACTTCAATACCATTTTCTTGTAATGCAGCAGCAGGGCGTCCGCCTATACCGCCAGCTAAAACAAGATTAACATCTTGCTTTGCCACCCAAGATGCGCAATGGCAGCTTACACCTTCTTCTGGTGCATCAGTTTTTATGCTGTTTATGTGCCCTGTTTCTGTATCTACATCAATAATAGAAAAGGTTTCACAATGTCCGAAATGTGAGCATAATTTACCGTTTTCACTAGGAACTGCAATTATCATAATAAATCCTCCTTAATTTTATCCTTATTTTTGATTATATCATTTAAAAAAATAAAGGGGTAGTCTTTTAGGTGTTTATAGGTATATTTGTTTTATTTATAATCATCTATAAAGACCATGTTTATACTCAAAAAGCTGATAAAATATTAGTAGAAAGTTGGTTTATTATGATTTATCAAGAAAAAAAAGAAATTAATTATCCATATTTACAAAAACCAGTTGAGATTTATACTATGCCTTCTGGGCATACTATTGTTCTAGCACACAAAGAAGGTGGGCTTGTAAATATTTCTACTTGGGTTAAAACTGGTTCAATAAATGAAAATGAGGAAATAAATGGAATTTCTCACTTTTTAGAACATTTAATGTTTAAAGGTACAACTAAACATAAAGCAGGAGAGTTTGACAAAACTTTAGAAGCATATGGAGCTATTGTAAATGCTGCAACTTGGAAAGATTATACTTTTTATTATGTAACTTTACCAAAAGGTCCAAATGATAAATATTTTAATGAGGCAATTGAGCTTCATGCTGATATGATGTTAGATCCGATTTTACCTGAAGATGAGTTAGGAGAACCTTTTGTTTTTGGGGAAGAAGAACCAACGCAAAAGAGAGAAAGATTGGTTGTTATTGAAGAAATCAGAATGAGAAAAGATCAACCATCAACTAGAGTTTATAATGCTTTAAATAAGGCTATGTATACAAATCATCCATATAAACGTGATGTTATCGGAACTCCAGAAATTATTGCTGCTGTTCCTCAGAGTGTTGTAATGGATTATTATAAAAGATTTTATACTCCAAATAATATGACAACGATTGTTGTTGGTGAATTTGATAGTGAAAAAACATTAGAAAAAGTAGCCAAAGAATTTGATTTTAAAGGTAGAGAAAATTGCAATCTTCCAATTCACGAAATTGATAAGCCTCATAGTGAAACAAAATATATTGAATTAACAGGGAATTTGAATACGGCTTTTCTTATGTTTGGTTATCTTGGTCCAAAGGCAAATGATTTAAAAAATTCTGTTGGTTTGGATATTATAAATATTGTTTTAGGTGATGGTTCTAGCTCAAGATTATACCAGAGGTTAATTGAACAAGCAGAAGAAAATATTTTTAATCATGTTGACACAGAATTTTATCAATTTAAAGATGGTGGAAATTTCTTTGTTGATGCTAATTTTGAACCAGATAAAAAAGATAAAGCTATAGAGCTTATTAAAAATGAAATCCAGCAGATTTTAGATAATGGAATAACAGAAGAAGAACTTGCAAAGGCTAAGAAAAAACTAAAAGTCGCTTATGCATCAACTTCAGAAACTGTTTCTGAAATAGCTGATAATATTGGGTTTTATATGACTGTTCTTGGTAATCTTGAGCAAGCGAATGAGTATTTAGAAATTGTTGAAAATATAAGCGCAGAAGATGTGTTGCAAATTACTCGAAATTATTTGACATTGAATAAAGCAACAATTGCAGTTATGCTTCCGGAGTAAATATGAATAAGATATTATTAGATAATGGAATAAATTTAATTTGTAAAACAGTTAAAAATACCCCTAGGGTTGCATTGACTTGTTTTGTTAAGATTAATAAAACAGAAAAAGTTGCAGGCATTTATGCTATGTTAAATCGTTTGTTTACACAAGGTACAGCAACGAGAAATGCTGAGCAAATAGCCTATGAAGTAGAAAGAAATGGTCTTGATATTTATTCGGAAATGAAATCCGATTATTGGAAATTTAGCTTACTTTGTTTAAGAGAAGATTTTGAAATCGCTATTGAATTGTTGGCTGATATGATGTTGAACTCAACTTTTGAAACATTTGATAAAGAGCTTATTAAAATGAAAGGCGAAACAATCGCTTCTTTAGATTCACCGGCGGTTAAAGCAAGAGATAAATTTGTCTCTACATTGTATGAAAATCATCAGTATGGACATACTGGTTCAGTTATTTTGGAAAATATTGAAAAATTGAATTTTCAGGATGTAAAAGATGCTTATAATGATGTTTTTGTTCCTGCCGAAAAAGTTTTTTCCGTTGTGGGTGATATAGATACGGATGAAGTAAAATTGCTTTTAGATAAGTATTTTGTTACATTAACTGCGCAAAAAACTATGTCTGAAATGGGTGCTATTGCATTAAATGAGAAAAAAATAGTTAAAATCAGTAAAAAAGATGCAAATCAGGCTCAAATTTATCAAGGTTGGCTAGTCCCTGGATTAAGCTCAGAAGAAGCTCCTGCTTTGTCTGTTCTTAATACAATACTTGGTTCTAGTGGTTTATCTTCAAGATTATTTTTGGAGCTGAGAGATAAAAAAGGGCTAGCATATACTGTGCGATCTATGTACACAAAGGCACGGGAAAATGGTGATTTTCGTGTTTATATTGGAACGGAACCTAAAAATATAAAGGTTTCATTAGATGGTTTTAAAGTTGAAATTGATAAATTAAAAAATGAGTTGGTTTCAGAAAAAGAGTTATTAGATGCTAAAAATAACATTATAGGAAAAATTCAATTTTTAACAGAAACAAATATTCAACAATCAGGAACAATGGGTGTTTATGAGTTGGAAAAGTTGGGCTATAATTATCTTGATAAATGGATTGATGCTATTATGAAGGTTACATCGCAAGATGTTAAAGATGTTACAAATAAATATTTAAATGATAATTATGTTTTAACAATTTTAGCACCTGAAGAAGCAATGAAAGAGGTTTAGATGTTGACGGTTAAGCCTGCACAAAAAGTCAGAATTGGTATAGAGACTCCTAGTGGGCAAATTTTACAATTTTATTCTTATATTAAAAAAATTGAATCTGATAGGTTATTGTTGGTTTTTTCAGAAAAAAAAGCTCAAATAGCAAAATATTTGAAAGAAGGAACTTTAATTAAAATTTCAATTTATACCGCTACAGGGATTTTATTACAAGATTCTATAATTTTAAGCGAGCCTGTAAATTTTGAATTTGAAGTTGAATTTGGAAAAAGTAGAAAAAGAATTCAACGTAGAAAATATTTTAGAGTAGAAGTTAACTATAGAATGATAATAGAGCAAATGAATAATCCTTTTACTGTTTTAACTTGTGATATAAGCGGTGGTGGGATTAGATTTATTTGTGATTCAAAATTATTTCCAGTTGAAGCAAAAGCTAAATTATATATTCCAGAACATAAGGATGCTGTTGTTTTTACTGGTATTATCGAACAAAAATCTTATTTTAAAGATAATGAATATATAATTAAGTTTAAAAACATACAAGAATATGAGCGTAACAGAATAATTCAAAAGTGCATGGAGCTGGAAGCAAAAAATTTAAGGGAAGATTAATTTTTGTTTAGTCTTTGACCTTTAGATTTTTTCTTATTAAACTAGTAATATGATGGAAGTAAGAGAAAATAAAAAAGTTAATATAAAAGAAATTAATAAGGTTTATCAAAATAGTGGAGTGCAAAAAGCTATAGAGGCTTGTCAAGCTGAACTGATAAAAGATCCAACAAATGCTCAGTTGCATATTCGGTTGGGTGATTTATATATGGAATGGCATCTAGATATTTCTCAAGCTAAATCATATATTGATGAAGCAATTACAGAGTATCAAAGGGCATTAGAATCTTATTTGGATTCTCCTGAAATTTATCATAAAATTGGAGTCGCTCTTTATCATAAGAACGAAATAGAAAAAGCAATAAACTATTTTGAAATTGCAATAGAAAAAAACTCAAAATTCGCCGATGCTTATTTTATGATAGCGGAGTGTTATACAAAAAAAGCTGATTTTTGGAACGCTATTGATTATGCTAAAAAATCAATTGATATATCTCCATTATCAAATGCAAAGGCTCATTTGCTAATATATAATTTGCTTCGTTTATCTCGAAAAAAATCTTTTAATCACAAAATAAATTGTTTTAAAGAATTTGCGCTCTTTCTATTGAAATTACCATTTGATAAAGTTGCTAAAAAAAATGTATCTAAAGCATTGTCTTATATGCGTTTTTTACCTGTTTTGTTTACTGGTTTGGTAGCAGTAAAAAAACGTGGACTAGAAAATGCATTACAAATTTATCAAGAAGCAATTGATAAAGCTCCTGGTTTTGTACTTTTGTATTGCCTTTTAGGTGATATTTATAGAACGTTAGGACGTTATGATGATGCTATAACTGAGTATAAAATGGCGATATGGCTTGATAATTTAAATATTACAGCTTACACTGCTTTATGCTTATGTTATGAAGATTGTGGTGATTATGATTCTGCTATTGATATTTATAAAAAACTTATAAATATTCAGCCTGATATTGCAGAATACCATGGTAACCTTGCAAATATTTTATACCTAAAAGGGGAAATAAAAGAAGCCGTTGCTCATTATCAAACGGCAATAACTTTAAATCCAAATGCTCAATGGACAAGTATTGTTGCTCAAACTTTGGGTTATGTATATCAGGATAACGAAAGAAATCTTGATGCGTCAGTTTCAGCTTATCAAACAGCTTATATGCTAACGCCTGAGGAAATAGAAATTTACATTAATTTAGGTAGTGCATATTATGATAAAGGTGATTATGATAATGCGTTGACTATTTACAGAAAGGCATTAGATTTAAACCCTAAAAATGCTAAAATTCATTGTAATTTAGGCTATTTGCATTGGGGAAAAGGTGATATTGATGACGCTATTAAAGAATACGAACTATCAATTCAGTATGATTCAAATTATGATATTGCGTATAATAATCTTGGTGTAATTTATCTTGATGATTTAGGTTTAGTTAAAAAGGCTGCAGAATTATTTAATAGTGCTATTAAATGTAATCCTAATTATGCATTAGCATATTATAATTTAGCTCGATCCACGGCTATAATGGGTGACAAAATTGAAGCTGCGAAGTTGTATCAAATTGCGTCAGAAATAAATAAAGTTACAAACGAAATGGATCCACAAGATATTTCAGAAAGAATACAAGGATTGTTTGACTAATGAAGCATTCTCAAGAAGTTAGAGTATATTATCATGATACGGATTCTTATGGTGTAGTTTGGCATGGTGCATATGTTAAATGGCTAGAAGAAGGCAGAGTTGAGTTGTGTGAATTATTGGGATTAAATTTAGCGGATTTGGAGGCACAAGGTATAACTTTTCCTGTTGTCGATATGCATATTAGATATAAGCAATCCGCATTGATGAATGATAGATTAATAGTTGAAACTATTATATCAGAACTAAAACCCACAAGCGTCGTTTTTTCACACATTATTAAAAATAAACATACAGAAAAGGTTAATTTGATAGCTGAAACAACTATTGTTGCAGTTGATAAAACTGGTAAGTTAATGCGCCGAATTCCTGAAAATATTTATAATGCATTTGCTTCGGCGCTGTAAAATTTTATTTTTCTATAACTGTTTTGTCTTGCATCAAGTCTAAAACTTCTTGTGGAGTTTGGGCAAGTGCCAAAATATCTATATCTCTATCAAAAATGTAACCGTTTGCCTGACAACTTGATTTTATCCAATCATATACAGGTTGCCAATATGAAGCAGGGAATAAAATAATTTTTCTATGACGTGGTTGCTTTTCATACCCCATAGCCAATTCTTCCCAAGCTTCAAAAAGTTCTCTTAGTGTGCCTTTTCCTCCTGGACAAACAATTTGATATGCACTTTTTTCTTTCATCGTGCTAAGTCGAGAGACAAAATCACCTTTTGGAAATAATATTTTTTCATCTAATCTTTTGCAAGAAAATGACGGATAATCCCCCCAATCAAGGTCTACGCCGATACATTTTATGTCGGGATTTGCGTCTTTTGCCCCGTTACAGGCAGCACCCATCATTCCAATTCCACCACCGGTTACAATATCAAATCCTGCTTTGCCAAGTTCTACACCCAAATCATAAACTTGTTTTTGATGTTGAGCCATAAGCTCGGATTTTGCAGGATCAATGTATGAGCCATAAATTATTACTGATTTTTTAAGTTCTTTGTTCATTAATCGATTTTTTGTAACCTCGCGAATGTACTATCCATAGCTTTTTTGCCTTGTTCTGCAAAATTTATCATATACATTTGAGATGCCCCGATTTGTTGAATTGATTCAATTATTCCGGTGCCGAATTTTGTATGAAAGACTTTGTCTCCAGCTGCAAAAACAGAAGAAACAACCTCTTTGATATTTTCCTGTGCAGGTTCTTGCGCAGCTTTTAATTTTTGTTGTTCGGATAGTTGTTTAATTCTACTATTTTCAATTATTTGACGGGCTTTAGCTAAATCAGCTTGTTTTGAGGCTTCTCTAGCTGCAATTTTTTCTGGGGAATTGTTTTTTACAACGAATGATTTGTTTGTTGTGCGTTGCGGAGCAACAAAATCACGTCCAAAACTGTTTGTAGTGCTCGAAGGCTTGTTGCTAGAAAATGTTGTTGTTGATTTAATATTTTTTGGCGCTACAAAATTGGTACCAAACCCGCCATTAGAAGGTTTTGTTGTGTTTGAATAATTTTTTTCATAATTATTTGTTTTGATTTTATCAACGGCGCTTTTGAACGTTCCACTTGAAGAATATCCAGAATTATATGTTTTCCCTGCATTTTTGTGTTCTATCAATGTAGGAGGAATTTCACCTATAAATCTGGATGGTTCATAGTATTTATATTCACCCCACATTTGTCTGCGTTTTGCGCAAGACATATAAAGGGTTTTCATTGCACGAGTAATGCCTACATACATCAATCTGCGCTCTTCTTCCATCTCAGAATTATCATCTAATGAGCGACCGTGAGGAAATATACCTTCTTCCAATCCTGCTAAAAATACTATCGGGAATTCCAAACCTTTAGCTGAATGGATGGTCATCAAAGTTACGCTTGATGAACCTTCTTCTAAGTCATCGACATCTGAAACAAGTGCTACTTGTGCCAAAAACTCACCCAAAACATTTTCTGGTTCTTCGGGCTCAAATTCTTTAGCTACGTTTACAAGTTCTTGCAAGTTCAAAATTCTTGCTTCAGCTTCTTCGGAGTCTTCTGCTTTTAGTTCTTTTAAATAGCCTGTTTCATCCAAAACATACGTAATGAATTCATGAAGCGGGAATTTTTCTCTTGCTTGTTGAAGTTTTTTAATAATTTGAACAAACTCTCTTAGTTTTATACCTGATTTATCGGCTAATTCTTCATGTGAATCGATATTATCTAAAACATCATAAAAAGCTTTATTATATTTTGCTGACAGTTCTTCTACTCTAGAAATAGTTTTTAGACCAATTGAACGTTTTGGAACATTGATAATACGCTTTAAACTTTGAGAATCGCTCGTATTATAAACAAGTTTTAAATATGCAATAACATCTTTGATTTCTTTTCTGTCATAGAATTTTAATCCGCCAAGTATTTTATAAGGAATTCCTTCTGCAATTAATGCTTCTTCTATTGCGCGCGATTGAGCGTTTGTTCTATAAAGAATTGCAAAATCTTCATAATTTGTTTTAGATGTAGAATTGCTTGATATCATTCTTGCAATAAATTTAGCTTCGTGTCCTTCATCCAGTGCTTCAAATAAAGTTATTTTTTCACCTTGCCCTTTATTTGAATAAAGATTTTTGCTAACACGCTGTGTATTATTTACAATTACAGCATTTGCGGCATTAAGAATGTTTCCAGTAGAACGATAATTTTGTTCTAGTTTAATAAGCTGAGAATTTCTAAAGTCTGTTTGAAAGTTAAGAATAATGGTATAATCAGCTCCACGCCAACTATAAATTGATTGGTCTACATCACCTACTACAAATAAACTTCTACCTTTAAGCTCATTTTCAGCCAAATCATTTGTAAATAAACCTCTAATGAGTCTATATTGGCTAATGTTTGTATCTTGAAACTCATCGACTAATATATGCTTAAATCTGTTAAAATATTTTTCTTGTACTTCTTTATTCGTTTCAAAAAGATTAACTGCCAATAAAAGCATGTCATCAAAGTCAATCGCATTGTTTTCTTGCAATGCTTTTTCATATAAATCATAAATTTCAGAGATTTTTTGTGAACGATAATCTCTGGCATGAGTTGCAAATGCGTATGCGTTTTGCATCTTGCCTTTTGCGTTTGAAATATATGATTTTACAAGTTTAGGTGCAAAAACTTTATCATCTAAGTTTAGTTTTTTTATGGCATTTTTAATCAATGCCATTGAATCGGTTTCATCATAAATAACGTAATTGTTATCCCAAGTTCTACCTTCCGGACTTTTGTAATTAGCTAAATCTTGGCGTAAAATTCTGCCACAGATATTGTGGAATGTTCCTACCCACATTTTTTTTACAACTTCTTCGCCTAAAATTGAAGAAAGTCGCGCTTGCATCTCTTTTGCTGCTTTATTAGTAAATGTTACAGCCATTATTGAATAAGGATTTACACCATTTTGAACAAGATTAGAAATTCTTGCTGTTAATACTCTAGTTTTGCCAGAACCTGCTCCAGCAAGCACGAGCATGCTCCCTTCTGTGTGTAAAACCGCTTCTTTTTGTTGTTCGTTTAAACCTTCTAAAATATTCCCCATTGCATTTTTTCACATAATACTCTATTATAATTAATTATAGCATTAAAAAAATAAATGAAATACATAAGGTGGAAAAATGTCAGAAGAAAAACAACAACAACCTCAAATTATGGTTCCATTAGATGATATGGACATTGTAAGCGAAAAAGACCAAAATAATCCTGATGAATTGGCTATGGAATTGGCAACAATACAGCAAATGGCTAAAAAAATTGCCATTATTGGAAGCCGTAATCTTCCTATCACTCATCAGCAAATGATTGAAACTTTAGCAGAAGCACTTGTAAAACAAGGTAACACCATTATTACTTCTGGTGGTTCTTCTGGAACAAACGCTGCAGCGATTAGAGGTGCGATGAAGGCAAATCCGGATAAATTAAAAGTTATTTTGCCTCAAACTATTGGTCAACAACCTTCTGACGTTCAAGATCAATTAATTGGTGTTCCAAATATCATTGAACATCCAGATAGAGCAATGATGACGTTATCTGATGCGTCTCGTATTTGTAACAGAGAAATCGTTGATGATTGCCAACAGCTTATTTGTTTCTTGTCTCATACTTCAGGAACTTTACATAAAGCTCTTGAATATGCTTCAGAAACTGTTTCAAAGGTTGTTACAACATTTTATTTAGATTAATTTTTGTTAATCTCTATATTATTAAGTTTTTCTACATCGACACGTTTAGGCGTGTCGATTTTTATTAACTCTTTTTGTTTTTCTTCGTATTTTTCATCCAGTTTATTGAGGTAGCTGTTTTCCCAAAGAAGTTTTGAAAACTCTTCTTGTTCTTTTTTTAGCGCTTCTAGTGAGCATGCTCCACCCGTAGGTAAGTCACAACTCGCATAAATAGATGCAGCGGTAAAACAAAATGATATTAATATTAAAAATAAAATTCTAACCATATATATATAATACAATCTAATAAAAATTAAAAATTGCCCAAAATGATAATAATATTTTTGCCAACAGAATATTTAAATGATTTTTTAAATATTAGTAAATTTATGAAATTATAATTTAGCGATATAAATATTAATGAATAGTTGGGTGCTGTTTTTAGATGCACCACAAGATTTGAAAAATAATCGGTGCGTCAAAACGACGCACCCTACATTACTTTGACTCAAAACAAATCTCTCGTTGAATACGAAGCGGTACAAAAATGGGATGGGAAAATGCCTCAATATATGATGGGAAATTCAGTACCATTTATCAACCTCAAAAGTAAATAATAATAATAAATTAAAACAAGAATTCAACATGGCTTCATTAACTTAAAGCCCTGTTTTTTAATTTTATTTAACAAGATTATTAAAATAAGGGATAAGATTTTCTGCCCTGACGAAATTAACTTTAGGAAATCTTTTTCTTAAATCACCAATAATAGAATAATATGTGTCATTTACAATAACGGTTTCAATACCATTCTCCAGCAATTGCTTTCCTTTTCCGGACACTAATATAAATGAACCATCAGAAAGTGATCCTGCCCCACACCCAAAACCAGCCCCCGCACTTTGTTCACATCTTAACGGTGCAGTATGAAATGGTCTTTTTTTATCTATACCTTTAGTTAATAAGTTATTTAACTGACATAATTGATCTGAAACTGGCTCCTTAGATATTCCATGCGCATCGAATTGTTTTCCTATTTCTTTTGGCAACATTCCCAAATAAGCCATTGCATCAACATTTGAAATAGATAAAGCATTTATGGTTGCTCTGGATTTAATTAATAAATGCTTAATTTCATCATTATTAAAACCAACATTAAAAAGAGCTTTATATTTTTCAATAATTTTTCTATAATTTGGATTATTTAACAATCTACATACTTTATTAAAATCTTTCCCTTCTAAGGTAGAAAGAAGTTCAACGGAATCTGGCGGTAAGACTTCTAAAATATAAGGATTTTTAACAGAAAATTTCATATTTGGCGGATTAACTATTTCACCTGATAATGTCCTTGCATAAGCCTTTTGCGCAGCTTGTTTTAATGCGGTTCCTAAATGTATCATTGTCTACCCACCTTTATAAACCAATTACATATATAAAGAATATTTTTTAAAAGAAATTGTTAATTTTTATTCTTTCTTTACAAAAATTAATATTGCATATGTAATATCAATTTTTAATTATTTTTAGACATTATTGACTGAACAAATGAGTCTCCCATTATATCCATAATCGGGATATAAAAAACCTTTGTATTGTACTTTGGGCTTTGATTTTTGTCAAAAGAATTTTGCTGTAAGTTAATTCTATTTTTAAAAAATATGTTATCAAAATTTATCTTCATAATTTCCTCCGATTTAAGTTTATTTTATTTAGATAAAAAATGAATAACTCTTAGTGGTATTTTTATAGATTAATTAATAAAATTTTTTAATTTGTATAAAAATTGATAAATGGTTTTGTTTTTTGTAATAAGTTGTAATATTTGCAATCCTTAATATCTACGGCTTTTGTATGAAATTAAAATGGAAAGGTTAATTAAATGATAAAACTGCTTGTAAAAAGCCTTAAAAAGTGCTACGATAAACGTAGTTAAATATAAAATAAAATATAAGAGTTATTATATATAGAACTAATTACAATAAAATGTAATTTTAAATATCGAATTAAGTCCTAAGCGCAATATGTGCTTGGGAAAGATGTTATATAGATAAGATGAGGACAGGACAATCGAAACTACAGGCTTATTAATGATAATATTCATAGTTGTTTCAGTAGTGTTAGGCGGAGTTTGTTTTAACCTATGGAATAATGTGAAAAAATTATCTGAAAAAAACAAAAGTGTTGAAAAAGAGATAGAAAATCGTGAAAAGCTAATCTATAAAGAGGCTAAAATTGCAGCTAGAGAAGCTTTGAATAACGATATTGAAAAATTTAATGATGAGGTAAGAGAAAGAAGAAACGACTTGTCTCGTCAAGAATCAAAATTGGCAAAAAGAGAAGATGTGCTAGAAGATAAAATTCAAGCTGCAACTGATAAAGAAGAGCAGATGAATAGAAAACTTGATGAACTTTTAGAAAAAGAAGATTATTTAGCGGAAATAGTTGCAAAACAAGTTCAAGAATTAGAACGAATTTCTGGTATGTCTCGAGATGAAGCTAAAAATGCTTTATTTGAACAATTAAAGCAAGATTTGGCTCAAGAGTTTAATCAAATTATTCGTGAAAATGAGCAAAAAATAAAAGAAACAGCTGATGAAAAAGCTAAAGAAATTTTAACAACCACAATGCAAAGATGTATGATTGATACGGTTGTTGAGTCAACTGTTTCTGTTGTTAATTTACCATCTGATGATATGAAAGGTCGTATTATTGGTCGTGAAGGTAGAAATATTAGAACATTAGAAACTCTGACAGGTGTTGATTTTATTATTGATGATACTCCAGAAGCAGTTGTATTATCAGGCTTTGACCCAGTAAGACGTGAAATTGCTAAATTAGCATTAGAAAAACTTATCGTTGATGGACGTATTCACCCTGTTCGTATCGAAGATATGGTAAATAAAGCACAAGAAGAAATCGAACACAAAATAAGACAAGAAGGTGAAAACGCTGCATTAGATATGGGAGTTATGGGCTTAAATAAAGAGCTTATAAAAACATTAGGTCGCTTGTATTATCGTACAAGTTATGGTCAAAATGTGTTGAAGCATTCGCTTGAAGTCGGTCATATTGCTGGCATGTTGGCAGCTGAGTTAGGGGCAAATGTAGCGGTAGCAAAACGCGCTGGTTTGCTTCATGATATAGGAAAAGCAGTTGACCAATCTCAAGAAGGTACACATATTGAATTGGGTGTTGAATTAGCTCGTCGTTATGGTGAAAAAGAAGAAATTATCCACGCAATAGAAGCTCACCACGATGATATTACAGCTAATACGATAGAAGCAGTTTTGGTAAAATTAGCAGATGCTGCTTCGGCTGGACGTCCAGGCTCAAGACGTGATACTTTAGAAATTTATATTAAACGTTTACAGAAACTTGAAGAAATAGCAACAAGCTATGAAGGAATAAAACAATCATTCGCAGTACAGGCAGGACGTGAGGTTAGGGTTATTGTTCAGCCTGAAATGTTTGATGATGTTACTTCTGCAAAACTTGCACGTGATATCGCAAAACGTATTGAGGATGAGATGGATTATCCTGGACAAATTCGAGTTACTGTCGTTAGAGAGTTTAGAACTACAGAATTAGCGAAATAGATGACTCAAACAGTAAAAATATTATTCTTAGGCGATTTGGTAGGCCGCCCTGCAAGAAAACTTGTCAAGAGTTTCTTGGGCGGTCAAATTGCCGTAGATGGGGATAATAATTTTGATTTTGTTGTAGGAAACGTCGAAAACGCTTCTCATGGCTTTGGTTTGACTACAAAAAATTATGATGATTTGGCTACGGTTTTTGATTGCATGACGTCAGGAAATCACATTTGGGATAAATCAGATATATTTTCTTATATTGATGGGGCAGATAAGCTTGTCAGACCTATCAATTATCCGCAAGGTACTCCTGGGGTTGGTAGTCGTATTATTGAAAAAAATGGTGTTAAATATGGCGTAATAAATGTTTTAGGTTCAACTTTTATGGGATTTTCTCCATATTGGGATATAGTTGAAGCCGAAATTAAGCGAATAAAAGAAATTACGCCGATTGTGTTTATTGATATTCACGCAGAAGCTACCGCGGAAAAAATATGTTTTGCTCGTTGGGCATCAGAACTAGGGGCTAGCGTAGTTGTTGGTACTCATACTCATGTACAAACGGCAGATGAGCAGGTTATAAACAATAAAACTGCGTATATTACAGATGCGGGTTTTTGCGGTGTTAAAGAAAGTGTTATTGGAATGGATTTCAAAACCTCATTGGCAAGATTACAAACTTTTTTGCCACAGAAATATGTTATTGCAGAGGGTGAAATCGTTCAGTTAAATGGTGCGATTGCAGAAGTTAATATTGAAGACGGTCGTGCTATTTCAATAAAAAGATTTTGTTTAGAAGTTAATAATGAGGAAGATAAATAATGAAAGGATAGGAAAGTGAAAATCGATTTACACATTCACACAACCTACTCGGATGGGATGTTTTCTCCTGAGAGAGTTGTCGATGCGGCAATTGATGCTGGCTTAGATGCAATAGCCCTGAGTGATCACGATAATATTTTATCACACGCGCCTGCTATTGCGTATGCTAATGAACTTGCCCAGAAAAACGGAACAAAACCATTAGAAATCATACCGGGCGTAGAGATTAACACTCTTTATAAGGGTTTTGAAATCCATATTTTGGGATATTTTATGGATACAAATAATTCGGATTTTCAAGCTATGCTAAAAACACAGCAAAAAGCCCGTATTGAACAAACAAAAGCTATAGTTGATTTACTAAATAAAAAAGCCGGTATTGCAATAAAGTTTGAAGATATTAAAAAGCTTGTAGCAGAAGGCGGGAGTATTGGTCGCCCGCATATAGCAAAAGCTATTACCGTAAAAGGTGGAACAGGCAGTGTTATAGAAGCTTATAATAAATATATTAATGATGATTCACCAGTTTATGTAAAAAGAAACAGCGTTTCTCCGCATGAAGCAGTTGAAGTGATTTATGAAGCCGGTGGCATTCCCGTGTTTGCGCATCCTTTTGATGTGGATATAGCAGAAGAAATAACAAAAGAACTTATGCATCACGGCTTAAGAGGTCTTGAAGCTTATCATAGAAAACACTCACCTGCGATGGTTGAATATTTTTCTTCGCTTGCGGAAAAATTAGGGTTGATTGTTACAGGCGGGTCTGATTTTCATGCGCCAAATCCAAATAATGGGCAAATAATTATGGGTAAAAACTTTATCCCGGATTGGATTTACGATAATTTGTATGCAGAAAAACACAGGCTTGATTTAGCTCGTAATTAAATGAAGTTAAGGAAATATTTTGAATAAAAATTTTTCTACAAAAAAAGCATTAAGTTTTGCAGAAATAGTGGTAATAATATTTATTCTTATCGCTATTATCTGTATGCTTTTTGCAAAAGTTTTTGGTGTTAAGCAAGAAAGCGGGATTATTTATAATTGGAAAAAAACTTTAATCGCCACACAATATTCTTATAATGTATTATTGTTAACGCAAAAAGAAGAAATGGAAAAAATTATTAAATTACCAGAACACGAAAGAAATACCCGTATTTTGGATTTATTTAAAACAACTTTGAATGTAAATACAATTGATACAGTTAATTCAAATCGCTCGTTAAAAAATTATAAATATCGTTTTTTAAATGGCAGAAGGATACCAAAAGACTCAAAATACCACATAAAAGAATTTGTTTATTCACCTGATGGCAAAATTATGGCTGGATTAAATTGGATAAATGATGATTGCTTTAATAATGATGGATTATGCGGTGTTATTATATTTGATATGAATGGAGTAAAACTACCAAACCGATTTGGATTAGATGTTTTTGGTGCAAATATATATCGTGACAAAATTGAACCATTTGGCTCTGGTCTTTCATATGAAGAAAATCAAATTAATTGCAGACGTTTGGAAACAGGAGTTACCTGCTCAAAATTTTATTTGATGGGTGGGCAGTTTTTTAAATAATATTGAATATTAAATTAATTTTATATTGCAAATAAAAATATAATAGTTAAATTGAATATTTAAAACAGGCTGAGTTTTACGGGGCAGAATTATTAACTAAAATGACCGCGTTGATAAAGTATCAATTTCGTTGTCGTAAAGTTTATCATCGATAATACAAATTTTTAATATTATCAAATAAAAAAGAACTTGCTAAATGTTTAGCAAGTTCTTTTAATACAAAGTTGTTACTATACAGAAGCAGTAACTTTAGCTTCTCTAATAACTTTTTGCAATGCTTCAAGAGCATCAGCTGGAAGTTTATCAAGACCAGCTTTTTCAGTTTCTCTAGATTGAACGAATTCAATTCTATCTTGCATACGAGCAACGAATTGTTCAGCATATTCAGAGTTTTTGAATGATGCGTCAAATCCTTCAACATCCATAATTTGAATATCAGAGAAGTTTTCCCATTTATGGAATTCAGCTGTTCCTTCAACAATAGCTTCGATGATTCCCAAAGTGTGTTTAGGTTGAACTTTTGTACCCATAAAGTCACCTGTGTTCAAGATGTAGCAATCTACGCCATCTTCAATAAGTTGTTTGAATCTAGTGTAGTCAGTTGCCAATGGGTAAACTCTGAATGGGTTAGCATAAGGTTCAACAACCAATGCGTTAGGGTCAACACCTTTAGCAAGTCTTTCAGCAGATGAACGTTTAGTAGCAAGAGTAGCACCCATTGCAGAACCCAAAGAAGCACCTGATAATTTCAATACAGGAGGAATAGTTGGGTCTTTCATCAACCAGAAAATAGCGTTGATAGGTTCATCAATTCTGTCAACTCTGTTTGGTGACCATAATTTAGATTTAACAGCACGTCCGTTACCGTTTCTGATATCTTCAGTTACAGAAACAACTTTACCGTCAGCTAATTGAATAGCACCATTGTTTTGTTGAGTCAAAATGTATTTGTTATCATCACAACCGATTGGGTAATCTGCTGTTTTATCAAAGTAAGCAGGTTCCAATGCGATAGTGTATTTGTCTTCAACGTTGATGATGAATGCGTCATCGTGAAGAACTGTAATATCATATTTGTTATTGTGTTTTGCGTGAGTAATTGTTGATTTACCAGAACCTGACAAACCGAATACTGCAACTTGGAAAGATTTTCCATTTTCTAGGTTATAACGTTTCATACCACCGTGGCAAGAAGCATAACCGTTACGAGCAGCAGCGCCCCAAGCAAGTGTCAATGTACCTTTTTTGTGCTCACCGAAGTATCTCATACCCAAAATAGCTGCACAGTTGTGTTGTGGATCAAAGAATGTTAAACCGTATGGGAAATCTGGGTGAGTCCAATCTGGATCAGAGAATACATAAATATCACCTTCGTTCCAAGCTCTTGAATCAGCATACATTTGAGAATAAATTTCATTCATGTATTGGAAGTTCAACATCCAAGAGTACATAACATTTTCAAAGCCTTCTGGAATCATCAAATGAGCTTTAATCATAAAGTCATTTTCTAAACCAACTACAGCTTCTGTTTTGTACATTAATTTATCGCGAGTAGCATAAACTGCTTCACGAATGATTGGTAATAAGTAACCCAAATCGCATCCAGGTTCACCAACGATTTTTCTAGCTGCTGCACAACGACCAACTACTGTACCATCGTTGAATAATAATTGGTTAGCACCTTGAGGTAATCCCAATTTTTCTGGTTGGTAAACAGGCATACCTGTTAACTCGATTGTACCAGGGCTGTTTTTAGCTAATTTGTAAGCTTCAGACACTGATTTTACTTCTTCTACGTTGTTTCCAAAGAATGGAGCTGTTAATGTAGCACGAGCTGCTGACATCAATTCTTTTAATTCTTCAGAACTTGTAAAAAATTCTTTTGTTGACATGTTTTATATCTCCTTTTTATGTAGAAATGTCTTCTCCATCTGTGCACTAATTAGCATGCAATTAGATACACATGTTTATTTTATCACAAACAGAAAAAATGCAAGAAATACCATATCTATTTATGTTATGCCTTAATTTCTACTTCAAATAGTTGATTTTTTGCTAAAAATTGAATTTTTTTGACTTTTTTGCCGACATCATTATGTATAATATAGATATGTACAAGGAAAAAGGTTAGAATATGACTTTATACGGTGGCATACAGTTTAAAGACACGGGTATTGCGGCAAACTTGCGCACAATGCATCTTGATTCTGAATTAATTGGTATAATCAACGACAATATCAATGGGTTTGATAAAATTGGTTTTCAAAGAAAAGAACCTGTTGTATCTTCATTTAGTTCAATTATTGGCGTTCATGGACTTTCTACAAGTGTAGATGAGTCTGTAGGGCGTCTTGATATGACACAAAACCCATTAGATATCGCACTAAGTGAAAAAGGTTATTTTCAAGTAGAAGGTCCCGAAGGCGTTAAATCTGTTAGAGATGGAAGATTTAAGCTTGATGTTGATGGAAATCTTTTAACTTTAGAAAATGCCAAAGTGTTAGCTAATAATGGTATGCCAATAGTTTTTCCTTTTGCACCAAGACAATTAGAGGATATTAAGATTAATAAAAACGGTGATATTTCTGTTTTTAATCCCAAAAGTAATAAATTAGAATATGTTGCTACTTTAGCTGTAGTGACAGATAAAGGTTTAGCGGTAATGGAACCAGGGGTTATTCAAGGTTTTAATGAGGCTTCTAACGTTAATTTTAACTCAGAAGTTTTAGAGTTGGTTGGTATTAGAAGAAACTTTGAAGCAAACAGAAAAATGTTTATCATTCAAAATAGCAATTTAAGAAAAGCAATTCAAGAACTGGGACAAGCATAAGAAGGATTGAGTTATGTATAATTTACAAGGTTTAATAAGAAAAAATATTGTAAATACAAACATGCAGTTTGAAAAATTGGGACATGTTTCAACAAATATAACAAACTATAGTACGAATGCATATAAACCAGTTCGATTTGAAACAATTTTAAGTGAAGATGGTTATCTTAGTGGCGAAGTAAGAACGGATTTTGCTCAAGGTTCTATAAAAATGACACAAAGAGAATTTGATGTAGCAATAAATGGTTCTGGTTTTATTCCTGTTACTTCAGAAAATGGTGAAGTTACATATACAAGAGATGGGTCTATGACTGTAAACAAAGATGGTTATCTAGTTACAAATGATGGACATTTAATCGGTGATGGAATAAAACTGCCAATCAATTATTACAAAATAATAATTGAAAAAGATGGAACTGTAGAATGCATATCTCAATATGGTGATTTACCAGAAAAAATAGGTAAAATTCCTCTTGTTCAATTTCAAAACCAAGAAGGATTGAAGCTTACAAATGGTAATAAATTTATTGCAACAGTAGACTCTGGAGAACCTGTTTTGTTAAAAAATCACGATTCAATTCAACAAGGATTTTTGGAAGTTTCCAAAACAAATGTTTATAATAGTGTTAATGAAGTGTTAAGGTTAAATGCGTCAATGATTGCATCAACGAAATTGATGAAAGTTATTGATGACATGTATTATAAAGCTATAAACTTAAATGAATAATGGGGAGTAAAAAATGACATACACACCAATGGATACAATAGGAAAAGCAAATTTAATTATGGATCTTGCTGCCCAAAGACAAAGGGCATTAGGTTCAAACGTAGCTAATATTGATACCCCTGGATATAGAAGAAAAGATATTGAATTTGGACAATACTTAGGGGTAATGAATAGTCCTTTAGAAACTGAACTTTCGACAAAATTAGGACCAAGTGCTGTTATTGAATCTGTGGGTGCAATGGATATTGACCCAGCTTTTGAATTAGCTGAAATGCAAAAAAACTCTCTTGTTTATTCTGTTGCAACTCGTAGAATGTCTATGGCTATAACTGAAATGAAAACGGTTATTAATGTAGGTAAATAATTGATTTTTAACCTGATGAAAAAGAGAAGTTAAAAACTTCTCTTTTTTATGTATATAGTTAATGTTAAGTTACGCAGTTGTTTGAATGTTGGATTGTGCTTCTTGTTGTTCTTGTTCTTCTTGTCTTGCTGCCTCAAGTTTTGCTAACTCTTCAAGTTTTTGTGCTTCTGCGGCAGCAGCAGCCTTTTCTGCCTCTTCTGCTTCTTTTTGTGCAAAATAATCTGAAATGCTAAAACCTGATGAATCGTTATAACTCATTGCGGATGCCGCTCGTTTAATTAATTCATTAAAATAAGCTTCATATCCTTGTTTTTGATAAATATCTTGTGATTCTTGCTTGCTTATATAATTAGCTGAATTTCTATTTACATTTGATATGAAATCATAAGAAGGTGTTTTTAAATCTACTTCTTGATAAACCCATTGAATGCTATCACCCCATTTAGATGCGGTGGAACTAGATGCAAAAGCCGTTGAAGCATCAGTTTGTATCTTATCACAACCATCACCTATACCAGTGAATGAATAGTTTATAATTTCTGCGCTATTTTGTCCAAAATCAATTACATCATAGTTTCTATCGCTATAATCATATTCACCTGTTTTTTGATCTTGCATAATTAAGCCTTTGTAATTTTCATCAATCCATGCAGTCTCTGATTGTTCTGTTACAATGTTTTCTGAAAAATCCAAGTTATACAACATCCCGTCATTTCCTTGAAACATTATATCATCTGCATTTTTTGAAGAACTTACGTATCTATTAAAACTTAAATTGTTTTCCATCGGTGTTTCGTTAATTCCAAGCTCTACTCCAATTCTGTTTAATACGTCTTCTTGTTTTCCACCAGAAAGCGCAAATGCTGTTGATTTCATATCAATGTCAAACCCATAAAGTTTTTGCATTGCTTTTTGTCTGCTGCTTAATACACTTGCTGTCGAACTTGAATATAATGAAATACTCATCTTACCACCACTGTTTATCTATCACATGTATATAAAAACAAAACAGATATAAATATTTCATAAAAAATATATATTTGTTACATAACTTTACATACTTTTTAGTGTAAAAATAACTAGGCTTTTCCGCTTAGTTGCCCGCAAGCTGCGTCAATATCTAAACCTCGTTCAAGTCTAATTGTAACCTTTTTTCCTGCGGTTTCTAACAGATATTTAAATTTATGGATTGCTTCTTTAGTAGGGCGTTTAAATTCATCGCCTTCAACAGGGTTATATACTATTAAATTGATATTACAATTTAAATTATCTAAGTAATATGCCAATTCTTTTGCACATTGAGGGGTATCATTTAATCCACCGATTAAAATATATTCAATGGTTACCCTTCTTCCGGTTTTTTCTGTGTAGTTTAACAATGTTTCTTTTAACAAATTAATATTGTATTTTTTTTCAATTGGCATAATTTTTTGACGAATTTCACTATTTGGTGCGTGCAAAGAAATAGCCAGTGTTGATTGCATATCAAGCTCTGCTAATTTATTAATTTTAGGTATAACCCCGCATGTTGAAACGGTCATTCGTCTAACACCAATTTGGAATGTTTCATTGAAGATTTTCATTGCTTCAAGAACATTATCTAAGTTCATTAAAGGCTCACCTTGTCCCATAAACACAATATTTGTAACTTTTAAGCCTGTTTCCATTTGAATTGCCATTACTTGTTCAACAATTTCATTAGGGGTAAGATTTCTAATAAATCCTCTTTTTCCAGTTGCACAAAAAGCGCAGCCCATAGCACAACCAACTTGAGAAGATACACAAGCTGTTAAATTTGTTCGATTATCAAATCTCATTAAAACAGTTTCAACTCTTTGTCCATCAGGGAATTCTAATAAAAATTTAACAGTACCATCTGAGCTTACTTGTTTTTTAGCAATTTTTATATCAGAAACAACTGCTAATTCTTTTAATTCATCACGAAATTTTTTTGATAAATCAGTCATATCATCTATATTGTGGACTGATTTTAGGTAAATCCAATTATAAATTTGTTTAGCACGAAACTTGCTTTGCCCGATAGAAAGGCAAAATTCTTCGAGTTCTTGTAAATTCATTTTTGATAAAACTTTTTTCATATTAAAATAATACACTAAAGTTATTAAAAAAAATACCGTTAATATAAATAAAGAGGAAAATCAGGCATGGAAAAATATCATTTAAGAGCGTATGCGCATATAGGCGACGCCATATACGAGGTTTTTATAAGGGAAAAGGTTATTAACGTAACTTCAAACAGTAAAAAAATGCATGATTTAACAACAAAATATGTTAAGGCAGAGTTTCAAATGGAAGCGCTAGAAAAACTTGCAGATTTTTTAACTGAAGAAGAAATAGATATTGTAAGGCGCGCCAGAAATATGCCATCAACTACTTTTAGAAGAGCAAATCAAAGTCTCCATCGGCATGCAACGGCTTTTGAAGCTCTTTTGGGGTTTAATTATATAAATAATAAAGAACGATACAACGAACTTTTAGGTAAAATCAGTGAATATATAGAAATATAATGCGTTTTAAGCCTTTAAACCCCTGCTTGAATTTTTTTACTTATAAAAGGGTGTTTGTTTTGAGTATATAGAATAAAATCGCACAGTTCACGAACAGCTCCACGCCCACCATTTTTTGAAGAAACAAACTTTGCTTGTGCCAAAACTTCATCAACAGCATCTGCAGGACATGCCCCTAATCCAACTTTCTCAAGTACGCAAATATCAGGTAAATCATCACCCATATATGCAATTTCATCATATGTGACGTTAAATTCTTTGCATAATTCGTCTAATGCCGCAAGTTTATTTTTTTGTCCTTCAAATAATTTTGTCATGCCTAAGTTATTAAATCTATGTCGGACTGTTCCATTTTGTCTAGCGGTTATTATAGCTGTCACAAATCCAGTTTTATTAAGCATTACAATGCCTTGACCATCTTTTGCGTTAAATGTTTTATATTCAACTCCATTTTCATCAAAAGTTAAACTACCATCAGTCAAAACGCCATCTACGTCAAAAGCCACTAGCTTTATCTTTTGTGCATATTTTTTTAAATCATTTGTATTCATAATAAAACTCCTGCTTTTGCGTATTTTCAATATTATTATACGATAAAATCCTCCATTTGATGTAGTTTTGTCTTAAAATTTAAATTTTTTTAAAAAAAAGCCGATAAATAATAATGTAAAGAGTATTCCATAGTGAGAAAAAACAAGATGAAGTATTTTGATACCGAAAATAATTTTTTAACAGTTAACGCGTATAGTGCTAATGTTGATGAAATTATAAACGGGTTAAACACACACATTTCAAAAAATGATTGTGAAAAATTGAGTATCGATATTAGTATTTTAAACATGCTTGATGCAACAAAAGTTGGTGCTGTATGTTCTACTCATCATTTTACAAAATATCCATTTGGTTCAATTGAATGGATTGTAAAAGATATAGAAACTAAAAATACCCTAAAAATACTTTCTATGCGAACAACAAAAGCTACAATTAAGCGTCTTATTGTAAAAAATTATATTTCAACGGAACGCTCAAAAGTTGTTGCTATAAGGTAATTTTATGAATTGTATTTTAATTACTGGTGCATCCAGCGGGATTGGTCGTTGTGGTGCTACTTATTTGGCGCAAAAAGGCTTGAAAATTATAGCTGGAGTTAGAAAAGAAGAAGATTTTTTGGCTTTAAAAGAAGAGCATGAAAATATTACGCCAATATATTTGGATGTTTTAAAAAAAGAGTCGTTAAGCACTGCTTTTGAAACGTTAAAAGAAAAAAACATAGAATTATCTGCAATTATTAATAATGCTGGAGCTGTAATTGCACAGCCTATAGAGTTTATTAATATTGATGATTTAAGATATCAATTTGAACTAAATACTATAGCTCCAGTGGCGGTAGCACAAACTTTTTTGCCATTAATGAAAAAAGGAAAAATTATAAATCTTAGCTCAATGGCATCTACTGGCATATTTCCATTTATTTCGCCATATTGTGCCTCAAAGAGGGCTTTAGATATTTTGTTTAATTCTTTGGAATTAGAAATGCAAAACAAAGATATTAAAGTTGTTTCCATAAAACCTGGGGTTATAAAAACTCCGATTTGGAATAAATCAATTGATAAAAATAAAGAACACCTTGAAAAGCTTCCCGAAACCTTTAGAGAAAAATATGGAAAAACGCTTTTATGTCTTGCCGACAATGCGCAAAAAAATAATTTTAAAGGTTCTGAACCAATATCTGTAGCAAAAACAATTTACAAAGTAATAACTATTGATAACCCTAAATATTCATATTGTGTTGGTTTAGACTCTTTGCTGGTTTGTGATATTGCAAAGCTACCACATGTGTTACTAAATAAATTAATTATGTTTAATTTGAAAAGAAAACTTAAATAAAAAAAATCCGCAGATTATCTGCGGATTTTATCTTCCCAATCAAATTTATGTTATTGAATAATCCAACTATTTGTTAAGTCAATTTTAATTGTTTTAATAGTTTTTACAGGAATAACGTCTCCTTGTGTGTATTTAACATTCAATCCTTTAAAGATTTTTCTCCAAATACTTAATTCAGGATTAGTTTCTGTAATACCGCAGAAATTTGCAGTTTGCTCATTTGTAGTAGTAATTGTTTTTGTATTTAAAGCCAATTTACCATTTCTAATGATTAACAAAGCTTTTTTCTTATCAATCAAAAGACCTTTAACGATTGCTCCTTCTTTTATCAACAGATATTTTTGAGAAGTTACAAGGTTTTTAGGTACTTTGGCTTCAAAAACATCACTTACAACACTTGTTTTTGAATTCATATCATTTTGTATAACAAGAGGAATAATTGTTCCTGCGGGGATAATACCTATATTATCTTTCACAATTGCATCTTCAAGGACGATACCTTCAGCTTCAATAGGTTTAAGAACTTCTTCAATTTTTTCATTTGGAGTCAATCTTACTTGTTCCATCATGTTGTATAAATAAACCGCAATTTCTGCTCTTGTTGCAGGTTTTGCAACTAAGGCTGTTTGTTCATCTGCTGGATTTTTAGTCATAAGATTTAATTTTTCGGCTTTTGCAATTTTTATCAAAATATCTTCTGAAACATTTTCAGTATCCAAATATTTTTCAGCCAATATTTCTTTTGCCGCTGCTAAGGACATATCTTCAGTTTTAAGTGAATTTATAACAATTTCAATACATTCAGCTTTTGTAACTTTGTCTTCTGGTCTAAACAAATTGTCATCTGTTTCTTCAATTAAGTCAAAACGAACAGCTCTTTGTATATTTTCCCAAGCCCAATTATCTTGAGGCACATCAGAAAAATCAATGGTTTCAGTGATTTCTGCATTTTCTTGTTTTAGCGCTTTTACTACCATAGAAGCAAATTCAGCCCTTGTGATTTCAGCATCTGGTTTATAAGTTTCATCTGGATAGCCAACTACAATATTGTTTTGCGCTAAATTCATTATTTGCGAATACGCCCAATGATTTTCATTTAAATCATTAAAAACAGGGGCTGCAAATACTGATGTTGCACTAATAGCCAAGGCAAATGCTACATGTGCCATTTTTTTAAACATTTTCTTCATTTCTTTCTCCTATAAACTTATTCCCAATCTATGAAAATATAATATCACTTAATTACTTTTAATATAAAATAATTAAGAAATGTTATACTGATTTATTTTGTAACTATTATTTAATTAACTAAAATATTTTCTGCATATGTGCATTGTTTGAATTTGTAAAGAATTGTTAATAAGATAATAAGTTTTTCTAAAGTTTTTATTAAATTATGCCGATAACAAAATCAAAATGAATAAAAGATAGGGATGTATGTGTAATTTGGTTACACAAATTTCGTCTTAAATTTTTTATTGAAAAATAGTTATCGTAGATAAAAGGAGATAAAAAAACATGAACATTCAAAGTGTGCAAGCATTTGATGCAGCGGTAGGAAAATTAAATTCAATTAAAGGGGATGTTACGTCTGATCAGTTGAATGAGTTGACGAGTTTGTTTTCAACACAAATTTGGAACACCTCTGATGCTGAAGGAACAAAGGCGAATTTGGAACGTCAGATTAAAGAATTAGAAGCTTTATTGGATGAAATCCAAGCTGAAATTGATGAGTTATATGCTCAACAAAAAACCGGCAATGACCAGATGGAACGTCTTGTTAATGATTTGAACGAAGAATCAACTCAAGCGTCTAAGGAGGCTGATAAAAATATTAAACAACAACAAGAGGCTGTTTCTTCAGCTACAGATGAAGCTTATCGTTTGTATATGACAGGAAAAATTGAAAAAGAAGAAATTCCTATGAAAATAGCTGAATTGGTTAGTAAAAGTAACCCTTCTGGTGGTTCATCAATGATGGCTCATTTAGAGGCGATGGATGCTACCGGTCAAAAAATTACAAGTATAAGTGATAAAATTGCGGGTATTTTGGATAACGTAAACGAACTTACTGCAAAATTCAAAACAACAGAAGCTTCATTAGGATTAATGAAACAGTTATTGGCTCAAGTTCCAGAACATAAAGAACGTGCTGATATTGAATCAACAATGCAAAAACCTGTATTTACACCAACTCAAGAAGCATTAGGTGATAAATTAATTGATGCATTTAAAGCGGAAAGAACGGCAGGTGTTGGTGATGCTTCTCAGGCTACACAATTATTAAATCAAGCATTAGGAAATCCGGTTACTGCAGAAAGAAAAGCTCAATTGGATGCGATGTCTCCGGAAGATAAGGCTGCTGCAGTTGAAGAAGCAGATACAACTAAATTTACGGCTTTAGAATTAATGTACTTATCTGGTATGGATGTATATCAAGCCGGTTCTGCTATTGGAAACATTTTCAGTGGGACTCATGTTGGATATAATGAGCAAAATGGTAAAATCACTGTTCCTATCGGGCATGATGGTGTAGCTGGTATCTTCCGTCAGTTAGAAGCCGATTATGCTACTTTATGGGGTGGTGAATTTGAACGTGGTCATGAAGATGAAAACGGAAACAAAGGTGGAGCTGACCCATTTAGCTGGCGACAAGGTGATACAACGTTTACTCTTGCAATTGATAGAGATGGCGATAATCAATTCGATGGAGCAAATGAATTTGTCGGTGCAGAGCAAGGCTGGGCTGAAATGACAGCAGCAGACGCAGATAATGATGGTACATTAACTGCAGAAGAAATGGCAAAAGCTGGATTTAGTGTAATGGAAAATGACCAAGCGTTAACCGGTGGCGGTACATACGGCTGGAACGGTGTAGCTGAATCAGGGGTAAAATCAATCGACTTAAATTCATTTAAAGAAATTTCGGGAATTAAGTCTACTAACTTGAATGGAAATACTCGTGCGGCTGAATTCAATGTAACTTTAGCTGACCAAGATGGTGATGGTGTTGATGATGTTACTTTAGGTAAGCAAACATTAAACACAGAAGAATATAACGATATGTTCTATAGCCATACATATGGTGAGGCGTTCTCATTCGGATTAGATCCGGAAGAAGTTGCGGCAGTTCTTGCTGAAGCAGCTAAACCTCAAAACTATACTGAACTTGAAGAAATGAAAAATGAAAATCTTGTAAATTCAGCAGAAAATATTATTGAAAGTGACAAAGCTAATCTTGAAAACAAAGCTGACGAGCTTGCTTCAATTAAACCAGATGCAACAGGTTCAGAATTGGTTAAGGATGAAGATGAAGAAACCGCAACAAATACAACGGATAATACTTCAACAACAGCTCCGGATACCGGAGAAGATGATTATGTAGAATTTGAAGAATAAACTCTACATAATTAAAAAGACCTCGCTATAATATGCGAGGTCTTTTTGTATTAAGTAATATTGATTACTCTTCTTCTTTCATCAAGCCACCTTTTTTAAGGAAGCCGATAATTGCATGACCAACGCTCAATTGAAGCGCAGAAGGAGCTTGTCTTAATAAATCAACAGCTTCTTGTACAACTTCATTTTGGTCATACCATCTTCTTCTTTTACCAGCATCATGCGTGTAATAAAACCATTCAACAGGTTTTGAATATAATTTAGCAACTTTTAAAAGCTCTAGTACATCTAATTTTCTATTTCCTGCTTCAAGAATAGAAACAGCAGAAATTGGTACACCTAAACATTTTGCCAAATCTTCTTGTCTTAATCCTGCTTCAATTCTTGCTTTTTTTAAACGTTGAGAAAGTATTTCACGATTCATGTTGACTTTAACCCTATTAATGTATAAACTAACTGTGTTTATTGATAGTACATGAAAAATTATGACTCTGCAATATAATTTTCAAAAAAATAAAAAAAAATTGAGGGCATGGGCAAAAATACAGCGACAGTCTGGAAAATTTGCTCAACAAAATGAAACAATTCTTAAAAATATAAAAAATTTTGATATTTTTTGTTGTTCCAAAAGTGTTATGTTGTTCTATCCATTGAAGTCAGAAATTAATTTATTAACCCTTTTAACTTTACCAAAAAATTATAGTTTTCCTTGTATTATTGACGACAAGATTGTTCCTTATAAAAATAATAATGAGTTTTCCAAAGGTCTGTTTAATATTTTAGAACCTAAAAACTCTTTTGAGCAAAATATTAATGAAATAGATTTGGTAATTGTTCCTGCGCTTTGTGTTGATACTAAAGGAAATAGAGTTGGTTATGGCAAAGGATATTATGATAGATTTTTAAAAACTTTAAATAGAGAAAAAACAAAGTGTATAGTTGTTATTTGGGATGATTTTATTGTAGATGAAATTGAAGCAGATATTTTTGATGAAAAAATTGATTATATTATTACCGAAAAACGGATAATAAAAACTATGGTTTAATTTTATTTGATTTTATTTTATCAAAAAACATTATTAGTGAAAAAATTACTAATACAAAGCTTACAATCTGAGCAATATGAATAGAACCAATATTAAGAACACTGTCTACTCTCAAACCTTCAATAAAAAATCTTCCTAGAGAATAAAGCCCCAAATAACTAATAAAAATAACCCCGTCTGTATTTTTTGTCAATTTTCTTATTACGAAAAATAAGATGAGTAAAATAATTAAATTGAAAAAAGCTTCATATAAAAATGTTGGATGAAAAAAATCATTATTTAAATATTGTATAGGTCTATATTTTTCAGGGATATATAAGCATATTAAATTTGAATAATGACAAGGCTTTCCAAATGCTTCTATATTAAAATAATTACCAAATCGTCCGATTATTTGTCCTAATAATAAACCATATGCAAAGATATCAGCGTATTTCCATAGGTTTAATTTGTGTTTTTTTATATAACAAAATCCGCCTAGAAATCCGCCTAAAATTGCGCCATGTATTGATAAGCCGCCTTTGTATATTTCAAATATTTCTATTAGATGATTAGAATAATATGCCCAATCCATCAATACATAATATATTCTAGCTCCTAAAATTCCACAGATTATAGTAATTGGCAACATATCTAAAAATTCATTTAGGGAAATATCTTTATAATATGTTTTTGCGATTGAATAACTTAAAAATGTACCCAAAAGCATTGCAACAAGCATAATCAAACTGTAATATTTGACTGGGTAATTTGCAATATAAAATGCGATAGAACTTTCAGGTGAAAGCATTATTAACCTTCAATATTTTGGTCTGTTACTTGTGGGGTATATTTTACGAGTTCATTATTTAATTCTTCAACTCTAGTAGAAACAGCGTCCTTGTCTTTTGCTGTTGGATTTATTGATAAATAATGATTGTAATTATCTACCGCATCCATAAACATTTTTGAAATGTATAATTTATCTTCTTGTGTTAATTCTGTTTTTTTAATTTTCTCTGTTTGCGCGTCTATTGTGATGTTTTGGGAAATAGTACAATCAATTTCTTTTTCTTTAATGCCATTAATTCTATCATAAGCTGCATTTTCCATTGCAACAGCTATTGAATAATATGTATCAACAAAATTGGCATCAATTTTTTTTACGTTTTCAAATACATTAATAGCTTCTTTGTAGTTTTTAGCTGAAATATAAGCTACGCCTAAATTATAATTTGTTTCTAAAATACTAGAATCTAAATCCAAACTAGATTTATAACGGCAAATTGCTTTATCAATTTCGCCTGTACTCATATATTCTTTGGCTTTGTTATTTAATTCTTGAATTGCTAAGTTATTGATACAAGCAGTTGTTAAAACAGAAACAAATAATATAGTTAAAATTAAAAATAGTCTTTTCATATAAATAAACTCCAAAAATATATTTTATATAATAAGAAAAACTTAAAATAATAGCAATATTCTAAACAAAACTTCAAACAAAAGGAGGAGTAGTTATATAGGGTATGTTTATTGTTTACATTTAATCGAGAGACAACTATTCTAAATTTAATAAAAGTTCTTTGATCATCTTTTTATGGTTGTCCGAAAAATTTGTATTGCCTTTCGTCAATATAAGTTATTTAAAAAAGTAATTTGTAGATTGAACTGAAACCCTAAAGCTAGACAAAGTATAAAAAAGTCGTTTTTGGAGGAGCAGTTCAAATTTCAACTTCATTTTTTATTGTAAAGCTATTTTCGTCTGCATCCAAGCAATGCCACTGATTTAGGTCGATTTTCCGCTGAAGTGGGAACAACTCTAGATGCAATAAAAGAAATATACATCCAAGGTTGGTAACCTTGAACGTATCCCCAGCCCCCATTAAACTGGTCTATACCTCTTAAAGCTCCCTCTCCTTCATGATTAAACGTTGATAACATGTTCCCTTCAATATCTCTAATTGCATCTTCTTGAACTTGTCCCACATTAAGATTTTCTATTGTATCTAATTCAGTCTCTGAAAGAGTTTTACTATTAACATCATAGCTTAATATCCTATGAGACCCTGCAAATCTGGGGAACCTACCGTTCCAGTTTTGGCTGATTAATTCCCATCCCCTAGGACAAGGGTTTGTTGCAGACTCGGCTTCAACCGTGCTATCAAAAAACGCAATTGTTCCTCGAGGAATACCGGTATTATCAGCGTTTTCCAGCTCATCAATGCGTTCTTCCAACTCGTTCATTCGTTCCAACAAATCTTGATTTCTGTTATTTATTATCCTAAATTGAGTATCAGAAATATTTTGAGACTTAATTTGTTTTGTAATCATAGGAGCTGCCATTCCAAGAGCTACACTGCCAATTAACAAGGCTATCATTGCCTCTGCTACTGAAAAGGCTTTTTTGCTATTTTTGTGCTTGTTTTTTAATTTGAGGGAAAATTTTTGACATAAAGGAGAATTTATCGGGCTAGCAATTGCCACCTCAACACCTGCTTGCATTTTAGACATATTTTATTATCTTCTTTTTTATGTTTTCTATCGTTTAAATATTATCAAATTTGGGGTAAATTGGCAATGATTTTTTGGTGGTGTTGGTGCAATAAATTGCACCCTACATTACTTTCTTGTTTTTTCGACATATTTTGCGCTGCTCGTTTGGGAGAATAAAGTCCAAGCGATAAACTTTCAAGACATGGCCAAAAACGTCATCCCGAATTCATTTCGGGATCTGTCGGATGAGTTAGGGAAGGAATTATTATTTTTAGAACAAGAAAGCCTTAAGCCTTTATTCGCAAGCCTTTCCTACAGATGCTGAAACAAGTTCAGCATGACGATTTTGATGGGGTTTTGTTAGGGATGCCGAAACAAGTTCAGCATGACGGTTTGGGTGGGGGCTGTCCTAGTGGTACTTGTAATCATCTAACTAGTATAAGTGGTAGGACTTTTTTCAGTTGGCGAAATAACTTCTACAACAGATGTTTTTGGAGGAGTGGAGACTCGCCCCAAAAATATTCCATTAACAGCGTGTAGAAAAGATTAAGATAATTTTTTGTATAAAAGAAAACCGGTTTCATTTCTGAGACCGGTTTTTGTTTTTTGTACTCAACAATTACTACTTACTTTTTATATTTATAAAAGGAACAGAATTACCCATCATATATTGAGGCATTTTACCATCCCATTTTTGAACAGCTTCGTATTCAACAAGTGATTTGTTTTGTGTTAAAGCTTGCGCTCTTATTGCCATAGATTTAGCTTCAGCTTCTGCGGCGATAAGTTTTTGTTTAGCTTCTTCTTCAACTTGTACTGTTTTGTTTTTAGCTTCTAGAGCTTTTTGTTCAGCTGTAACTTTGTTTTCGATAGCTTTTTCAAATGCTGATGAATAATTGATTTCTGTCATTTGGAAATCAGTAATATTAATATAATTATCTTTTAATTGAGTTTTAAGTTTTTCTAAGATATTGTTTGATGCTGTTTCTCTATTTGCAATTAAATCTTGAGCGTTCCATTTACCAATAATATCTTTGATTGTACCTTCTGCCACCGGCGTTAATATTGTTGATTGGTAATCACGACCAACTTCTTGGAATAGTTTATTTACTTTATCCGGTTGAATGTTGTAGTTAATAACATATGTTATTTTTGCTTGTTGGATATCTTTTGTGTAAACATCTGTAGTTAGTGTAATTCTTTGAATTTTGACGTTCATAGTTGTAAATTTTTGAATTACAGGAAAAATTAAGTGTAGTCCTTCGCCATAACTTTCTGGTTGAACTTGACCCAATCTGATTTTAATACCTCTTTCTCCAGGGCCTACAACTACAAATGGGTTACACATAATAATAAAACATACTAACATCCCCAATACCAATAAAGGTATTCCTAAAATTCTTTTGTCCATTTTTTTCCTTTCTTATTTATGCTTCTAATTTAAGCCAATTAATGCTAATGCAACATACAACGCCGCAACAACAAATACAAAAATACAAAAAGCAATTAAGATTTCTTTTCCGTATTTTTGGTATAAATTTTGTCCTGTCATATAAGATGCAGCCATAATGCATAAATTAACTAAAATTAAAAAAGCTGTTAATAAAAATAATACTCTTATAACCATAATTTACTCTTTCTTATCTAGTAATTATAAAAAAATTAAAAATATATTTAAATCGTATTTGTGAATGATATTTACCCGGCTGATAACCCAGCACAAAGACTAATATTTTGTGCGGTCATTCCTTTTGCTTCTTTTGAGGCTAAATATTTTACCAAATTAGCTATTTCATCAGGCGTAATAAAACGGCGTTGAGGAATCATCTCTTTTATTTCCTCTTCTGTAAAGTCACTGTCTTCAACTGCATTATCTGCCAATTCTGTTTCTACCCATCCAGGATTAATTGTATTAACAGTTATTCCATATTCAGCAAGTTCAAGACCTAATGATTTAGTTAGTCCATTCATTGCAGATTTTGTCATTGAATATAATGAAGCATTTGCTTCACCTACTACTCCTGAAATAGAGCCAATATTTATAATCCTACCCCATTTATTTTGTTTCATTTTATCTACACATAAAGAAATTAAATTATAAGGTGCTTTAATATTTAAATCTATTAACGCATTTATGTCTTTTTGTTTTGTTTTTTCTACAGCAGCCCAAACATATGCACCTGCATTATTTACTAAAATATCTATTCCATTAATTTTTTCAATCATTATTTTACAAGACTCAAAATCTGTAATATCACAAACAAAAAAAGCTTTTGCTCCAATTTCTTTTGCTGTTTTTTCAATTAACTCGCTATTTCTTGCGCAAATATAAACATTATAACCAGCTTGGACAAGTATTTTGGCTATACTTTTACCAATGCCTTTTGATGCACCTGTGACTAAAACTTTCTTATTCATGATTAATTAAACTTTCTTGAATCATAATTTGAAACAAAAATTCTAAAACAGAATCACATATTTCTTTTTTTGTTTGTGGATTTGCTGTTTTTAAAATTTCAATAGAAGAATGTAAATGTGGATTTATGTCGTACCATCTTCTGTAATTAGATAATAAATTTTCATTAAGATAATTAATTTTGGCATCGTTTAAATTATCTTTATAACTCATAATTATCTGAACTAAATCCTGAGCAACAGAATCTTGTAATTCCACTGGTAATTGCTCTAAAATTCTCATTACCGGTGCTAAATATGGATCTTCATCATACCATCTAACATAACTCATGTTTTGTATTATATCACTTTTAAAAACAAAGTAAAATATTCTTAATACATGATAGCTATAATTATATTATTTAGCTAAAATATTAACATTAGGGAGATGAAACATGTCAACAAGCCTTGTAAAAAGTACAGATGAAGCACTAGTAAAATTGCCGCCACAAAGTATTGAGGCTGAAGAAGCTATTTTAGGCGCTATTTTAACTAATCCGATTTGTTTAAACAAGGTTGTTGAGTATTTAGACTCAAATACTTTTTACAAACCAGCACACAGGCATATTTATAGTGCTATTTTAAAACTTTATGCTGAAAACTTGGCAATTGATATTGTCACAGTTTCTGAAATGTTACGAGAGCAAGATAAATTAGAAGCCGTCGGAGGACGTGCATATATCAACGACTTGGCACTTGCTGTTACTACAACTGCAAACGTAGAATATTACGCAAAAATCGTTCAAGAAAAAGCGATTAAACGCTCTTTAATTAACGCTGGTTCTGAAATTGTAGCTATGGCTTATGATAATAGAACAACTGAAGACACTTTAGATAGTGCTGAAAGATTAATTTTTGATATTGCGCAACAAAAATCAACAAACGATCTAGAATCAATAAAAGATTTAGTTATTCCAACATTTGATAAAATTGAATACAGATACAATCATAGAGACTCTCTAACCGGTGTTTCTACAGGATTTTATGATTTGGATGACATTACATCAGGCTTACAAAAATCAGATTTAATAATTTTAGCTGCTCGTCCAGCAATGGGAAAAACTGCGTTCGCTTTAAATATTGCTCAACACGTTGGCTTACGCGAAAAGAAGCCAGTTGCAATATTTTCTCTTGAGATGCCTAAAGAACAATTAGTTACACGTATGATGTGCTCTGAAGCAGAAGTTGATTCTCACCGTTTAAAAACAGGTAATATGGGGTCTTCTGATTGGGAAAAACTTACAAACAGTATGAGCGCTTTTACTGATGCACCTATTTATATTGATGATACATCAGGTGTAACAGTTATGGACTTGCGTGCTAAATGTCGTCGTTTAGCAATGCAAGAAAAAGATTTAGGTCTAATTGTTATCGACTATTTGCAACTGCTTGAAGGAAACTCAAAAGAAGACCGTTTCCAACAAATTTCCGCTATTTCAAGAGGATTAAAAACCCTTGCAAGAGAATTAAATGTTCCAATTATTGCGCTTTCTCAGCTTTCTCGTGCGGTTGAGCAAAGAAATGATAAACGCCCAATGCTTAGTGATCTTCGTGAATCTGGCGCAATTGAGCAAGACGCGGATATTGTTATGTTTATATACCGTGATGAGTATTACAACAAAGATGAAAGTGAAAACAAAGGAACAGCTGAAGTTTTAATCGCAAAACACAGAAACGGCTCTGTTGGAACAGTTGAACTCTTATTCCAAGGCTCAATCACTAAATTTAAAAACAAAGCAAAACCTAACGTATTCTAAGCAATAACGTCGTATGTTCTTAAAGTTTCAGCTTCAATATCATTTTCTAACATAGAAGCAGCTGCGGCTTTTGTTCTTGGGGGATGGTTTGGTGATGTTAGGCTAATATCGGGGTCTCTGAGTTTATAAATTTCTGCAACTCTATCTTTTAACTGTTGTGGGGATGCGGTATACAATTCTCCAACATAATCCATTTCAGGATCTTTTACAGGCGGTTGAGTATCTGTCGGATGCTTTGCTAGCCAAAATTTAGCTGCTGCCTCGTATGCATCTTGTTCTTCTGTTATAGATGTATAAGGATCATTATCCTTTGCATGAACAAATTCGTGAACTAAATACGCGCCAACAATTCTGGGATTTGCCCAGATATAATCACCAGTTACAGTTATTTTCCTTTTACCATGCTCATATTGAGCAATATTGCTGCGTCCACCCATCTCATTTGTTGTGTCAAATACTACACAAACATCTGCTAAATCTTTCATATATCCATTGGGTAAATAATTTTTAGCAATTGAAATCGCATCATTTAGATTTTTTTGCGCTTGTGCTTTTTTTTGTTCCATCGCCAATTTAGGGTTAAATATTGAATATTGAATATTTTTTGTTTCTTCTAAATTACGTTTTGCATAGTCAGATGTTTTATCTAATAACAGCGCTTCTTCAAAGTTTTTTATAGCTTGGGCATATTGTCCATTTTGTTTGTATGCTTCACCTAAAACAATTATTATTTCTGTATCTGTTTTGGATATTTTTTTTGCTTTCTCTAGTGCAATAATCGATGCAGGATAATTTTTTTTTAGTTTATAAGCTTTTCCCAAATTAAAATATGCATTTGCATAATCAGAAGAATAACTAATCGCTTTATTATAACACTCAATTGCTTTATCAAAATCATTAAATTTTAAATACTCATTACCCTGTTCTTTATAATTAATAGCAATTTGAGGAATTTGTGCTCGAAAAGAACTTTTTTGATATGGATTATTAATATTTTTAATTTGTATTGACGTCAAAATTTTTTCCTTCTTATGACATAATAAATCAACTGAATAAAATTTTTTGCATAATTTAATATATTTGTTTCAAAATCTTAATAAAAAAGACCGAGCATTAAACTCGGTCTTTTATTTTATAATTTTAATCCATTATTTCTTAAGAAATTCTGGAATATCCAACAAGCTAGAAGCAGCTTCTTGCGCAGATTTATTAACGTGAACATCAGCTATGTTGTTAGCTGTAAATGATGTTCCAGAGAAGAAATCAAGTGCACCAAGAGTTCTTTGTTCTTCACGAGCTTTTGGCATGGAATTTTTAAGTTCAAAACCAGTTGCAATAACTGTAATTTGAATTTCACCCTGAATTCTATCATCAATAACAGAACCGAAAGTAACGATAGCATCGTCAGAAACAGCATCATGAATAACTTGAGCAGCTTCTGTAACTTCATGCAATGTCATATCAGGTCCACCAGTAACGTTAAGGATGATACCAGACGCACCGTTGATAGTGGTTTCTAACAATGGAGAGTTAATAGCTGAAGTTGCAGCTTCCATAGCTCTACCTTCACCAGATCCACGACCGATACCCATCAATGCAGAACCAGAAGATTCCATAACAGCCTTAACGTCAGCAAAGTCAACGTTGATAAGACCAGGAACTGTAATGATATCAGAAATACCTTGAACACCGCGAAGAAGAACTTCGTCAACTACGTGGAAAGCTTCTCTCATTGTTGTACGTTTATCAACAACTTCCATTAATTTATCGTTAGGAATAACAATCAATGCATCAACTGTCTCTTTTAATTTTTCAAGTCCTTGAAGCGCTTGATTAAGTCTTCTTTTTCCTTCAAAAGTGAATGGTTTTGTAACAACACCGATAGTTAATGCACCCAATTCTTTAGCAATTTTAGCAACAACTGGAGCCGCACCAGTACCTGTTCCACCACCCATACCAGCAGTGATAAATACCATATCTGCGCCATCTAATGCTTGCATAATATTTTCACGAGTTTCCTCAGCAGCTTTTTCACCGATAGAAGGGTCTCCACCAGCGCCTAGACCTTGTGTTAATTTGCTTCCTAATTGAATTCTGTTTTTAGCTGAGCTCATACCCAAAACTTGAGCATCAGTGTTCATTGCCCAAAAATCAACGCCACTTAAGCCAGCTTTAATCATTCTATTAACAGCGTTTCCACCGCCTCCACCGACACCAATAACTTTAATTTCAGCAGGATTTACTCCGCTTGGCATTTCAGTGTTTGTATCAGCAACCGAACTTGTTTGTACAGGTTCTTTTCTTCCAAAGATATCGTAGTTTTCCACTAATGGACCCTCATATTAATCTAATACGTCTTAGTTCTATATCCTTTCCTATCAAAGGTAAGCACCTAAACGACACTCTTTTTCACACACCCCTAGTCTTAAGGAAAGGCTATTTTATAACTAATAATATCTTAGGTTAAATAATTTAATTAGTAAAGAAAATTAAGTATTTTTTTATCAATATGTTAATATTTTTTAAGCTTTTTTAATAAAAATATAGGTTTAAAAGCGTATTTATTGATTTTATAGCTTTATGATACAATTACAATGTAATTATCAGGTGATATTGATGAGCATTTATGAAATTTTAATGTTAATATGTTTTGGTGCGAGTTGGCCTTTTGCCGTATTAAAAACGTACAAAACAAAAAATGTTAAGGGTAAAAGTATTTTGTTTTTATCTTTAATTTTGGTTGGTTATATTTGTGGGATTATTCACAAATGTATTTATAAACCTGATGCGGTTGTTTGGTTATATGTATTAAACCTTACTTTGGTAGGCGCAGATTTAATTCTATGGTTTAAGTATAGAAATAATGAATAATAAAGGAATACAAATGAAAAAAATATTATCAGCATTTATTTTGAGTTATTTAATTACGAGTCCTGTACTTGCAAATGAGGGCATGGATATTGAAATAAATGATAAACTTGCTTCTATTGGATTTGGAAAACTTTTTGCATTTGACCCTAAAGAACAAATTACAAATTTATTCAAAGATTATGAAAAATGCGGAAATAAGCATCAACTAAATAAATTAAAAAACTTTTACCACGAAAAATATGTTAATGCTGATGGATTTTCATATGATACATACTTTAAGTTAGTCGAACAAACATGGGCCATGTATCCTGATATGCAATATACTTTTGAAGTTAAGGATATTGTTGTAAATGGTGATTATGCAACAGCTAGAGTTTATGAAACAGCAAAAGGCTTAGCCAAAGAACCATCTGAATATTTAGATGATCAAGGGCAAATTGAAAGTAATGCTGAATTTATTTATTATTTAAAAAAATTTGGTAATCAATGGAAATTGATTTCTGATAGTGCAATTTTTGAAAAAACTTTTTTAAAATATGGAGAAGCCAAAGATATTGCATTTGACGTAGTTGCCCCTGGAATGATTGCTGCTGGGGAAGAATATACTGTCACTTTTGCTGCAGATGCCCCAAAAGATAAATTAATGATGGGTTCAATAACTACCGAAAAAATTACATATCCAAGTGAAAGACCAAAAGAAGTTTTTAGGAAAATAAAAGAAGATGGTATGCTTGAGCGTATTGTAAAAGCAAATACCGATGGATACAATGAGCAAGCTGTTGTTGCAGTTGGGGTTACTAAAACGGAATTTAATGATAATAAAACATTAAAAGTCAGTGTTTCTGGTGTTGCATTTTTGATGACTAGAGTTAACGTTGTTCAAATTAAACACAATAATTTAGGTGATATTTCTGATGTTGAAAAAGAAATTGAACTTTAATATATTTTTATATTTAGAATATACTTTTGTTTATTTTTT
Source organism: Candidatus Gastranaerophilaceae bacterium (assembly GCA_045638605.1). Taxonomy (GTDB): domain Bacteria; phylum Cyanobacteriota; class Vampirovibrionia; order Gastranaerophilales; family Gastranaerophilaceae; genus RGIG2134. The sequence continues at coordinate 72,003 of JAZUBS010000023.1, forward strand.
AATTGCTTTTACATTAAAAAACTTATTTCTTCATTATCAACATATAGGTACAACTATTCAAAATAATATTTTTGAAATTTTACTTCTAAAAAATACCGGTGCTGCTTTTTCTATTTTTAAAGGGTCGAACATATTTTTGGCAATATTTGCAATATTTGTCTTTGGAATAATTTTTTATCACGTTTGCAAAAATAATAAGGAACTAAGATTAATTGATATACATGCTTTTTCGTTTTTGTCAGCAGGAATTTTATCAAACACTACAGAAAGGCTAGTAGACGGTTTTGTTACTGATTATTTTAAGTTGGTTTTTATTAATTTCCCAGTGTTTAACCTTGCAGATATTTTTATAAATATCGGAGTGATATTACTTATATTTTCTATGTTATTTTTAGATAAAAAGGTATAAAATTAATGGATAAATTAATAAGATTAGTTGTTGATGAAGAATTTTCTGGTGAAAGATTAGATTTATATATTAGTGCTCATTTTGAAGAATTTTCAAGGAGCAAAATTCAAAAATTTATTAAAGAAAAGCTTGTTTTGTTAAATGAAAAACCGGCTAAAGTTGCAACAATTTTAAAAGAAAATGATGTTATAACGTTTAATAAGCCCGATGGGAGAATAATTATTCCTCCTCAAAATATTGAGCTTGATATCAGATACGAAGATAATGATATGTTAGTTATAAATAAACCTAAAAACATGCTTACACATCCAACATCACTAGAAACAGAAAACACTTTAGTAAACGCGCTTTTATATAAATATGGGGATAATTTATCAACAATAAATGGAGAGATGAGACCAGGGATAGTTCATCGACTAGATAGAAATACATCCGGGCTGTTAATGATAGCTAAAAATGATAAAGCGCATGAATTTTTAGCTGAAAAAATAAAACAAAAAACAGCCCAAAGACACTACTTAGCTGTAGTTAGTGGAAATTTAGATTTTGATGCAAAAACGATTTGTGCCCCAATTGGCAGAAATCCATCAAATCCTGCCAAAATGGCTGTCGTAGAAGGTGGAAAGCCATCTATTACACATATCAAAGTCCTTGAAAGATTTAAAGGTTATACATTTGTAGAGTTAATTTTAGAAACAGGCAGAACTCATCAGATAAGGGTTCATTTAAGTTATATTGGTCATCCAATTGTAAATGACTCCTTTTATGGCGGAAAGCAAATTGGAGTTAAAACTACCGAACAAGTTCTACAAGCTTACCAATTGACTTTTAACCGATTGAGCGATAATATTATCACAACCATAACATTAGAGCAAGATGAAGATATAAAAAGAGTTTTAAATTATTTAAGAAGTAAGAGGATATAATTTTATGAAATATTTATTAGCAATTTTATCTGTACTAATCCTTGTAATGACAATACTTATGGCATGGAACAATCCTTCTGCCCATATTGCACTTTCTGTTCCTATTATAAAATTAACGATTTTTACAAATTCATTTGTTTATATTGCAGCAATATTAACGGTTGGTTTTTTAGCTGGGTTATTGTTAGGTTGTGCGTTTATGCTTAATCAGAAAGATAAAATTAATCCATATAAAAGGCAGTTGGAAAAACTTTCCGTTGTTAAAGATTCAAGCCAATCAAGAGTAGAAGTTCTTGAAGCAAAAATTAAGACTTTAGAAGCCGCATTACAAAAATCAATAGATAACAAATAGGAATAATTATGAGATTAGAATACATCGGACACAGCGCTTTTGCTTTTGACGTAAAAGGTAGAACAATATTAATTGACCCATTTATTAGTCAAAACCCATTGGCAAATTTAGACTGGAAAAACCATAACATTAAAAACATTTTAGTTACACACGGACATGGCGATCATTTAGGTGATGCAATAGAGATTGCAAAATCAAAATATGCAACTATTACTGCTACTTTTGAACTTGCAAACTATTGTGCTAGACAAGGTGCTAGTACAAACCCAATTAACCTTGGCGGAAAAATTTCTTTTGAATGGGGGGATGCTTGGTTTGTTCCAGCAAAACATAGTTCTTCAACTCCAGATGGAGACTATGCGGGCGAAGCTGCTGGTATTATCCTAAACATTGATGGCTTAAGAATATATCATGCCGGAGATACGGCGCTAACAGCTGAAATGGGGTTGATAAAAGATATTTACAAGCCACAAATTGCACTTTTGCCAATTGGTGGGCATTATACAATGGGTGTTGATGAAGCGGCAATTGCAAGTAAAATTTTAGGTGTCGAAAAGGTTATTCCTATGCATTACAATACATTCCCAGCGATTAATGTAGATGTTAATGCTTTTAAATATAAAGTTGAAACATATGGAATTGAGGCTATAATTCTTAGACCTGGTGAAAAAATAGAATTATGATAGATTTATCAAAAAAAACAGCTGCATTTATTGTTCCTACTGGCGTTGGGGCTAGTATTGGTGGATTTGCAGGAGATGCTAGTAATTGGGCTAGAAAATTTGCATCAAAAATGAACTTAATTGTTAATCCCAATGTTGTAAATGCTGCGTGTTTTTCTGGCATTACAGAAAATATGCTCTATGTCGAAGGCTGGGCACTAACACAATTTTTTAAAGGGAAAATAAATTTAAAACCAATTAATGAAAATAAAATTGGAATTATTTTTGATAAATCAATACCTCAAAATATTTTAAATATACATATCAATACTATCAATGCGGTAAAAACAGTTTATGGAGTAGATATTATTGGATATGAAACAACGCAAGAACCATGTGGTGTTGAATTCTTTATGACTGATAGTGGAATATCTTCTGGTGAATTAAAAAATCCAAAAACATTATTAGAAGCATCAAAAAAAATAATTAAAAAAGGTGCAAACGCAATAGCTGTTGTTACTTTGTTCAATGACCCAGACGAAAATGATGGGTATTCTGAAGGAAAAGCAGTTGATGTTGTTGGTGGAATAGAAGCCGTAATATCGCATTATCTTTCAAGCGAATTAAATATACCTGTTGCACACGCCCCTGCATTTTGTGAAAATGAAATATCCGAAGAAATAGTTGATACTAGGGCTAGTGCTGAGTATATTACTCCGACTTTTTTACCTTGCATATTATTAGGATTACAACACGCTCCTCAATTTACTCAAAATAAAAAAGAGGCTATATGCGTAAATGATATTGATGCATTGATTATGCCGTATAATTGTTTGGGCTCATCAATTGTTTTTGATGCAATAAAAAACAATGTAAAAGTTTGCGTAATAAAAGAAAATTCAACGGTTTTAAATATTGACAAAAGCAAATTAAATATTCAAAATGGAATTATAGAATTTAAGGATTATAATGAATGTTTAGAATATCTAAAAAACTAGCGGCATCTATGGCAGAATTATTGATTATCCTTGCGATTGTAGGGATTTTGGCTGTTTTATACAGAAACACTATAAACGAAGATGCAATTGCGGTAAAAGCCGGATATAAAACTATTTTAAATAATATGATAGCTTTTGCCGCAACAGAAACGACAGTAAATAATCCTTTTGATAGACCTTTTGGACTAAGACCAATTTGTCAAAATATGTTTAATATGGTTAATACATTAGGGGAAGTTAATTGCCAATTTAGCGCAATGCCTGTGGTTCCTAATTTTACAACGACTGCTGGCATGAGATTTTTTGGATTGGAACAAATTTTTCTAAATCACGATAGATTTGGTGAACCATCTATATTTATTGCTGTAGATATAGATGGACTTATGGGACCAAATAATTTTGAAGAAGATATCTTTCCTCTTGAATTAATGCAAAGTGGAAGAATAAGACCAGCTGGAACTGCAGGCAAATTGAAAAATAATGTTGCAATAGATTCTGAATTATATGCAATAAATCTTTCATTTGTTCCTTCTGGCGCTGAAACTAGAGATGATTTTAAGGTTATAGGAAATCGTATTGGTTATGCAGAAGCTCAATGTTTAGGTGGTAATCCTTTTCCATATCGTGACGCAAATCCACCGCATGAGCTTCAAATGTGTATTGAAGATGCTGACGTAAGAACGGCTATAAATGCATTTAACCCAAGTTTCCTAGGAGCAACTATACCCGAAATAGATGATTTAACTGGTGATGGAATAATTTCAATCGCAGATAGAGATGAAGCTATTCGAAGATATCGTAGAGCTTTAGCATTAGCAGATGGCGCCAACAATACTATTTGTAGTGGCTTGTATACTAATGACGCTTCCATTGCTAAAGGGCTAACATCTATTAATGACATAGGAAAAAGACGTTGTGGATATTGTTATAAAATAGCATATATTCAAGATTATTGCGCAACTCCTGAACAAATCTGGGCTGATGAAGCAGCTGGGATAAAAAATCTTGATGCAGATGAGCAAGAAATTTGTCCTGATACAATTATAAATGCGGAAATTGATGCTGCAGATGGCGTAAGCGTTGATGGGGTAATGGATAGATCTTTAAGAAACGCTATGTGCTCAATGCCTGAATGGGCAGAAGCTATTCAATAATTACAAAATATCAGATGGGTCAATGTCTATAATTAATTTGATATCATCTGGCATTTTTATTTTGGAAATAAAGGAAGTTACCAAAAAATGACCTTTTTCTTCTAATTTATTTTTTATAAGAATTTGAAAACGATACTCTCCTCGAATACGCTCAAAAACACAAGGTGATGGACCTAAAACAATTATGTGCTCACTTAAATTTCTTTTATCAATTATTTCAGATAATCTCATTGCAATTTCCATTGCGGATTTTTCTGCCCTAAAATTATTTTCACTAGATAAAACCAATCTTAAAATCTGAGAATAAGGAGGATAATCAAATTCCAAGCGTGATTGAATTTCTTCTTCATAAAAACTTTCATAATTCTGCTCTTGCGCTGTTTTTAATGCATAAAAATCAGGGTTAGTTGTTTGAAAATAAACCTTACCTTCAAAATCGCCTCGTCCTGCGCGTCCCGCTACTTGTGTTAGAAGTTGAAAACCTCTTTCACAAGAACGATAATCAGGTAAATTAAAACTTGTATCGGCACTAATAACCCCAACTATTGTTACATTTGGATTATCTAAACCTTTTGCAATCATTTGTGTTCCAATTAAAATATCTATGTCACCTGATTGAAAACTTTTTAAAATATCGATATGTTCATACTTTCTGGTTAAAACATCACTGTCAATTCTCGCAATTTTGGCATCTGGAAATATTTTTGCTGCGATTTCTTCAACCCTTTGTATTCCGGTGCCGGAACGTTTAAGCGCACTTGAGCCACACTTTGGACAAAACTCTGGAAATTCTTGTTCGTGATTACAATAATGACATTTTAATTTTTTATCTGCGCTATGCCAAATCATAGGAATTGCGCATTTGGGGCATTGGATAACACTTTGACAGCCTTCACACATTGTAAAAGTTGAAAAACCTCTGCGATTAATTAATAAAATAGTTTGTTTTTTTTCTTCTAAATTTTTCTTAATCGCATTTATTAAAGTACGAGAAAAAATACCGTTATTTCCTTCTGTTTTTTCCTCTTTTAAATCTAAAACAACGACCCTTGCCATATCAACATTGTTAAATCTATTACTTAATTTAACTAAATTATCAGAATTAATTGCATAATAATAATTATTTACATCTGGAGTAGCTGAACCTAAGACAAGCATTGCATTATTAATCTCTGCTAATTTTTTAGCAACTTTTCTTGCATCATATCTAGGGGCAGGTGTCGTTTGTTTATAACTGTTTTCGTGTTCTTCATCTATTACAATTAATCCAATATTTTGTAACGGAGCAAACACCGCAGAACGAGCACCAGCAAGAATTCTAATTTTGTTTTGTTTTAATTTTTGCCAAACATCGTATCTTTCTCCATCAGAAATTGAACTATGCCATATTGCAACATCATCAATTCCAAATCGACGAGCCAATCTATTTGTCAGTTGAGACGCCAAAGCAATTTCTGGCGCTAAAAATAATACATTTTTACCCTCAGCTAAAACTTTTTTAATTAAATTAAAATAAATTTCAGTTTTTCCAGACCCAGTAACTCCATACAAATAAACTGGTTGTTTATTGTTTTTACGACGTAAAATCTCTTCAAAAGCCTTTTGTTGTTCTAAAGACAATTGCGGAAAATCTTCAACTTTTTCTGGTACGAAAATTGCAAGTGGGTTTCGATATAAAGCCTTCTCTATAATTTGAAGAAAGCCTTCTTTTTCTAATTTTTTAATAGTTGCTCTTGTCGTATTAACATCTTTTTCAAATTGTATAAGAGGAACTTCACCTAAACCTTCTAATTGTTCTAAAATATCAGTTTGACGCCGTGTTGCTCCTTCTTTTTTAACAAAATTAATATATTTTTCAAATTGTTCTTTTGGTGTTTTTTCATCTATAACATTTTCAACATTTATCACGCCTTGAAAACGTAGTTTCCTTAAAAGCGTGTAAAATTTAGAAGATGGAATTTTTAAAAATTTTTGTAGTGATGTTGTACTAATAGGTTTTAATAAAACTTTATCTATCAAAGCTCTTTCTGATTTGTTTTCTACCCATTTTGAAATATCAATTATTGATACCATTCGTTTGGAATTAGCCAAAAATTTCATAGGAATTGCACAGCTTAAAACAGTCTGCATATCACAGCAATAATAATTAGAAACCCATTCCAATAATTTTAAGTAATTTAAATCAAACAATGGAGTCTCTTCAATAATTTCTAATATATTCTTCGCTTTTATATTCGCTGGTAAATAATTAGAAAATCCAACAACAAAAGCATTTATAACGCCTTGGTTGCCAAAAGAAACCAAAACTGGTTGACCAACTGTTATTTTAGATTGGAACTCATCAGGAATTGAATAACTAAAAGTTCGAGTTCCTAGATTTGCAACATTGACTAAAACTTGTGCATATTTATATATATTCGAGGGCAAAACTTCACCCATTTTTTATTATTCTCCGTCTTTAAGCTCTATAATTGCTTTATCAATTGCTTCTTTTAATAGTTCAAGATTATCAGGAGAAACGGTTACTCCTTTTTTGGTAGGAAGCCAAGTTGCTCCGGAATCAGTTGTGTAAAAAATTCTTAAATCTAAATATTTTTTATCTTTAAATTCGCTCAGTGCTATTTGTAGTTGTTCTGTTGCTCCGCGTGCAATTGTTGCCAAAAGTTTTGAATTATCTGCCATGATTTTCTCCAAGTTAACTAATTTTAGATTTATTTTACCATTTTATTTTTTTATTGTCCAAGCATAAAATTGTTATTTTATTCTTTTTATTAGCACAATGAGTAATGTTAATTTCTTTAGGGATTTGTAGAATTATATCGAAGGATTTTACACAGGGAGGATTTCTCAATTGAAAAATTGGGATGATAGGTTATGGTTAATAAAAAAATAATATTTGTAATTAGTTTTTCTTTTTATCTTTTTAGCTTTTTGTTTTTTTCACCTTTTTCTTATGCTGAAGAAATATGCAATTATCCGGACTATGCGACTGAATTTTTAGGTGAAGATAAGTTTGAAAAATTTAATCGAAAAATGTTCAATTTTAATATGAAGATGAACAAATATGCATTGCGTCCCTTGCATATTATATGGGCATCAATTATGCCAAAATATGGGATGGATAGAATTCAAGGAATTTACGAAAACATTCTTTATCCTCGCAGACTCATAAGCACACTTATTCAAAAAGATTTTAAAGGGGCAAAAAATGAAACCATTAGATTTCTAACTAATACAACACTCGGATTAGCAGGAATGTTCGACCCTGCGGAACACTTTTTTTCATTAAAATCAAAAGATGCAGACATGGAACAAGCTTTAGCAAAATGCAAGGTTAAAGCAGGGCCATATTTGGTTTGCCCAATATTATCATCAAGTTGTCCAAGAGGATTGTGTGGAAAAGCGCTAGACGCGGCACTAGATCCTTCTTCATATGTGGGTTTGCCTTTTATGTCTTTTATTAAAGCAGGGTTAACTTTAAATAATTCGTATTCTATGCAACCTTTATCCTACTTGATTGAAGAAACTTATGCTGATCCTTATGACATCGTAAAAAAACTATATGGATTAGAAAATTATTTAAAAACAACACCACCTATTGAAAAAGAAGTTATGCGAACAATGATTGATGTTTTTGACAGTGAAACAGGGCTTGCTTTTTCAAATATTCCAGAAGAATTCCTTATAGATGAATTAGAAAATATTGTTTATGTTGATAATCAATCACACAATATTAATAATGATAATATTTATACTCTAGAGAATTTGACAAGTTCCTTTGCGGATGTTGAAAATGAAGATTTCTTTGCACAACAAATTCTTTCATTATATGGATTTTCTAGCATGTTAGAAGATGAGTTTTTTATAGATGTTTTAGATTTACAAGATAAAATTCAAACAACAAACGAACCAGAAGCAGATATAGTTTTAGAAAATTACAATCCTCAAAATCCAGTCACAGACGCTATGCGCACAATTTTATTTGACATTCCAGAAGTCAATGACTCTATTTGGAGTGAATTTTCTGTTTGGAATAGAAGTTTTGGCAAAAGAATTAAAAATGGATATGTAAATATTTTTCCTGATAGAGCAGATTATAAATTCAGATATATAATGCAAAAAGACAAAAATGCACCTGTAGTAATAATTTACCCATCTATTGGAGAAGGCATTATGTCAAATCATTCAGCTTGTTTAGCTAAAATCTTTTATGACAAAGGCTATTCTGCAATTATTCAAGGAAGCCATTTTCAATGGGCATTTTTAAAAAGTATGCCTTCAAATTATAAGCCTGGGCTACCGGCAAATGATACGCAATATTTGAAACTTGTAACAACTAAAATTATCAACAAGTTGCAAGATAAATATAATTGTACATTTAATGACAAAGTTGTTATTGGAACCTCTTTTGGAGCAATGACTACCTTGTTTCTTGCTGACAATGAAAGTCAAAATAATACGCTTAATATTTCAAAATATATATCTATCAATCCACCTATAGATCTTATTTATGCAATGAAACAAATTGATAATAATACTGCTCAATGGCATAAAAATCCAGCTAACTTAAAAGAACGAGTTTCTATTACTGCGTCTAAAGTTTTAAATTTGATACAAGATGAGACAATTGAAAAAAACAAATTAAATTCTTTGCCATTTTCAGAAGAAGAAGCAAAGTTTATTACTGGATTTATTATGTATCAAAAACTATCCGATTTGATTTATACAATTGAAACCCAGGATAAAGATAAAGTTTTAGCTTCTGAAATTTATTCAAAAATTAGAGGAATGAATTATGAAGAGTATGCAAAAAAATATTTAATACAAAATCAAAATGAAAATATTGAGACTTTGAGCGAAGCAACTAACTTATTTCTGCTTTCAGATTTTCTAAAAAACAATGATAATTACATAATTTATCATTCACTTGATGATTATTTGGTTAATCAAAAACAACTTGCCGAGTTGAAAAAATGTTGTAATAACAAAATTATTTTATTTAACAATGGTTCACATTTAGGTTTTTTATATAGAAAAGAATTTCTTAATTCTTTAAAAAATCAAATACCTCAAAAAGATATTGACTTAACTTTAAATGATGAATATTTACTTACAGAAGAAATTTTAGGAGAACTTTAAAATGATGAAAAACATGAATTGGTTTCACTCACTTAAAAAACCAGAATTTACGCCACCTGATTGGATTTTTGGACCAGTTTGGTCTGTTTTGTATGTTATGATTTTTTTATCACTTATATTTTTCTTAAGAACAGGTGGGCTTAGGTATAAAATATTGCCAATAACTTTTTTTATAATTCAATTACTTCTTAATTTTTCTTGGAGTTATGTTTTCTTTAATTTGCAACGAATAGATTGGGCATTAATAATTATTGCACTTTTGTGGATAACTTTATTAATTACAATAATAATGTTTTATAAATATTCAAAAATTGCAGCATGGTTACTGGTTCCATATTTCTTATGGGTAAGTTTTGCTAGTTATTTGAATTTTGATTATTGGCGTTTAAATAGTTAATATTTTTTTTGTAAATTATAATAATGGGGGCGTCAAAACGATGCCCTCTACTAAATTAGTTAATTTAGATTGAATAAGTCCCGCATTATTTCTAAAATGCTTTATTCTTACACCTATTCATTTATCTAAATCGTTACCCATTTTATTATTATCCTCATTTTGTCTTTTTGTTTAAATGTAAAATATCCTAATTTGTAGGTGTATATCTATCAGATTATAATTTGAAACTAGAATTGTAAAATTTTAATAAAATTTTATATACTGTAAATTTTTTTATTTTCTTTTTTGTGCGACTATTATTGAACACTAAGCTTGTTATTTAGGAGAGTCGTATGAGAATTAATTCCATTCAAAGTTATAATAATTATTCAAATAAAAAGTCTCAAAATCCTTTCTTTGGACGCGCATTGACAGAAAAAGAAAAACCAGAATGTGAAAAAAGTTGTAAAGAAGCGCTTGATATTTTAGGCGTTAAAAATTTATCATTAATCCTTCATGGCTCTAGTTTTCCAGCGGGGAAAAGAGATTTTTATATTGGCTCTTTCTTTAACGAACGTGCAAAAGATTTAAATAATTTTGTTTCTATGTTCGGATTTAATTCTATTCAGCTTGGTCCAAATGGTATGATTTCAGGCGGAGATGTTTCTCCATATGGAGGAAAAGCTTTTTCTCATAACTATTTATTTATAGATTTGAATAAATTGGCGACACAAGAGTATGGCGAAATTCTTGATGAAACTTCGCTAAATTCATTTAAAAATACATATCATTTAGGCGATCAAACAGATTTTAGTGGAGCTTTTCACGCTTATGATAACTTGCTTTATAATGCATATAAAACAATGGAATATAAAGATTTTACAGGGGATGAGAACGCACAAAAATTAAAAAGTGAATTTGAAACCTTCAAAGACAAAAGTAATCATGAAAAATGGATTGAATCTGATGCAATATATGATGTTTTAAGTAAAAAAGTTTATAATTATAGACCAATATCTCAGTGGAGTGATGTAGATAAAAACCTATATAAAAACCTAAATAGACCGGCAAATAAAGATGGTTTAGATATAGAAAAATACGATGCAGATGAAAGAATTAAAGAACTTTTGCTTATTTATGAAGATGATATTGATTTATATCAATTTAAACAATTCTTATATTCTAAGCAACTTAAAGAATTTAATAGAGAAATGGGGGGAAAAGTTGATTTAATCGGCGATGCGCTTGTTGGTTTTTCAGAATCTGATGTTTGGGCTAATCCTGATGCCTTCTTGGAGGGCTATTCTTTAGGTTGTCCAGGGGGAGGCCCTAACAATTCTCATCAAACTTGGAATATGCCTGTACTTGACCCTAAAAAATTATTTGATAAGGATGGCAATTTATTAGCAGCTGGAAAATTATTGCAACAAAAATTTGAACATATTTTGCAGCATACAAAAGCAGTTAGGATTGATCATGCAATAGGACTTGTAGACCCTTGGATTTATGATAAAAATAGTGTAAGAGTTGAGTCAAACGGTAGTGTTTATACAAATGGTAGAAATGTTTCTGAATTGCCGCATATAGACCCAGATAAGAATTTCAGTAAAGTTGTTGAAAAAATTATCCTTCCATTGTTAGAAAAATATGGTGTAGATAAAAATGACGTTGTTTGGGAAGATTTAGGCTCTCAAACTGATTTATTTAAACAAAAATACTATAATGAACTTAATTTGCCAGGAATTAAAAACCTCAAATGGGAACAAGCTGAACACGTAGATCCAAAACATTGGTGGTTGGTAGGCTCACACGATAATCCTCCTTTGTCATTTGATATTGATAAATCTTATGTAAAATATGTAAGAGCAGAAGAAAATGGCGGACAGCAATCCAATAAAGCGTTTAAGCCGATATACTTGGCAGGATTTTTATATCCTAACTGGAATAATGAAAAACGTAATGATGTTATTCTAAAAATTAGGCATGATGCTAGAGAAAGACTTAAATATAAATTTGTTGAAATGCTCGCAAATGGTAAAAATATTCAAATTTCCTTTATGGATTTCTTTGGTTTGAATAAAGTTTATAATCATATGGGAACTTGCAATTCGGATAACTGGAAATTGCGTCTGACGCCTCAATATGAAAAAGATTATTATAAAACGGTAGAAAACCGTTCTATGGATAAAATGGCGTTAAATATGCCAGAATTGCTTTCTTTGGCGTTAAAATCTAAATTATCTTGGAATGAGTTGAAAAATGAAGGAAATAACGGCGAAAATCAAAAGATTAAAAGCTTAATTGATAAATTATCTCACTTTGGTGATGTTCTTTATGAAAAAAGTTAATTTTTATTAAATATTTACTTGAAATCTAATATTGAAATGTTATGCTAAAGGAACTTACACCACCGAAATGTAAGTAAAAATAAGAAAAGGAAAATAAAATAATGTCAATCAATTTAAAAAACAAATCACAAATCGTAGAAAAATTTGGAAAAGATGCAAAAGACACTGGTTCAGTTGAAGTTCAAGTTGCTTTGTTAACTGAAAAAATCAACGAGCTTACAGAACACTTGAAAGCTAACCCAAAAGATTTCCAAGGACGTCGTGGTCTTTTGATGATGGTAGGTAGAAGAAAAAACCTTCTTGCTTACTTGAAAAAAGTTGATCTTGAAAGATACAGAGATTTGATTAAAAAATTAAACCTAAGAGGTTAATTTGGAATTGATTTTACAAAAAGAGGATGATTTTAAAGTCATCCTCTTTTTTAATTTCAAATAAACTAAAGAAACTGTAAAGTTTCCTTTTTTGTTATAATAAACATAATTATTTCCCAATACAAAAATTATCAAAAATATTATTCAAAATATCATCTGTAATTACTTCGCCAGTAATTTCATCTAAAGCCAACAACGCAGCTTTAACGTCAATAGAAATTAGATCCTGAATTTCTTCTCTTTTAACAGCATCAAGCGCAATCATAGTTGAAGCTAATGCTTTTCTTAAACATTCTTGTTGTCTATTATTTGTTGTATATTCTGTTTCTGTTAAATCAACATTTATAACTGCTTGAGATATTTTTTCTCTTAAAATATTTATATTTTCTTCGGTTTTATTAGATAAATAAACAGCTTGTTCGTCAATTCTAGAATTACACAAATCGGATTTTGCAGCAATTTTTATATAATTCTTATCCTTCACAAGCTCAAAAATCTTTTTATCATCTTCGTTCAACCCAACACTTGAATCATACAAAAATAAAGATAAATCAGCATCTTTAACCGCTTGTTTAGTAAAATCAATACCAATTTTTTCAACAGTATCAATTTCCCCTTCTCGAATACCAGCTGTATCAATCAAAGTAACCGGAATTCCATTGATATCCAATGTTTCTTGAATAACATCACGAGTTGTACCCGCAATATCAGTAACAATAGCTCTTTGCATAGAAAGAAGATTATTAAACAAAGAAGATTTGCCGACGTTTGGTCTACCTACAATAGCAACTTTTATGCCTTGTCTCATAATATTTGAATTTTTTGCAGACTCCAAAACTTTTTCAATTTTTGATTTTACCTGAGTTAACGATTCATTTAAGCTTTCATAACTCGGTTCAGGCATATCTTCAGGAAAATCAATTCCTGCAACTATTCCTGCTAGGGTATTAAACAAAATTTCTTTTATTGAATTGATTTCTTGAGCCAATTTACCAGACAAATTTTTAGCGGATTTAGAAGCAAATTTAGAAGTTTTTGCATGTATCAAATCTAAAATAGCTTCTGCTTTTGATAAATCGATTTTCCCATTTAAAAATGCTCGTTTGGAGAATTCACCACGTTCTGCCATTCTTGCACCATTAAATAAAACTAAATCAAGAATTTTTTGTAAAATATTAACTCCGCCGTGCGCTTGTATTTCAACAACATCTTCTCCGGTAAAGCTATGCGGCGCTTTAAAATATAAAACAATTACTTCATCAATTGGTTCATCTTTTTCTTTTATCCAGCCATAAGTAAAAGAATTAACCTTAATTGGTTTAGAAAAAATTGATTGAACAATACTCAATGCTTTGTTGCCAGATACTCGAACAATGCCAACTCCACCTGTGCCCACAGGTGTTGCAATTGCTGTAATTGTATCAAATTCGTAATTCATAGGTTTAATTTAGCATAAAATGCTTAAATTTTAAACTATTGAGATACTCATTGCAAAATATAAAACTACCAAACCGATGAAACTAATTAATAACCAAGAGTGCATCAATGGATGTTGTGAAGTCCAAATTTCACTAAGATGCATTTGTTTTCTCTCTAAATAAGCAATATTGTTGTCTGCCATTTCCTATCCTTCTTTCTTATAAAAATACTTTATCGATTTCTATAGAAAATAACATCAATCAATTAGACTATTATTCTAAAAAAAATATTTATCCTAAAAGATAATTGATAATAAAATATATTTGATTGAAAAATAATATTTTAAAAATTTGGCATGTAAAAAAGGAACAGAAAATCTGTTCCTTTTTATAGCTTTTTAATTAACTATCTAATTATGCCATCAATTTGTTAACAGCAACTGTCAATCTTGATTTTTTTCTAGCAGCAGTATTTTTGTGTAAAATACCTTTGCCTACAGCTTTGTCACATAGTTTGTAAACTGCGCTAAGTGCTGAAGCTACAGCTTCAGTATCTTTTGCTTCTGCAGCTACTAATGCTTTTTTGATAGCTGTTTTGATTGCTGATTTAGCTGCAACGTTTCTTTGTCTGTTACGTTCTGCAATCAAAACTCTTTTTTTAGATGATTTAATGTTTGCCATTTTTCTTTTTCCTTTTTTATTTTAAAACTTTGAGTTAATGACTCTCAAAATTTTTATGTACTCAGAGGATGTGAGTACCATTATTTTACATGTTCAAAACAACTTGTAAAGGGCTTTATGTCAATAAGTTACGAAAACTAATAAAAAATTAATATGTAATATAAGAAACCTGTTCTAAACGTTGCAAAGCTTTTTGTGCTTGCTCATCTTTTTCATTTAGGCTTAAGCATTTTTGATAGTATTCGATTGCTAAGTTGTTTTTATGCATTTTTTCCAGCGCTGAAGCTATATTAAAATAAGCGTCTGCGCAATATGGGTTTTTCTTTATTACAGCCAAGTTTGAATGCACTGCATTTTTATAATCACCCATATCAAAATAAATATTACCTAAAGTATAAGACGCCAAAATAAAGCTACTATCCTTTTCAACAATTTCATTCAATGCGCGAATTGCCTCTTGATATTTTTTATTTGAATATAAATATTGAGCATATTTGTAAGCTAATTCAATCCTGTCTGGATATTCTTTCAGGACATTTTGATATTTTTCTTGGACTGTTTCAAAATTATTGTTTTTTTCTGATAATATTAAGTCTACAACTTTTTTTTCTAATGTTTCGTCATTTAAAGAAATATCATTTATAAACGTCGTATCATCTTGATTAAAAGTTAGGTTATAAACTTGTGGAACTTTTCTTTTTTCTATGTTGTTTTTTATTGTTTTTGGAGCAACGCTATAAAAATCCTTATGCGACAACATATAAATAGGTTTATATTTTCTTTGATAAAACAAATCATCATCTTTTTCAAAAAGCTTAGAAAATTCAATAATTTCACCAAATTTCTTTTTTAAAATAGCTTCTAAATGCTCAGCATAATCTAACTCGTAATCTTTTGAAATTCCACCGCTTACTTGTTGTGCGCCGACAACATTACAAGAAAATATTAAAGCTAAAGATAATGACAATATTTTTTTCATACCATACTCCACTAAACACTATAATATTTTTAACAAAACAAGGCAAATAATTTACATAAATATAATTTTTTCTTATACTTTGGATATGAAACGAAACTTTCCAATTGAACTTTTAGCGCCTGCAAAGGACAAACAATGTGCATTTACTGCCATAAATTATGGCGCAGATGCAATCTATATTGGTGCAAGTAATTTTGGGGCGAGAAAAAATGCTGCAAATAATCTTGAAGATATAAAAGAAATTATTGATTATGCGCATAAATTCAATGTCAAAGTATTTATAACAATTAACACCATTCTTTTTGATAATGAGTTAAAACCGGCGCAGGAGCTTATAAATAAGCTTTACGAATACAAAGCAGATGCAATAATTATCCAAGATATGGGGTTGCTTGAACTTGATTTGCCGCCTATTGCGCTACATTCAAGCACTCAGTGTCATAATTCAACGTTAGAAAAAGTTAAATTTTTGGAAAAAGTTGGTTTTGAAAGAGCAATTTTAGCTAGAGAATTATCTTTGGATGAAATTAAAGAAATTGGAAAAAACACAAATATTGAACTTGAAACATTTATTCAGGGGGCGCTTTGCGTTTCTTACAGCGGACAATGTTATTTAAGCTATGCAATTGGTGGACGCAGTGCAAATAGAGGTGAATGCGCTCAACCTTGCAGAAAAAAATACTCGCTTGTTGATAAAAATGATAAAGTTATTGCAAAAAACCAGCATTTGCTTTGCTTGAAAGACTTTAATGCTTCTGATTATTTAGAAGAATTAATTGATGCTGGAGTTTCATCTTTTAAAATTGAAGGAAGATTAAAAGACGAAAATTATATTAAAAACACAGTAAGTTTTTATCGTCAAAAACTTGATGAAATTATTGCTAAAAAAGGACTAAAGCGAGCATCTCTTGGTACGTCGGCGAAAGATTTAGAGCCTAACTTGTATAAAACTTTTAATAGAGATTTTTGTTCTTATTTTTTAAATGGTAGAGATAAAAATATAACATCATTCTTAACACCAAAAAATCGTGGTGAATTTATTGGAACAATAACAGAAATTAAAAAACATTCTTTTAGTGTGGGCGGTAAATTAAACAAAAATGATGGTATAAGTTTTTTTGATGAGAATAGTGAACTTTGTGGATTTAAAATCGAAAAAGTTGAAAATAATTGGTATTTTCCAAATTCTATGGATAAAATTAAAAAAGGATTAAAAATTTATAGAAATTTTGATTATGAATTCAACAAAAAACTTGAAAATTCAAATATAACAAGAAAAATTGCGATTGATTTAGATATTAAAATTACCGATAAAACAATTGAAGTTTTAATCAAAGATGAGTTGAATAATAGTCATTTATTAACAATTAAAAATGATTTTGAACCTGCACAAAATATAGAAAAAGCCTCACAAAATATTGAAAAACAGTTTTCTAAATTGGGTTCGACAGAATTTATTTTAAATAATTTTACTTTGAATGGAGAAAAAATACCATTTATTAAAATTAATGAATTAAACGAAATAAGACGTCAATTAATAGATGAATTTGTAAAAATTAGAGAATATAATTATGAAACGCAGAAACAAAAACATATTAAGTATTCGCCTTATTTTTTAACAGAACTTGATTATAAATCAAATATTAATAATGAAAAGGCTAAAGAGTTTTATGAAAAATGTGGTGCTACATGCCTAGAATACGGACTTGAGCACAACTCTAACAAATCATTCCAAAACAAACAACTTATGGAAACAAAACATTGTTTAAAATATTCTTTAGGTTTTTGTTCGAGAAATAAATCAACATTAAAAGTTAATGAACCACTCTTTTTAGTGGATGAAAAAGGACAGAAATATCAACTTGAATTTGATTGTAAAAATTGTAAAATGAAAATATTTAGTAATTGCACAAAAAAATAGGCTGTGAGAACAGCCTATTTTTTATTACAAGTCTATCGCACTTATTTGCAAGAACAACAAAGCTTTGCAGCTTGTTCTTTTAGTGTTTGGGCTTTATCTGTTTTTTCCCAAGGTACATCAATATCTAATCTGCCCATATGTCCATATGCAGCAAGTTTTTGATAGAATTTACCACCGTTTTTAGCTGGCAAATTACGCAAATCAAATAACTTAATTATTGATGCTGGTCTTAAGTCAAAGTTTTTGGTAATTAATTTTTCTATCTCATCATCTGATATTTTTCCAGTACCAAAAGTATCAACCATAATAGAAACAGGCTCTGCAACACCTATTGCATAAGCGACTTCTATTTCGCATTTATCAGCCAATCCAGCCGCAACAATATTTTTAGCCACGTATCTTGTTGCATAAGCAGCAGAACGATCAACTTTTGTTGGATCTTTTCCAGAGAACGCTCCGCCACCATGGCGAGAATATCCACCATAAGTGTCTACAATTATTTTTCTACCTGTTAACCCTGCATCGCCTTGAGGTCCACCGATTACAAATCTTCCAGATGGATTGATTAAATATTTTGTATTTGTATCAGGTTTAATTGCATCATTTTCAAATACTGGTTCAATTACATATTTGATAATATCTTTTTTAATTCGTTCTTGAACATATTTATTGTCATTGTTGCCATCTATTTCTGGATCATGTTGTGTAGAAATTAATACGGTATCAATTCTTGATGGTTTTCCATCGATATATTCGATTGAAACTTGCGATTTTCCATCAGGTCTTAAATAGTTTAATGTTCCATTTTTACGGACTTGAGATAATTTAAGAGCTAATCTGTGAGCCAAACTAATTGGAAGTGGCATAAGTTCTGGGGTCTCATTACAAGCAAAGCCAAACATTATACCCTGATCACCGGCACCTATATTTTCAGTCTCTTCTTTAGATGTATTTGCATTGTTATCACGAGTTTCAAATGCTTTGTTAACCCCGCCAGCAATATCTGTTGATTGTTCATCTATGCTGGTAATTACAGCGCAAGTTTTATAATCAAACCCACCGCCTTCTCTGCCAATATAACCGATATTTTTAATAGTATTTCTAATAATTTGTGGAATATCAACATAACAATCAGATGTGATTTCTCCACAAACAAAAGCCATGCCTGTTGTTACTGTGGTTTCTGCAGCGACTCTAGATTTAGAATCTTTTGTTAAAAACTCATCTAAAATCGCATCAGAAATTTGATCACAAACCTTGTCTGGGTGTCCTTCTGTTACAGATTCAGATGTAAATAAATATTTTTTTGAAGTCATTTACTTCTCCTTTTATACATTTTTTTTCATGTTACCTGAAATAGTAAAGTCGGTCAAATAAAAATCATATTTTAACATTTGTTAATTTTACCTTTTTAGATAACAAAAAATATTTTTATGTTTTTTATAATATTGAAATTTAACGAAAGGAATATAAAATGAATTCAAATTTAAATATATCTCCAAGCTTCGGGAGAATGTACACTGCAGCTACAACAAAAGCCGCCAGGACAGCTCTTTCAAGATGTGTTGATATTGTTAAAGAACAAAAAAATGCACTTAATCAACTAGACCAAAAAGGCTTTGATATTTTTCTTCAAACCAACAATCAAACTTTAGATGTTATAGATGATTCAAAAAAAGTTTTCAAAATAGAAATTCGAAAAAAACTAATGCCACCATTTGTTGAGGAAAGCACTGATTTTTTGAAACTTAGAAATGGAGAAAACGCTGTTGGTGCATTTGTTTGGAATAATGCTATAAAAAAAGAAATAAAATGTTTTTTCTCAAAAGTAAATGATGCAATTAAAGATATGCCTGATTTTGATTAAATTAATATAAAATACCAGTATCTAAAAGTTTTTGAATTTTATCTCTCATGATTTGATTAATTTCTTCGGGACTTTGAGTTCCGTCTATTGAGATAAAATTATATTCCTGTTTTAGTTTTTCGTATTCTTCCAAACATTGACTTTGATATAATTTAAAAGATTTATAAAAATCTCGACTAAGTCCAATATCTCTACCTGATTCATAATAATCAAGCCCGGTTGTGCCAATAATTCTTTTTAAAAGTGTTTCGACTGGCATATCAAGATAAAACACTAAATCTGGTTCTGGTGCATAATCGTATAAATTTTTTACCCATTCTATATCGTGATTTCTAACCACATCTCTTACGAAGGCAGTGTATTTGTATCTATCCATTAATACAACAAAACCCGCTTCAAGCGCCGGAATAATTGAATTTGTTAATCTATCTGCAAAATCCGCAGCATAAAGGAGACTAAATGTTGTTGGATTAAGTAAGTTTCTTTCTTTTGCATCATCAATAACTTGGCTAATTAGTCTTGATGTTTTCCATTCGCTCACCATTGCACCGTAGCTTTTATCTTCAATCCATCGTTTAAGCATATTAATTTGTGTTGATTTTCCAGCTCCATCGGTGCCTTCAACAACAATTAATAATCCTTCATAACCGTGTTTTGTTTTGTACTTTTCCATCTTTAGATTGAAATTCCTTTACGCTCTAAAACTTTTTTAAATTCAGCTCTTAATTTCATTTGTTTAGTGTGGATGCTTTCTTGAGCATCAATTTCAAATAAATTGTATTCCCCCACCATTTTTTTGTATTCATCATTTACCCTGTTTTGAAAAATCAGGTAGCTTTCATAAGGATCGTTTGATAATTTTAAATCCATGCCCGCTTCATAAAACTTTGGAGCACGATTAGCACAAATTCTTTTTAAAGAAACTTCTGCAGGAACACTGAAATAAGCTGTTAAATCAGGTTGAATAGCAAATCCATACATATTTCTAACCCACTGAGCATCGACGCCTCTTGCTACATCTCGAGCAAAAGCCGTGTAAACATATCTGTCAGCAAGCACAATAAAACCAGCTTTCATTGCAGGGATAATTATTTTTTCTAATCTGTCTGCAAAATCTACAGCGTGAAGTAGTGAAAAAGTTCGAGGGGATAATAAATTTTTCTTTTTTGCAAGTTTTGTTGTTTGAGAAATTAAATCAGATGAATTCCATTCTGTATAAATAACATCTAAGCCAATAGATTGAACCCAATCACGTAAAATTGTAAGCTGAGTGGATTTGCCCGAACCGTCAATCCCTTCAACGCAAATTAGAGCTCCTTTTAAGTCGTGTGGTTTAGAAAATCTTAACATTTTATCCCTTTATTCTACTGTCATTTATAATAACATAGTTTGTTCAATTATTAAAGCGTCTTTTAAAAAGTTTTAAAGAAAAAATTAAATATAGTTTAGTTTATTACTTTACTTTTTATTAAGCTGGCTGTATTATTAGATAGAGGAGTTTGTATGTATAATCCAAAATCAAGTAAGGCAGAAGAATTTATTTCTCATCAAGAAGTTTTAGATACTTTAGATTTTGCACAAAAAAATAAGAGTAATATTGAATTAATAGATAAAATTTTAGAGAAAGCTAGAAAAGGAAAAGGATTATCTCATAGAGAAGCGGCAGTGCTTTTAGATTGTGATATAGAAGAAAAAAACAAAGAAATTTTTGCTTTAGCTAAGAAAATAAAACAAGATTATTATGGCAATAGAATAGTTTTGTTTGCGCCATTGTATTTGTCAAATTATTGTATTAATGGTTGTGTGTATTGTCCTTATCATTCACAAAACAAAGAAATTCCACGTCGAAAACTAACTCAAGAAGAAATAAAAAAAGAAGTTATGGCGCTTCAGGATATGGGACACAAAAGACTTGCTATTGAAGCAGGAGAGGATCCTGTAAATAATCCTATTGAATATATTTTAGAGTCCATCAAAACTATTTATAGTGTTAAACATAAAAATGGTGATATTCGCAGAGTTAATGTGAATATTGCGGCGACAACAGTTGAAAATTATAAAAAATTACATGATGTAGGAATTGGTACTTACGTATTATTTCAAGAAACATATAATAAAGAAACTTATGAAAAACTTCATCCAACAGGACCAAAGCATAATTATGCTTATCATACAGAAGCTATGGATAGAGCGATGCAAGCTGGTATTGATGATGTTAGTTTGGGTGTTTTGTTTGGCTTAGAATTATATCGTTATGAGTTTACTGGATTGTTGATGCACGCTGAGCATTTGGAGGCAACTTTTGGAGTTGGACCTCATGCAATTAGCGTCCCAAGACTTAGAAAAGCTGATGATATTAACCCTGATGATTTCGACAATGGTATTGATGATGATACTTTTGCCAAAATAGTTGCTTGTATCAGAATAGCGGTGCCTTATACAGGCATGATAGTTTCAACTAGAGAAAGTGAGCAATGTCGCAAAAGGTTGTTAGATTTAGGCGTTTCTCAAATGAGTGGAGGTTCAAAAACCAGTGTTGGCGGATATTTTAATCCTATGCCAGAAGATGAAGAGTCTGCTCAGTTTGATATTTCAGATAGAAGACCGCTTGATGAAGTTATTCGCTGGCTTATGGATTTAGGGTATTTACCAAGTTTTTGTACAGCGTGCTATCGCCATGGTAGAACTGGTGAAAGGTTTATGGAAATTTGTAAGGAAAAGCAAATTCATAATTTCTGTCATCCAAATGCCATTATTACGCTTAAAGAATATCTTGAAGATTATTCTTCTTCTGCAACAAAAGAAGTTGGTGAAAAATTGATTTTAAGGGAAATAGAAACTTTAATGGATGATAAAATTAAGGAAATTGTAAAAGAGGATTTACAAAAAATAGAGCAAGGACAAAGAGATTTTAGATTTTAGTTTAAATATATAAAAAAAGCTGGAAATTATTTCCAGCTTTTTTATATTATAAGTGTTTTTCTATATTTGAGATAAGTGCTGACTTTTGCATCAATCCAACCATTCTTTCAACCGGTTGCCCCTCTTTAAATACCAAAATGGTAGGTAAACCACTTATTGAATAAGATTTGGCTGTTTCAATGTTTTCATCAGTGTTCATTTTAACTACTTTAACTTTATCTGCCATTTCAGCAGCAACCTCATCCAATACAGGACCAAGTTTGCGACAAGGTCCGCACCAAGGTGCCCAAAAATCCACTATAGTTACATTTTGTGAATTTATTACTTCTTTTTCAAAAGAATCGTCGTTTATTTCTATTGTATTTGTCATAGTATTTTCTCCTATTTAGCTTAATATATTATTATAACATATGTGTCAACCCTTTTCATTATTCTTGTTTCTCTATACACTTTTTAAAATTGTGCTATTATGTTTTTATGAACGATAAAATAATTATAAGAAAAGCTAATCAACACAACTTAAATAATGTAAACTTAGAAATCCCAAAAAACGAACTTGTTGTATTTACTGGTGTTTCAGGCTCTGGAAAAAGTTCTCTTGCCTTTGATACAATTTTTGCCGAAGGACAAAGACGCTATGTAGAAAGTCTTTCTACTTATGCAAGACAATTTTTAGGACAAATGGATAAACCTGATGTTGAAAGCATTGAAGGTCTTTCTCCAGCTATTTCAATTGACCAAAAATCCACATCAAATAATCCACGTTCAACAGTTGGAACGGTTACTGAAATTTATGATTTTTTAAGATTGCTTTATGCAAGAATCGGAACACCATATTGCCCTAAATGCGGCGAACCAATAAAACCACAAACTTTAGATGAAATTGTTGATAAAATTTTAAACTTTCCTCAAGGCTCAAAAATACAAATCATAGCCCCCATTATCCGAGGGAAAAAAGGTGAATATAGTTCATTAATCGAAGAATTAAAACAAGAAGGGTTTATCCGTATTCGTGTTGATGGCGAAATTTTTAATCTTGATGAAGATGAAATTGAACTAACAAAGACAAAAAAACATGACATAGATATCGTAGTTGATAGAATTGTTGTAAAAGAAAATATTAAATCCAGATTAGCAGATAGTGTACAAATAGCACTACAAAAAGCTAACGGGCTTGTGATTGCCGATATTGTTGGGGATAAAGAAGTATTATTTAGTGAAAAATTAGCATGTGCTAAATGTAACTTGAATTTTGAAGAATTATCACCAAGGATTTTCAGCTTCAATAGCCCTTATGGCGCTTGTGAAACTTGCCATGGTTTAGGCGGAGACTTCAAAGTTTCACCTGATTTAGTTATACCAGATAGAAAAAAATCACTTAAAGGTGGCGCTATTTATCCTTGGGCAAAATCAGGCGCAGATTATTATACTGACTTAATAAAATCAGTTGCAGAAGCGTATGATATTGATTTAGAAAAACCTTTTGATGAACTTTCTCAAGAACAGCAAAATATAATTTTACATGGCTCAAAAGAAGCTATAAAAATTAGAGTAAAACAATTTGGAACACATCGTTATCAAAACAGGCTAATGCCTTTTGTTGGAGTTGTTCCATATTTAGAAAAACGCTATAACGAAGCTGGTGGCGAATATTGGAGAGAAGAAATTCAAAAATATATGGTTACGACGCCCTGTCCAGATTGTAAGGGGGCTAGGTTAAAACCATTTGTTTTGAGTGTGAGAATTAATGGATTAAATATTCATGAATTCTGCTCACTTTCTATAGACAAGGCTTTTGATTTCATCACAAATCTCTTCCTTGAATTATCAGATTTTCAAATGAAAATTGCAAAACAAATTTTAGAAGAAATAAGAGAACGATTAAAATTCTTAATTGATGTTGGTTTAAGTTACCTAAATCTTGCTCGAATGGCAGGAACTTTATCCGGTGGAGAAGCTCAAAGAATTAGACTTGCAACACAAATAGGAAGCGGACTTTCCGGTGTTTTATATGTACTAGATGAACCATCAATCGGGTTACATCAATACAATAACGATATGCTTATTAAAACATTGCTTAAATTAAGAAATTTAGGCAATACTTTAATCGTTGTGGAACATGATGAAGATACAATAAGAAGTGCGGATTATATTGTTGATATTGGTCCCAAAGCAGGCAGACACGGTGGAAATATTGTTGCTCAAGGAACTTTAAAAGATATAGAAGAAACCCCTGACTCCTTAACCGGACAATATCTAAGCGGAAGGAAAAAAATTGAAGTTCCTCTAAAAAGAAGAGAAGGAAATGGACAAGTTCTAAAAATTATTAATGCACACAAAAACAACTTAAAGAATATAAATTTAGAAATTCCATTAGGCAAAATTGTTACGCTTACTGGCGTATCAGGTTCCGGAAAATCCACATTAATGCAAGATTTGATATACGAATTCGCCGTACATAAATTAAGAGGAAATAAACCAAAACCTCAAGGAATTGAAGATATTATAGGCTTTGAAAATATTGATAAAATTATAGACATTGACCAATCCCCAATAGGTAGAACGCCTCGTTCAAACCCTGCAACCTATACGGATGTATTTACACATATTAGAGATTTATTTGCACAAACAAATGAATCAAAATTGCGTGGATATAAACAAGGTAGATTTAGTTTTAACGTAAAAGGTGGAAGATGCGAAGCGTGCAAAGGTGATGGTGTTATAAAAATTGAAATGAACTTCTTATCAGATGTTTATGTAAAATGTGATGTCTGCAAAGGAAAACGCTATAATAGAGAAACTTTAGAGGTTAAATACAAAGGCAAAACGATATATGATGTTTTAGATATGACTGTAGCTGAAGCTATGGATTTCTTTGAAAATATTCCAAAAATTCATAGTCGCCTAAAAACATTAAATGATGTAGGTTTAGATTATATAAAACTAGGTCAAAGCGCAACAACGCTTTCTGGTGGAGAAGCGCAAAGAATTAAACTTGCAGCAGAATTAAACAAAAAAGCAACTGGAAAAACCCTTTACTTGTTGGATGAGCCATCTGTTGGATTGCACTGGTATGACTTGGATAAATTAATCAAAATTCTTCAACAGTTAGCGGATAATGGCAATTCAATTTTAATAATTGAGCATAATTTAGATATTATTAAAACATCAGATTATATAATTGATTTAGGCCCGGAAGGTGGCGATAATGGCGGACAAATTGTTGCAATTGGCACGCCAGAAGAAGTTGCTAAAATTAGAAATTCTAAAACAGGGCAATATTTAAAAAATATGTTGTAATTTTTGTATAAAAAGACCCCTCGCTTTGCGAGGGGTCTTCATAGTGTACAATTAACATTCAATTATTTTTACGCAAGTTTTGGTTCTTCTTCTTCTTCGATGTATTGTTCATCTTCAGTAGTTTCGTCAGTAGTTGTTTCATTAGTTTGTTCTTGTTCACCTACTACAACTGGAGCTTTGCCTTCTTTTTCAGCTTTACCAATATCTTTTAGTGTTTCGTTTTGTGCTATTAAGTTTTCTTTATTTGATTTAATTGCTTCTTCTGTAGTTTCAACTAATGTTTCATTTCTAATCTCTTCAAGTTCTGTGTAGTTTTGAGGTTTAGCTGCTTCTGCCAATGCGGCTGCAACATCATCAGGGTTTAATCCGAATGAGAAGGCTTCGCCGTATGTATGGCTGTAGAACATATCAGTAAATTCTTCGTTAGCAAAAATTGTTTGTTTACCTAATGTTTTATCGTCAATTCCGTCACCATCTTGGTCAACCAAGTTTACTGTAAAGTCGCCGGTTCTTTGGTTTCCGTTAAGGTCACATGCTTTGATGCCTGTAATTTCTCTATATGAGTTCAAGTCGATTGATTTTATGCCAGATTCTGCTACACCGTTCCAGCCGTATGTTCCGCCATCTTTTAGTGATTGATTATTTTCCATTACGCTGAAACCTGCTGCAGCCATTTCTTCTGCTGTTAAATTACCGTCATTATCAGTATCAGCTGCTGTCATTTCAGCCCAGCCTTGTTCTGCACCTACAAATTCATTTGGACCGTCAAAAGTGTTATCACCATCTCTATCGATTGTTAATGTATATGTTGTATCGCCGTTTCTCCAGCTGAATGGGTCAGCACCTCCAGTGTTACCTTTCGCATCTTCAGAAGCTCTTTCAACGTTTCCGCCCCAAAGAGTTTTATATTGACTTTCTAATTTATCAAAAATATTAGCAACTCCGTCATGGCCGTGAGCAACTTTAATTGCACCAGTTTGTTCGTTATAACCAACACCAGCTCCGTTAAATATTGTTTCAATTGCTTTACCTGCTTGGAATACATCCATATTTGCCATATACATTAATTCAAGTGCGCTATATTTTGACAAATCACAATCTTCAACCGCTGCGGCTTTTTCTTCAGGGGACATTGCATCAAGTTGTGCTTTTCTTTCTGGGGTTACGTCTGTAGAGCCTTGTAATGCTTCTGATAGTTTCGCTGTACCAGCATTTCCATCTGCCCAATTGCCATCGTTAACTTCTTTAAATCTATCAATCAACTTATCACCCAAAGCTTCTTGAGTTGGTGTATAAATAGGTTTTGCCATTGTAGATTCAATATCAGGGCGTTCTTTGTGTTCAGGAACTTGTGCCAACAATTGTTTCATCATCCCTAAAGATGCCTCTGTAGTTTTCATTTTAGCTGTTAATTCATTTACATCATCTAAAATTTTAGCAATTTTATCACTTAAGCTATAAATTTTTTGTCCATTTGCGTCCATTGTTGCCAAGCAAGCGTTTAATTTAGAGCCGCCAGAAGGATTGCTTTTGCTTACCAATTCAGCTATTTTCATAGGAATTTCATCCTTTGAAATCTCACCTTTCATATACATTCTATAAGCTTCATCTGTTGCTGCACTTACAGAATCTTGTTGTTGTTTAGCATTTTTGTCCATTTCTTTTGAAGCTTGATAAGATTCTTCGTTGATATCATTCAACAATCTATTCATTTCTTCGTTACCATTTTTTTGTTCTAAATAAAGATTGTCAATTTCAGCTTGAATTTCATCTAACAAAGCTTCTAATTCTTTAATTTGTCTTTCTAAATTAGCTTTAGTTCCTTCAGTGTCTGAAGTGTTCCAAATTTGTGTTGAAAACAAATTTGTTAATTCGCTTAATTGATCCGCAGTAACATCACCTTTAATTGCGCTTAATTGTCCTACTGCTGCGTCGAATGCTTGTACACTTTGAATGTTCATAATCTAATCACCTTATTTTAATAACCACACTCTTTTATAAAAACAATCGACGATGCAAAATTTCAATATTAAATATATAATTTACATATCTTAACAATATAAATCCAAAGTTGCAAATTATTATAAAAGGCATATAGGATAATAAATCAGGGAATTAGAGGGATTTGCAATATAAAAAACAAAACAAAAACGCCTTTTAAAATCTAAAAGGCGTTTTGCTGAATTTATTTATTTGATTATTCAATAACGATTGCGCTAACTGGGCAAGAATCAGCTGCTTCTTTAACACCATCTTCGTTGTTAGTAACTTCAGCTTCATTAACAACAGCTTTATCTTCTATTGAAAATACTGCGTCGCAGATAGATTCGCAAGCGCCGCAAGAAATGCAATCATCAGTAATAGTAACTTTCATGTTTATCTCCTTTTTGTGCTATTCGCCTTATCGGCATAATCATTATAACATTAAAAAAATTTTTTTCTATACTCTTAAGAAGATAAATTATAATTTTAAAAACAAGTTCTTTATTCTCCAAAATATTGCAGAAAGTTTATTATTATTAATTAATTTTTCTAAATATCTTTGCATAATCCATCAATTAAGTTACAATTTATTATAGGTTGAATTAAATAAAATTAATATCTATAAGGGGATAAAAATGACAAAAATGATTACATTAGATGCTTTTGGAAAAAATGATATTCGCGGAATTTATGGTGAAGATGTAACAGAAGAAGTTTTTTATTATACGGGAAAAGGTTTTGTAAAGTTTTTGTCAGAAAAAAGCGGTAAAAAACCCGATGATATTTGGGTTAGTGTAACTTGGGATGCGCGTATACATTCTCCCGCATTGGTAAAAGCGGTAACAGAGGGCGTAACTTCAACTGGTGCTAATGTTGTTAAACTTGGGTTAGCTCCTACTCCAATTGGATATTTTTCAGAGGCTAATGGTATTCCTTCTGATATAACTTGTGGTGATTCAATTATTGGGGCAATGATTATAACTGCAAGTCATAATCCATCAGAATACAATGGAATGAAAATGACTTACAACAAATCCTCTTTAAGTGAAGAAGAGATAAAAGAAGTAAAACAATACACTCAAGAAATCATTGACGGTAGACAAAATACTGGTAGATTTGGTGTTGTTAGAGAATACGATATTATTCCTCAATACCAAGAATTTATTGAAGAAAGATTCAGTCCAAATATTGGAAAAGGAATAAAAATTGTAGTTGATAGTGCAAATGCTACTGGTGGGGTTGTTGCACCTGATTTATATAGAGCTTTGGGATGTGAAGTTGTTGAACTTTATTCTGAGCCAGATGGAACATTTCCTAACCACCATCCAAATCCAAGTGATGATAAAACATTAGATGATATAAAAGCAAAAGTTGTAGAAGTTGGGGCTGATTTTGGTATAGCTTTTGATGGGGATTCTGATAGAATTGGTGCAATAGACTCTCAAGGTAGAAGTTTAACCGGTGATAAATTATTATTGATTTATGCAATGGATGTTATTTCAGAATTTAAACCACGTGGTGAAAAACCTATTATTGTTTCAGAAGTAAAATGTTCTCAAGTTTTATATGACACCATCAATAAAAATGGTGGCGAAGCTATTATGTGCAAAACTGGACATGGGTATATTAAATCAAAAATGAAAGAAACAGGTTCAATTTTAGCTGGTGAAATGTCTGGACATACTTTCTTTAAAGACAGATATTTTGGTTTTGATGATGCAGTTTATGCAGGTTGCAGATTGATTGAAATTGTAGCAAAACATAAACAAAAAGATACAAACTTTAAATTAGAAAATCTATTGGGTGAATTTGACAAGGTGTTTACTTCTCAAGAAGTTCGCTATCGTTGCCCTAATGATAAAAAAAAGGCGGTGCTTGAAGCATTAAAAGAAAGAGTAAATAATGAGCCAACCATGTTTGGTGGGGAAATTGTTGATATTGTAACTCTTGATGGTATGAGAGTTATTTTCAAAGATGGTTTTGCGTTGATTAGACAAAGTAACACAGAGCCAGTCTTTACATTAAGATTTGAAGCTCAAAATAAAGAACAATGTGAAATTTATCAAAATGCAATGATTAAGGCTTTGGATGAATTAATGCTTCAATTTTAATAATAAAAAAATATAAGCTTGCATGTATCAAAACATCTTGTAATATAATTATAGATATACATAAGGAGATAATGAAAAAATGACAGCCCCAGAAGGAATACTTTGTGCAAGAAGTCATGAATATTTATTAGAAGATGAATTAAATTTTATAGTAGGAATAACAGATTATGCACTTGAACAATTAGGAGATATTGTTTTTGTCGAATTACCAGAGGTGGGTAGCTTTTTTGAAAAGGGTGAGGTTTTTGCTACTCTTGAATCCGTAAAAGCTGCAACTGAAGTATACATGCCTGTAAATGGGACAATTGTTGAGATAAATGAAAAACTTATAGAAGCTCCGGAAATATTAAATAATGACCCATTTGGAGATGGTTGGTTGGTTAAAATTGAGAGCGAAACTGCAGCTTTAGATTCTGGTGATTTATTGGAATATGAAGATTATAAAGATGAAGTATTATAATTTATGTAGAAAGTAATAATAAAGTAAGGTATAGATATGAAAGACGAAAAAATTATTGTAACACTTTTAGGTGCGGATAAAGTTGGTATTGTTGCTGAATTAACTGCTACTTTAGCAAAATATGGCGTAAATATAGAAGATATTAAGCAAACAATTATGCAAGATTATTTTGTAATGTTTTTGCTTGGTGATTTGAAAAATTCTCAATATTCTTTTAAAGAAGTTAAAGAAGCACTTGATGAGGTCGGTGAAAAATTAAAAATGGAAATTTGGGTACAGAAAAAAGATATTTTTGACAAAATGCACTCTATTTAGGTGCATTCTATTTAGATGTACTCAATTTAAGAAAGGTTAAAACAAAATGACATTATTTCATGCTGAATCAATATTAGAAACAATTAATATGATTAAGGTTCATCATCTTGATATTAGAACAGTAACATTAGCATTATCTCTAAGAGATTGTTGTGATTCTGATGTTAAAAAAGTTGGTGAAAAAATTCATAATAAAATTTTAAAATATGCTAAAAATTTAAATGCATACGCGGATGAATTAGAACAAGAATATTCTATTCCTATTATCAATAGGCGTATTGCAGTTACTCCAATTTCGTTGATTGGAGAGTCTTGTAAAGATTATGATTATGTATATCTTGCAAAAGTTTTAGACGATGCGGCAAAAGAAGTTGGGGTAAATTTTATTGGTGGTTTCGGTGCGATGGTAGAAAAAGGCTTTACAAGAGGGGATTTAGCACTCGTTGAAAGCATTCCAGAAGCATTAAGAATTACTGAAAGAATTTGTTCATCTATAAATGTTGGTTCATCAAAAGCCGGTATTAATATGGATGCGGTTTTGAAAATGTCAGAAATTGTAAAAGAAACTGCAAGAGTAACGGCTGATGCAGATGGAATTGGAGCCGCGAAGCTTGTATGCTTTTGTAATGCGCCACAAGATAATCCATTTATGGCAGGTGCTTTTCATGGTATAGGAGAACCAGAATGCGCACTAAACGTAGGCGTTTCAGGTCCTGGGGTTGTTGCTGCTGCGGTTGCAGCGTTACCAAAAGATGCTGATTTAGGTACGTTAGCAAATAAAATTAAACAAATTGCATTTAAAATTACAACAACTGGCGAGTTAATTGGAAGAGAAATGGCACAAAGATTGGGCGTACCTTTTGGGGTAATTGATTTATCTTTGGCTCCAACACCAACTCCTGGGGATAGTGTTGCTGGGATTTTTCAAGCAATGGGCTTAGAACATGCAGGGGCGCATGGTACTACAGCCGCGCTTGCTATGCTTAATGATGCGGTTAAAAAAGGTGGAATTATGGCAAGTTCTCACGTTGGTGGATTAAGTGGTGCTTTTATACCGGTTTCTGAGGATGCGGGCATGATTGAAGCTACAAAGATGGGTGTTTTGACTTTTGATAAACTTGAAGCAATGACATCTGTTTGTTCCGTTGGGCTTGATATGATTTGTATTCCAGGGGACACTCCTAGTGATACAATTGCAGGTATTATTGCTGATGAAATGGCTATTGGTATGATTAATAAAAAAACTACAGCTGTTCGAGTAATTCCAGTACCTAATAAAAAAGTTGGAGATATGGCTGTATATGGTGGATTACTTGGTGAAGCTCCTATTATAAAAGTTAATTCATTATCTTCAAGTGGATTTGTTAGACGTGGTGGCAGAGTTCCTGCTCCAATACATAGTTTAAATAATTAAGGATAAAAGTATGATTAAACCTTGGACAGAATATTTTTTAGATATGGCAAAAACTTGCGCAACACGCTCAAATTGTTTAAGAGCTCAAGTCGGTGCGGTTATTGTTGGACCCGATAAAAAAATAAAGGCAACCGGTTATAACGGCACACCGACAAAAGTTGTTTCTTGTTATGAGCTTGGTGAATGTTATCGTATGAAAAATAACATTGAATCAGGTACAAGATATGAAACTTGCCGTTCTATTCATGCAGAGCAAAATGCCATAATTCAAGCAGGACAAGATAGATGTCAAGGTGCAACGATGTATATTTATGGGCATAATTTTATCTGTATTTTGTGTAAACGTTTTATCGTTCAAGCTGGGATAAAAGATGTTTATCTTCAAAAAGATGAAAATTCACCGATTTTGCATGTAGAAGTATCAGATATTCAAAAAGAATTATCGGATGCTTTTTCTTGTTCGCCTAACTAAAAATCAATCCATTTATTTTTCAAACGATTGAGTTCTCCATTTAGTTGCATATGTTCAAGAATGTGATTTACACTTAAACGTAGTGAATTGCTTTCTTCATCTTGACGAAATGCAATAGCATAGGGCTCTTGTGTATATCTTTTTGATAAAATTTTAAAATTTTTATTATCTGCAACTAATCCAGCAAGAATTGTATCGTCGTTTATTAATGCGTCACCCTTACCTGATTTTAGCGCCGAAAATGCGTCATAATCGGATTTGTATCCTTTTATTATTGATGAGGGAACAAGTTGTTTGATATTTCTTTCTGCGGTTGTGCCTAAAACAACAATAACTTTTTTATCTCTTAAATCAGTTAGACCTTCGATGTCTGAATTTACTGGAGTCATTAAGGCTTGTCCTGCTACATAATAAGGAATTGAAAAATTAACAATTTGTTGTCTTTGGGGCGTAATAGACATTGTTGCTATAATCATATCTACCTTGCCTGATGTTAATGTTAAAATTCTACTAGCGGGAGTGACCTCAACAAATTCTACTTTATTTTCATCTCCTAAAATATCTTTTGCTATTTTTTTTGCTAAATCAACATCAAATCCTTGGAGTTGACCATTTTGGTCTTTGTATCCAAATGGTTTTGAATCAAATTTAACTCCTACAACAATTTTATCGTTTTTTAAAATATTTTCCATTAAATTTGACGGTTGTTGATTACACGCTGTTGTCAAAAAAATTGAAATTATTGAAATTAACGCAATTATACATCTCTTCATTCTTTAATCTCCAATGATCTTATTATCTCATAAAATGAATTTTTGTAAAAACATAGTAAATAATTTATTTTATTTTTATTCAAAAAGTAGGATTAATTAAAAAATTATTGGTTTTTAATATATGGATAAATTAAAAATTTGCCATTTTCATCTCTCCATTGAACCCAGCCAATTTTGACTTCGTTTCCAAAATCAACCAATTTTACCATCATCCAATTTCCTCTAACAAGCGTGAGTTTGATAAATTTAGGATATGTTATTCCCCAAATTTTTTGACTTGTCGCATCTGGAGCGGACATTAGTCGCTTGTTAATGTCTGGCATGTCTTTAAAAAAATAAACTCCGTTTTTCCTTCCCCAGCTCATATAAAAACCAAGCCAAGAAACGTAGCGATTTTTAGGTGTTGTTTTTACCCATCCACTTTTACCTTGAGATTGAAAATAAAATATTTTTACCCAACCATCAATTTCATCATCTACTACGCTGTAAGCAATATTTTCTGATGGAATAAAAGATACAAATATTTCATTTTCTTTTATTGGAGAGTCAATTAATCCATTTTTATTCCATTTAATTGTATAAATTATTGATGATTTTTCATCAGGTTCTGCGTAAATATTAAATTCATTTGGAGCATTAAATGCGCCAATCCCAGTATGCCTTATATTATCTGAATATCTAGGAATAACATCAGCTTTTACTTGTGTAGATGAAATTAATAAAAAAAATATAAAATTAATTGTTAGTAATAATAATTTATTCATATCTATATTATACCCAATTTCCTTATTGTTGGTATACTTTGTTTGTTCTATACTTGTTGTACATAAAAATATCGGAGGTTATATGGTAAATATTGCAAAAATGTTGAAAGATATTGAAGAATTAGAACAAAGTGAACAATATGAAAAAGCAGTAGAAGAACTGTTAAAACTTGATGAAATTGTGCCAAATAACCTTGAGATTGTTAAAAACCTTGCGATGGATTATGAGGTATTAAAAAACACCGAGCAAGCTATTATTTGGTGGGAAAAATATAAATCAATTGATGCTAATGATACTATTTCCTATTTTCAGTTGATTGATTTATATTTAGAACGAGATAAATATCAATATTATATGAACCGAGCTCATATAAAAATTATTGAAAAGAAAAATGGTCAAGCTGCAGATGATTTCAAAAAAGCAATAAACAACGCTCAAGATGAAAAAGAAGCATCAAAAGCTCGCTTTATGTTAGCTGTAATGTATGAGTCTTTGCAAAAAAATACAGAAGCCATTCAAGAATATTTAAGACTATTAGAAAATGAAGAGTCTTTAAATATTTATTTAAGATTAATTGATTTGTATAAACAAGAATCAGTAGAAGAAGCCATAGGATTATTAGAAACAGTTGTGGAAAAATTCCCTGAAGAAAACAACTTAAAAGAAGATTTGGCAAAACTTTATTACAAGTCTGGTGATTTAGAAAAGACTTTAAAATATGCTCAAGATGAATTAACAAAAGCTAAAGTTTATTTAGAACAACAAAAAAATGATGAAGCGTTAAGGATTTTACAAAGTATAACTCTTAATAATGATAATGCGGTTAAATATCATTCACTTTGGGCAGAATATAATTATAATTTGAATGAATTTGATAAAGCTTTTGAAAATTTAAATAATTTAGAAAAAGTTGCACCAAATTTGCCTTTGTTGTATCAAATGAGAGCGATGATATATGAGGCAAAAAACGATGAGTATATGGCTCATTTGTGTTGGGCAAAATGTTATGAGCTCAAGGGGCAAGTTGATTTAACAATTGATGAATTGTTGTTGGCTCATAATTCTAATCCAAAAGATGAAAGAGCTATTTTGTTTTTGATAAATGTTTATACTCATCAGAATGATAATCATTCAGTTATAGAATTTTGTGAAAAACTTTATAATCTTGATGAAAATAATTCTTTTGCTATCAAAAAATTGGCAGAATTTTATCAATCACACGGCGAAAATAAAGTTGCGCTAGATTTTTATGAAAAATTATATGTCCTAGATAAAAGCAATATGCAAAGCTTAAAACTTTTAGCTATCGCATATGAAAAAGTTAAAGATGGTGAAAATGCTAAAAAAGCTTGGACAAAATATCTTGAGCGTGCACCATTAGGCGAAGAAACAGAAAATATTAAAAGGAAATTACAAACTTTAGATAATTTAGAGCCTGATGCGGCTGAAGGGTTTTTAGATAAATTAATAAGCTTTTTCTCAAAAAAATAACATTGTCATTAAGCCTATTGTATGATAACCTTAGGTTATGATTGAGTTATTGATTTTGTATGTTTTGAATATGCGCGATAGAACGCTTTATTCGCTAAGGCGGGATATTATTGAGCAATTTGGAGTGATTACAAAACCTTCTTTTGGCACGATGCATCCAGCAGTGCAAAGGTTAATGAAAAAAGATGCGATAAAAATGGATAAAAAGTTTTCAGAAGGAGGGAAAAAATCAACTTATTATTCAATTACAGATAAAGGAAAAGAAATTTTTAAAGAATTATTCTTTGAAGATATTTCATTAAATCCTACTATTTTTCATAATCAATTAGCAGTTAGACTTTTGACTTTATCTATGCTGAATAAAGAAGATATAGAAATATTTTTAAAAGATTTAAGTCAGATTATAGATTTGCAAAAAATAGAAACAGAAAAAGCTTTAAATAATAAATATGTTAAATATGATGATTATCAAAAGATTGTAATCGAAGAAACATTAGGTAATTTAAAATCTCTTTCTACAATGGTTGAAAGGTTAAAGGTTAATTAATGGGTGCGTTGGTTGCAGAAGTTGAAAAAAACTCGATTGCTCAAGAACTAGAGATTACTGCTGGTGATGAGATTTTAACTATTGATGAAATTGCGCCAAAAGATTTGATTGAATATCGTTATTTGATGATGAGTGAAGAACTTACAATTGTTGTAAAAAAACAAAATGGTGAGTTAGAAGAAATTGAAATAGAAAAAGATTTTGATGAAGATTTAGGGATAATCTTTGAAAGCGCGGTTTTTAATAAAATAAAACTTTGCGCAAATAATTGTATATTTTGTTTTGTAAATCAACAGCCAGAGGGGATGAGAGATACTTTGTATGTAAAAGATGATGATTATCGTTTATCTTATCTTCAAGGGACTTATGTAACTCTTACGAATTTAACCAAAGCTGATAGGGAAAGAATAGAACGTGATAGGCTTGGTCCATTGTATGTTTCTGTTCATACAACAAATCCAGAACTTCGCCAAAGAATGCTTAATAATAAAATGGCGGGAAAGATTATGGATAATCTTCGCTGGCTTAGGGATATTGATATCCCATTTCATGCACAAGTTGTTTTGTGTCCTACATATAATGATGGGGAAGAATTAAGAAGAACATTAAATGACTTAGCAACAGTAGATGACGTTTTGTTATCTATAGCAGTTGTTCCTGTGGGAATTACTCAATTTAGAGAAACTCCGCTTGTTAGAGTTGATAAAACTGTGGCTTGTAGAACTATTGAAATTATTGATGAGTTTAATAAAAAGCTTGGTCGTCAAGTTGCATGTGCTTCAGATGAATTCTTTTTAATAGCTGAAAAAACGGTTCCAACTCGTGAATATTATGGGGATTTTGCACAATTAGAAGATGGCGTTGGTGCTTTGCGTATGGTGATGGATGACTTTGAAAATAGAAAAAAATCATTACCTAAATCAATAAAAAAACCTAAAAAATTCCATTTTATTACAAGTGTCGCTGCAGGTACTATATTTAAAGATATTACAGAATATCTTAGCAGTATTAAAAATTTTGAAGTTAAAATGGAAATTATTAAAAGTGAGTTTTGGGGTAAGGATGTAAATGTTACAGGACTTATTGTTGCACAAGATATTATAAAACAACTTATTCATAAGAAAGATGAAATAGAAACAATAATTATCCCATCAATTATGTTAAAACCATTAACTCAAAGTTTTTTGGACGATTTAACAGTTGATGATTTAAAACGAGAGCTAGAGTGTGATGTTTTGATTGTTGAAGATATTTATTCAACAAAAGATTTGATAAAGTTTGTATTGGAAGAATAAGTTACTTTCTTAAATCATAATTTAGGTATTTCTAATATAAATTATTCGTTACAATAGCATATAGGGTGGGCAAAAACGGTAAAAAATTTGTGTTTTAATCAAGAATTAAAATCCTATAACGACTATTTGTTTTAGTAGGGGCAGTTGCACCCTATGTCAACTAAATCTCGTGGTGCGTCAAACGACGGTACCGTGCATTTCTAAAAACCAACAGAGTAATGTAGTACTAACTTCACCCAAAAGCTGTTGGAAGTAGGGTAGTTTGTATTTCAATAAATTCTTCTTTATGTCAAAGTCCTCCCCTTAAATTAAAAAATATCACAAAAAAGCGCTTCATAAAGAAGCGCTTTTTTGATTTTTTATTATCATTATTATTCTAACGGAATAATTAATTTTTGACCGATTTGCAACGCGTTTGGATTTAGCATTTTATTGGCTGTTGCAATTTGAGTAATTTTGTCTGTGTCATATCTTCCATAAAATCGAAGAATAATGCCTTCTAAAGTGTCGCCAGATTTAACTGTATAAGTTTCAGTCTTTGGCACTGGTACTTCTTCTACAATAGGAGTGTCTGCGGGTATAATTGTTACGCTGCTTGTTTTCTTTTGCTTTTTAGTGAATAAACTTTTTGCTTCTTTTTCCATCATTGGTACAGTGTATGCATCTTCAAGAACAGCTTCTCTTTTTGCTGAAAGAGTAACAAATGCACTCATCATAAACATACAAATTGCACCAACTAAAAAGCCTGAAAGTAGATAAACAGCTGGTGTTTTTTCTTTAGCGGTTGAAATATTGAAATTGCCTAACAAAGTATCAAGTTCGCGTTCTTTTTTTGGACGAACATAAACGCTAGGTGTGTTTTCATCATAAGATATTCCCACATGATGCCCAGCTCTTGTTTTAAAACCTTCAAGTTGTTGTAATTTTTCTTTAGATAAATTTGAACGATACAATGTTGAACTTTTCATATCTTCCCCTCATTATTATATATAACTATATTAT
Source organism: Candidatus Gastranaerophilaceae bacterium (assembly GCA_045638605.1). Lineage (GTDB taxonomy): Bacteria > Cyanobacteriota > Vampirovibrionia > Gastranaerophilales > Gastranaerophilaceae > RGIG2134. The sequence goes on from JAZUBS010000023.1 coordinate 110,454, forward strand.
TTTAGATATAACTCTAAAGTCAAGTATTATTGCAATTCATATTACATATCTAAACATTTAAAAACTAAGCATAAAAAAATTTGCTACTCTATAGATTTATTTATAAAAAAAGAGCTCTTAATTGAGCTCCTTTTGTGTAAATTGTTTTAAAACAAAGTTATTAAGCTGCTTTAGAACCTTTAATTTCTTCGATAAGGTAGCTTGCAACCCATTCAAAATCTTTGTTGTTGTTAGCTGCTTTTTTAAGAAAATCAACAGATGGTTCTCCAATACGGATAAGTGTCATCGCAACAACACCTCTTGTTGAACCTTTAACTATTTGAAGTTGATTAACTAATTCTGGTACAGCGTGTGAGCCAATTCCAACTAAAACATTTTCAATATCGTTTTTTGTTTTTGCGTCTGCATTGTCCAACTTTGAAATTAATTCCGAAACTGATTTTGACATTTTTACTTCCTTATTATTATCTAAAATTGTTTGCATATTATTTATTACCTTTGATATTTTCTTTCACATTTTCATTATAAATACAAAAAATAAAAAATAAGGATTTTTTAATAAATTCTTTATATCAATATTAAGATAAAAAACAAACTCTTATTTTAAATGAAATTGCAATAAGTAATTAGGGTGAAATGTTGCTAATGTTTAATTTTTAAAATGGGTAAATTATAAATTAGAAGAAAGGAGAATATGTACTATGATGATGATTTTACGATGGATTTTGTATTCATTAGCTATAATGCTTATAGCATGGTTAATTCCAGGAATAAGTATTTCAAGCTTTTGGGCAGCGTTATTGGTCATTGTTATAATGGGCTTAATTAATTTAATCATAAGACCAATTTTAACATTTATAACTTTACCAATTAACATCCTAACATTGGGTATTTTTTCATTTATTTTAAACGCATTTTTATTTATGTTGGCAGGTTATTTAGCTCCAGGGTTTAGTGTAGATGGTTTTTGGAGTGCATTGTTAGGTTCATTGTTGCTAGCAGTTTTAAGTATTCCTATAAACAAAATAGGTACCGATGTTTAGGGGTAAAAAAGAAGGGCTTGTTTGTTAACAAAGCCCTTCTTTTCTATTAGTTTATTTAAACTAGCATGCTCCGCAACCAGAACATTTGGCGTTCAAGTATTCTTGAGCTTCTGCCATTCTAACTTTGATTCTACCATCAACGGCTATACCTTCGCCGGTTGATTCTGAAACTAGAAGTGGGTTGATATCAAGCTCATCGATGAATTTGAAGTCGTTAACAAGTTGAGATAATCTCAATAATGTTTCTTCAATTTGCTCGATTTGAGCAGGTTTTGTGCCTCTAGCACCTTGAAGAAGTTTGTATGCTTTTACTGAACGAACCATTTCTGATGCGTCAATATCAGTAAGAGGTGCAATTCTGAAAGTTACGTCTTTCAATGCTTCAACGAATACACCGCCAAGACCAAACATCATCATTGGACCGTATTGTGGGTCTGTTGCGATACCACAAACCATTTCGCGGTTACCTTTAACCATTTCTTGAATGATTACACCTTCAAGACCATCGATTAATCCTTTAGCTTCAAGTCTTTCAAGTAATCCTTTGTATTCGTTTCTTAATTGTTCTTCTGAACGGATATTTACAACAACACCGCCAACATCTGTTTTGTGTGAAGTTGTTTTAGAAGTCATTTTCATAACAACTGGATATCCGATAGAATTTCCAAGGTTTACAACTTCTTCTTCGTTAGTTGCCAAACCGTATTTGCAAGCTCTGATTCCATATGCTTGAAGAACATCAATTGATTCTAAAGTTGTTAATTGATCTCTGCCTTCTTTAACTGATGCACGAAGAATAGCTTCAACTTTAGCTTTGTCCACGTCATAGCAAGGAGTTTTACCAACAGGTTTTTCCATCCATTGACGTTGTTGGTCAAGTCTAGCTAAAGCTTCTGCAGCTTCTTCTGCGTACATATAAAATGGCATATTTACATCCATTTCAGATATCGCTGTAAAGAATTCGCTTGTAGTCATAAATACACCTAAGATTGGTTTCGTTGGGTTTTTAGCTTTGATTTCCATCAATGCTTTAGCAACATCAATATCTTTTAAACCTAAGAATGGTAAGTAAATAACCATAATCATATCAACATTTTCATCAGCAATAACTGTTTCTAATGTTTGAGTATAGTGTTCAATTGGAGCTGATGCAATCATATCGATAGGGTTTTTAACAGATGCCGCAGATGGTAAGAAACTTCTTAGTTTGTCTTTAGTTTCATCTGTAATTTTAGCCATCTCCATACCGCTTTCACAAATAGCGTCAGTTGCCATAATTCCAGGACCACCTGAGTTTGTAATAATAGCAACTCTGTTTCCTTTTGGAATTGGGCAGTTAGAAAATGCTTTTGCGTTAGCAAATAAGTTTTTCAAAGAAAATTCTCTGATAACGCCTGATTGGTTCAATAAGGCTGCTGCTGCTTTATCTGCACCAGCTAAAGAACCTGTGTGAGATGATGCAGCAGACGCACCAGCTGCAGAACGACCAGCTTTTAATGCAAGAATTGGTTTCTTTTTAGTAATTCTTGTAGCTAATTTTCTGAAGTTAGCTGGGTTTTGAATTGATTCCATGTATAACAAAATTTGTTTTACGTCATCATCATTTTCCCAGTATTCAAGCATTGTTTCAGCGTTAACGTCAGCTTGGTTACCGATAGAAACAAATTGAGCGAACCCTAAGTTAAGGTCTTTTAAAATATTTAAAATACCGCCACCTAAAGCACCTGATTGAGAAACAAATCCGATGTCTCCACGAACAGGAAGAGATTCAGCAAATGTTCCATCCATCATTATTTCAGGATTTGTATTTAAAACGCCCAAACAGTTTGGACCAACGCATCTCATACCGTATTCTTGAACTTTAGCAAGAAGTTGTTTTTCCATTTCGGCACCTTCTTTGCCAGTTTCCTTAAATCCAGCAGTAATAATACAAAGACCTTTGATGCCTTTAGCATTACATTGCTCGATAGTATCAAGCACGAATTTAGCGTTAACAACGATAATCGCTAAATCAACTTCTCCTGGGATTTCTGCAATTGAAGAATATGCTTGGAAACCTTCAATCATACCACCTTTTGGGTTTACAGGATAAATATTTCCATTAAATTTGTAGTCTCTTAATCTTTGCATGATTTCAGAACCAATAGTTTTTGGTTTAGTTGAAGCACCAACCACCGCAATTGATTTTGGTTTCATGATTTTGTCTAAAACATTTTGTTTCATTTTTTTAACCTTTCTTTTTGCGTCTGTTTTAACTATATTATCTCTCTTAATTTCTTTTTAGTATCCGTTATTTAGCCATTCTCGATTACGGAAATTTGCGCCAATTTCTTTTGCAAATTGTTCGCATTTTTCAATATCAACAGCGTAATCTTTGTACCCTGTAACAACGGATAATGTTGTTTTAAATCCTAATTTTACGGCATTAGTCGCAAATTCTTTCATTGAATTATAAGCATTTTCAATTTTAGGTTGAGAAAGCTCTTTGTATAGAGTTTCATTTTCACCATTTAAGCTAATAGAAAATTCATCTACAATCCCAACTAATTCTTCGAGAATATTTCTTTTATGAATGGTATTTCCATGCCCGTTTGTATTTACACGGATTTTTGTGTTTGGGTAGTTTTCTTTTATGTATTTTGCAACGGCTTTTAAAACGTCAATTTTTATTGTCGGTTCGCCATATCCACAGAAAGTAACTCCTGATGGAATTAACTGTTCAACTTCTTTTAATTGTTTAATAACGTCGTCTGCACTAATGTTTTCACTTTCAAGCCACATATTAGAGCCGACAACGTCGTCCTTTAGTCCTCTAATGCAAAAAATACAGTCATTTGTACATAAATTGGTTAAATTAATATAAATTTTACTATCCAGTAAATAAACTAAATTGTTACTCTTAACCATTTTTCTACCTCTTGATTTAATTCTCCCATGAGCAAATATTATAATCAAGTAATTTTTCAAGAATTTGATTATTAATTTTGTATTAATTTTAAAATTTTTTAATTTCAATATGGTATGATATAATTAACTAAAGTTTGTATAAAAATAAAGGAGAATTTAATATGAGCAACCCTATTATGGCAAGAGGTTTTAATCAAGAACAATATATAAATGCAGAGCCAATGACTATTAATGGAACATTAAACAAATTATTTGTTATGTTTGTATTGTTATTGGTTTCTTTTGGTGTTGTTTGGAATCAGTATTCGTTAGGTTTTGTAGATAAAGTAAATACGCTTACAACAACCGGAGCAATTGTTGGTTTTATTTTAGCCCTAATTATTTGTTTTACGAGAAAGGCAATGAATATTCTTGTTCCAATTTATGCGTTTTGTGAAGGGATGGTGTTAGGCGGAATATCGGTTGTATTTAATGCATCTATGCCTGGGATAGTTTCTCAAGCAGTTGCCGGTACGTTTTTTACATTATTTGCCTTGTTAGCTTTGTATAAAGCTGGAATAATAAAAGCTACAGAAACTTTCCGTTCTACAGTCATTGTAGCAACAATTGGTATTGCCTTGACATATTTAGTTTCAATAGTTTTATCATTATTTGGAGTACATGCATTAAGTGCTGCTCTTATGTCATCTTCACCAATAGGTATAGCTATTAGTGCTATTGTTTGTCTTGTAGCAGCATTTAATTTAATTCTTGATTTCGATTTTATTGAACGTGGTGCGCAAATGGGCTTTGGTAAAGAAATGGAATGGTATGGCGCATTTGGTTTGATGGTTACGCTTGTTTGGTTATATTTAGAAATATTGAAATTATTGGCAAAATTAAACAGTAGAAGATAGTTAAGGCGTAAAAATGGTTGCAAATGTAAAAACCGCAGCAGTAGTTGGATTAGATACATATGAAATATCAGTAGAGGTTGATTTAAATTTAGGTGTTCCTCATTTTATGGTTGTAGGACTACCGGATTTGGCGGTTAATGAGGCAAAAGAACGTGTGCGTTCTGCAATAAAAAACTCCGGATATTTATTTCCTACTAAAAAAATTATAGTTAATCTTGCACCTGCTGATATAAAAAAAATGGGCTCATGCTATGATTTACCAATCGCTGTTGGTATTTTGACAGCAGATGATATTATCGATGCGGAAAAAATTAATGATTACGCCTTTATTGGGGAGCTTTCTTTAGATGGAAGCTTAAAAGCAGTAAGCAGTGTATTACCGACAGTAATCGGACTTAAAAAATTAGGAATAAATAATATAATTGTTCCCGAAGATAATAAATATGAAGCTGCTTTGGTTCCTGAAATCAATGTCTATGCCGCAAAAAATTTAAATGATGTTGTTAATCATTTTGCAACAGATGAAACATACGCACCTTTAGAAAAAGTTTCTGTTGATATTAATAAGTTGTTGGTAGAAGTTAAGGAAGAAGAATTTTTATTTGATTTTAAAGATGTAAAAGGACAAGCAAAAGCTAAAAAAGCACTAGAAATAGCAGCTGCTGGTGGGCATAACTTATTAATGGTAGGTCCTCCAGGGTCGGGAAAAACTCTGTTATCAAAATGTTTTGCTTCAATTTTACCACCGCTAGAAGTTGAAGAAGCTTTGGAAATAACTAAAATATACAGTATTGCTGGGCTTTTGACTAAGGATATGCCTTTAATTAATAAGCGTCCGTTTAGAGTCGTTCATCATTCAGCTTCCGGCGTTGGAATTATAGGCGGAGGGCAAAACCCTCGTCCAGGGGAAATAACCCTTGCGCATAGAGGTGTTTTGTTTTTAGACGAAATTGTAGAATTTCCTCGTCAGGTATTGGAGGTTTTAAGACAACCCCTTGAAGATGGTAAAATTGCAATTTCAAGAGCAAAATTAGCAGTTGAATACCCATCTGATTTTATTTTGTTAGCGTCGATGAATCCTTGTCCTTGCGGTCATTTAGGCGACCCGCAAAAAGCTTGTGTTTGTAATGAATTTCAAATAGAAAGATATCGTGCAAGGCTTTCTGGTCCACTTTTAGATAGAATTGATATGCAAATTGAAGTTCCGCGCTTAAGTTCAGAAGAATTATTAAATATGTCATCAACCGGTGAAAGTTCCGCGCAGATAAGGCAAAGAGTTGTTAGAGCAAGAAAAATTCAAGCTGAGAGATATAAGGGGTATGATATTTTTACAAATTCTGAATTAACTCCTAATTTAGTTAAAAAATTCTGCCAAGTTGATGAAGAGTCAAAAATGATGCTTAAAACTGCAATTGCAAAGTTTGGCTTGTCGGGGCGAGCGTATGATAGAGTTTTAAAATTGTCTAGAACTATTGCAGACTTAGATGAAAGTGAACAAATTCAGTCTCGACATATAGCCCAGTGTTTGCAGTATAGAACATTGATTAATAGTAAATGATTTTAATCTTCATTGACCCATTTTGTTCTTAGAGTCCATTGAATAATTGTTAAGATAAAAATTATAATAAATAAAACGTAGGCTATTGCACTTGCTTCACCAATATTAAAATGCATAAATGCACTTTGGTATAATTTGTATACTAAAACATTTGTTGAGTCTAATGGACCGCCTTGTGTCATTAAATATATCAAATCAAAAACTTGGAATGATGAAATTGTTGTAATTATTATTACAAAAAATATGGTTGGTGATAGTTGAGGAATTGTTATGTCGAAAAATGTTTTAATTGCAGAGGCTCCATCGATTTTAGCTGCTTCATAGATATCTGAATTTATAGCAGTTAAACCCGCTAGAAAAATTATTATGTTGTATCCGATTAATTTCCAAACAGATACAAAGATAACAGCATTCATTGCGTATTTGGTATCAAATAGCCATGCAATTTTAGTGTTTAAAATTGAATTTATCAATCCATAATTAGGGTCAAAAATCCAAGCCCAAACAATTGCGATAACTATCATTGGAGTGATAAATGGTAAAAAATAAATTGTTTTAAAAAAATCAGCGCCTTTTGTTTTTGAGTTTAATATACAAGCCAAAATTAATGGAATTAATACACCAAATATTGTTGTTATTATTGCAAAATAAATAGTGTTGTAAAGTATAAAATAAAAATCTTTTGCTCTGAATAAGTTAATATAATTTTTTAGTCCCACAAATTTAATGTCTGATAATAAATCCCAATCAGTAAAACTTAAGTAAAAAGAGAAAAAAATGGGAATGATTATAAATATCAAAGAACCTAAAATTGCAGGCAAAAGAAAAATTATTGCAGAAAACTTATCACTATTAATTAATTTTTTAAAATATTTTTTCATAATTTATCAATTAAACTTTAATTATTATAGATTAAATTAGAAAAAACAACAAGAAGAGTTAATCTTATAAATATTAAATATGCTGGTGCACACGCGGATTATAATCATTGTATTTTATCATTAAATTAGCTGATACAAGGATAAATAATTTATTCCAGTATCTTGAATTTAAAAATTTGCTTAGATAAAAAACAACACATGGCTATATAAAAATAGCAAATTATTTACTCAAATGGAGTATAAAAGAAGATTAATATTTGAAATAAACTTTCAAATATGAAAAATTTTTCAATATTGTTAATATTTTTATTATTTCTTGCTCATTTATATTATCCTGTTTTTGCCGAAGATGAGCTTATTTGGCACTTGCAGGAAGATAATTTTTTAGAAAATATTACATCTGATAAATCTCCCATAACAGAAGAAAAAAAAGTTTTTTTAGAGGGAGAAATTAAAAAATATTTAGATACAGACGTTGTTTACGCAAATCTTGCGGATTGTATTTTAACAGCAGCCCAAAATAGTTATGATTTAAAAATTAACTATCATGAACTTAGGGCAACAAATTGGGAGTTTTGGGCAAAAACGGCAGAATTAATCCCTGATTTTAGTTATTCCTTTGATATTTCTGATTTGAGAGGGGAATTTCTTGTTGGTGGAGTGGTTCCAATAAGAGTTCGTGAAACAGTTATACAAAGTTCTTTTGATTTGATTTGGGACATTACTAATCAAGGAAAAACCATATTTGAGATGGCTGCTATTAAAAATGCTATAAAATCTGCGTCTTATAATCTTGATTACACTTTAGATGAAGTTTTGTATAACACAGCAATGAATTACTATAATTTACTTGGACGAAAGTTAGAAATAGACGTTTATCGTGTTAATCTTCAAGATAGAGAAGAACAACTAAAAATGATTAAAGCTAAATATGAAATGGGTTTAAGCTCAAAATTTGACACTTATAGAGCAGAAGCAGAAGCGGCAAGAGCTAAACAGGAATATATTACTCTATTTAATTCTTTGCGCTATCTGCAAGCCAGAATTGCAAACATTATGGGGATAGATGTTGGAACAACTGTTTATCCGGTAGAGCAAACAATAAGAATACAAAACATTATTGACCCAAGTTATGATGTAGAGAAACTTTACAAAATTGCATTAAAAGAAAGAGATGATTTAAACAGAAAACGCAAAGAAATAAAAGCTTTAGAAATCCGACAAAATGAAGTTTATGCTGATTTTATTCCCAAAATTGCAATAATTGCTTCACACCAACAAGTCGGAACTGTTCGTCTAGGTCTTAGAACAAACGATTCAGTAACATTACAAGTTACAGCCCCTCTAGGAAAAAATTTAGGAGCAAATACTATTGCTCGTGCAAGAATGGAAAATGAAAAATTAAAAGCGGAAAAACTCAAGCTTAAACAAATGGAACGCCAAGTAAAAGAAGACATTATTAGTTCATATTATGACTCAAAGACTCAACTTGAAAAAATTGAAGCTGCAAAAAAAGAAGTTTTTTCAGCAGAAGAAAGTTTAAAAATATCTTTAATAAGAATGGAAATTGGAGAAGCCACATTTTTAGATGTGCTTCAAGCACAACAAGCAAAAACCGAAGCTCGACAAATCCTTGTTCAACACATTGTTGATTATAATAAATCTCAAATACAGACATTGTTTAACATCGGATTAATCACAAAATGCGCCGTATTAACAAATTATCGTATGCCACAATGAAAATGCGCATATTTCCTTTCATAAATTAAATATTAAATGATTGCAAATAGTGTATAGTGGTGATGTTATTAGGTTATGGGGGGGGATTATAAACCTATATTATAATAACTGGAATTGTTTAACAAAGGTCGAATATTTGTATTAAAAAGAGTTTTTTCTTGCTCTGTTAAAAATTCAATTTCACTTTCACTAAGCATATTATTTTCTCTAATATTGCCATTGTTTTTTATCGTTTTCATAAAATGAAACCATAAAGGTTTATACCAAATGCGAGTTTGTTTTATGTCTTTTAATAATAATGATTCATATTGTCCGTTATGGATAAATTTATCCATGTACTTCCGCTTAATAAAGAAGCTATCACCTTCATATCCATTGATTGGCGTTGGTGCGTATTTCACTAGTTTATTGTTCCAAATAAATGTGTTATACCCTTTTAGTGCATATTTTATATTTTCTTCGTTTTCTGTTTTTAGGCGTGTAACTGCTTCTTTTAAAAATTGGTTAATATAAACTTGATCGGCATCTATTTTTATTACGTATTCTTCATTTTCAAAAAATTTAAGCCCAAAATTGTTATAAGCAGCTAATGTGTTTTTATCGTCGAATTTAGTTTTGTATTTAGTATCATGACTAGGAATTACCATATAGGGATATTCATATACTTCATAATTGGGATAGTTGATTTGCCTATTTCTTATAAAATTAATTGTTCCGTCATCTTCTTCATTAGAATGGATAATAACTATTCTATCAAAAACTCCTTCAATAGAATTTAAACAGGCTTCTATAGTATTAATTTCCTCTTTCACTCTTATAAAAGCACTTACTTTTACATCCATTTAATTGTCCTTATTAAGAAAATCAATTTTAGTTTATCATAAAAATTGGTACATAGAAAATATTCAACACTTTAAAATTTAGTAATAATAAGCAACAAAAAATCGGAACGACAGGATTTGAACCTGCGACCCCTACCACCCCAAGGTAGTGCGCTACCAAGCTGCGCTACGTCCCGATTTTATATTAAATTTTCATATTAAAATATTAATCTTCAATTATAATAAAATCAAGCTTTTTTTCAAAAAAATACTAAATTTATCATGTTTGTTAAGAAATGTAAAGTAGTTTTATATATCGTAATTTATTGATATGATTGAATTTAAGATTTTAAAAATCAGTTTTTTAAGAAATTTATATATTTTTTTAAATTTAACTAGCAAAAAAAAATTACTTCGTGTTTTAAAGCAATAAACACACAAGAGATATTAATCGGAGATAAAATATATGAGCACAGAATTTAACAGTAATATTAATTTAGGGGCTATTCAAAAAAAAGCAAATGTAAAGCCGACTGAAATTAAAGAAGAAAATTTAGAACAGTTGTCAGAAGAAACTAATTCTACTATTTCTCAAAATTTTCCAGTTGGACAAAGCGCTATCGCTGGAAAATCACAAATTAAAACTGATAATATCAGTAATGACCTTTTAACATTGAAAACTAATCCAGGATTGGTAAGACTTGCTGATGAAGCATTTGATAGAGCTTACGAAAAACTATCTGCTCAAAATGACCCAGAAGCATACGAAAAAGCTTGTGTAATCGCAAATGCGTTTGTGCAAGAATGCATTTCAAAATAAATTTATTGTTTTCTTGCTGCTAGGCTAGCTAAATTATTTTCACGTGATAAACTAATGTTATGAATTCACAAGTTTTATTACCCTTAGTTTTAACGCTATTTGCCGGCATGTCTACATTGGTAGGCGGATTTATGACGTTTTTTGTTAAACGTGATAATCTTAAAGTGCTTTCTATCGGTTTAGGTTTTTCTGCAGGTGTAATGGTCTACATTAGCTTGACAGAACTAATGAAATCATCAGAATTAATGCTTATTGCTTCATTTAGTGAAAAAATAGCAAGTTTAATAACTTTTGTTGCATTTTTTATCGGTATTTTAATTGCGATTTTAATTGACTATTTTATACCTGATCATATTGAAGAGGATTTATTTTCGGATTGCTCACATTGCAACCATAAACATAAAATCAAAAGAGCAGGATTAATTACAGCAATAGCCGTTGCCGTACACAATTTCCCTGAAGGTTTAGCTACTTTTTTGGTTTCAAGTCATGATTTAAGTTTGGGAATTCCTGTTGCAATAGCAATTGCTATTCACAATATTCCAGAAGGTATTGCAGTTGCTTTGCCTGTTTATCATTCCACTGGTAAAAAGCGTTATGCTATTTGGTATTCTTTCTTGTCAGGGATTTCTGAACCAATAGCAGGTCTTGTTGGTATATTGTTTTTAAAAACATTTTTCCCTGAATGGGTTATTGGCGCAATGTTTGCAGCAGTTGCTGGTATAATGGTTTATATCTCATTTGATACGTTGTTACCTATGGCAAGAGAATATGGTGAAAATCACCATGTTATAACTGGTATAATTGCTGGAATGTTTGTAATTGGACTAAGCTTATTGTTTATTTAATAATTAAAATATTTGTCAAAATCTACATCATCAAAGCTACATAAATGTTTATAAATCGGGTCATTTTCATTCATTCTTTGAAATTGATATTCATCAAACATAAAACATTTTGGATTAATACCTTTAACCCTAATTATTTTGGCGTCTGTAAGGATTTTTAGTTTCTTTTTAACTGTGTCTAAAGGGAGATTAACAAGTTTTGCTAGTTCAACTGCAGTGATGCCATCATCTAAAGAATACTTTTCTCGAGTTAAAAACATTAATTCCATTCCTACGGATTTTAGAGCTTTATCTTCTTCTGAACTGTCCCAGCCAAGCATTTGTTTTTCTCCTTTATTTTTATTTTAAATCAAACATTTTTTATTCTCATCAAATTTAAGGTTGATTTTTTAGGGGGTGAAAAAAAAGTTCTTTTGTAATAAAATGTTGTAAAAGAAAAATCTTGTTAGGGGCAAGAAAAAATAGAGGTTCTCAGCGTGAAACATTCAAAGTATTCAGTAATTATTATAGGTAGCGGTATTGCAGGATTGTATGCGGCATTAAAGCTGTCGGATCAAATGACATTGCCGGATGGATTGTTGGTTTTAACAAAAGCAAGTTTGTCTGATTGTAATTCTAGTCATGCTCAAGGTGGTATAGTTGCTGTGTTGCCTGAAAATGCTGTGGATTCTGTAAAAATTCATGTTCAAGATACGTTAAAAGCTGGTGCAGGATTATCTGATGAGAATGTTGTAACGTTTATTTCTGAAAACTCGAATACTGTAATCAAAGATTTATTAGAATATGGTGTTGAGTTTGATAAAAATGAAAAAAATGAATTTAACTTTACTTTGGAGGGGGCTCATAGTGTAAAGAGGATATTGCATGCTGGTGGCGATTCAACAGGTGCCAATATGGAAAAAGCACTTGTTAAAAAAGTGATAGAGCATCCTAGTATAACTGTATATGAGCAAGCATTGGCTGTAGAATTAATTAAAAATCAAGATGGTAAAATAAAAGGTGTTATTTGTTATAAATCTTCTATTGATGAATATGAGGTTATATATTCATCGTCGACCGTTTTTGCAACCGGTGGAATTGGACAGGTTTATAAATATACAACAAATCCACAAGTAGCAACGGGTGATGGTATGGCGTTGGCATATCGAGCAGGTGCTGTTATTTCCGATATGGAGTTTGTTCAATTTCATCCAACAGCACTAAGTTTGCCTAATGATGATAGTCGATTTTTGATTTCAGAAGCCGTTAGAGGTGAGGGCGCTAAATTGTGTAACTCTAAAGGCGTTCCTTTTATGCATAAATACCACCAATTAGAAGATTTAGCCCCTCGTGATATTGTTACCCGCTCAATTTTTGCTGAGTTGAAAAAATCAGGAGAAAGATGTGCATACTTAGATGCAACTTTGATTGGTAAAGAAAAATTATTGAAACGGTTTCCAAATATTTATAAATTATGTCTTGAAAAAGGGGTAGATATTACTAAAGATTTAATCCCAGTTTCTCCAGCTTGTCATTATTTGATGGGTGGAATAAAAACGGATATTACTAACGCAAAAACTTCGTTAGATGGTTTGTATGCTATAGGCGAAGTTGCTTGTACAGGGTTGCATGGGGCAAATAGATTAGCTAGTAATTCACTCTTAGAATGTGTTGTTTCAGCGTATGAGTTGTCTGATTATTTATCGTTTTCAAATCTTGAAGTTTCAGATGTTATTGATGATTCAATTTTGGAAACAATTAAGCTTTATGAAAATACTGATGAGTATTATGAAGTAGATGTTGAAAAAATGAAAAAAGAATTGCAACAAACAATGTGGGATTTGGTTGGAATTGAACGAACTGAAAACGATTTGAAAAAGGCATTAGATGTAATTTCAAAATTAGAAAAAGAATTTAAATACAAAAATAAATGTTCTAATTTTAAGGAATATGAGTTTAGAAATTTATTGTGTGTTTCAAAGATAATTACAACTTTGGCATTACAAAGATGTGAATCTAGAGGCGGACATTATAGAAAAGATTATCCGGAGTTATCGCCGGAAGCAAAACATAGTAGTTTAGTTAAGGAAGAAGCAGATGACAAAATTTTTATTGCATAATTTTATAATTGAAGAGCATGTAAAATCAGCATTGAAAGAAGATATTGGCTTTGGCGATATATCTACAGATTATTTGGCTAATGAAGATGATGTCATTAGTGCTGAATTAAACACTCGCCAAGATGGTATTTTATGCGGGTTAGATGTTATGTTGATGGTATTTAGAGTTTTGGATAAAGATATTAAAGTAACGACTTATTTTAAAGATGGCGATGTTATTAAAAAAGGTGATAAGATTGCAGATATTGAAGGTAAAGCTCGTTTTATCCTCATTGGTGAAAGAACCGCTTTGAACTATATTCAACGTATGAGTGGTATAGCAACTGAAACTAATAAATATCAAAAAGCGATTGAGCCATATAAAGCTAAAATCGTTGATACGAGAAAGACAACTCCAAACTTTAGAATGTTTGAAAAATATTCCGTTAAAGTTGGCGGTGGTGCTTTACATAGATTTAATTTAAGTGATTGTGTTATGCTAAAAGATAATCATATCAAATTAGCTGGTGGTTCAATAGAAAAAGCTGTTGCAAAAGTTAGAGAAAACATTTCTCATGCTCATAAAATTGAAGTTGAATGTGATACTTTTGAACAGGTAAAAGCTTCTGTTGCAGCGGGAGCAGATATTATAATGCTTGATAATATGTCTGTTGCTCAAATGAAAGAATGCGTTGAATACATTAATGGAAGAGCTATTGTTGAAGCAAGCGGAAATGTTAATCTCTCTACTGTAAATGAAATAGCAGCAATAGGAGTAGATATAATTTCTTCCAGCGCAATAGTTGCTAAAGCTGGAACTTTAGACATCGGCTTAGATATGTAACTTTTTTCTACACGTCAGACCCTGATGCAAATGGATTGTTCGATGGCTTTTCTGGCTGTTGAAGGATATTTTTTGCTTTGTTTAGAATTGTGTTAAGCAGTTTTTCTGTTTTTGGGGGAGCTGTTTCTTCGTCTTTTGTTTCTAATATAAAAGAATCAGCATCATCTTTTTCAGAAAACATGGGGGTGCTTTCGTCTTCTTTTTTCTTCCTGCCTCTTTGGAAATAGCCGGTATTGCCGCCACCGCCGTTGTTTTTCATTGATTGCGACTCTTGAATCATTGGTCTGCTGTTAGGGATGTTAAAGCTATAAGACATAGTTCTCCTTATATTTTGACCATCTACTACTATTATAGCATATTTTTCAATCGTTGTTAATACATGAATTTGTTGAGTAAAATTATAATAAAAAAGCTACGCAAAATGCGTAGCTTTCAAATTTTTTGGATTAACTTGACTTAATTATGCGCCCAAGTATTCTTTAACATCAGTAGCTAATGTTTTGCTATCTAATTTGATGCTTGGTCCCATAGTAGTTGTTAAGAAAATTGATTTAACATAAACACCTTTTGCAGAAGCTGGTTTTGCTCTCAAAACAGCATCAGCAAGAGTTGCAAAGTTAGTAACTAAATCTTCGTGAGTGAAGTTAACTTTACCGATTGGCACGTGAACCATACCTTGTTTATCAGCACGGAACTCAACTTTACCAGCTTTAGCATCTTTAACTGCTTTAGCTACGTCAAGTGTAACTGTTCCAGTTTTTGGGTTAGGCATTAAACCTTTTGGACCTAAAACACGACCCAATTTACCCAACATACCCATACAATCAGGTGTTGCAATCAAAGTATCAAATTCAAACCAACCGCCAGCGATTTTGTCGATGATTTCTTCTGCGCCTGCTTCTTCTGCACCAGCTTCTTTAGCTTCAGTAGCTTTAGCACCTTTAGCAATAACGCAAACTCTAACATCTTTACCCAAACCAGCTGGAAGTACTACTGTTGAACGTACTTGTTGATCAGCGTGTTTAACTTCGATACCTAATCTCATATGGCATTCAACTGTTTCGTTGAATTTAGAAACTGCTTTAGAGATTTCTTGAAGTTTAGTCAATGCTTCTTTAGCGTTGGTAGGTTGAACCATACCTTCAAGCATTTCATTTATTTTTTGTTGTTTTTTAGTTAATTTACTCATTAATTTCTCCTTTATGGTCTTAACGGCTTACGCCTCCCATTGTTATTCTGCTACTGTAACGCCCATTGAACGGCATGTACCTTTAATCATTTCAACTGCTGCTTCTAAAGTGGTTGCATTAAGGTCTTCCATTTTAGTTTTAGCAATTTCTTCAAGCTGAGCTTGTGTGATTTGTCCAACTTTTGTTTTGTTTGGAGCTGCAGAAGCTGATTGAAGATTAAGAGCTTTCTTAACCAATACAGCTGCTGGTGGTGATTTTGTTACGAATGTGAAACTTCTATCTTCGTAAACATCAATAACAACTGGAATAATGTATCCAGCTTGAGCTTCTGTTCTAGCGTTAAACTGTTTGCAGAAGTCCATGATGTTAACACCGTGTTGACCCAATGCTGGACCTACTGGTGGTGATGGGTTAGCCTTACCGGCTTGGATTTGTAGTTTAATTTTTCCTACTACTTTTTTAGCCATTTTGTATCTCCTTTCGTGGTCATAGCGGTTATATCCGACTCAGATAAAAACCTGCCACTTTTCTAATAAATATCTATACTTTTTGAATTTGTTTGTATTCCAATTCAACCGGAGTTTCACGTCCAAAGATTGAAACGTTAGCTCTGATTTTTGATTTATCAGGATAAACTTCTGTAATATCACCGATAAAGTCTGCAAATGGTCCAGAAACAATTCTAACTTTGTCTCCAACCTTAACATCAAGTTCAATTTTAACTGATTGACCTTGAGTTCTGTGAATGATTTTTTTGATTTCGCTATCTTTAGCTGCGATAGGACGTTTAGCAGAACCTACAAATTTTGTAACGCCCGCTGTATGTCTAACTACATACCAGCTGTCATCATCCATAATCATTTCAACTAAAACATAACCAGGGAAGATTTTTTCATCACGGTCTTGTTTTTTGCCATCTTTAACTTTTGTAATTGTTTTTTGTGGCACTTCAACGCGGAAGATTTTGTCTCCCATGTTCATATATTCAATACGTTTTTCAAGGTTTACTTTTACCTTGTTTTCGTGTCCTGAATAAGTATGAACGATATACCATCTTTTTTGTGGAGCCTTTTCTTTTCCAGCTTGTAATCCAGCTTCTTTTTCATTTAAAATTTCTTCCACTTCGGTTGATTTTTGTTTTTTATCTTCAGCCATCATTCTTTCCCGTTCTAAGTACTATCCCAGTTTTATAAGATTAAAAAATCCTTTAAACACCATATCCAAAAGTAAAATAAATATGGTAAAAGCAAAAACTATAAGAATTACCGCAATTGTCTCGTTTCTAACTTGTTCCTTCGTTGGCCAAGTAATTTTACCCCATTCGGACTTTACCCCTTTGAAGTATGTTATTATTGATTCTTTAGCTTCTTGTAATCCCATAGTTGCCTCATTTTCTAATAAATCGCGCCCTGAAGGACTCGAACCCTCGACATCCGGTTTTGGAGACCGACGTTCTACCAACTGAACTAAGGACGCATGCGAGTCTTGAAAATCAAGACTCCAAAACCTTTTATAAACTATTTTGTTTCTTTATGGTTAGTGTGTTTTTTGCAGAATGGGCAATATTTGCTCAATTCCATTCTTTCTTTTAATGTTTTTTTGTTTTTTGTTGTAGTGTAGTTTCTTCTTTTGCAATCTTCACAAGCAAGAACTACCATTCTGTCTACTTTACCTTTTATTCCCATTTTTATTCACCTTTACTTTATTGTATCTCTGTATTAATTCTATTGCAAAAACTATAGAATGATTATTTTCCCCTCATTCTATTCCACAAGTTCTTGACATATTAAAATGATAACCCAAATAAAATATTTTTCAAATATAAATTTTTGAATATTTATGAAAATTAATATTTCGCAACATTAATATCAAAAATATATGTTTTTGTTATTTAATAATTTTGTAAAATAATAAATGGAAATAAGAATTATGAAAATAACATCACTAGCAAGCACCCCTACTTTTTGTGGGCTTCGTCCACGAAATATTTCATGTTCAATGGAAACAGTATCGGAGAGATTAAAATTAATCCCTACAGTTAAGCACAATAATTTTTCTGATATTGCAACTAAAGCGCAAGAAAATGCGCTTAATGGCAATCCCAAACCTCAAATGCTTGTTGAGATAATGGTTCGTTTTATTACGGGGGTTGAAGAGTTAACAAGAAATGGAATAAAATTTCCTAAGGCTGTATGCAAAATAAAAAGAGAATTATGCGCAGATTTTGCAGGAAATCAAAAATTAAAAAACACATTTGCAGAACGTTGGGAATATTTAGCAAAAGGTGGTTCAAATAGACACGATAGTTATATCGAGAGTATTAAGCCAACTATTAATCCGACAGATAAAAAAATATCATTCACATATACAGATGTAAGGGATATGTTAGAATTTTTGCGTAAAAACTGGACAAGGGGAAATGCTGCATATAGACAAGTAATGATGGGTAAAGGTACAAAAGGTTGGTTAAAATACATTAGAGAAGAATTTTTCCCAAACCATTATGATGAATTTTCAAGAAAATATTAAGCGTCTTATTACATAATAAAAGCTGGCAGTTGTTGCTAGCTTTTTTTAATATATCGTAACACTTTTTCTGTTTTTATTAAAGGATTTTAAAAAATTGCCGATATATAACATGTTCAGATAGTTGGTTTGTTGTTATGGCAGAAATAAAATTACAGGATATCCAGGCTGAAATACAAAAATATAGG
The DNA here is from genome assembly GCA_045638605.1 of Candidatus Gastranaerophilaceae bacterium. Classification (GTDB taxonomy): domain Bacteria; phylum Cyanobacteriota; class Vampirovibrionia; order Gastranaerophilales; family Gastranaerophilaceae; genus RGIG2134. The sequence goes on from JAZUBS010000023.1 coordinate 128,794, forward strand.
AAGGAAAACCCTCAAAAAGTAAAAGGGTTAAACGATGAACATGTTGCATCAATTATGCTTCAAGAAGGGAAATTGCCTAAAGAAGTAGAAAAACAGTTGGCACAAATTTTATCTGGACAATATGTAAATGAAGAAGGAATGCTTCTTGGTCAAAAAAGCCGTGCTGTTACAGGAAAAGACAAGGATGGAAATTTAAAAACAGACATTTATATTGATTTTAATGGGGATAATGTTGCGGATTTAAAAATATTCAAACAAGGAAATAATGTTTCTATTTTTGCATCACAACAATCAAATGGAGAAATAACCGGTTGGACAACAACAAATGATTATGATGAGTATAAATCCGCAGTATTTGATACAGTAGAAATAAATAATGCAGAAAAAAAACAAAAGGCTGAAAAAACCAAACCTTCTGCTGAAACAAAGAAGACTGAAGAACCTAAGCCCGCTGAAGATATGACAAAACCTGAAGAAACAAATAATGACCCCGTATCTACCGGTAAAGAAGAACCAGCAAAAATACCTGAAGACAAAGAAAAAGAAAAATTAGCAAAAAAAGAAGCAAATATAAAGGAACATTTAATACAAATATTTAGAGATGAAGAACTTAAAGAGTTATTTTTAAGTGTTTCTCCAGAGACTCAAAACGCTTTATTAAATAAAGATCCTAAAAAATTAGGGATTACGAAATCAGGAATCCCAAGTAACAAATATAAAAAAGCGGTAAAAGAATTTTTAGAAGATAATTGCAAAGATAATAACGAAATTAGAAATGCCTATTTAACAAGCTGCGACAGAGAAGATTTAGCAAAATTCTTTCTTAAACCCTTAGCCGAGCAAGAAAAATTACTGAACTCTGATAATATTATGCAATCTTTTGCTCCCCAAAAAGTTGTTAATCCTCAGGCTGAAGCTGCAAAATTAGAAAGATTAAAAAGAAAGTTTTTGTCAAATGCTGATGAAAAAACTAAAGAATATTTTAAACAATTAGATAGTGAAGGACAAAGACTATTTTTGTATGCTTATGAACATGATTTTAACCATCAAACCTTTAAAGATGCTCGTGGAGGTTCATCTGAGTCTTTTAAGGAAGTTGTTTTAAATGATTTTTTGGAAAGACACAAAGTTTCGCAAGAAGAATTAGAAGAACGTAAAGCTGCTAATAATGTTAAACGACAAAGAAGAGATTTTGTTAGCTCTGCAGATAAAGAAACATTGACTTTTTTTAAACAATTATCTGACGAGGGGCAAAAGGTATTTTTGGAAGCTTATGAAAATGGCTCATCAGAAGAAATCTTAAAAAATAAATCTGAATTTTTAGAAAAATATAAAGCTTCAGATGAAACAATTCAACATAGAAAGCAAGAAAGCACTTTTAGAGCAATGTTGACTACGATAGATTCATTCAAAACAGCCCAAGAGTGTCAAATATTTATTGATAGAATAAATGAGGAAAACAAAGATAAAATTGATAAATATAAATATGTTTTAGACGCGGCTCAAACAAAAATGAGTTCATTTCCTCCTGAGGAAATTGCAAAAGCTCAAGACCCTGCATGGCGAGAAGAAATGCGGATTTCAAGAGAAATGAATCATCTTACGGCCAGAACTTTATTAGATAGGCAACTTAAAGCTTCTGTAGATTTAGATAGACAACTTAGACAAATGGGTTGGACAGAATATACAGGACAAGCTATTGTTGATATATTTGGCGAATCGGATATTGAAGAAGCTTATGCGAATTATGATGCTTTTAGGGAAAAGGTATCAAGATTGTACGCTTCACAATATACAATGACAAGAGAAGAATTTGGTAAAGAAGTTGAAAAAATTATGGGGCAAGGCAAATATGACCATAAACTTGTTGAAAAAATTCAAAGAAATCATCCTGAATATTTACAACTTACTTCTGCTAAAAATACAGTTGATTCATTAAATGCCCTAGCAGAAAAAGAATATTCTGAAGAAAGTATACGAGAAATGGAACAAGCCTTTGGCGGAATAGATAAAATAAAAGAATATATGCCAAATTATGAAGAATATTCTGACGAGACAAAATTTGTAAATTTAAAATCCCTTGTGCGTGCTTCTGCTTCAAACGCAAAAGCACAATTAGACCAAACGTTAAATGGAAGAAATTATGATGATGTAATAAAAGCACATGAAGCAGATTATGAAAAATACCTAAAAATGATTGGGGTAAAAGATATTGAGCAAAAAATGCAAGAATATAGGGAAGATGTCGCTTCTGCCGCTGGTTGGGTTAAATGCGCAGTAACAGTTGCGGGTACAGTTGCTCTAACAGTTGCAACAGGTGGTGCCGGAGGTGTTTTGGCTGCCGGATTAATAGCAACCGGTACGAGTGCTGCTGTTGAAGTTTCGAATCGTGCAACAAATGATGTTGCTGATTTATCAAGTTGGTCAGATTGGGGAGAAATTGGACAATCTGCAGCTATTGATGGTCTATCAACGGCTTTAGGTATGAAAGCCGGGGGCAAAATTCTTGCTTCTACAATGGGTAAATATGCAAAGTTTGGAGCTTCTGTAGCCAGTGATACTGCAATTGGTGCCGCTGCAGAATTTGCTCAAACAGGTCAAGTGACCGTAGAAGGGACATTAATGAATGCGGCTATGGCCGGAGCAGGTAATGGTTTGGCTGTTTATGTGGAGGGCAAAGGAACGCGAAAATATACTCCAAACAAAGATTTACCTGTTTATAAGCCCCCAATAGATGGGCAAATAGCTGTAGTTAATACTAATAAAGCTTCAGATGCTATAAAAATTCTTGAAAATTCTAATATAAAAAATAGCACAGGTACATTAAGTGTTTTGAACCCCCAAAATACAAAAGAACTAACTAATAATCAAGTTCTGATTTTAAATATGGTTGTTAATTTAAAAGATAAATCCAGAATATCTATGGAGCTGGTTGATAAATTATTAGCTAACGGAGATCCTAGATTCGCAGATGCTTGTTTAAGCAGAAATTTGGATTTTGTAAATTTACCACCGGAAAAACATGCTACATTAGTTGAATTGCATACTGCGGTTGATAAAAACGGCTATCCTAAATATCCTAATCTTTCATTAGAAGATGTTATGTCTTATAATTCAAAACAGGCTAAACTCTTTGATAAAGCATATTCATTCACTGATGATTTTGGTAATAGAATGATTGTTGATAAAAATATAGAAAAAGTAATATCTAATCCTAAACGTTTTGAAGCAATAATTGATTTCTTTGAAAAAAATAAAGATTGTATAAAAAATAGAAAAAATATTGACTATTTATTAAATTGTACTGATGCTGAATTTAAAACAGCTATAGATAGTAAGTTGCAATCTATTTCAACAAATGAAACACAAATAATAAATTTCGCTGCAAATGAAACCCAAGCACCATTAGCAGCAGCATCAAAAACTGAAGGTTTACCAAGTAAACCAACTAAAATAACTACAGATGAGCCTCAAAAACCAGCCCCAACAAAATATACTGCAGAACAAATTAATAAAATAATGCAAGAAAATGGTGTTCTCAGTTTTGATAAGCCTGAATTAGAGCGACTTGCGCAATTAGCACCGGAAACACTGGAAAACATATTAAAAAATCCAAAAGCTAAAAATCATTTAGGAAAAATTTTATCTTTTTTAAGAGAGCTTCCGGATGATGAATTAAAAAATCTAAAAGGAAATATGCCTATTGCCCAACGAATTAAAGACAAGAACTTACCGCCAGAATTACAGCAAGATTATATGAATATATTATTAAGTGATAATGCTTCAATTTTATATAAATTAGATTGTTCAGATCAAACAACTTGTAAAAAAATATTAGAAAGTATTAAAAAAATACCCGAAGACGAGCTCAAAGTAATAAATGATACATTGATGGACTCACTTGACCCGGTAGAAATAAAAAAAGCAATGACAAAAATAGGTTTATCCAATGATGATATTCCGATTAATAATAATCAAAAACTTACACAGGGAGAAAGAGCGCTTCTTACGAAAATTATTTTTTCTAGCTTTGATTTTACAAGTGCTGAAATTAATGAAATATTAAAAAGCGGAAAAGCAAAAACACTTAGTGAAATAAAATTACAAAAAGCACAGAAAAAAATAATGCTAACAGAAGGTGTTCTTAATAATGGAGAAGAATTATCGCTAAATCAAAAGGACATAATTTTAGAGTTAGCTAATACGGGTAAAAAATATACTATTGACGAAATTAACAAAATGCTTAACGCGCCGCAAGATGAAATTAGCGCATTAATTGCTTTATATTCCAAGAAACCCGAAAATTATAGTTTAACATTAGGTGAAGATTTAAGAATTGATAGTAAAGATACAATACTTGAATTTAATGGAAAAGAAAATTATTCAATAAATATGAATAGGGAAGATATGCAAGAAGCATTAAATAATCTTCAAGATGGAGAATCTTTCTATATCAGAAAAGAACATATAAATTCTAAAGACCCGGGATTATCACCTATTCTTGCAATAGTAAAAAAAGAAAACGGACAAATAATAATACAAGATTGTTCTGTAAATGGAATTACTATAAATCCAAATAATAATATACCTATTAATAATGTAAGAGCCAATAACACGGCTATTAGTGCCGATTATGAACATATTATCCAATCATACAATATTACTTCAAAAAACAATTTTATTTTATCAAAGATATTTGAAAACCCGGAATTAAAAAATATTAATCCTGAATTAATTGAGGATATGTTCAATTTAAATTGTGCTGATACTTTATATAAAAAAATAGTTGCCGGTGAAAAAATTACCAAACAAACATTAACGGATTTAAGAACAGAAGGGTTTACTAATTTAGTAAAAAATTCAAAGAATGAAGCTGTATTAAGAGAAATATTAAATTCTCAAGATTGGAGTACATATGATATTTATAAAATTTTGCACGCACAAGATTTTGTTTTGGATAGAGTAGCAAAAGAATTAGCTGCAGGTAATAAACTTACACCTGAGTTATTTAACAAAATAACAAGTGATGTAATTATTGAACAAATTCAAAATGGACAATGTAAATTTTCCGCATCGGATAAACAAATTGTTGATGTAATTTTAAACTCTCCTTATGCCAAAGATTTTACATCTACAGAATTAATAAATATTTTAAATAATGAGCAATATAGACAAATTGTTTTAGGACGAATAAAAGATGGGCAACCAATTATGAAAGAATTGTTTTATTCATTAGAGGAACTATCACCTGAATTTATTATGAGTAAAATTAAAAAAGAAACAAGTGTTCATCAAATCAACAAAGATGAAAGTTTTAGTCTTACATATGAGCAAAAAAAATATATAGCTAAAAAACTTTTAGAAACTGGGGACTTTGAAGATATTGTATTAGCTGATTTTTTAAGAATTATAGAAGATAAAAATTGTATGATAAGAGCAATAAATTTAATCAATGATAATCTATCGGTTTATCGACATAACATTGCGCCCGATTTTACCTTATTACAATCCTGTCTGACTTCAAGGTATCTTAATGAACAACACAGCACTTCAACATTGTTAAATATTTCAAACAAAGAACTTCACAAAAAAACAAGTGCAAATACAAATTTATACGCTAAAGGGTATCCGGAAATTCATCAATCCGTAATTGACAATTATTATAAAAATCCGGTACATAATCAGCAAGCTATAAATAAAATAATACCAATCGGAGAATTAAGAAAAACGGCAAATGGAACATTATATTACAACTCCGGAGAAGAATTAATTAAAATCGGTTTGGATGAAGAAACGTTCAGAGACCTTTTCCCAACCTCAATGACTTATAAATTAAATCAAGGTTCAATTTGTGATTGCTGGTTAATCTCAGGATTTGGAGCATTAATGGATACTCCTGTTGGTAAGGGGCAAATTTTTAAATTATTTAGTCAAGAAGGTGATATTATTTCTTTAAAATTACCAGATGCTAAAGAACCTATTAAATTTAAACGAGAAAAAATAGGTGAGATTAATCTTGATTCTAGTAAATTTGGACAAAAAACAATGAGTTCTTATGCTTATGTGCCAATAAAACTTGAAAATATTACTAGTCAATCTTATACTGAACTGGCTATTACTACAGGAAATGCAAAAAAAATAATTAAATCAAATGACCCGAAAGAAAATGGAACACAATACACATTAAAGGCATCAAAAGGATTAAGAATGTTAGAATTGGCTTGTGCTGATTTTAGAGCTGATGACTTATTTAAGGGGTCTAAAACCACATATCATAGTGTGGATGAATTAATGAATTCTTTTGATTTCTTATCAATGAAAAAAATATTAGATGGCGGATTTACAATAGATGCAATTAATTTAGTATGTGGTCAACATAATACAAAACGAATTATAGATAAATTGGATTTAAGCAATGTTGATGTGAATGCTTATATGGATGTTATAGATAAACATATAAAAAATCCTAATTCAGTAATATTATTTGGATTAAAGGGTAATAATGATAATTTTTATTGGAATAAGGAATTTGATTTGGTTAAACAACATGCTTATAGAGTTGTTGGTATAAATAAAGCTAAAGGAACAATAACAATATCAAATCCTCATCATAATAATATGACAGTAGAAATCCCATTTATGGAATGGATTAGATATGTTTCTCATTGTGAAGTGGTAGACATAAGATAGGAGTTAAAATGATAAATCATACACAAAAATTATTTTTACAAATACAAAAACAAATTGATATGGCAGAACAATTCAATAAACCGATTGATGGTCTTGTAAAACAACAAATTGATTTACTTGAAAAAGCACATGATGATTTTGTTAAAATAGCAAAAGAAAAAAATATTACATCTCAAAATAACCTGAGTTTTGCAGAACTTCAAATAAAACAACTCAGGGCTATCTCATCACTATGTAAAAAAATAGGATTACCAACAGACAAATACGAAGAAAAAATCACACAAATTCAAAAAGAAAACCTAGGTGTTTGGTTTGAATATGTAAAAAAAGACTAATTTATTTTAATTTTATAATTGCACTATGTCTATTTGTTGTTTCATTTTCTTTACGGTATGAGAAAAACTTATCATTATCACAACATGTGCAATATTCGCTTACTTCAACCTTTTTCACGCCAGTGCTTTGAATTTGATATTGATTGATTTTTTTTAAATCCGCATATATTTTTCCATTTTTTATTTTAAAGCAATCTTCTTTTTTCTCATCCATAATAACAGCGCTTAATTGCTCATAAACTTCTTCACCTATTTCATAACAACAAACCCCAATAGTAGGTCCAATAACTGCTACGATGTTATTAACATCGCAATTTAATTCGGTTGTCATTTTTTCAATAGTTTTAGTAGCTATTTTTCTAACTGTACCTCTCCAGCCGGCGTGCACAATTGATGCTATATTTTGTTTTTTATCAAATAAAATAATAGGAGTGCAGTCTGCGAAGTTTAAAAAAACTGCTTGTTCTTTATTTGTTAAAATCATTGCATCAGTGTCTGGATAAATATTTCTACCAATTTGAGCAATTTCTATGTTTGCACTGTGGGTTTGTTTGGGTGAAATGAGATTTTTTGAGTCAATTTTTAAATATTTACACAATTCACTTTTGTTTTGTTCAATTTTTTGTAAAATTTCATTTTCTGAACTACAAATAACGCTTTCCCTTGTTGTAAAACAATGTTCTAAATTGTTCAAAGTTGTGGATTTTAATATTTTTTTATTATTAATTTCACCTAAATAAAACATAATTATAACCTTTTAACTAAATGTATTAAATAATCTATCCCCAGCATCACCTAGTCCTGGAACTATATATCCTTTTTCGTTCAATTTTTCATCAATATGAGCGCTGACAATTCGAATATTTTTAAATTTATCACGGATGTTTTTTATTCCTTGAGGAGATGCCAACAGATTAACAAAAGTTAGATTTTCTTCTTTCATTCCTTTTTTTAAGAATAAATTAATTGTTTCTATTGAAGAATTTCCGGTTGCAAGCATTGGATCTAGAACATAGACAAAAGTTTTTTCAGGCTTTTCTAGTTCAATGGGTGTTTTGTTATAATACCAAACAGGTTGAAGCGTTTTTTCATCTCGATACATTCCAATATGTCTAATTGTTGCTTGTGGCAAGATTTCTGCTGCAACATCGGCAAACGCGAGCCCTGCTCTTAAAATAGGTGCAATAATTATATCCGCATCTGGATCAATTTGTTTCGATATAGTTTTACAAATTGGGGTATCAATTTCGATTTCTCGCATTGGTAGATTTCCATAAGCTGTAAACATTAACAAATAAGCCAATCTTTTTGTTGCATTTCTAAATAATTCTGAAGATGTTTCTTTGTTTCTTATTACGCTTAAATTGTGTTCAATTAAAGGAAAATCACAAATTATTGTATTTTTATCTAAAATTAACTTGCTCATCTTGCAAAATTCTCCATGTTTTTATTAATTTTTTTTATATTTTCATTATTTTTTAGATAATTTGTTACTTCAGTTTGTTGTTCGTTAATTTTATCAATTTGTTCTGGCATTGCTACTGATTGCTGATAACTATTATGCACAAGTTTTTTCATTACAGGTATTTTATTAATATCCAAAGATTTATTAACATTAGAGGATGCATTATATAAAATTTGAGCAATTCTAGCAGAATTTTCAAATGCACCTTGAACTCGTTCTGGATTTGTTGGTAAAAGAAGCTCATCAATCTTAGCCGGTTTTGTGGGAGGATAAAGCTCTAAAGATCTAGAGCCGACAAGACCGGTGCTTTCAATATTTGCAATAGTCCCTGCTGGAATTGAAATTTTAGGATTTGTTAAAACAAAAGATATAAAAATTTCATCATTATTTATTACTTTTACATTAGAAACATAACCAATCTCATTCCCCATTATTTTGACTGGAGAGCCGTTTCTAATTCCATTTGTATCGCTAAAAAATACGTGATAGCTGTGTTTTTGTTTTAGTTTAATATGATTATACAAAAACATCCCCATAATTAATGAGAATATAACTAAAAACCATAATGCCGCTTCTATAATTAAACTAAAATATTTTTTCATACAAAAATTATAGCACAACATGGCTTTCTTAAAGAAAACCTAAGTAAAAAATACTTAATTTGGTTTAGTGTGTTGTTTGTTTTTCCACGTGCTTTTCTAGAATAGAAGGAACTGCAATAAAGCTCAAGTACATAATCAATCCAACGAAAACTAGACTAAAGATTTCCATACCTTCTCCTTATTAAAATCCTACATTTTTTATATGCCCAAATTTCTAAAAAAATAACACATTGTTAAGAAAAGTAAGGAACATTTTTACAAAAAAATAATCTAATATTATAAGATGGGTTATTTGCGGTAAAATAAGATGTATTAAAAACCCGCCGCAATTTTGGAGGATTTTGTATGAAAAAAAGTATAAATAAATTATTTGCAAATTTATGTTGTTCTTCTTGCGGGGCTGATTTTACAGATGAGTCTATAAAAATATTGAGAGAAGAGGATGATTTTTCAGTATTACAAATAGTTTGCTCAAAATGTGAAAAGTCTTTTGGGATTGCCTTTTTAGGCGAAAATAATTTGTCTGTTAAGAAGAATATTAGTGATGCGGATTTGGCATTAGAGTTGCAAGATGGTCCGGATGCCGTTAGTTATGACGATGTAATTAATGCTCATAGATTTATAAAAAATCTTGGTGCAGATTGGAAAAAACATTTGCCTAAAGATTTTAGGGGGACAAAATAATTTGACTTTTAAATTAAACATGTCAAATTGTTAGTGATGTCTCTTTTACTAATCTTAACTTCCTTTGAAAAAAGGAAGTTTTCTTTGTTTAAGTATTTAAAATATATCTTAATTAACTACTACTATATTAAAAAAATCCACTTATATACTTATTGCAGTTTTAATATTTATGCGTTATTTTTAATAAATAAAAGAATTTAATTTTAAAAGGAAAGCTAGAGGATAAAAATGTCAGTTATAGAAAAATTTGCAACAATTTCAAGTACAATTACAAAGTTATTCGATTTTTTAATGACTTCAGATGTCGTAAAGGAAGATATCGAAGAATATTTAAAAACGATTTCTGCATATAATCAATCAGCAAAAAACATTGAAACGCTTTTAATTCCCTATCTTTTTGAACGAACTATTAATAAAAAAAGTATTTTTGAGCTTTATATTGAAAATAAAGATATTAAAGATAATACAGAATTAGAAATAGTTAAAAGTTTAGAAAAATCTTTTGAAAGTGTTTTTGAAATAAAAAAAGTTCAAAAAAATGGATTTATTTTTAATAACTTATTGAATGAAAAAGAATATAATGTTTTACCTTTAGTAAAAATGACAAATTTTAGAGATATTTTGATTGGACAGTATGTTATCTCTAGAATTTTTGAATATGAAAACACTTTTTATCTAATTGAAATTGCTAACGTGTACGCAAGTTATCAAAAAGATGATGTTTATCGTTTTGCAATAGCAAAATTATTAGAAAAACCAGAGCTTTTATATATTGATAATTTAGAAAAACAAAAAAATATTGAAAATTTAATTATTGATTTTAAAGGTAAGTTTCATGAGCTTTTTGGCAAAGATGAACTTATTTCAGATAGCAAAAATATTGATGATTTAATTACATTGTTCAATGATTACTGTGAAAACCCAAATGCTGAAATGAAAAATGAAGTAGAGCAATATCTAAAAGAGCCTAGTGATTTTAAATTTTTTAAGGTAAAAGAGTTTGATTCTCAGTATAATGATTTTCTAGAAAATTCTATGAATGGTTTTTCTTCTCATGAATCACTTTATGATGTTGGGATGATATTTGATGATAATTTAGGTCTTTATATAATTCCATTTTGGGCAACTTTAAAACATGGGTTTAAAGCTGATTATAAAGAAATAGAAAATTATACTGATTGTTTGAAATCAATCCTTGAAAATGATAAAGTACCAAATACAATTTTGGAAAGATTAAATAAAGAATTTCCTAATTTTATGCAAGTTGTAAATGAAATTTTAGAAAAGAATTATACATTTGAAGAACTTGTTCAGATATACAAATCAGATTATTTGGTTCAAAAAATATATTCTCCGACTACAGTTTTGTATTCTTCTGAATTATTTACAAAAACTATTGATATGATTGATGAAGAACAAGAAAATCCAAAACCAATAATTCCTAAAGTCGGTCCAAATCAACCTTGTCCTTGTGGTAGTGGTAAAAAATATAAAAAATGTTGTGGTGCAAACTAAAAATAATTAAAAGGTATGAAATAATTAATCTGGGTGTTTAAAATCCCAGATTAATTTTTATATAAATCTTTGATTTTATTTAATGTTTTTAAAAATTTTATTTTGAAGCTTTGAGGATAAAGAATTTGGCATGATATTCCATATCTAAGAAGTCTGCGTAATAATTCATATTTATCTTCTTCAGAGTTTGAAATAACAAGATAATCTTTTTCTTGTTTAATAACTCTTTCGCCTAGTTTTAATTCATACGTACGAGCTAAACGACCTTTTAGGGCAAAAGTTACAGAATTTTTAATGTTCATTGATTTAGATTTAATTGGTAATTGTTTTATATTAGAAATAAAATCTGTGTGAAAATTTTGAACTTCTGCAATATCTGGCGTAACTGCTTTTAAGAATATTCCTGTTGGTGTTATAAAAATTTCTATTGGCTCAACCATAAAATGTTGATTTTGATTTAAATCTTTATTGTAATAATCAAAAGAAATTCTTTGATTGTCTTTGCACAGTAAGGAAAATTCTTGTAACTTTTCCTTGTTTATTTCTATGTTAATATTTTTTAATTCTTCGTTATATTCAATTTTTTCTAAGTCAACTAGGTTTATATTTGAAGTTTTAAGTAAATTTTCTAATAAATTTTTAATCTGATTACAGTCTTTATTCGTACAAATCAATTTAGAATAATCATATAAAAACTTTATAGTTTCAATCTCTTTTGATGAAAATAGTTCTGTTAACAATGAATTTTCTAATGAATATTTGCCCTTGTTTTTAACTATTTTTATCCCAAATAATTTAAAAGTATTTAGATATTTATATAAAGAATCAGTACGTAATTCATTTTCAGACTTTTGAGATTTAAATATAAAATCTATTATTTCATCTTGAGAATATTTATCAAAGCACAAAAGTTTTAAAGTTTCTAATGCTCTTATAGCGGTTTCGTTTGATTTATTCGATTTCATCATATACCTCTATTACATTATTTATGTGTGCAATGAATTCATTTTTAATTTTTTCTGGATATAAGATTTTGCACTCGTGCGCAAATGAAATTATTCTTTGAAAAAAGTTAAATTGATTAATAACATTTGATTTGACAATAACCTTGTTTTTATCTGAAAATATGATTATTTCTTCTGTTTTAGGAATAAAACTTTTAGCCGCATTTCCGCAAAGTTCATATTCAACAATATTGGTCATTCTAACATTGGCTTCTGTATCTGATGTTTCTTTTTTTATTTTGGAAATTTTGTCTATTCTTAAATAGCTTGGAGCATTATATTTATAAGAATGAAGCCAAAGATATAATCTATTATTTTCAAAAACAATTTTATGTGCTTTTATTTTTAATATTTCTTCACCGTTAATGGGTGACTTGTATGTAATGTAAGCATTAGCTTTTTCGTGACACAAGCTTAAACATTCATCTAAGATATCTTTGTTTATAGTTCTGAAATAATTAGAACTTTCTATTAAATTCGCAAAATCTTCATTGTCGGATAATTTTAATATTTTTTCGTAAATATCATTAACATCAAAAATAAGTTTATAATTGTTTAGGTAATATAAAGAATTTCTGATTAAATTGAGAATTTCAGATTGTTCTTTTGTTATTTTAAATTTAAAAGGATGTGATAATAATTTAAACTTATAATTATTTAAAGGTTTTGGCCTTTCAATTTCAAAGCCCACAGCACGTAAAGAATTAATAGAGTTTAAAATAGTATCTTTATGACAAGTATTAGACAATAAACTATCATCTGTCATTGCCGTAATTATGTCCTCATAAGACATGTCTTTTTTGCTCAGTAATTTTACAATAAAAAGTGCTCGGTAAGTAGTTAAACTTATCGCTTTTTTCTTTAAATTTGACTCTATTAACGATATTTTATTATTGGTATCCATTTACAAATTTTTATTCAAATAAAATTTGTGTAATAATAATTACTATACAATAAAAGGAGTTTTATATGCAAAGAACAAATAATAGAAAAAATAATCAATTAAGAGAAATTAAATTTATCAAAAATTATACAAAACATGCTTTGGGCTCAGTTTTAGCACAATTTGGAGATACAAAAGTTTTAGTAACAGCATCAGTAGATGAGCAAAAACCAAAATGGATGGATAAAGAGGACCCAAGAGGTTGGATTAGTGCAGAATATTCATTACTTCCAACATCTACAAACACAAGATGTGCACGCGAACGTTCAAAAATTTCTGGTAGAACTCAAGAAATTCAAAGACTTATTGGGCGAAGTTTAAGAGCATGTATTGATTTAGAAAAACTTGGACCTCGTACAATTACAATAGATGCAGATGTACTTCAAGCCGATGGTTCTACTCGTTGTACTAGTATTTGTGGCGCTTTTATTGCGTTGTCAATTGCAATTGAAAAGTTAATGGCTCAGGGGGTACTTAAAGAAAATCCTATTATTGAACCTATTGCAGCTGTTTCTGCTGGAATATTGGATGGTGAAGTTATTGTAGATTTGGATTATGCAGAAGATTTTAAAGCTCAAGTTGATTCTAATATCGTAATGACTCAAAGTGGAAAAATAATTGAATTTCAAACAACTGCAGAAGAAGAAGCTTATGAAAAACCTCAACTTTTAGAAATTTTAGATTTAGCTTCAAAGTCTATTGATAAAATTATTAATTTCCATTACAATGAATCTTGCTGCTAGACCTACTTTAAAGGAGAAATTAATGGATAAAATTACAATTCGTTCAGACAGAGACACAGATTATACTTTTATGTACAAAGGCGAAGAAGTTACCTTAAAAGCAGGTAAAATTATTAGTATTGCAAATGGTTTAAACGAGGTTGTTTTGCCTACTTGTACTATGAAAATAATGAATAATCTTATTGTAATTAAAGAAGATGTAAAATAATTTTAAAATATTTTGACTTTTTGTTAAAATTTCTTAATAATTACCCATAAAATCCTCAAGTTTTTTATAAATTGTGCCGATATAGTACATGTAAAAAGTAAACGGAGTGTCATGATATGGGAATGTCAGCATCACAAGCAAGATATCTAGAGCTAACTGCCAGACGAAGTAATCTGGAGTTTGAGGCACAACAAATTTGTCATAAAAGACTTACTTTGGCTGAGCAGACAGAAAGGATTGCAACTAATTATAATGCAAAAATTAGTGATAGACATTTGTATTATGATGCGCCATATACGTTACAAACTGGTATTGATGAAAATGGTAATGCTAGGCCATTGGTTTCATTTGGTGAAAGTAGTGCAACAAGAAAACGTTTAGATTATTTTGATATTACAAATAGCATTGCACATGAAACTCAACCGGGGTTGGGTATGAGAATTTTAAACGCAGATGGTAAAATTGTTGTACCAGCGTTGCCTGAGGGGGCTAATCCTGATGATTATGTGGTAGATGCGACAATCGTTGCAAATCAAACAGATGGTGCTAATTCATATGAAAACGCATGTAATTATTTAGAAGATAAATTAAGAACTGGTGAATGGTATTTACAACAACCTATGACAACCAAATATACAGAAGTCAATGAAAACGGTGAAGAAATAACCAAAACTGACACGACTTGGTCTAATACTAATTATCAAACCTTAACAAATATAAATGATTTGCTTTATACGGATAATGATAGCGCTGCACAAGCTGAATATACAAGAGATTCTGAACGAATTCAACAACAGGATAAAATGCTTGAAATGCGATTGAAGCAAATAACAACCGAGCAAGAAGCTGTCAAGGCTGAGCAAGAAGGTTTGAAAAAAATTATTGATGATAATATTGATAAATCATTTAAAACATTTGCATAAAACAAAAACACAGTGATAATAAATCATTGTGTTTTTTTAATAGTAAAAATATTTTAATGTGTTAATATTGAGAAAGAAAATGGAAAAGGATTTAAAATGGAATTTTCGGAATTATATGAGATTGCAAAAAGTAAGGCTACAAGGTGGCAGTTATATAACCATGCTTTTGTCGGTAAGGTAGGTGCTGCAATATTGACGGATAAAGGAAATGTTTATACGGGAAAAGATATAGATGTTCCTTGTTCTTTAGGCTTTTGTGCAGAACACTCAGCAATTTCGGCTATGTTAAACGCGGGAGAAAGCAGAATAGTTAAGTTGGTTGCAGTAAGTGCGAAACATGGAGTTTTTTCACCTTGTGGTAGATGTAGAGAATTGATATATCAGATTAATAAAGAAAATATTCATTGTGAAATAATGTTAAAAGATAGAATTGTAACGTTAAATGAGTTGCTGCCGGAAAGGTGGAAATAAAATTTAAAAGAAGTGCTTGAAAAATAAAACCGTTTATTGTATATTTTACGTATCGCATATGCGGAAGTAACTCAATTGGTAGAGTCCCTGCCTTCCAAGCAGGTTGTTGCGAGTTCGAGCCTCGTCTTCCGCTCCATAAAAGAAGAACCTATTGAGGTTCTTTTTTTATGTAAAAATTAAGCAAATACTAATTTATAATCTAATTCTTGGAAAATTTTTACAATAGTTGAAAATTTAGGCTCTTTTTCATTATAGGGATATAGGATTTGATATAAGAGGATTTAATAAAAATCCAGATAAGCAGGCGATTACAGCCTGTTTTTTTAGTGTCGAGATTTGCGTCTGAATTCTTGCATTTTGCCTCTCTCTTGTTTGGCTGTATTAAACGGGCATGCATCAGCAAAGCTGGCGACTTTAGCCCTCTGCCACAAATCCGCTTTCTTGCACAAATATAAATTGTAAGAGGAGTGAGAAAAGTCGATGTAGAGCTTGAGAATTTGTATCAGCGGATTTGCGGACGGAATGAGCAAAGCGAATTGCGTATAGCGAGGGAATTGAGCGGACTGCAACGAAGTTGCATAAGCGAAACTTCCCGGGCATGAAGCAAATTCAAGACATGGAGAATTGAAATTCTTCCGACTTAATTTTATACAGTTTGAGCATTTCTCATTTTGCTGTCCCACTTTTCTCAAACTATCTGTCTATTTATAATTATGCGTTCAAATAATCAATCACTTCATCAACGTGACCTTTGACTTTTACTTTGCGCCATTCTTTAATAATATTCAAGTTTTCATCTAGCACGAAAGTGGAGCGTTCAATGCCCATATATTTTCTGCCATACATAGATTTCTCAACCCAAACATTAAAGGCTTCCGCGAGCTTGTGTTCTGGATCAGAAAGTAAAATAAAATTAAGGCTTTGTTTTTCTTTGAATTTCAAGTGGCTTTTGATGCTATCGGGGCTAACGCCGATTACAGTTGTAAAACTTGTTAGCCTATTTATATTATCTCTAAAGTCGCACGCTTCTTGTGTGCAGCCAGAAGTGTTGTCTTTTGGATAAAAGTACAAAATAACTTTTTGCCCTTTAAAATCATTCAATGAATATTCTTTTTCTATGCCATCAACATCAATGCCTTGTAGTTTTATATCGCTCATATTGTCTCCTAAAATTATAAGAATAATAGCATAAATTATTTAACTTAACTACCTGATAAGTTATCTGATATTTCCGTACAACTGAAATTTTATATTTACCTCAAAAAGGCAATATACATCACTTAAAAGTAAGAGAAAGTAAAGGGGGCGCGTAAATGCACACTAAAAAATTTTAAAAAGATTTTTAAATTGCGTTTAAAAGATGTTTAAATGCTGTTTAAAAGAAACAGGTAGAGTGCAATTTATTGCACTAAATAAACAAAAAGAATCAATTAATATTCTTTTGTAATGGTACGAATTGCAATGCTAATATTAATTTTATCTACGTTAATACAATCTTGTTTATGAATATCCAGCCATATAAAATTCGATTTGAGCAGAACAAATAGCAAGTTTAAATTATTTTGGTGCATCAAACAATGCACCCTACTTACTATAGGTTGAGTATGTTCTTATTATTTATTTTCATCGTCTTTTTGTAACGCTTTAAATTTATTCATCATAGATCTTACCATATTTAACTTTTTAGGCAAAGTTGCACTTTCCCATTCAGATGGTTTAGGTTCATCCGGAGTCTCTGGTGTTTCAGGTTCGACTGGCACATCAGGCTCAACTGGCACATCAGGCTCGACTGGTGGTTGGTCAGGCTCTTCAAGCTCAGGGAAACCGTATTTAGTAATAATAGGTTCAAATGGTTCAGGTTTCACTGGAAGTTCTGGTTCTTCCGGTATTTCGGGATATACTGGTGGTTGATCTGGTTCTTCTATCTCAGGGAAACCATATTTAGTAATAATAGGTATTTCTGGCTCTACGATATCAGGGAATCCGTACTTTTCGACAATAATATCATCTGGAGTATCCGGAAGGATTATTGGTGGATTATTTGGATAACCATATTTAAGAGTGACATATTCGAGATCAATTGGCTTATAAATAATTGTTGGTGTATCATCTGTCAAGGTAGGAATTCCATAAGATACAACACAGCGAAAAGCATCATTATTAGTTTTTGGAATATCACCAAATAAAACTTCATCACTATTTTGTATATTTTGATTATTTAGATTAACTTGCTCTGTCTTGTTAGTAGATTGAGTTTTATCCGTACGCAAGAAACTCAAAAAATTGCCTAAATTAAATTCTTTCATGTCTTCACCATTAAATCTATACACTATCTTTTACGGCATTTTTATAAAAAACTTTAATCTTCTTTACAAATATTAACAAATATGCTACTTTTAGATTAGAAAAGAGGTCTTATGTATAAAATAAAAAATGTTGTTTGGGAAATTACTTTAAGTTGTAATATTAATTGTCTACACTGTGGTTCAAATGCAGATATAAATAAGCGTCCGCAAGAATTATCCACAGGTGAAGCTTTTGGCTTAATAGAACAACTTGCTGATTTAGGTACTGAAAGAATAATTCTATCAGGCGGCGAACCTTTTATGCGAAGAGACTGGAGCGCATTAGCTCAAAGAATCATTAACCTTGGCATGACATGCAATATCATATCAAATGGTTATGTAGTTAATAACGATACAATAGATTTATTAAAGGCAGTAGGTATAAATTACCTAGGATTTAGCCTTGATGGGGCAACAGCAAAAACACATGATTATATTAGGGGAAAAGAAGGCGTATTTGAGCATTTAATGTGGGTTTTTAAAACATTAAAAGCAAATGGGTTTAAAATAGCCGTTGTTTCAACTATTCATAAAGGGAACATACATGAACTAGATGGAATAAAAAATGTATTGTTGGATTATGGCGTTGATGTATGGCAAATTCAAACGGCAAATATTAGAGGAAGAATGCCTAAAGAATGGGCTATTACAGATAAAGATTTTTATCATGTTGCACAATTTATTGCAGATAATAGAAACAGATATTATGATATTTTGAAAATCACAGAAGCTGATTGTACAGGATACTTCTCAAAACTTACTCCATTTATGGGAATTCCAAAATGGAATGGATGTTCTGCGGGAATTAACACAATTGGAATTGAAAGTGACGGAACAATCAAAGGTTGTCTATCTATGCAACATGATAGTTATAGAGAAGGAAACATTAGAGAAAAATCATTAAAAGAAATTTGGACAAATCCAGATGGATTTAAATATAATAGAAGATTTGAATTATCTGATTTAGGGGGTATTTGTGCAGATTGCAAATACGGAGCTATTTGCAGAGGTGGATGCAGTGAAAAAGCAATGTCCTATACCGGACAACTACACAATCAACCATTCTGTTTATATGATATGGAGAAAAAAGGGTTAGTCTAAAACTAATTTAGTTTTTTCAGCGCTTTTATACTTTCTTTATGATTAGAGTTGAGTTTTAAACAATTATTAAACTCAAATTTTGCCATTTCGATGTTTTGAGCTTTTTGATATGTTAATGCTAATTGATAGGTATTATTAAAATATTTAGGATCAAGCCTTCTGGCTTTTCTTAAATATAATATAGCTAATTCCATATCATTCAAATAATCTCTATTTATAATCCCCATATGATGATAAGCTTCTGGGTGCTCCGA
Organism: Candidatus Gastranaerophilaceae bacterium; assembly: GCA_045638605.1. Taxonomy (GTDB): domain Bacteria; phylum Cyanobacteriota; class Vampirovibrionia; order Gastranaerophilales; family Gastranaerophilaceae; genus RGIG2134. Next base: position 148,077 of record JAZUBS010000023.1, read on the forward strand.
ATTTATGCTCATAGCTTTTTTAAATATTTTTATCGCAGAAGTATAATTTTTATTAGTATATTTTATTAAGCCTAAATTATTTAAAGCATTAATATCTCTAGGATTTACAACTAAAGCACAATTGTAATAATATTCAGCTTCTTTAAACTTATTATAATAATCATAAGCACAAGCTAAATTATAATAATTCTCAGAATTATTTGGCTCTAAAGACACAACCATATGATAATATTTAATCGCCTTTTTGTATTGTTTATTTACAAAAAACTTATAGGCTAATTTTTTTATCAAAAAAACATCTTTGCTTTGGAGCTTTATTATTTTTAAAAGCAGAGTAATTACATCTTTATTTTTTTTAAGTTTTTCTAAAATTTTTAATTGCTGATGTAAAAAATATATATCTTTGTGTTTTCTATAATTTATTTTTGTTAGCCTAAGCGCTTCTTTTAAATTATTTTTACAAATTAAAATTTCTATATCTTTTAATAATTTATCTTTCATAAAAACTCCAACTATTATTGATAATTTTATATGTTTTAATTAAAAAATACAATACATAAAATGGTTTAATAATTTTTCTTGAATAAAATATCTAAGTATAACGAAAAACTAGAACGCTAACAAATACCCCGCTAGACGTTTAATCAAATTTTAAACGCTATTATGATATAATTATTTTATGGGTAAGCTCCCGTTTACCACTTCCGACACAGACTAGTTAAGAGGACAACGGCGGAAAGGTGGTGGTGAGATGAAATTTTGTATAACAGAAAAAGCGCTATGGCTTATCTTCTTGATAATCATAGCACTTTATCTTCTCAAATAAGGGAGTTAAGAAAGACTTCAAGAGTTGCGACCTCTTGAGGTCTTCTCCCTATACTTATATATTAACACATTTTATTTAATTTTCAATACTAGAGCGTTGAAATATAATAAGAGAGAGCCCTTTAGGACTCTCTCTTAAAAATACTGGGGCGAAAGGATTCGAACCTCTGAATGGCTGGACCAAAACCAGCTGCCTTACCACTTGGCGACGCCCCATTGGCTTTACTCTATTATATTATTAAGAGCATAAACCATTGTCAAGCATTTTTTTATTTTTTTGTATGTGACGCACAAAAATTCATTTTTTTATTCTTGATTTTCTACATCTAAAGCCGCCAAAGCCTTTTTAGAGTCTTGTTTTACGTCTTTGGCTCCCAATTCTTCCATTCGTTCAATATTTCTAATAATATTGTCTCTGCCTTCTAATTTTTTAAGTGCATTGGCAACATTGGTTTGAACTTTTTGCAAATCTGAACACAAATCTACAAATTTATTTATCATTTTTCCAGCCAAAGTCGCGATTTCAATCGCATTTTTGTTCTGCCTGTTTACTGTATGGAAAGAGTTTATAATTTTTAAAGTTGCAAGTAAGTTTGACGGAGAAACCGGCATGATTTTGTTTTTCCAAGCAAAATCCCACAATTGAGCATCATCAGCAAAAAGTAAATTATAACAGCCTTCAATAGGTATAAACATTAAAACATAATCAGGAGATGCAAAGTTTTCAATTTCTTGGTATTCTTTTTTTGCAAGCCCTGAAATATGCGTTTTTATAGATTCTTTAAACAGTTTTAGTTGAGCTTCTCTTTCTATTTCATCTAGTGCATTTATATAATCATCATAGTGATTGAGTGATGTTTTGGCATCTACAAAGATACAACGATTTTCAGGCAACACAACTACCACGTCCGGTTTTTTGCCATCAAAACTTTTTTGAGTGAAATATTCTTCATCTTTTCTAAGTCCTGAAACTTCTAAAATTCGTTCTAAAACAAGCTCACCCCAACGACCTTGGGTTTTATTGTCACCTTTTAGCGTCGTTGCAAGTTTTGTTGTTTGTTGCGAAAGTTTTGAGCCTGTTTCAAGTACATATTTTATGTTTGTATCAAGACGTGAAAACTGCTCTGTTTCTTTATGTATATTCTCTTCAACTCGTTTTTCAAATTTTGCAATTTGTTCTCTAAACGGAACCAAAAGTTCTGTTAATCGTTCCTTATTTTGATTAGATATTTCTTGAGAGTTTTCTTTTAAAGCTTTATTAGCAATATTTTCAAAATAAAGTTGCATTTCTTTTTGTAATTTTTCAATAGTTGCATCAGTGTTTAATTGAGCATTTTTTTCTGCTTTTTTAGCTAAAAACGATGTTAATACAACACCAACTATAATTCCGATTACAAGTCCTATTATAAATGTTAAAATTCCTATTTCCATTATTTATTTCCTCTTGAGTCTGACAAAAATGCTGCGCCAATTACGCCTGAATAATCACCTAATTGGGCCTTTTTGAATTCTATTTTAGATGCAGGTGTCGGCAAAGCTTTAACATGTGCTTTTAAAATTGTTTTATTATAAAAATAATCAATCGCGTCAATCAAGCCACCGCCTAATATTATTAATTCAGGGTTAATGAAATTAATAACACTGGCAAGCCCTGCTGATAAATATTCACTAGCTTCATCTAACGCTTGAGTAATCAATTCATCCCCTTGCTCTAAAGCTTTTTTAATCATGCCAGAGGACATAGATTTTCCATCTTCCATGTAGTCTAAAATTATAGAATTTCTACCTTTTTTAAGCGCGCCAGTTATGCGTTTTTCGATTGCTGAACGAGAGGCATAAGCTTCAAGACAGCCCATTGCACCACAGCCACATTGTCTTCCGCCATAATCTACGACGATATGTCCAATTTCACCTGCTGTACCTGTTGCACCGGTATAAAGTTCTCCATCTCTTACAATTCCGGATCCAACGCCTGTGCCAACAAAAACACAAACTAGATTTTTGTATCCAACGCCTGCACCAAATTTGATTTCACCTAAAGTCGCAATTTCTACGTCATTTCCAACAAATGTTGGAATAGAAAATTCTTTTTCAATAATTTCTTTGATATTAATGTTAAAACAATCTAAATTTGGTGCAGATAAAAGAATTCCATTATCTCTGTCAACTTGACCGGCAACCCCTATCCCAATTGACTTTATTTCGGATTTTAAAATTTTATTTTCTTCCAAAAGTTCATCTACAGACTCAATAATTTTTTCAACAATTTTTGTCGGCCCTTTGTCTTTTCTTGTTTTCTTCTTAACGGAAGAAACAACTTCACCTGTTTTTTTATTGATTAAGGCAGATAAAACCTTTGTTCCACCCAAGTCTATCCCAATTGCATAATCCATAAATTTTTTCCTTTTTAACTATAATAAAATATTAACCTAAAATTTTAAAAAAATTAATCAAGTAGAGAATTTGCTTAAAAATAATTTATATATATGCTAAAATAAATGAGTAATTTTGAAAGAGGAAAAAATTGTGAAAAAACGTTTAATATATTTAATAGCTGCTTTTTTCTTGGGGTTTGGGTTAGTTAATGCTATTGATGCACAGGATTTGTATGTGCAATCTGTTCAAAACCAAACTTCTGTAGCAACAAAAGAAGTTAATTGTGATGTTTGTGAAGTATCGCCTTTAGAAGTTATATCTGCACCTCAAAATTATTTAAATAAAATGATAAAAATGGAAGCAACTTTTGATAAATTCTCAACATTGGGTCTTGATTACTCTCCAGCGCTTAGAAAAGCTGAGGACTATATTGGAATTCTTATTAGACGAGATGATGTTACCGACCATGTAATGCCATTGCCTGAAATGAAAATCTTTTTAGACAGAAAAACCGCTGAAAAATACATCGATTTAGAATCAGGTGACAAAATAGAAATAGAAGGAAAAGTATTCTCTGCTGCAATGGGTGATGCCTGGGTTGATATAACAAAATTAACAGTTATATCCTCTAAAAAACCGATAAAAGCAAGCTAAGTATTTGAAATTTTTATTTATGACTCTATAATGTTATTATGAAATAGGTTAGAATTTAGGAGTCATATAATTATGCCACAAAAGAATATATATTTAACAATCCATGGTCATTTTTATCAGCCACCAAGAGAAAACCCATGGCTAGAAGCCATAGAAAGACAAGATAGTGCGGCTCCTTTTAAAGATTGGAATGAGCGTATTAATGTAGAGTGTTACGACCCAAACTCAGTATCAAAAATCGTCGATGATAAAAATCAAGTTATTGATATAGTTAATAACTATTCTTATATGAGTTATAACTTTGGCCCAACACTTATGTCTTGGATGCAAACACATGCGCCGTTAACCTATGAAAGAATTATCAAAGCCGACGCTAAAAGCGCCGGAGAACATAATGGACACGGTAACGCATTAGCTCAAGTATATAATCATATGATTATGCCACTTGCAAATACGCAAGATAAATACACTCAAACTATTTGGGGTATTAGAGATTTTGAATATCGCTTTGGCAGAAAACCTGAAGGTATTTGGTTAGCTGAAACAGCGGTTGATGATGAAACTCTACTGGTTTTGGCAAACGAAGGTATTAAATTTACTGTTCTTTCTCCATATCAAGCTGACAAATTTAGAGATATGGGTTCAAATAATTGGAATGATGTAAGCTGGGGAAATATTGATCCAGCAAGACCATATAGATATTATATTAAATCAAATCCTGAAAAATATGTTGATTTGTTTTTCTATGATGGAACAATTTCTCGTTCTGTTGCATTTGAAGAGTTACTAAGAGATGGAAACAAATTTGCAAGAAGACTTCAAGACGGAATTTCTAATAGCAGAAATTTCCCACAATTAGTAAACATTGCAACTGATGGTGAAAGTTATGGACATCATACAAAATTTGGTGATATGGCATTATCATATTTGTTAAGAGTAAAAGCATTGCAAGATGGTTTTACAATCACAAATTATGGCGAATTTTTAGAGAAATTCCCTCCAACTTGTGAAGTTGAAATAAAACAAGCCTCTTCTTGGAGTTGTTTCCACGGTGTTGGCAGATGGAAAGAAGATTGTGGTTGCTCAACAGGAGGACATGGTGGATGGAACCAAAAATGGAGAAAGCCACTTAGAAATGCTCTTGATTACTTAAGAGATGAACTTATTAAACTTTGCGAACAAGAAGGAAGTAAATATTTTAATGATTTTTGGAAGGCGCGTAACAATTATATAGACGTAATTTTAGATAGAAACGAACTAACAATAAAAAAATTCTTTGCTGAAAACGCAGTTGAAAATTTATCAGAAACAGACAAAGTTTGTGCATTAAAATTAATGGAAATTCAAAGACAAGCAATGCTTATGTATACAAGTTGCGGTTGGTTTTTTGCAGAAATTTCAGGACTTGAACCTGTTCAAATTCTAAAATACGCAGCACGCGCAATTCAACTTGCAGGAGAATTTACGGACAAAGACTACGAAACAAATTTCTTAAATATTTTGGCAGAAGCTCAAAGTAATATTCAAGGAATGGGCAACGGGAGAGATATTTATAATAAATTTGTTCGTCCATCAATTGTTACAATGAAGCAAATGGGCTGTTTATGGGCTGTTAATTCTTTGTACAATGAGTATGATAAAGAAAGCACGTTATATTGTTATAAATTCAAAAAACATTCATATAAATGTTTAGAAAAAGGTTTATCTAGGTTAATTATTGGACGAGTTGAAGTGAAATCAAAAATCACGCTTGAAAAGCAAGATTTATCATTTGCACTTCTACAATACACAGGTGGGGATTTCCATTGTGCGATTAAAGATTTTTCTAATGCAAGTGATTTCAATAAAATGCAAAAAGAATTGTCTGATACATATATGAATCAACCATTAACCGAAAGTATCAGAAAAATCGACGAATACTTTGGACGTCAATATTTCACACTTAAAGATATGTTCTTGGATGAAAGAAGAGAAATCCTTAAACAAATTATGCAAGAAGATTTAGGAAAATACAAAGTTGCGTACAGAGATTTATACGCAGAAGGAAAAGCTTCTATTTCGCATATTAAAAGTTTGAATATTCAAGTTCCTATTGAGTTTAAAATTGCAGCTCAATACACTTTAAGCCAAGATTTTAACGAAGCAATAAAAGAATGCGAAGAAGAAATCAATGATTTTGCTATTCAAAACGCAGTTGATATTAAAAACGAAGCAAAATCGTTAGATATAGAGCTAGATAAAGAAATTGCAAATCAAATATTCACCAAAAAAGTAATAAAAGAAGTGTTTACTTTATCTCGCAACCTTGAAACACATAGAGCAGAAGCAGTTTTAGAGCTATTTGAATATATAGAAAAGCTTGACCTTCATGTAAATATTGCAGAAGCTCAAAATATTTATCATGCTAAAATTTATCACCAATTAGGTAAAATTATTGAGCAACAACAAAACGCTCAAGAAATCAAAGAAAACAGAGCGTTTGTATTATTGTTGTTGCAAGTTGGGCAAAAATTAAATATCAACACTTCTTTTTATAGAGGTATTTTGGATAAATTAGTTTTGCATTATGAATAATTAAGAGAAATGTCTGCAGTTCTGTAGTAAGGTAGGGTAGACTTTAGTCTACCTTTGCTTTTATATAATTTCAAAGATAAAAATTTTGAGAGAGACTGTAGAGTGCAATTTATTCTTGTGGTGCGTCAAAACGACGCACCCTACATTACTAAATTCTTTCTCAAAAAAACACCCCACCGAGGTCTCCTTTGCTTTACCCATGTCGTCATGCTGAACTTGTTTTCAGCATCTGTCGGAAAGGTTTGCAGATGAAAGATTAAGGACTTCGACGCACTAAAGTCTACCCTGCATTCTACATTCTAAATTCTTTCTCAAAAAAACACCCCACCAAGGTCTCCTCTGCCCCACCAATATCGTCATGCTGAATTTATTTCAACATCTGTCGGAAAAGCCTTCGTATGAAGGCTTAAGGCTTGTTCTGAAAATCTAGATTCCTTTCCTGGTCCTTCCGACAGATTCTGAAACAAATTCGGAATGACGCGAGGGCTTTATTTCAGCATACCTGGCGAATGAAGTCAAAAAATCAAGACATTGAACTGGGTGATTACACCCATTACACCCAATGAGGGCCTGAAACAAGTTTAGGATGACGAGGGTGTAAGATGACGTAAAAGGCGCAAGAGTGACAAAGCGAGCATAAATTATTGGGGATAATAGCGGACATATAATACTTTTCTTTTTCAATAATTACATTAAATATAGTATTTTTATGAAAACATACAAAATAATTTACCATTTCTAGAAATAGCTTATTTGAATATTTTAAAAACACAAAAAATAATACTTAATATTTACAAAAAGAATTGAAATCAATATTTAAAAAGTGTATAATTAGTTATTATGTTTCGTGTTAATTAAATAGGAGGGTGCGTATGCCCATATCAACTCGTGAAGCTCATGACTGGAAGATAGTTGATGAGATTTTGACAAAATATGAGTTTAAGAAATCTAATCTCATAGCAATTTTACAACGAATTCAAGAAGAATTTCGTTATTTACCCGAAGATATTATGACTTATGTAGGTACAAAAATTGAGGGTTTATCACCTGCGACGGTTTATGGAGTAGCTACTTTTTATGCTCAATTCTCATTAGAGCCAAAAGGTAAATATGTTATTAAATGTTGTGACGGTACAGCATGCCACGTTAGAGGTTCAATGCCTGTTTATATGTCACTTAAACAACGTTTTGGTTTGGAAGACGGTACTTATACATCAAAAGACGGTTTATTCACCGTTGAAACAGTTAGTTGTTTAGGCGCTTGCGGTTTGGCACCAGTTGTTGTTATCAATGAAAAGGTTTATCCTCAAATGACAACAGATGCTATGAAAATTATTATTGATACTATTTTGGCAGAAGAAAAAGAGGGCTAATTATGGGTACAGAGTTAAATATTAATATTCAAGAAGAACAAAAACGTGCTCAAGAGATTGTAGCTGCTCAAGGGCTTCGTGTTTTAGTATGTAATGGAACCGGTTGTATTGCAAACGGTTCAAATGATGTTATTGCTAAATTTAAAGAATTAGGTGCAGATGTATCAATTCTTACGCAGCAAGATAAAATGACAATTGTTCCAACAGGTTGTCACGGTTTTTGTGAACAAGGTGTTTTGGTTATTATTCCGGATTTGCACATTACTTATGTAAAAGTTAAGCCTGATGATGTAGCTGAAATCGTTGATAACCATATTAAAAATGGTAAGCCTGTTGAAAGATTATTATATGTTTCACCAAAAACTTGTGAACCGGTTTATAAAAATGAAGAAATTGAGTTTTATTCTCGTCAAACAAGAACTTCGTTGGCTAATTGCGGAAAAATCAACGCTGAGTGCTTAGACGACGCACTTGCAAATCGTGCTTATGAAGCGTTATCAAAAGTTTTAACAGAAAATAATCCAGATGCCGTAATTGATGAAATTGAAAAATCAGGACTTCGTGGCCGTGGAGGTGGAGGTTTCCCAACAGGAAGAAAATGGAGATTTACTGCAGCTAACAAAGGTGGAAAGTCTTATGTCGTTTGTAACGGGGACGAAGGCGACCCTGGTGCGTTTATGGATAGAAGTGTTATGGAGGGCGATCCTCATAAACTTTTAGAAGGTATGGCAATTGCAGGTTTTGCAATTGGTGCAGATGAAGCTTATATCTATGTTCGTGCCGAATATCCTTTAGCAATTAAACGTTTAAAAATCGCAATTGCTCAAGCAGAAGAGCGTGGATATTTGGGCAAAAATATTATGGGTAGCGGATTTAATTTTGATATTCATATTAAAGAAGGCGCAGGCGCGTTTGTTTGCGGTGAAGAAACCGCTTTAATCGCATCAATAGAAGGTGAAAGAGGTATGCCTCGTCCAAAACCACCATTCCCCGCAAATAAAGGTCTGTTTGGACGACCAACTTTGATTAATAACGTAGAAACTTTGGCAAATGTTCCTGTTATTATTCTTAACGGTGCGCAGTGGTTTAGCTCTTTTGGTACAGAAACATCAAAAGGTACAAAAACATTCGCTCTTACCGGTGAAGTAAATAATACAGGCTTGATTGAAGTTCCTATGGGAACAACTTTAAGAGAAATTGTATTTGATATCGGTGGTGGAATTCGCAATGGAAAGAAATTCAAAGCTGTTCAAATCGGCGGACCATCAGGTGGTTGCTTAACTGAAGAACATCTTGATTTACCAATGGATTACGATAACCTTATCAAAGCAGGCGCTATGGTAGGTTCAGGCGGACTTGTAGTTATGAATGAAGACACTTGTATCGTTGAAGTTGCTCGTTTCTTTATGAACTTTACGCAAAACGAAAGTTGCGGAAAATGTGTTCCTTGTCGTGAAGGTACAAAAAATATGTTGAAAATCCTTGAAAAAATTGTTCGCGGACAAGGCGAAATGAAGGACTTAGATACATTAGAAGAACTTGCGATGGCTGTAAAAGATGGTTCTTTGTGTGGTTTAGGGAAAACTGCACCAAACCCTGTTTTATCAACATTGAAGTACTTTAGAGATGAGTATATTGCACATATCAAGGATAAGCGTTGTCCAGCCGGTGTTTGTAGTGCGCTTAAAACAATCGTGATAGAAGAATCAGAATGTAAGGGCTGTACAAAATGCGCAAGAACTTGTCCAGTTGGTGCAATTAGTGGAACAGTTAAAAATCCACACAAAATTGATCAATCTAAGTGTATTAAATGCGGAGCTTGTTTGGCATCTTGTCCATTCAAGGCGATAAAACAAGCGTAGAAAGGATTTTAATATGGCAAATACATTATTTATAAATGGAAAAGAATGCGAATATACTGATGAACCTAATTTATTAGAAGTAATCCGTAAAAATGGATTTAATGTACCGACTTTTTGTTATCGACCTGATTTAACACAGTTTGGTGCTTGCAGAATGTGCGTTGTTGAAATTGAAGGAAGAGGGATTCAGTCTTCTTGTACAATGCCTCCTGAACCAGGCTTAAAAATCCATACAAACACAGAAAAAACAAGACGTATCAGAAAAGTTGTATTGGAATTGCTTTTGGCAAACCACGACAGAGAATGTACTACTTGTTCAAAATCAGGCAATTGCGAACTTCAACAATATGCTCAAGAATATGGAATTACGGATATTAGGTTTGCAAAGAAAAAAGAAGAAGATTATTTGCCAATAGATGATTCAAACCCATCTATTGTTCGAGACCCTAATAAATGTATTCTTTGTGGTGCTTGTGTAAGAGCTTGCAGTGAATTCCAAGGTCATAGTGTGTTAGGGTTTGCAAATCGTGGTTCTAAAACTGTTGTTCAACCTATGGCAGGAAAGGCGTTATCTAGCGTAGATTGTGTTTTCTGTGGTCAATGTCAAGCAGTTTGCCCAACAGGAGCGTTAACAATTAAAACAGATATTGATAAAGTTTGGGATTTGATTACAAGTAAAGAAAAGAAAACAGTTGTTCAAATGGCGCCTGCGGTTAGAGTTGCTTTAGGTGAAGAGTTTGGATTAAACCCTGGCGATAATGTTGTTGGCAAATTAAATGCAGCATTAAGAAAAATTGGGTTTGACTTGGTATTTGATACAAACTTTACAGCTGATTTAACCATTATGGAAGAAGCGTCTGAATTTTTAGGCAGAGTTCAACGTGGTGAAAACTTACCGTTGTTCACTTCTTGTTGTCCTGCTTGGGTTAGATATATGGAAACTCAGCATCCTGATATGTTAAATCATTTATCAACTTGTAAATCTCCACAAGGCATGCTTTCAAGCGTATTAAAAGAACTAGTTCCTCGATATTTTGAAGGCTTTACGAAAGAAAATACTTATGTTGTTTCAATAATGCCTTGTACTGCTAAAAAAGTTGAAGCAAGACGAGCTCAATTGTCAAAAGATGGACGTCCTGACACAGACTATGTTTTAACAACACAAGAAATTGCAAGGATGATTAAAAGTGCAGGCTTGAATTTAGCAGAAATCGAACCTGAAGAAAATGATTCCCCATTTGGCAAATATACTGGTGCTGGAACTATCTTTGGTGCATCAGGTGGGGTTGCTGAGGCTGCAGTTCGTACAGCTTATGAATTTGTAACCGGTGAAACTCTAGAAAATGTTGATTTTGAAGTGTTAAGAGGCGTTGATGCGAAATCAAGAACTAAAGATGCAGAAGTCGATATTAAAGGTACAAAAGTAAAAATCAGAGTTGTTTCAACTTTGAAAGAAGCTGAAAAATCAATTCAAGAAATAAAAGCAGGAACAGCGGATTTCCATTTATTGGAAGTAATGGCTTGTCCTGGTGGTTGTATCAATGGTGGTGGACAACCTCGCAGTTGTGATGATTCAACTATCAAAGAACAACGTGCAAGTGGCTTGTACACCGAAGACGCGTCATTACCGTTGAGAAAATCTCACGAAAACCCTGATGTGAAAAAACTTTATGAAGAATATTTAGAAAATCCAAATTCTCATAAAGCACACGAACTATTACATACAACTTATAAGAATATGTTTGAAAATTCATATAAAGACTTAAAATAGTTCTTATTGAACAAAAAAGGCCCGAGATTAATTTCTCGGGCTTTTTATTAGTCATAAATGTTATACCAAGCCGTTGGGTCTCCAACTTCTTTGCCTTTTTGTAGAAGTTGAGCCCCTTTTGTATTGTCTTTTATTGGGGGCAGATTAAAAATTTACCCTATTCGCTCCATCCCCAATTCCAGCAAAAAATTATTGCTAATTTGCCCCAAATTTGATAATATTTAAACGATAGAAAAAATTAAAAGGAGATTTAAAACATGGTTAAAATACAAGCAGCTGTAGGGCGGGGGACAATTGATAGCCCAATAAATTCTCCTTTAGGTCAAAAAATTTCCCTCAAATTAAAAAACAATCATAAAAATAGCAAAAAGGCCTTTTCAGTAGCAGAAGCAATGATAGCCTTGTTAATTGGTAGCGTAGCTTTAGGTATGGCGGCTCCAATGATTACAAAACACATTAAGACGCAAAATATGTCAGATACTCAGTTTAGAGTTTTGACAGATAGAATTGCTCAATTAGAAAGGGAGTTAGATATTAATTTTGAAAACGAAAACGCACAAAATGAAGACGATTCAGTTCCTCAAGGTGTTATTGCGATGTGGAGTGGTTCAATAAAAAATATTCCTTCAGGTTGGGCGTTGTGTGATGGGAAAAATGGAACCCCTGATTTGAGGAATAGATTTATTGTTGGTGCAGGAAACTCATATGCCATTGGAAATACCGGCGGAGAAAAAGAAGTTGTTTTAACAATTGCACAAATGCCCAGACATGATCACGGAGTTATGGAATATGCAGGGCCATGGAAATCCGGGGTAACTAATCTTAATGCGCATATTAGTGCTAGTACCAATGGTTGGTCTTCTTCTTTTACAAGCTTTACCGGCGGTAATACGAACGGTGAAACTGTTGCCCACGAAAACCGTCCTCCATACTACGCTTTAGCTTATATTATGAAAACAAGATAAATTTTGTAAACTACTGGCATTATTTTAAAAAGTTTGGTATTATTTTGCTATGAAGAAGATTTTAGGATTAGTTTTAATATTTTTTATGGCAAGCGGAGCATGTTTTGCTAAAGATACAATTTATGATTCTAAGGGATCCAAAATTACAGGTAAATTAGAAACGGTTGCTGATGGCTTAATCCAGATTAAAAACAACGGAAATACCGTTACTTTAGTTCGCAGACAGCCACATCATTTGTATAAAGATGCGGTTTATGCAAGAAAGCGCTTTATCTCCAGACAAATTATTAAATATACAGGAGATGTTATGTTCCTTGATGGCTCTACTGTAAATATCATGTGCGCAGGTGCTAAAGTCGTAATCCCCAAGTATAGAGTGAAAAAGATAGATTTATATCTTCCTTAATTTAAACTTTAGTTGTAGAAAGTTTAAACTAAAAGTCAATTCCAATATGCTTAAAACATGTTTATAATAAATATGTAAATTAAAAAAGATATTGGGAAAAGAAAATGATTCAAGTTAGGGAAAACAACGAAAATATTATTTTTCAGTGCACGGACGAACTGAATATAAATGACGTTGAAAATGTGAAAAAAATTATAAACGAACAGGAGAAAAAGCCGATAGTTATTAATTTAAAAGGGGTTTCTTCGGTTAAAAATTCAACGCTAAATATATTAAAAGAAATAGCTCAACAAAACAAACTTTCTTTATGCAGTTTGGATGCTGATATTTTTGCGGCAATAAATTTACTTAAATATGATAATGTTTTTCATATATTTCCAAACGAAGAAAGTGTTTTTGAAGATAAATATGAATTAAAAAACAGACGATTTAAAGTTGTATAAAAATTTGCTTGTTTGGTTTAAGATAAACGAGTAATGAAAAGAAAGATTTTATTAGTTTTATGTAGTTTGTTTTTGAGTTTGTCGCCGGTTGTTGCTCAAACTGTTAGCACCAATCCTGTTATTAGCATAGGAATTAGCGATAACGCTTTTCAGCGATATTATTATAATGAAAATTCTTTCTATGCCACAAAAAAATTATTCTTGATTGAGAAACAAACAGGCAAAATTGTAAAAGAAATTAACCCAGAAGAAATAGTAAAAGTCATAATCAGAAATAATTTGTTTGATGTTTATTCTCAAGGACAACTTATATTGTCAAAAGTGTCATCACCTTTAGTTCTTAAAACAGAAGATGATGGATTATTAGGTGTTTATAATCTAAAACGAGCAGGAAAACCCGCTTTATACAGAGGGGAAATAGAGCTTGTAAAACCGCAATGTAAAGAAAACATGTTTTTAGTAAATAATATTCTTGATTTAGAAACTTATTTGCTTGGTGTTGTCCCTAATGAAATGCCTGTTAGATTTGGATTAGAAGCACTTAAAGTTCAATCTATTGCGGCAAGAAATTATGCGCTTCGTCCTCGAGAAAAGAAAATTCATGAATTTGATATTTGTGACAGTGTTGCTTGTCAGGTTTATTTTGGTGCAAATACTGAAATGGAGCTTGCAACTCAAGCTGTTCAAGAAACACGAGGAATGGTTGGGCAGTATGATGATAATTTAATTATAGCTTTGTATAGCTCTACATCTGGTGGGTTTACAGAAAGTTATGAAAATGCTTTTTTACCTAAAGGTGGCGAAACATATCCATATTTAAGCGCTGTTTCTGATAATAAAAAAATTGCCTCTTTAGAAAAAGAAAAAGATGCAAAAGATTTTTACACATCCGAAATCGAAGCTTTTGAAAATGACTCCAGATATTTCAGATGGACTAAAGAATGGACAAAATCAGAGCTTGAAAATGTTTTAAAACAAGGATTACCTGCGGCATTTAAAACTGAATATAGTTATCCGGAGCTTAAAAATCCTCAGGATTTTGGTAGTTTGAAAGAAATTAAAGTAATCAAAAGAGGTAAATCCGGAAAAATTATTACAATGGAAATCGTAACTGATAAAGAAAAATTCATTGTAGAAAAAGAATTGGTTATAAGACGATTGTTTAAAAACCAAGGAAAGGCTTTGCCTAGTGCCAATGTGGTTTTTGAACATGAATATGACAAGGATAATAATTTAGTTAAAATTAAAGCCTATGGCGGAGGTTACGGGCATGGTGTCGGAATGAGCCAATATGGTGCTGGGGGGATGGCAAAAGAAGGCTATACTTTTGATGAAATTTTCAGGCATTATTATTCTGATACAACTATTGATTTGCTTCCGTTAGAGCTTTCTAGTGATGGTGATAAAAACACGGCTGTTTATGATTTTTATTTAACAAAAAAACAGGCAAAAATTGTTGTTGAAAACAAAGAAAATGATATTGAGTTAAAAGTTGTTATTAATGGAAAAGAATTTAATTTTAAAGCAGAAGCTAATAAAGATAAAAAATATGTTGTTGATGTTTCAAAGTATGTTAAATTAGGAGACAATAAGATTTATTTTTTCTATCCTTTAGAGGATAATGAAAATAAATCAGTGAAGGTTTTTATTGAATTGTATGGCGACAGAAATGACAACTAATGTATCAGAAAAAAATGAAAGTTTACTAAAATCAGCTTGGATGATAGCTGTTGTTATTATTTTTAGTAAATTAGCCGGATTTTTTAGAGATATAGTAACTGCAAATTTTTATGGGGCAGGATTAGTTTCTGATGCTTACTTTTATGCATATCAAATTCCTTCTTTAGCGTTAATTTTACTGGGCGGAGTCGGAGGTCCTTTTCACAGTGCGGTTGTTAGTGTTTTTTCAAAGCTAATACCCTCAGATGCGCTAAAAGCTGATGAAAAAGTTAATAAATTATTTAATACCTGTATAACGGCAAGTTTTGTTGTTTTTCTTATTTTAGGTTTATTAATTTTTATTTTTTCAGATGTAATAATGGGATTTATTATATCTAAGGGTTCAACTCAATTAATTGATATTGCAAGTCTACATTTGAAAATAATGACACCTGTATTTGTTGTCGGAGGGCTTGTTGGTATTTATTATGGGGTTTTAGTTTCATTTAAGAAATTTTTAATTCCAAATATTTCACCAAGTTTAATGAGTTTAGCTATTATTATAGTTCTTTCTTTGTGTAAGCAAGATGAAAAAGGTATTATGCTTGCTATTGCTACAATGATTGGAGGATTTGCCCAGTTTTTATTTCAACTTCCAAAAATTAAACAATTGGGTTTTAAGTTTAAACCGAATTTAAATATAAAAAATAATATTGAATTTAAAAATATTTTAGAACTTCTATTTCCTGCGATTTTAAGCTCTACTGTTGGGCAAGTTTATATTTATGTCGATATGTTTTTTGCTTCTTCTTTGCAAGAAGGTGCATGGTCTGCCATAGGATATGCAAATAGAGTATATCAATTCCCTGTAGGAATTTTAGTTACTGCGTTTTTGGTTCCGTTATTTCCTTTGTTTTCCAGATTAGTTGCGGATAAAAATTTAAATGATGTAAAATATTACTTTAATAAGGGTGTTGGATTATTAAACTTTGCTTGTTTTCCAATCTTAATTGGAATTGTTTTATTGGCACATGATGCTGTTAGATTTGTGTTTGAAAGAGGTGCTTTTAATGCTAATGCAACATTAATGGTTACAGAAGCTTTATTGTTCCTTTCTGTTTCGTTGCTGCCTTATGTGTTTAGAGATTCAATAACGCGATTATATTATGCTTTTAATGACTCAAAAACGCCTTTTTACGTTGCGTTTAGTTCTATTTTGCTAAAAGTTTTATTGAATTGGTTTATGGTTCCGATGTTGGGAATTGGTGGAATTACGCTTTCTACTTCACTTGTAACGTTATGGAATGCAGTAATTTTAGGTGTTTTAATCAGAAAAAAAATAAGACTTGGAATGACAAAATATTTTATTGATTTAACAAAATTATCTATTGCTGCAGGATTATCTTATGGGATAAGTTTTGTTGCTTATCAGTGTATTAAATTATTATCTTTACCATTAATAATTAATCTATTTTTAGCCTTTTTCATTATTTGTATTGTATATATTGCTTTTGTTTTATTATTCAAAATAGAATATGCACAAGAACTTTTTGAAAGGATTAAGGCTAAATGCATAAAATAAATGATATATTAAAAAATGATGGAGTTATTTCCTTTGTAACAGACACGGTTTGGGGAATCGGATGCTTGCCAACATCAGAAAAAGCCGTTGATAAAATATATGAAATAAAAGGTCGAGATCGTTCAAAACCACTAATTTTAATGTCTAATTCTTTAGAACATTTATTACCATATGTAGAAAACATGTCAACAAGTCAAAAACTTTTTGCAGATAAGTATTTTCCGGGGGCAGTTACTTTAGTTATGAGTAAATCTGAAAAGACACCGGATTATATAACTTCAGGCATGCAAACAGTTGGAATTCGAGTGCCTAATAACTCTGTATTTGCAAATATTTGTGAAAATATAGAAGGTCATGTTTTAGCAACAACAAGTGCAAATCTGTCCAATTTCCCAGCCGCTAAAAATTATAATGAAGCAGTTGAGTTTATTGGTTATTATGTTGATTATGTTGTACCAAAAGAAGAAGACAGCGCAAAAGGACTTGAATCAACGGTTGTGTTGTTAGTTAATGAAGAAGTGAAAATTTTGAGACAAGGTGCTGTTATAATTGGTGAATTATAATATAGTTAGTTAATTGTAGCAATAAATCGTATTATATAGCAAATAGGTGGGCAAAAGCGGCTTATGACTCAATATTCGCCTTAATATTAACCAATAGCGTGCCCACCAATAATCTTAAATAAAATCTAAAATAATATTGGTTTTGTTTTTTTAACACAAATTTAGTGGGTACGCGTTTTTAAATTTTTGCTTAAAACATGTATTTATTAACGTTTTTGCCCATCTTGTTTTTTGGCTATGCTCAAACAAATGGCTCATCTTTGATGGTTCGTTAAGAAATTTTTTGTTATCATATTTTAATAAAATATTACAAAAAATTCAAAAAACATACAAATTGCATATATTTGTGTTAAAATTTGATGGAATACAAGTGTAATAAGGATTTTAATATGATTTCAGTAAATGATTTAAAAACAGGCTTAACATTAGAAATTGACAACGGTTTATGGAGTGTTGTTGAATTTTTACACGTAAAACCGGGTAAAGGTGCAGCGTTTGTTCGTTCAAAACTTAAAAACGTAGAAACCGGTCAGGTTGTAGAAAAAACATTCCGCGCTGGTGAAAAAGTTGCAAAAGCTACTTTAGACAAACGTATTATGCAATATCTTTACAAAGAAGCAGCTGATTTTGTTATGATGGATATGGAATCATATGAACAATTAAATATCCCAGAAGTTGCTATTGGTGATGGCGTTAAATATTTGAAAGAAAATATGGAAGTTAACGTATTATTGCACGATGGAAAAATCATCGGTGTTGATATTCCAAACCACGTAGAGCTTGAAGTTGTTGATACACCTCCATCAGAAAGAGGCAATACTTCTCAAGGTGGTACAAAACCAGCAACATTGGAAACTGGTGCTGTTGTTAACGTTCCATTCTTTATCGCTAATGGTGATAAAATTAGAGTTGACACTAGAACTAACGAATACTTAGATAGAGTATAATTTGTAATACTTAATTAAAGGAACTTTTTATGAAATTTGATTTAGATTATATTGAAAAATTAGTTACAATGGTTTCTGAGTCTGAATTGACAGAGTTAGCCTTGGAAGATGGGGATAGAGCTATTCTTCTTAAAAAAGAAAAAGAAGTTGTAACAGCTCAAACAGTTGCACTTGCGGCTCCCGCTGCAATACCTGCTGCAACTCCTGCTCCGGCTCAAGCTTCAAGTGTTGAAGCTGCGTCGGTAGAAGTTGCGACAGAACCAACAGGGACTCCAATCCTTTCTCCAATGGTTGGTACTTTCTACAGTGCACCGTCTCCAGGAGCAAAACCTTTTGTTCAAGTTGGTGATGTTGTTTCAACAGGACAAGTTGTTTGTATAATTGAAGCAATGAAACTTATGAATGAAATTGAATCAGAAGTATCAGGCAAAATCACTAAAATTTTAGTTGAAGATGGAAAACCTGTTGAATACGGTCAAGTATTGATGTACGTTGAATAATTCATGTCATAATACTAATGACACTATTTGAGGAAAAATAAATGATTAAAAAAGTATTAATCGCCAATCGTGGCGAAATTGCGTTAAGAATTATTAGAGCTTGTAAAGAGCTTGGTATAAAAACAGTTGCGGTATATTCTCAAGCAGATGCAGATAGTTTACATGTTTCATTTGCAGATGAAGCGTATTGCATTGGACCGGCTCAATCAACCAACAGTTATCTAAACATACCCGCTATCATTTCTGCGGCATTGACTAGCGGAGCTGATGCTATTCACCCAGGATATGGGTTTATGGCAGAACGTGCTGATTTTGTAGATGTTTGCACAGACCATGGGTTAAAATTCATTGGTCCTTCTTCTGCTGCTATGAGAGCAATGGGTGATAAAGCTACAGCTCGTAAAACAATGCAAGAACATGGCGTGCCTACCACTCCTGGAACAGATTTGGTTAGCAATCCTCAAGATGCTATTGAATTTGCTAACAAAGCCGGTTATCCTGTGATTGTTAAAGCTACTGCTGGTGGTGGTGGTAAAGGGATGAGAATTGCTAATAATGATGAAGAATTATTAGAAGCAATTACTTTATGTCAAACTGAAGCCGAAAAAGCATTTGGGAACGCTGGTGTTTATATTGAAAAATATATCATCAATCCGCGCCATATTGAGGTTCAAATTGTTGCAGATAGTTATGGTAATGTTGTTCATTTAGGTGAAAGAGACTGTTCTGTTCAAAGACGTCACCAAAAATTAATCGAAGAAGCTCCATCACCCGCGATTGATGCAAAAACTCGAGAGGCAATGGGAAAAGCAGCTGTTACAGCAGCTAAAGCTATAAATTATGAAGGTGTTGGTACTATCGAATTTTTATTAAACAACGATGGTAACTGGTATTTTATGGAAATGAATACCCGTATTCAGGTTGAACACTGCGTAACAGAGATGATTTCTAACCTTGATTTGGTTAAAGAACAAATTAGAGTTGCAAGTGGTCAAAAATTATCTTGTACTCAAGAAAGTATTAATCTTCATGGACACGCTATTGAATGTCGTATCAATGCTGAGGATTCCGACAAAGGATTTATGCCATGCCCAGGAAAAATCAATGGTTACATTGCACCGGGTGGTTTTGGCGTAAGAGTTGAGTCTCACGTTTATACAGGTTATTCAATTCCTCCATATTATGACTCAATGATAGGTAAACTTATCTGTTGGGGAAGAAGCCGTGAATCAGCAAGATTGCGTATGCTTCGTGCGTTGGATGAGTTTGTTATTACCGGTGTTAAGACAACAATTCCTTATCATAAAAAAGTTTTAACAAACGATGTGTTCATAAGTGGAGACTTTAATACAGGTTTCATTGAAGAACATATGCAATCAACTGAAAAAGAAATTACAAAGGTTTAAGTCCAAAAAAGTCCGAGTTTAACTCGGACTTTTTTATTATTCTTACTATAACACTATAAAAAAAACGACCTTGTGAGGGGTCGTGATAATAATTTTGAGTGAGAGTGGAATATGCACAGTTTTATATTACAATCATGATTTTTTTTAGTATATTAGCTAGTTAGCTAATTGTTTATAAATTTTTGTTCTAGATAAAATGTCTAATTATAATCGTTAATAGGATAATGATTATAATTTTAGAAAATGTTTAATTAAATAAATTTAACATCTAAATGTTCATCGTGAACACTTCGCATAAATTTTTTATATAAAAATAATCAAAAGTCTCGTACTTTTCAGGTGCGATTAATTCAAGTATTTTTAGAATATCAATACGAGAATATTTTTGTAAAATCAACCATATTGCATAATTAGGATGAATATTTTTTTGCGCAGTTAAATTAAAGGCATAATAATCTGAGTCTTTAATATTTTTATTTAGGGTTTTAAATTCTTTATTACAGAAATTTTTTACGGGGGAAACTAGATAGCGCATATTTTTTTCGTTCTTCAACCAAGTAATCATAAACTCTGTTGGTAAATTTCCTGCACCTCTACCGATACCTCCAATCGAACAATCAACATATACATCACGATTAGACATTATAGAATTTGTAAAAGTAATAGAATTTTGATAGGCTAAAGACATATTATCATGACAATGAATGGATAATTTGGCATTTTTGTTCGTATATTTATCAAATAACATAGTTATTCTTTTAATATCCTTTTCTTTTAGTGCGCCAAACGTATCAACAATCGAAATTGCATGATAATTTATATCTCTAAAATAATTCAACATATTAACAATTTCTTCATCTGTATAATGGCTAATAATTGTTGGTTGAATATGAAGCTCGTATCCTTTTTCAATAATTTTTTGTAAAACAGAAAACGCTTTTTTTATTTCATTTTTATAAATCATAACTCGAATTATACTTACAGTATTTTCAATTTTGTTACAATATGGTAAATTATCCGGATTATATTCATCAATCTTTGTCATTATGGCAAATTTTGATTTAGAATTATTTAATTTATAAGCTTTTAGTAAAGTATTAACACGCTCAATAGATTTAAAATTAGTCCCTTGTGCATCATTACCCGTGTTTTCGCTAATAAAACCACATTCAATTATATCCACATTAGAATTAATCAACGCATTCATAGCCTTGTATTGAAAAACATTATCAAATTGCCAGTTATTCAAATAACCGCCATCTCTAAGTGTTGAATCTATTATTGAAATTATACTCATTTTATCCTTTTACTGCGCCTTCATTTTCACCTGAAATAAAGAATTTTTGTAATGATACGAAGAAAATTATAATAGGTATAATTGAAATTAATGAACCCGATGCGATAATTCTCCAATTTGCGGAGAACATACCTTGCAAATCATTAACTCCAACAGGTAAAGTATACATTGCTTTATTTGTTAAAACAATACTTGGCCATAAAAATTCACCCCAAGAACCAATAAAAGTAAAAATAGCTAAAGTTGCTAATGTCGGTTTTACCATTGGTAAAAGAATTTTGTACCATATTTGAAAGACATTACATCCATCAACAAATGCGGCTTCTTCAAGTTCTCGAGGTATAGACATAAATGCTTGGCGCATAAGAAATATACCAAAAGCATTTACTGCAAATGGTAATATTAAACCTAAATAACCCATAAAATTATTAACTGTATCAACCATATTTAATTTTAAAACTATTAAATATACCGGAAGCATTATTGATTGAAAGGGAATCATTATTGTTGCCAAAATTGCAAAAAACATTATTCTTTTGCCTTTAAATTCCATTCTTGCTAATGGGTACGCAGCTAATGATGATAATATTAAATTTAAAATTACAGTAAAAAATGCAACCAAAAAACTATTTAAATAATAAGTAATAAAGGGAATTTGATTCCAAGCAAGTTTAAAATTTTCAAACGTGGGGGTTTGGGGGATTAATTGTGGTGGATATCGGAAAATATTTTCTTCCGCGCCTTTTAATGCTGTTGATAGTAACCATAAAAAAGGGAACAAACAAAGTAAAGAAATGAAAATCAAAGTAATATGCGCAAAAAGTGATTTTGGATTAAATTTTTTCATTGATATTTTTTCCCTTCAAAAAACATAATATTTATTATCGAAAAAATCATAACAATAAAAAGTAAAATAACTGCCGCAGCAGATGATAAACCTAAATCAAGGTTTTCAAACGCTCGTTCGTATATATAATAAACTATTGTTTTACTCGAGTTTAAAGGTCCACCTTTTGTCATAACATAAATTTCAACAAAAACTTTTAACGCAGAAATAGAACTAATTGTACTTACCAAAGCCATAGTTGGCATTAAATGAGGTAAAGAGACAGTTAAATGTTTTTGTATAAAATTCGCCCCATCAACATCACATGCCTCATATAAATCCTTTGGCGCAGACATTAATGCTGCTAAATAAATCATCATATAATATCCTAATCCCTTCCATACAGTAACAATTACAACAGAAAATAATGTAAAATTAGGACTTGTTAGCCATCCAATAGGTTTTATACCAAATAAACCAATAATATAATTTAAAACCCCACTTTGAGCAAATAACCACTTAAAAGCAATTGCTGCAACAACAATAGACACAATTACTGGCAAATAAATTAATAATTTATATAAAGTTATTCCTCTAATTTTTTGGTTAACCATAATTGCTAATATCAAAGGAATAAAAACCAATAATGGCACTGCACAAAAAAGGAAAATAAATGTATTTAAAATGACTTTATAAAATTCTTGAGATTTCATAAGTTGCATATAATTCTCTAATCCAACCCAAGAAGGATTATAAATATCAGTAGAATAATCTCTAAAACTTAATAAAAAAGTATCAAAAAAAGGCAAGAAAAAAAATACAATTAATATTATTGCCGCAGGAAACAAAAATAAATATGGTGCGTATTTTTTATAATAACAAATCATATATTTTCTCTTTTTTGTATAAGCATTATAACTGGTTTTTTTAAATTTTTATACCATTAAATATACTAGGTTTTAAAGAATTTTGACTCGCTGATGTAAAGATTTGTAAAAATAAAGTATATACTTGTTATATATTTAGAAATTTGGGTATTATATACATGTAGCCGATTCTCTTTAATATATTTCTCCACTCCTTTTCTCCATGACAGACTTAATGCCGCGCTGCGGCATTTTTTTTGTTTGTGCTAAAATATTTCTAAATGCATATTTATAGTGGAATTAAGAAACATGATAACAACAGAAAAATTAACGGTAAGATTTGGTAGTCAGACATTATTTGAAAATGTGAGTGTAAAATTTTCTCCAGGAAATTGTTATGGGATTATTGGTGCAAATGGTGCTGGAAAAAGTACACTTTTGCGGGTTTTATCCGGTGAATTAGAACCAACTTCTGGTGAGGTTCATATAGGTAAAAATCAACGTATTGCGGTATTAAAACAAAACCATTTTGAATTTGATGAGTTTTCTGTAATAGATACGGTTATTATGGGGCATAAAAGGCTTTACAATATAATGAAAGAAAAAGATGCATTATATATGAAGCCTGATTTTAACGACGAAGATGGGATGCGTGTAGCTCAATTAGAAACTGAATTTGCAGATTTGGATGGCTGGCAAGCAGAGTCTATGGCGGCATCTTTGTTGAGTGATTTAGGAATTGAAAGTGAAAAACATTATAATTTAATGAGTGAACTTTCTGGAAGCGAAAAAGTTAGGGTTTTATTAGCGCAAGCATTATTTGGCAATCCTGATATTTTACTGCTTGATGAGCCTACTAACCACTTGGATATAAATACTATTGCTTGGTTAGAAGAATTTTTGATTGAGTTTCAAAATACTGTAATTGTTGTTTCTCACGATAGAAGATTTTTGGATAGGGTTTGTACACATATTGCTGACATTGATTATTGCAATATTCAACTATATACAGGGAACTATTCTTTTTGGTCTCAAGCTAGTCAGCTAATTCAAAAACAAAAAGAAGAACAGAATAAAAAGACTGAAGAAAAAATGGAAGAGCTCAAAGCTTTTATTGCAAGGTTTAGCGCAAATGCATCTAAAGCAAAGCAGGCGACTTCTCGTAAAAATATGTTGGATAAATTAACGCTAGAAGATATTAAACCTTCTTCTCGTCAGTATCCTCGTATTAGATTTACTTATCAAAAAATGCCAGGGCGAGATATGCTTCATATCAAGGATTTGTGTAAATCAATAGATGGGCAAGTGTTGATTAAGAATTTTTCTTTAGAGGTACAAAAAGGTGATAAAATTGCTTTTATTAGTAGAGACCCATTGATAGTTACTACATTATTCCAAATCTTAAACGGAGAAATTGAGCCTGATAGTGGTTCTTTTGAGTGGGGCGTTACTTCTACTATGTCATATTTCCCAAAAGACAATACAAAATTTTTTGATACAAAAATAAGCTTAATTGATTGGTTGCGTCAGTATAGTGCAGAACAAAACATTAGCTATATTAGAGGCTTTTTGGGTAGAATGTTATTTACCGGTGAAGAGTCAGAAAAAAGCGCAAATGTTTTATCAGGTGGTGAAAAAGTTCGTTGTATGTTAGCAAAAATGATGGTTGCTGAATCCAATGTGCTTATTTTTGATGAACCTACAAACCACTTGGATTTGGAGTCAATAACAGCATTAAACAACTCTTTAATTGATTATAACGGAACAATTTTATTTACATCTCAAGACCATGAGTTTATCCAAACAGTTGCAGATAGAATTGTTGAAATTTCTCCAAATGGCTGGATAAACGCATATGATAAATACGATGATTATCTTGTAAATCCTCAATATGCTAAGAAAAAAGCTATGATGTATGGTGAAAAATAAATTTTAATCAATTATTATTTTAATTTTAACAAGGTGTTGCAATATACAGCTATTGCTTCACCTTTTCCTATACTGTCTTGTTTTTCATAAGTTTTAGCTTTCACTGAGATTTGGTTTATATCAAGGTTCATCTTTTTAGCAAGATTTTCACGAATGACCATGATATGTGGCATTAATTTAGGTTCTTGAGCTTGTATTGTAGAATCAATATTTACTATTTCATAGCCTTTTTCTTCAATTAACTCAAGTACTTTTTTTAAAAGTTCTACACTATTGGCATCTTTGTATTTTAAATCAGTATCCGGAAAATGTTGCCCTATATCACCTAAACATAACGCCCCTAGCAAACTATCAATAATTGCGTGAATAAGCACATCAGCGTCAGAATGACCAAGCAGACCTTTTGTATGTTCAATTTTTACGCCACCTAATATTAAAGCTCGTCCTTCTACCAATCTATGTAAGTCAAATCCTTGTCCAATTCTATACATATTTGTTTTTTACTCCAATAAATTTTTCAACGGCATAAACAACACCATCATCTTCAACGGATTTTGTCACAAAATCCGCCGCTGTTTTAAGATTAGGTGTTCCATTTCCCATTGCAACACCAATGTGAGCTGTTTTTATCATATCTATATCATTGTCATTATCGCCAATAGCCATAGTTTCTGAAATATCTATGCCCCAATATTTACACAAAAATTCTATCGCCTTTCCTTTTGTAGCCTCAGGATGCGTAACTTCGCAATAATGGTGCATTGATTTAACTATAAAAAGCTCCCCTTTAAACATCTCTGAAAGTTCTTTTACAACTTTTTCCATTTTTTGTGGATTAGGCTCTATGCACAAAAGCTTGTTTAGTTTAGATAAATCTAATTGTTCTAGATTGTCTAACACGTGATATTGTACATATCTGTTTGTAACATATTCTTTTATTAGTTCATCATCTTGTTCGACAAATAATTTATCTTGAGAATATGCATTAATATGAACATTTTGTGAACGAAAATAATCTATAACTTTTTTAGCTTGTTCTGCACTCATTCTTTTTGAATAAAGAATATCATCATTTTCTAACCAGTTACGAACCATTCCACCCTGATAAGAAACAGCTGGAGTATTCAAGCCCAATTCTTTAATTAGCGGAACTGCGCCATGATGCATTCTCCCTGTTGCAATTACAACTTTTACCCCGTCTTCTTGCAACTGTAATAACGTATCTTTCAACGCCTGAGAATATGTAAAATCTTTTTTGATAATTGTGCCGTCAATATCAAGAACAAGCATTTTTATCATAATTTAAAAGCCCTCATTAGTCCGCAGATTGTTTTAGCATCATTAATTTCGCCATTTTTAATCATATCAAACACTTTGTTTTTGTCAAATTCAAAATATTCAATTATCTCGTTTTCATCAGGCTTTTGTCCAATAAAATCATTTATTTGCGCTTTAAAAAGATAAAGTTTTTCATTACAAATTCCCGCTGATGTATGGATAAAACCTAAACTTTCCCAGTTTTGAGCCGTGTAACCGGTTTCTTCATGAAGTTCTCTTTTTGCAGCTTCAAGTGGATCCTCGCCATACTCAAGTTTACCCGCAGGAAGTTCATACATAGCTTGAGAAACAGCATAACGATACTGTTTTACCAATATAATTTTATCTTCTTTAATTGCAACAATCACAACTCCACCAGGGTGCAAAATCACATCTCTAAAAGAGTGAGCACCGTTAGAAAGCTCAATTTCATCATGCTTAATATCAAATATCTTACCTTTAAATACAATTTGCGTTGATAGTTGTTTTTCAAAAAATTTATCCATAAAACATCCTTTTATTAAAATAAAGAGAAGCAACCCGTAAGCCGAATTCTGTTTTAAACTGACATCTATCTGGGACGTCTATTGCTAAACGCCTCAAGCGATTTTTTGAAAGACGGCGGGTCACCTTAACCTTTCAGTCAATCTTGCACCCAATCGGAGTTTACCTGCCAAGGATTTCTCAATCCTAGCGGTGAGCTCTTACCTCACCATTGCACCCTTACCTGTGCTCAAAAGCCATCGGCGGTGTCTTTCTGTGGCACTAGTCCGGCGATTACTCGCGGCTGATGTTATCAGTCGATTTGCCCTGAGGTGTTCGGACTTTCCTCATCTTATAAAAGACGCGTCAGTTCGGTTACTTCTCAATTTAATTTTAGCATAAATTTAAAAATATTTGTTTTAAAAAATTCGTTATATTTTAGTTTCAATTTTTATATAAATAAAAAGTGTATTTTTATATATTTATGTAGATTTTTTTTTAATGTTGATTTTAATTGGACTTAATTAAAATCCCAAGATGCTTAAGTGTAAATTAATTTGAGAATTCATTTAAAACAACTTTACAAAAGTGTATATTATACACTTTATGCTTAACATTTGTTTACAAAAGAAACCCCCCTATAGCTTGATTTTAGACATAAATTCAAAAATTATACTTATTATCTAGCTTTAATGGGTTATCATATTTAACTTTTTATGGTAAATTTATAATTAATAAAGAATAATTATATATTTAATACTAACAATCCAGCTGAAAAGCAAAAGGAGAGACGATTATGACAATTGGTTCATTTGTATTTATGTTACACTCACACCTGCCTTATTATAGAAAAGCGGGCATGTGGCCATTCGGAGAAGAAAACCTCTATGAATGTATGGGTGAAACTTATGTTCCGTTATTAAATGCTATTTCTGAATTATACGAAGAAGGCATAAAAGCTAAATTGACTGTTGGAATTACGCCTATTTTGGCTGAACAGTTGAATGATGAACATTTACAAAATGGTTTCATCGAATATCTTGATAGCAGAATTACTGCAGTTTCTAAAGATTTAGAAAGATATCCAGACCCTAAAGTTGAGCACTCTCAACACAAAAGATACTTAGCGGAATACTATTACAAATGGTTTACACATATCAAAGATTGCTTCGTAAACAAATACAATAAAAACTTAGTTGAAGCATTCAAAAAATACCAAGATTTAGGATGTATTGAAATTACTACATCTGGCGCAACTCACGGATTTTCACCATTGTTAGCGACTGATGCAAACTTAAATGCGCAGTTTAAGGTTGGTTCTGATACAACAAAAAGACTTTTTGGTAAAAAAGCAAAAGGCTGCTGGTTGCCTGAATGTGCGTACAGACAAGGTTATGAATATACTGGTAAAGATGGTGAAAAACATTGGAGACCGGCTATTGAAGTAACTCTTCAAAACAATGATATTCAATACTTCTTTACAGAATCACACGTAATTGAAGGTGGTAATTCAATTGGAGATAGACGTGTAATTGGACCTTATGGAAATATTGAATATATTCCGCTTCCAGAAAGAGAAGCAACTGGTTATGATACTTACGCAGCTTATTGGTTACCAGATGCACAAGTTGCGGTTATGGGCAGAAACGATAGAGCAGGTTTTCAAGTATGGTCAGCGGCTGATGGATACCCTGGTGATGGTGTGTACAGAGAATTCCACAAAAAAGACGACAAATCAGGTATGCACTATTGGAGAATTACTAGTGAAAAAACTGATTTGGGTGACAAAATGCTTTATGACCCAGTTTTGGCTCAAAATCAAATCGGTTCAAACTCAGACCACTACACAACTCTTATTTACCACTTATTAAACGATTACAAAAATGCGAAAGGTAAAAACGGTTTAGTAATGGTATCATTTGACACTGAGTTGTTTGGACACTGGTGGTTTGAAGGTGTTGAATTCATTAAACAAGTTGTACGTAAATTACATAAATATTTACCTGAAATTGAAAGACACACAGCTGGTGAATATTTAGAAAAACATCCTCCTGTGGAAGCTATTCAAATCCCTGAAAGCTCATGGGGTGCAGGTGGACACTTCTATGTTTGGAACAACCATCTAACAGAATGGATGTGGCCAATTATTCATGGTTGTGAAAAACGAGCTAGCGCAATTGCTGATAGATATCAAGAAATCCCAGAAGACAAGTTAATGCATAGAGCATTAAATCAAATGGCTCGCGAAAACTTGTTGTTACAAAGTTCTGATTGGCCATTCTTGATTACAACATGGCAGGCTAAAGATTATGCAACGGATAGATTTAGAGAACATGTTGAAAGATTTGAAACTATTTGCGATATGATTGAAGCTAACAATATTAATGAATCAGTTTTGAGCGAATTAGAATCAATCGACAACTGTTTCCCTGTTATTGATTATCGAGTTTATTCTACAATTGAAGAGGGTGTGATTCCTCAACAAGAGAAGAAATTAGCTCCGTTGTATCAATAGTTTATAATATATCAATTAAAAAGAGATGAGCACTCCGCTCATCTCTTTTGGTTTAATTAATAAGTTACATTTAATATTTGGTAAAGCTGACTTTAAAAAATATTTTTAAGGTTTTAAATTTTGAGGTAGACTAAAATCTACCCCACATTTATTATTTTTTATTTTCATACTAAATTATAATTTATTTGATTTCCCAAGTTGTGCCGTCTTTTGTATCTTTCAAACCGACACCAACTTTAGTTAAAGTGTTTCTAATTAAATCAGCTATAGCCCAATTTTTATCTGCACGTGCTTGATTTCTTACCGTTAAGATTTTTTCTAAAACTTCTTTTGGTTCTTCAACACCTGTTAAGAAATCAAATTCGTCCAAAATAGGCTTAACTTTTTCATACAAAGTGTTATCGTCAATTTCAATATTTGAAAAATCAAAACCCAATACTTCAGAAAGTTTTAACAGCGTAGATACAGCTATTTGAGCCATTTCTTTATTGTTTTCGTCTTTAGCTTTATTTGCACTGTTAGCAAGTTCAAACAATACGGCTAAGGCTTTTGATGTATTCAAATCTTCATTCATTGCAGATTTGAATTCTTCAATTGCTTTTTCATCCACCTTGTCGCTAACAGTTCCAACATAAGGCAAAACGTTATTTACTGCGTTTTGTAGGCGCTTTGCACCAGCTTGAGCAGCTGATAATGATTCGTCAGAAAATTCAACAGGCATTCTGTAATGATTAGTTAAAATAAATAATCTTATAGTGTTTGAATTATAGTTTGCCAAAATATCATCAATCGTTAAGAAATTACCTAAAGATTTAGACATTTTTTCTTTATTGATAGTTACAAATCCATTATGCATCCAGTATTTTGCAAATTGGCAATCGTTTGCACATTCAGACTGAGCAATTTCATTTTCATGATGTGGGAAAAGTAAATCTGCGCCACCAGCATGAATATCTATGCTTTTACTTAAATGTTTTCTTGCCATAGCAGAGCATTCAATATGCCATCCTGGGCGACCTACTCCCCAAGGACTTTTATAACCATGTTTTTCGTCTTTTTTCCACAAAGCAAAATCTAAAACATCCTCTTTTATAGTTGATGCTTCAACTCTAGCACCTGCTACTAAATCATCGATTGGCTGTTTACTTAGGTTTCCGTAGTTGTTAAATTTTTTAACTCGAAAATACACATCTCCATCAGCTTCGTATGCATAACCTTTTTCTATTAAAGTTTTAACTATAGAAATCATTTCACCCAATGTTTTTGTCGCAAATGGTTCAATATCAGGTTTTAAGATGTTTAATTTTTTCATTGAGTCAGAAAAGATGTCATAATATTTTTTTGCAACTTCATCCGGTGTAATTCCTTCTTTTTCTGAGCGAGCAAGGATTTTATCATCAACATCAGTTACGTTTCTACAGTATTTTACATCATATCCTAAAAATTTAAGATATCTGTACAAGACATCCCAAGTTGTGTAACAACGAGCATGTCCTAAATGCGGTTTGTCATATACAGTTGGACCGCAAACGTACATTTTTACCTTGTTATCTTCTATAGGTTTAAACTCTTCTATTTTATCAGAATATGAATTATAAATATTTAGCATTCGTGTAGCTCCTTCAAAATACCTTGAGTGATTTCAACTGTATCAGCTCCCAAGTTTTCTAAAACTTTCATAGCCAATGATGTGGGTTCTTGTGTTATTGCCCATAATAAATTAGCAGATGAAATCATTTTTAAATTATGTTTTTTAGCTTTTTTGGCTGCTCTTTCCAAAATTGATTTTGCACGTTTACTAAAAATAATTTCAGTATCTGCATACTTATCACCATATCCGATAAGATTTTCAACTTCATTGCGTGCATCTTTAATATTTATTCCTAATTTTGAAAGAACTGTTGCTCCCACACCAACGCTTTCTGCGATTATTCCTAATAAAATTAATTCGGAACCAACAATATTTCTGCCAAGTCTTCTAGCTTCATTTTTTGCAAGTCTGAGAATAGTAAGGGTTTCAGGCATTTGTTTTTCTATAGGCTTGATAATTCTATGCGCTAAATCATCATCATTAATTTTTAGATTTTTAAATATGTTATATGCAATACCTGATTTTGCTTTAATTACACCTAAAATTATATGTTCAGGTTTAACAGTTGCTTCCCCTAGTTCTTTTGCTGTTTCTATTGCCAAAAGGATTGTTTTAAAAGCATTTGGTGTAAAAATAATCTGTTTTTCTTCATATTCAGCTTTTCTTGATGAAATTTCTTGTAACTTTTGTCCGTAAGTTTCGAGATTTATTCCATATTCAGCCATAATTTTTGAAATATCAGAATTTGAATCTTCAAGAATTGATTGAACAATTTGCTCAGTTCCTAAAATCTCATAATTTGAAGCTGTTAATTTTGCAACAGCGTGCTCAAAAATGCTTTTGGAATCTGGTTCTTCAATAATAGAAAGAACTTTTGAATACTCTTCACTTTCATATTTTTTAGGTAAAATACCTTCTGGGTGTTCATTTTTCTTTGTTCTTTTTTCAAATAATCTACTAAGTACTGATTTGGCTTTTTGTGTGTCAAAATTTAATTCTTCAAGAATTTTTGTTATTGTTGATTTTTCATCTTTAATGAGGGATAAAAACAGATGTTCTGTAGTAATAGACCCGCTTTTAGCTTTTCTTGCCAAGTCAAAACTGTTTTTTAAAACAATTTTTGTTTCATCTGAAAAATTTACAAATTCGGTTTTATGATTAGTTTTTTTGTTTTGAATATTTTTTAGTGCTAAATCTACTATGTCGTCCAAAGAAATTTTAGACATTGTTAATAATTTTGTTGAAAAACAAGATTTTTGGGCTGTAAATGCAATTAAGATAAGCTCAGGATAAATTTGTGTAAAATTATTTTCTAACGCTAATCGTTGTGCACCAGTTACAATTTGTAAAGCTTTTTCTGTAAATTTTTCGAACAAAATAGCACCTCAATTTTTATAATCTTTCTCAATTATTTTACACTAAATATTAACTTCTGTCATTATAATTCTCATATTATTTAATATAGTTTCTTACTTAAAAAAATTAAATTTTCATTAATAATTTATCAAATAGATTTAATTTGTATTATTATAAAATTAGAGGTTTTATATGGAATACAAAGATTATTATCAAATATTAGGATTAAAAAAAGACGCATCGGATGCGGAAATTAAATCGGCTTACAGAAAATTAGCTCGAAAATATCACCCTGATGTAAATAAAACAAAAGAAGCAGAAACGAAATTCAAAGATATAAATGAAGCATACGAAGTTTTAGGTGATAAGCAAAAACGCCAGCGTTATGATTCATTTGGCTCAAATTGGCAAGGTGGCGCTCAATTTGACCCTAATCAGTTCTCGAATATGGGCTTTGATTTTTCTCAAGCCTTTGGCGGTGGTTCAAGAGGTGGCTATTCTAGCTTCTCTGGTGATATGGGCTCAATGGGAGGATTTTCTGATTTCTTTAAAACATTATTTGGAGATTTTGGTGGGCAA
Source organism: Candidatus Gastranaerophilaceae bacterium (assembly GCA_045638605.1). Lineage (GTDB taxonomy): Bacteria > Cyanobacteriota > Vampirovibrionia > Gastranaerophilales > Gastranaerophilaceae > RGIG2134. The sequence goes on from JAZUBS010000023.1 coordinate 180,742, forward strand.
TATTCTCCAGGAGGGGCTCAAGGCTTTTCGTCATTTAATTCTGCTCATTCACAAAAAGCTCGAAGAACAAAAACGACACCACAAGAAAAAGACACCTCTTTAGATTTAACTCAAGATTTAAGTTTATCCGTTTCAGATTTAATGAAAGATGGACCAATTTCTGTTACATTAAAAAATTTTGAAAAATGTACATCCTGTTCTGGACCAGGGTCAATTTGCCCTAATTGTAGTGGTACAGGGTTTGTTAATACAAATAGAACTTTAAAAGTAAATATACCTAAAGAAGTTAAAGAAGGTCAGAAAATTCGGTTAAAAAATGAAGGTAAAGTAGATAACTACGGACGAAAAGGCGATTTATATTTAAAAATTTCATTTTTTGATAAAAATTATGAAATTGAAGGGACTGATTTAACTAAAAAACTTGATATTACCCCATATGAAGCAGTTTTAGGTGGTTCAAAAGAGGTTTTAACACCGCATGGCAAAATAACAGTTAAAATTCCAGCTAATTCAAATTCTGGAAAAACAATGAGATTAAAAGAACTAGGGTTGCCTAAAAAAGCTGGTGGGTATGGTAATTTAAATCTTAAAATGAATATTGTATTGCCAGATAACCTTACTGAAGAAGAAATTTTATTGTATAAAAAATTAGCAGATATAAGGAAATAAAAAAACCTCGCTACAGCGAGGAATATTAATATTATTGTATTTGGGTTTAATTAAATATGTGAAACGTACTCAAATCTTATGTCTTATTTATATAATATGCATCTTATAAAAAAATTACCCATCTGGGTAATTTTTATTTGTTATAAGGTATGTTTAAATTAATATCTTGTATTGAAATATTTTTCAGCAGTAGTTTTTTTTCTTTATTTTTTTGACCTTTTATTAATTCTATTGAGGATTTTGGGATTTTTAGTTCTTTAGATAGAAATTTTATTAGTTCTTCATTTGCTTTATTTTCATTCGCAGGAGAAGATATTTTGATTTTTAAATATTGTTCATCAATTATTCCAGCTGTTTCAACCCCCATAATCATAGTTTTAGAAGAATTTGGAACAACTTTAATATTTAATAAAATTCCATTATCTGTATGTTTATAAAAATTATTCATAGTCATATTATAAAATAAGTTGTAAAATTGTAAATAAAAAACTTGCAAGGTTAATTATGTCATACAAAGATTTATACGAAAATCTACAAAAAATTTTAAAAGAGCAAAATAGAACGAAAGAAGATATTGTAGAAATTAATAAGGCTTATGAATTTGCAAAAAAGCTACATGAAGGACAATATCGGGTAAGTGAAGAACCATATATTGTTCATCCTATTCAAGTTGCAATAATATTAGCTGAATTAAGAGTGGATAGAAATACAGTTATTGCAGCGTTGTTGCATGATATTTTAGAAGATACGGATACTAAACCAGAAGAAATTAAAAATCTTTTTGGAGAAGATGTTTTAAGCATTGTTCAAGGCGTTACAAAGTTAAGCAAATATCAATTTAAATCAAAAGAAGAGCGCCAAGCAGAAAACTTCCGAAGAATGTTTATTGCAATGGCGGATGATATAAGAATTATCTTTTTAAAGTTAGCCGACAGATTGCATAATATGCGTACATTAAATTATATGGCGCAAAATAAACAGCAACGAATTGCTCAAGAAACTTTGGATATTTTTGCGCCATTAGCAAATAGACTAGGTATTGGTAAAATTAAAGCAGAGCTTGAAGATTTGTCTTTGCGATATTTATATCCTGATAAGTATTTTGAAATTGCGCAACTTGTTGCGCAAAAGAAAACGGAAAGACAAGAAACTGTTCAATTGCTAATGAATAAAATTGAAGAATCTTTAAAAAATAATGGAATAGAAGCGGATATTCAAGGTCGTTTTAAACATTATTATAGTATTTATGCAAAAATGAAAAGACTAAATATTGCTTTTCATGATTTGTATGATATTACAGCAGTAAGGGTTATTACAAATGATATTAAGGCGTGTTATGAGGTTTTAGGGCTTATTCATTCACAGTTCAAGCCAATTCCGGGTCGATTTAAAGATTATATTGCAATGCCAAAAGGCAACGGATATCGCTCGTTACATACTTCTGTAATTGGTCCAAAAGCAAAACCGCTTGAAGTTCAAATAAGAACACATGAAATGCACGAGATTGCAGAATACGGGATTGCGGCGCATTGGAGATATAAAGAATCAGGCTCTCAAAAAGCTGAAAATCCTGCAGATATTAAGTTTTCATGGATGAGAAAAGTAGCGGAGATGAGTAAAGACACAACAAACGCTCAAGAGTTTGTCGAAAGTGTTAAATTAGATATTTTCTCAGATCAAGTTTTTGCCTTTACCCCAATGGGTGATGTTTTTGATTTGCCAAAAGGTGCAACACCTGTTGATTTTGCGTTTAGAATTCACACAGATGTCGGGTTTAAAACAGTTGGGGCTTTAATAAATGGTCGTATAGTTCAGCTAGATACTAAACTTACAAATGGTGATATTGTTGAAATTATGACCGCAAAAAACGGTACTCCAAAGCTGGATTGGTTGAATTTTGTTGTAACAAAACAGTCTCAATCAAAAATTAAACAATGGTTTAAGAAAAACCAAAAAGATAACCATATCCAAGTGGGACGAAGTAACCTTGAAATTGAACTCACAAAATCGGTTTTTGACGGTTATGTTAAGTCTGGAAAACTTCTTGATGTCGCTCAAGAAATGAACTATGTGACACTTGAAGATTTGTATTCTGCAATTGGTTATGGTGAAACTACAGTACAAAAAGTTGTTAATAAATTAAACAAACCTGAAAATGATGATGATTTTCAAATTCATACTACAAAAATTAAAAATCGTTCAAAAAATGATATTATTGGGCTTGAAGGAATGTTGTACAACTTTGCGAAGTGTTGCATGCCAGTTCCTCCAGAGCCAATCGTTGGTGTGGTAACTAGGAGTAAGGGAGTTTCTGTTCATAGGATTGATTGCCCTTCTTTGGATAATATTCCTGATGAAAGATTGATGGATATAAAGTGGGCAGATAAGAATTTAAACAAAACATATGTTACTCCAATTAGAATTGATACGCCCAATAAAATGGGCATGCTAAAAGAAGTCTTAATTGCGCTTGCTGATTGTAATACCAATATCGTTTATGCAAACGTAAAATCTCATCCTACAAAAAATCTAGGGATTATAGAAATGGGCATTGAGGTCGATAATATTAGTCGATTACAAAAAGTCATAGCTGCATTACAGGCTTTGCCGGATGTGTATTCTGTTAAGAGGATACAAGGAATAAGCTCAAACAAACATGCTTATAATATTCCGCCACAAAGTAAAGTAAAAATGCAACCAAAGAAAGCCCCAAAAACGGATAAAAAAACAACAAATAAGAAAAACAAATAAAACTATTGATTTAAAATTTTGTTCTTGGTAGGATAAATTTGTTGCTTTCAAAGTAGTTAGAAGCAAAGAACTTGATAACTAAATAATAAGCGCCGAAGTGATGAACTGAACGGAGCGGGCAAATGCTTGAGCTAAGCAAGGAAGCCAAGAAAGAGCGGAGAAACTCAGATTAAGGCTACCAATTTCATCACAAAAGCAAAGAACTTGATAACTAAATAATAAACGCCGAAGTGATGAAATTGGTAGACGTGCTAGACTCAAAATCTTGTGTGGGCAACCACGTGCCGGTTCGAGTCCGGCCTTCGGCATTTTAAAAAACTCCTTATTAAAAGGAGTTTTTTTATTGCTATTTTTTTACTACGAACATTCCTCGCACTATAGGTCGATTTAAATCATTTAAATAAAATAATGAGAGAATATATGTTCCGGCTTGAGATACATTAATTTTATCAATATAATAATTTTTACCAGACTCAATTTTAACATCTTTTGAAGCTGCAATTTTAAATCCCCAATTTTGAACTTTTGTTTCTTTTTTAATTAATTGCAAGCGTAAATATGGATATTCAAAGCCTTTTGGGTTAAGGACTACAAAATGAGTTGTTTCACCTAATTCAAAAAAATCCACCGGAGCTTGAATTGTTGTTTTATTAATTTCTTGGTTATTGAACAATATTATAGGCGTTTCTTTTTCGCAGCCACATAAAAGTGTTAAAAATAATGTACTTAACCCAATAAATAAAAATTTTTTTAGCATATTATTGTTGTAATTTTATCTTTAAATAATTAATTTTTTCTTTGATACTTTCGTTTACAGCATCTTCGTTACTTAACTCGATAAATTTTTCGTAATTAAATATTGCCTTATTTAATTCATTTTCTGTTTCAAAAGACATTGCTAAAGCATAATAGGCATAAGTATAATTTGGATTTAATTCTATTATTTTTTCAAATTTTTCTTTAGCTTCTTTAATTTTAGATTGTTCAGCAAAGATTAAGCCCATATTAAATAAAGCGTCTTCATTATTTGCATTTAAATCCAAAACTTTTTGATAAGTTTGCAACGCTTTTTCATTATTGCCATTAAGTTTATAAGAATTTCCTAATTTTATTAATATAATTTCGTCATTAGGTGCTAATTCGTTTGCATTAATATATTCAGCAATAGCCGGTGCATATTCTTCTGTTTTAAAATAAATATCTGCTAATGAAACGATAGCTTCTAAGTTTTCAGGATTTTTTTCAAGCATTTGTTGATAAACATCTTTAGCTTCAGACAACATATCGTATCTAGAAAGGGTTCCAGCATATTCAAAAACCATATTTTCATTTTCTGGTTCAAATTCAATAGCTTTAACCATATTTTCAACAACTTTTTCTTTTTCTCCAAGCTTGTCATAAATTTGAGCACTAGCTTCGTAGGCTTCAACTTCTTTTTCGTTAACAGTTTTAGCCAAATCATATATTTCTATTGCTTTTTTATCTTCGCCTGCTTTTTTTAGCTCATTACCTTTAAATACATATGCTTTAGCCAAGTTATCGATAACTTTGTCATCTTGTTTAATATTTAGAAGTTTTTTATAAAGGTCTATAGCTTTATCAATTTCACCATTTCCATGTAAAGCCAAAGCTTTATCTAATAAGATATCATAATTATCTTTTTCAACGCTAAGGACTTTATCATAAATTGCAATTGCTTTTTCATATTGTCCATCAAGATGGTATACTCGAGCTAATTCTTTTTGAATGTCCATATTTTCAGGTTTTAAATTCAGGGATTTTTCAAAAGAGTCTATTGCTAGTTTGTATTGTTTTTCTTTTAAGTAAAGAATTCCCATATTTGTATAGACATCAGGGTTTTGGGGGTTAAAAGCAAGATATTGAGTATATTGCTGTAGAGCTTTTTCTGTATTACCCATATCAGCTAATAAATTAGCATAATCAAATTTTAAAGTATTAAGTTCTGGGTTTATTTCAAAAGCTTTTTCAAAAGCAGCCAAAGATTCTTCTTTTTTATCTAATTTAAGATATGCAAGAGCAATGTTACCATATGCTGCATAGTCTTGGTTGTTTTGTTTTATAGCTTCATTTAGCATATTAACGGAATTTTCGTAGTTATCAATTTTTAGCAGCGCCAAACCATAGTTAGAGTATTCTTTAAATGTTTTTGGATTGCGTGAATATAATTTAGTATATTCATCTGCTGCTTTTTGAGGCTCATTAATTTCCAAGTATATAGAAGCTAAATTTTCTCTGGCTTCGGTATTATCAGGATAATAATTTAAAAACAATTTATAATAGTTTAAAGCGTCTTTTTTTTCACCCATCAAATATTTGACATTAGCTAAATTTAAATAATTGTACGAGTAATCAGGAAAAATATTTAAAGCTTGTTGGTACGCGCTAAAGGCATCTGAATACTTTTGTTGTTGTTGCAAGATATTTCCTACGCTTATATAGATAAAAGCATCATTAGGACGCAATTTAATCGCTTTTTTGTACATAGAAAGAGAGTTTTTCCAATCTCCAATTTCTGAATACAAGCCTGCTAATTTTGTATACAATAAAGCATCATCAGAAGTGTCTGCGATTGCTAATTTCATTTGTTCGATTGCTTGTAAATAATTATGAGCGTTTTCAGCTCTGCAAGCTGCTTCATAATATTGATGAGATAGTGATGTCATCTTGGCAGTTGCTGTATTGCAAGTTGTGCTCAAAAGTAATACTGATGATAAAATTGATATATTTAAAAGTTTTCTTAAATTCTTATCCATAAATCAATTATTATACGTTTTTTAATAAAAATCAAGAATTTCTTATATGTATTCTTGACTTTTTTATAAAAATTATTTACCCTAAAAGTGTATTATGAATGGGTAAAGAGGTTTACTGTTATGGCATTTGAAATGGAAAAAGAAATATTTGAACAACCTGTAGTTTTAAGTAATTTGATAAGCAAATATATTACGAATAATGATACAATTGTTTTTTCATTGCCAGAAAATATCCGAAAAATAAAATTCATTGCAAGTGGTTCTTCTTATCATTGTGCGCATATGGTATCTAAATTATTTCGCGAATATGCAAATATAAAAACTTATTGTGAATATTCAAGTGAATTTTTTATATCTAAAAATTTATTTATAGACCCAAATACTCTTTATGTTTTTATTTCTCAATCAGGCGAAACATATGACACAGTTGAAGCATTAAAAAAAGTTAAAACTTTAGGCGGAATAACAATGTGTGTCACTAATTGCGAAAATTCATCACTCTGGAATTTGTGTGATTATAAAATATTATCTGAGGCAGGTGAGGAAAAAAGTATCGCTTCAACAAAGGCACTGTTAGCGCAAATTTTTTGTTTGTATTTGATAATGTTAAAGTATTTAGCTATTAAAAACCATGACATTAAAAATGAAATTTCAGAAATAAAAAAATTACCGTTATTTGTAGAAAATTTTTTGGCTACGGCATCTAAGATAAAAAATATTGCAAAAAAACTTTCAAAATGTAAGAATATTGTAATTTTAGGCTCAAAATATTATTATTCTGTAGCAAAAGAGGGTGCATTAAAGATAAAGGAAACCTCTTATATTAACGCAAATGCATATCCTCAAGGTGAATTTTTGCATGGACATGTTGCAATTTTGAATAATGCTCAATCAGCGTTAATTGCGATATGTGTTGAGGAAACAAAAGAAAATACAAATCAAATTTTGAATAAAATTTTTGAAAGTTATTCTCCTGAAGTGATTACTATAAGTAATGTTCCAGAAACGAGGAAAAATGCTATTAATATACAAATAGATACAGAAAATAATATATTTACTCTTTTGGCAACAGTTATAACCTTTCAACTTCTTGCATTTGAAACAGCATGTGAGCTGGGACGAAATGTTGACAAACCTTTGGGACTTAAAAAAGTAGTAAAATAAATATTAGATTTAATCACAAAGTATCTTAATTTTTATTTATAAATAAGTTATAATTCTTTTTATGGAAAAAATATTTGAAATAAAAAATTTGAATGTAATGTTTCCCATTTCTGATGATTTTTTTGGTGCAGAAAAAGGTTTTATTCATGCTGTAAATGGTGTTGATTTAGACATTTATAAAAATGAAATAATATCTATTGTGGGAGAATCTGGGTGTGGAAAATCTACACTTGCAAGGACAATTCTTGGTCTTGAAAAATATTCAAAGGGTTCGGTTGTTTTTTTAGGTGAAAAACTTAATAATTTTTCTAAACAAGATATCAAAAATTTCAGAAAAAAATGTCAGCTTGTTTTTCAAAATCCATTTTCTAGTCTTAATCCAAGAATGAGTATTTATCAAATTTTAAAAGAACCACTAACCATTCATGGAATAAAAGATAAAGAAGAAATTAATAAAAAGATAGAAAATGTATTAAAACTTGTAGGATTGAACAATGAATCAGCAAATCGTTTTCCACATGAGTTTTCTGGCGGGCAAAGACAAAGAATTGCGATTGCCAGAGCGCTAATTTTAGAACCTGAAATAATTATTGCGGATGAACCAGTAAGCGCATTAGATGTTAGTATTCAAGCTCAAATTATAAATTTGTTATTAGAATTAAAAGAAAAATTAAATTTAACTATAATTTTTATTTCACACGATTTAAGTGTTGTAAAACATATTTCAGATAGAGTAGCAGTGATGTATTTGGGCAAAATTGTTGAGCTTGCAACAAAAGATGAGCTTTTTAATAAATCGATGCATCCTTATACAAAAGCATTGTTAAGTGCAGTGCCACAAGTTGATTTAATAAAGAAAAAAGAATTAATATCGCTTGATGGAGACTTACCATCTGTAAAAAATTTGCCTCGAGGTTGTTATTTTGCCAGCCGTTGTCCAAAAGTGCAAGAAAATTGCAAACAAAAACAGCCAGATTATGTTGATGTATCTTCTTCACATAAAGTTTGCTGTTATTATTGTGGTTAGTTCTTTGTTGTTATGAAAAGTTATTAACAAAGTTTTTGAAAAGAAGTTGAGTCTTTTATATGAATATCAATATTTTTGTTATCAGCTAAATTTAGTGCATTAACTATTTTATTTAAAGGTGAATTTACAGTATAAACCGCACAAGCGGTATAAATGCCGGTCAAATTAGATTCTTTTTCTTTTATAGAAAGAATATCTTTTGTGTTTATTTTTAACTCTTTTTTATTTTTATCTTTTAAAAATAAATTACCTTTAAAAACAGGATAATTATTTACCTCAGCGATTTTCATCATTTGCACCTTTATAATTAAATACTATTAATTTTATATTATCCAACATAACTTTTTTTGTAAACATGATTTATAGGAATGTTAAATTGATTTTTGTAAAAAGAAAACAATTAAAGATAAATTTTACGCAATTTTTTCATTAAAAATTCTACACCAAAAATCATGGATACAAATTTGACAGGAGAGGCAAGAACAAGAGTTTTTACTAATTGGGATAAAGATGGGGGCGAACCCGCGCACTCTGTGAATTTTAGAGGATCAATCGGATATTCAACAAATTATGAGGATTGGAATTTGTATGTAAGAGCTGGTGCCAGTGCCACAGCTTCTTTACATGGAAATGGCTTACAAACGATAGCTCCCACTGTAATTGGGGGCGTTGGATATAATATAACACAAGATTTTAATATGTATCTAGAAGCTGACATCTCAAGAGGCTATGATTGTCAAGAACAAAAATGGAAGCATTCCACAAAACCAACTATTACATTTGGTTTTAAAATTGAACTCTAAGTTAAAACATAATACATTATTTCCATTTGTAACATTTTTTCTTTTTGGTGAAAATCACAACATGCAAAATTTTTTATTAACATAGTGGAGTGTTGGTTAAAATGGAGTGTGTTTAATTATGGGAAATGTAGCTATTAATAGTGTGCAAAATAACGATAATGCAAGAAATTTTTTCGATACATCGGCTATCAAAGTAGGGGCAACATTAGAAAGTGTCCAAAAGGATACAAAAGTTCATTCTTTGTTCTTAGTGGTTGATGAAAACAAAAATGGGAAAATAGATGATAATGAATTTAAAAAATTTATTAACACGGATGAAAGAGATATTGGAAAAATTGTAGTCATAAGCCCAATTATAGAGTCCAAGCGAATTTTGAAAACAAAAGAATTAACTAAGATGCTTTTAAAGGAAAAAATTAAAGAGAAAAAAGAAAAAATTATAAAATTAATAGCTCATAAAAAAAGAATGACATTAAAAAAATTTATTATTGCTTTTGGTGGTGGAACGCTCGTAGGCACGGCTCTAAAATTATTTTTTGGCGCAAACTATGTAATCGCCGGAGGATTATCCGCTATTGGTGTTATGGCTCTTATTTTACAGCATCATCTTTTTAACAAAAAAATTGATGCAAAAATTGCAGAATTAAAAGCCGAAATCTCATTTTTAAAAAGCGCTTATTTGTTAATTTCATAGTAATGTAGGGTGCAATTTATTGCACCAACATCATTAAAAAATTATTGCCAATTCCCCTCAAATTTGATAATATTTAAACGATGGATAAGGTAAAAAAGGAGATAATAAAATATGTCTAAAATGCAAGCAGCTACAGGGGAGGTAATTGGTAGCCCGATGAATTCTCCTTTAGGTCGAAAATTTTCCCTCAAATCAAAAAATAAGCACAAAAATAATTATAAAAATGCCAAAAAAGCCTTTTCAGTAGCAGAAGCAATGATAGCTGTGCTAATTGGTAGTATTGCTCTTGGTATGGCAGCACCTATGATAACTAAGCAGATAAAAACTCAAAATTTTACAGATACTCAATTTGATGTACTAAGAAGGCAAATTGAAGAATTGCGAGAAAGTCAAGGTGTTCCAACTGGCGCGATTATGTTTTTTGATTTGCATAGATGTCCAGATGGTTGGGATTTTGTAGGTGATGAATATATCGGTGATTACCCCCGAATTGTCGGTGAAGGCAATGATAATGAAGTTGGCGAACAATTAGAACAAATGGTGCATAAGCACAAACACATCTCTCCTTTTATGCAGGCTATAACAGATGGTGATGGATCTAATAATTTTAGATATGGCCCATTTAGAGTTAAAAATGGCGCGGGTTTAAATGTTTATGGGGATGCTGATTATAAAGTGATTTCTTTGTTAGAAAAAGGTAAAGTTTATACACCAAGTAATGAAAGTTCTCTTCTTTTTACAGGCTATTCAATATCTGTCGATAATAATAATTGGTATACGTTTACAAGCGATGGGATGAATAGAGTTGAAAAATTGAGGGCTTATAATGGAAATATAGCTTCCATTTTAACTTGCCCAAATAGAGATGAAGGAAATCAAATTTGTCAAAGTGGAGATAATTCATATTCTTTTAATACTCGCAGCGGATATTCATTAGAAGTTAAAAATATACCACTATTAGAGGATATGCCTTTAGTTGGTGATGAAAATCGCCCTAATTCGGTTAAATGGTTGGCTTGTAGAAAAACAAATAATTAATTTAAAATTTGACTTTTAAAAATAAATCATTAAACCTTGCATGAAGTTAGATTATGCAAGGTTTAATTTTAGTAGGGTGCATTTCAATGCACCAATATTTAGACGTAGTAGTAGGGTAGACTTTAGTCTATCAAAACCAATAAATCAAAACAAACTCATCTAAATGCAGGTTTTTTTTATTTTAAATAAAAGAGAAACTAAAAATAAACCGTAATAAAATGGGTACAAGTATGTCAAAAATGCGAGGTAAACGACAATGAGTATTCTAGAAACAATGGATATAGGTGTTAGAAGTTTGTCAGTGCACGGCAAACGGATAGATTTGCATGCAAAAAACATAGCAAACCTTGACACCCCAAATTATGTTCGAAAAATTCCTGTTTTAAATGCAACAGATGATTTATCGTTCCATGGCTTGATGAATGCAATGAAAGAAGATGTTTTTGGCGTTGGTACAATTCCATTTTATCAAGGCGGCGTTGTTTGGTCAGGCGTAGTAGAAGACCCAACATTGGGAGAAAAAATCTACAAACCCGGACATCCAGACGCTGATGCAAATGGATATATTCGCGCATCAAATGTAAATCCACTTGTAGAAATGGCGGATGCGCAAGCTTCGCAGCGTGCGTACGAAGCAAACCTTGCGGTTATGACAATGTCTAAGGCAATGGCACAGAGGGCTTTAGAAATAGGTAAATAATAAATGACATTCTCACCAAGAATTCAAAATTTTATAGACTCCAGCGGGAAGGAAGTTGCAATTCAGCGTTATGCTCAAATTCAAGCATACGTCGATAATTATGACAAAAAAATTAACGGCGTAAAAGATGAAAAAGAAGCGAAACTGGAAACATTTGCGGATGTGTTGAAAACTTCAGATAGCAAAGCTGCAGGCTTTAGAGTTTTGCCTTCTAAACTTGAGAGTGTAAATTTTTCTCAGTCTATTAATACTTTGAGTCCAAAAGGCAATATTACAAAAGCTCAAATTCAAGGAATTATTTCAAGAGTTGCTCAAAAATATCAAGTTGACGAAAAACTCGTAAATGCAGTAATAAAACAAGAATCAGGTTTTAATCCAAAAGCAACTTCTCATTGCGGTGCAATGGGGTTGATGCAATTGATGCCTAATACTGCAAAAGAATTGGGCGTGAAAGACGCGTATAATCCTCTTCAAAATATAGAAGGTGGAGTGAAATATTTAAGCAATTTATTAAAAAGATATAACGGTAATACGGTTTTAGCATTAGCAGCTTATAACGCCGGGCCGTCAAACGTAGACAAGTATAGTGGTGTCCCTCCGTTTAAAGAAACCCAAAATTATGTAAGAAATATATTAGCAAATTATTTATAATTGTGAAGGAAGGTTAAAATGTTTAAGCATCAGTTAGTCCCTAATATTAATCTATTTGAAAGAATTCAACCTACAAAATTGGACGTGGGTTCTGGCGTTGATACAATGCGTTTGCAACGTATTGAAAAGCCTGAAACTCAAAATTTTAAGGCGGTTTTTTCAGGTTTGGTTGAGAATTTAAATACCCAAATGGAAGCGCCTGATAATATGATGAAAGATATGGCAATGGGCAACTCCAATGTGGATATCCACGATGTAATGACAGCTATGGCAAAGGCTGAGTTGGGTGTTAATATCGCAACAGGTATTACAGGAAAAATCATTCAAACGTATGAGAAAATCACACAAATTCAAATATAGTGTTAACTTTTTAGGAAATGTGTAGTATAATTTTCTCGGGAGAGATTGTATTTAAATGGATGTAAAACAATTATTACAAGATAGAAAAGTGCAAATAGGCTTGGCGGTTGGCTTGGTCTTGGTTGTTCTAATTGGTGTTATTGCGGTTTCTTCAAATAAAAAAGATGCTGCAGCGCTCTCTCGTGCAAAATTTGAAAAACCTCTAAAAGAAGATATAAAACTTCTAACCACAGACAATATAGGTAAAGCTATAGAAATTCAGGCACTTTTGGCTCGTGAAGGGATTGTTGCAGCTAGAGAAGCCGATGGTTCTAAATCATCTATTGTTCTTAAAAAGGGTGAATCCAATATGGGAGAACGGGATAGAGCACTTCTGGCTTTAGTTAAAAGTGGTTTGATGGACCAGAATATGGGCTTGGAAATTTTTGATAAGGGTGATTTTACCTCAACAAAAGAAGATAAAAGAATACGTCTTGCAAGAGCTGTAAATGGAGAATTAGCAAGATTAATCAGAAGAATTCCACCTATTGAAAACGCGTCTGTTTTTGTTTCAATTCCAGAACAAACAATGTTTGCCTCTCAACAAAAACCAATTACTGCTACAGTACAAGTTACTATGCCAAGTGGTGATAAGCTTGATCAATCAAAAGTTAAAGCCATTACAAACTTGCTTTTAGGCGCGGTGAACGGATTAGAAGCTAAAAATATAACTATAACAGATACTAATGGTACTGTTTATTCAAGTATTATAAACGCGTCTGATGATATGTTGGCTCGTCTTGAAGAAAATGATAGATACATGGAAAACAAAGTTCGAGCTCAATTGGATAGATTGGTTGGTAAAGGCAATTACGTCGCGACGGTTAGTACATTCTTAAGACAAGCTCCAGTTGAAAAATCAAGTATTATCTATGATCCAAGTTTAAAAACTTCAGTAAGTGAACAAACCTTCTCTGAAGGTTTGGGCGATCAAACAAGAGATTCTAATAAATCAATTAATGCAGTTAGCGTATATTTGCCAAATGGTTTGCCTGGGGCTAATGCGGATTCGGCACAAGACAGAAGTTATTCAAGAACTGCAAAAGAAACTCAATATGGAGTAACTAAAACTCAAGTCAATGAATATATGACAGCAGGTGTGATTGAAGAAATTTCAATTGCTGTAACATTGGAACAAGTTGCAGTTCCTGAAAATGTTACGATTGAAGAACTAAAAGAACTTGTTGCAAGAGCAGCAAGCCCAAAAGTTTCTTCTGAAAATGTTTCAATTGCATTTTCTGATTCTATTGACCCAATGTTGGCAGGGGACAGACCTGTTACATTACCAAGACCGGATGAAACAGGAAATCCCTGGTGGCTTGCAATTGTATTATTGTTAATCGGATTAGCATTTGGTTTGTCAATTATTTCTAAAAAAGTTAAAGCTGCGCAACAACAACAACTTCAAGAACTTGAAGCCTTAAGGATGAAAACACAAGAACAAGAAAAACAATTAAGGGATGTTAATTTAAAGGCGGCAGAATTAATAGAAAAACAAAGTCAATTAGCACAAAACTTGCTTGAGCAACAAAGACAACCACAAATCGTACAAGTGCAACAGCCACAACCGCAACAGACTCAAAATAACGCGCCGCTGCAAGATTTTATTGGTAACTTAGCATCAGAAGTTGATGAAGTTGATGATGATGAAATGGTTGATAAACTAAAAAGCTGGATTGAAAAAGCTTAGCAAAAAATAAAGGGGAGTATGGGTGCCGATACCAGATTTTGATTATAAAGCATTTGCAACAGACCTGGCGCAACAAGCGGCAGGCGTTATTCCACCTGAAATATCAAAACCTGATAAAGACTATATTGTGAGTCTTGTTCTTAATTTCTGCAATATGTGCGGCGAGGCGCTTTCTAATGATACTGATTATCAATATACAGCCGAAGATGCTTATTTAGTTACTCAATTTATCGGAGAGTGGACATTTCATAAGTCAATCGATTTAATCCATGGCAAAATTCCTCGGCAACATAGGGATAAAATCCTGCAACAAATTGCATTTACTGTTTTTGAAATTGCAAAACAATGCGTAAAACAAAAAATGCCACAACCTGAAACGATTAGACTGGTAGAGGTTCATGTCAACAAGGCATACCAAAAAGCATTATCTGATTTGCAAAAAAAAGGCGCGCTAACGGCTGAACAGGCCAATACAGCTGCTCAAATGTCGAATATTGATGATATGTCAAAACAAGCACCTGGCGCTGATGCAAGTGATACAAAGTTGCTAAAATTAGTATCTTTTGCAATGATTTTAAGGACAATGCCGTCTGATAAGGTTTCTGGGATAATCAATAGGTTTGATAAGGCTGATGCTGATATATTAAACGAATATATGAAGATGGATGATTTAGAATCTAAATTAGATCCAAGTTTGGTAGCCAAATATTTGCATGAGATAAAAGCAAATATGCCTTCTCCATCGAAACAATCTCTACCAAAAATAAGAAAAAGATTAAATAAATTAGTTAAGGCGGAAAATAGAAAAAAAATAGAGAAACTTTTTGCAAAAGAAAGACCGATGATTTCTCAATTTGTTTTTAATGGATTAGATATTCCTCCTAGAATAGCAGATGTTGTATGTTCGCATATTGAGAGGAAAATCAAATGATAATCAGACGAAAAAAAATAAGTTCTTCTCAAGAGATAATAATGCCTTCTGTAAATACTGAGATAAAACAAGAAGAAGTTATTGAAAAAACAATAGAAGAAGAAAAAGAAGATGAAATTCAAGTTTTTGATGTTGATAATTTTGATTTTCTTCAAAGAGACGAACGTCGGCGTGGAGATAGACGTCGTGGATATAGAAGAATTGATGATAGAAATTTAGTTTCTCGCGCACAACTGGAAGCTACATCAATCAAAGAATCTGCGATTAAGGATGGATATAATCAGGGCTTAGAAAAAGCACAAGAAGATATTGAAGAACTAAGATCAAGCATAAGAGAGTTTTTCTCTTACAAAGAAAATGTAGCTAAAGAAATGGCAAAAGATATTTTAGAAATAGCGCTTGATGTTGCGCAAACCATCATTAAAAAAGAAGTGGAACAGGACAAGGAAATATTGTTAAATACAGTAATTGATATTTTAAAATCTAACGTAAAAACAGATGAAAGGGTTACATTAAAAGTTTCCCCAGAAGATGTTGATTTCGTGAGATTAGCAGTTCCAGATATGTTGTCAATTGCGCAAACTGAGGCTAAAATATCAGTTATGGCACAGGATAATATCGAAAAAGGTTCAGTTATAGTTGAAACATCTAGTGGCGTTGTAGATGCTAGTTTTAGAACACAGCTAGATGTTTTGAGGGAAGCTTTTAAAGGAATATAATAAAAAATGGCAAGACCGCAAGGTGGAAACGGAAATATATTAAGTGAATTGGGCTTGGCCCTATTCGTTTTGACGCTTGTTTTAATCTTGATTATTGAGATGCCAAACTGGGTTATTAACTTTTCAATCAGCTTTAATATTGCAATTGGTATTACACTTTTAATGATTTCATTGTATGTGCAAAAGCCCCTTGAATTAGCGGCGTTTCCATCAATTATCCTTATTGGTACAATGTTTAGGCTTGTACTTTCTATTGCATCCACTCGTTTGATTTTGGCAAAAGGTGATGCTGGTGAGGTAGTTGAAGCGTTTGGAACGTTTGTAACTGGTGGTAATTTGATTGTAGGTTTTGTAATCTTTGCGATTATTACAATTGTTCAGTTCATGGTAATCACAAAAGGTGCAGAACGTATCGCAGAGGTTGCAGCAAGGTTTGCTCTTGACGCAATGCCTGGTAAACAAATGACTATTGACGCGGATTTTAACGCGGGGTTGATTTCACCGGAAGAAGCGGTTAGAAAACGTGAAGACCTACAAAGAGAATCAAGTTTATACGGTTCTATGGACGGTGCGATGAAATTCGTAAAAGGTGATACTATCGCAGGTATCATCATTACTGTAATTAACATTATAGGCGGATTGGCTGTTGGTATGCTTATGGATGGAATGCCAGCTGCTGATGCTGTTCAAAAATATACAACATTAACCGTTGGTGATGGTTTGTCCGCGCAACTTCCTTCACTATTAATGGCGGTTTCAGCCGGTATTATTATGACCCGTTCTTCTGCTCAAGGCTCTTCTTTGGGTACTGATTTAGCCGGACAAATTATGAGTAAGCCTATGAGTTTGGGGCTTGCTTGTTTGTTCTTCTTGTTAATTATGATTAGTAGTCCATTTACAGGGTTGCCTTGGTGGCCTTTTGCGTTGTTTATTGTTGTAATTGGTTTGGCTTGGTTTACTGCTCAAGTTAATCAAGACGTAGCCGCACAATTAGGTCAGTTAGATGCTGTTAAACAAAATATGCAAGATTTGGTTAACCCCAATAGAATGTATGAAAGACTTGGAGTTGATGTTTTAGCGTTGCAGGTTGGAACAGGATTGTTGAGTATTGCTGACCCTGAACAAGATGGTCAATTGTTAGCAAAAATTGCAGCTTTAAGACAACGTGTAACGGACGAATTAGGATTTATTATTCCTAACATAAGAATTATGGATTCAAGTGCGCTAGATGCTAACGAGTATGCTATTTTGATACGTAATAATAAAGTTGCATCTGGGTTTGTATATCCAGGCAAATTGATGGTACTTGCTGATCAATGGGATGCTATGAATAAACCTGTGCCTCAAGATGCTATAGTCGGTCTTGACCCAACTTATCAAACTCAGGCATATTGGTTGTCTAAAAATAGTATTGACCCTAATGATAAAATATCAAAAACAGATCCAACAGATGTTGTTGTTACTCACTTACAAGAAAGCGTCAGAAAATATGTTGATGAGGTTATGACAAAAACTGATGTTCTTAAGCTTATGGAGCTTGTTAAATCTCAAGATCCAACCTTGGTTAATGACCTTGTTCCAACTATTATTTCAACAAGTGATTTGCGAAAAATATTTGTTAACCTCATTAGAGAAAGAGTTTCGATTAAAGATATTATTTTCATTTTTGAAAGACTTTGTGATTATGCTAGATTTTCAAAAGAACCGGATATTTTATCAGAACGTTTAAGAGCTGCACTTGGTAGACAAATTTGTTTAACACATTCAACTCAGGATAAGGTTTTATATGCATTAACATTGTCTAGTGAATGGGAAAAAATCTTAGATGATAGTTGCCAAAGAACAGAGCTTGGAACAATGTTCTTGCTTAATCCATTACAAGTACAAGAACTTATTGAAATGTCTGCTACATCATTAATGAGAGCACACCAAAATATTGGTCGAGCACCTGTAATTCTTTGCTCTCCTCGTATTAGATTACCTTTGTACCAATTGTTAGAACGACATATTCCAACAATTGTTGTTGTTTCATATAGTGAATTAATCACGGATATTAAGGTCGAGGCCGTAGACACTATTGGTGAATCTTATATGTCAGAATATAATTTTGGATAATTATGCTATACCAATCAACTGAAAAATCTATTGAATATATGAAAAGGCGTGCGTATGAAATTACGCACAATACGCCTTTATACCAATACAAAGGTAGTGTTTCAAAACTTTTGGGATTAACGGTTGAAGTTAAACTACCGGGGCTTAAAATTGGTGATTTGTGTTTCATAGAAGATTACCAAGGTGAAAAAAAAGCAGCAGAAGTTGTTGCTTTCAAAGGTGATGCGGCACAATTACTTTTGCTATATGATGGCGCAGGAATTGGTCAAGGAAGTTTAGTTTCTACTACTGGGAAACCTATTTCTGTTCCAGTTGGAGATTTCCTTTTAGGGCGTTTAATAAGTCCATTAGGTGAACCCATTGATGGTAAACCGTTAGATATATCAAATGCTCAATGGCGTTGTATTGATGGACCGCCCCCAGGTCCGTTTGAGCGTCCCATTATTAACGGTATGTTTTCTACTGGTGTAAGAGCAATTGATTCTTGTATGACTTTAGGTCCGGGGCAACGTATGGGTTTGTTTGCAGGTTCTGGTGTTGGTAAAAGTACAATGCTTGGTATGATTGCAAGAAACTCTGACGCAGATGTTAACGTTGTTGCGCTAATCGGAGAACGTGGTCGGGAGGTTAAAGAATTTGTTGAAGATTCTTTAGGTGAAAAAGGTATGGCAAAGTCTGTTCTTGTTTGCTCTACAGGAGATCAGCCACCACTTATTCGTATGAAATGTTTGCAAACGGCTTCGGCTATTTGTGAGTATTTTCGAGACCAAGGTAAAAAAGTTTTCTTGATGACGGATACGGTTACTCGTTGCGCAATGGCAGGGCGTGAAGTCGGTTTGTCTATTGGTGAACCGCCTACTATGAAGGGGTATCCTCCATCTATATTTTCTTGGTTACAAAAAGTTTTAGAAAGAGCCGGTAACTCTGAAAAAGGTTCAATCACAGCACTTTATACAGTATTAATGGAAGGTGATGATATTAATGACCCTATTGTTGATACAGTGCGTGGTATTGTAGATGGACACATTTTCTTGTCTCGAAAAGTTGCGGAGATGAACCATTATCCGGCTATTGATGTGTTAGGGAGTATATCAAGGCTTATGTCTGCTATTGCTACTCCTGAGCATAAAAGTGCTGCAGGTAAAATGCGTACATTAATGGCTTTATATAGAGAAAATAAAGATTTGATTGATGTAGGGATGTATCAACCAGGGTCTAACCCTAGATTAGATATTGCTATTGAAATGATGCCACAAATAAATGCGTTTTTACAGCAAAGGGTTGCTGACAGTGTTACTATGGAAACAACTATTTCTACATTGATTTCAATGATGGAAAATATTGAGATTTAATTTATTAAAAAAAGACCTCAGTTCACACTTTTACTGAGGTCTTTTTATCTTAGTTTTTATTTTGTTAAAAACTCAAGTAATGTTCTAACTGCCATGCCGGTTGAGCCTTTGATAAAGCCTTTGTATGGTGCATCTAAAAATGCAGTGCCAGCAATATCAAGGTGCGCCCATTTTGTTTTTGAAACAAAATTTTTCAAAAAAGCACCTGCAATAGACGCACCACCCATTCTTGAGCCTGTGTTTTTCATATCTGCAACTTCGCTTTTTAAAGACTCGCTATGTACTTCCCAAATAGGTAGTTTCCAAAATGCTTCGCCTGATTTTTCTGATGCTTTTTGGATTTCAGAAACAAGCTCGTCATTATTACCCATAATTCCAGCTGCATAATGTCCTAAAGCTACCGAGCATGCACCGGTTAGAGTCGCAACGTCAATGATTTCATCTACGTTTAATTCTTCAGCATAACAAAGCGCATCCGCTAAAGTTAATCGCCCTTCTGCGTCAGTATTATCAACTTCGATGGTTTTACCATTTTTTGCAGTAAGAATATCACCTGGTTTATATGAGCTTCCGTTCAACATATTTTCGCAAGCTGCAATGATACCGTGAACTTCAATATTTGGCGCCAATTTTGACAACGCGCTCATAATTGCCAAAACTGCAGCAGAACCAGCCATATCATCTTTCATGTTAAGCATGCTTGATGGGGGTTTTATGTCGTATCCACCACTATCAAAAGTAATACCTTTGCCGATTATAGCGATTTTTTTAGTCGCTTTTTTTGTTGGTTTATATGTCATGTGAATAAATTTAGGTGGTTGGTCGCTACCTTGTCCAACTCCTAAAAATGCACCCATTCCCATTTTTTTACATTGAGCTTTTTCGTAAATCTTAGTTGTAATTTCCGGTAATTCTGACGCTATTTGAGCCAATTTAGTAGGTGTTACATATTGAGCAGGCTCATTGCATAGGTTGCGTGCCATATTTGAAACTTCAGCCAAAATTTCACCTTTTTGAATACCTTTTTTAGCTTCAGTAGTTGATTCAGTATAAATATAAACTGTTTTTAATATATCTTTTTTCTTCTCTGATTTGTATTTATCAAAAGAATAACCACCTAAAATCAAGCCTTCTGTAATAACTTGAGCATCTAATTTGACATCGTCAACCATAGGGACAGCAATAGTTGCCACAGCTACATTTTTATAAGATTTTATTTTCTTAATAGCACTCATCATCACTTGACGAAGTTTATCTGATGAAAAAGATTCTTTTTCACCCAAACCAACTATCAAAACTTTTGGAGTCTCGATTTTACCTAAAGTTGGCAATTCATATTGAGATAAAAATTTAGGCTTAAATTGCTCTGCTTTTAAAACGTAATTAGATAAAGCTTTATCTAATACATTGTCTAAAGCTTTAAAAATCTCACATTTTTGAGTTTTTTCGTCAAAAAGCCCAAGAACTATCAAGTCAGATTTTAGTTCTAAAGGTGATTTTTTCTCTGCTTTTATAATCATAATCTCTCCTTTATTAACCTAATAAACTAATTCAAAAATATTATAGAACATAAATAAATAAAAAAACCGGTCCAAATAACCGGTTTTTTATAAATTTCTAACTATCTTTTTCAATTAAACACGAGTAACTTTGTTAGCTCTGATACAAGATGTACAAACTTTAATAGTTTTTACAGTACCGTTTTCATTCACTTTAACTGATTGAAGGTTAGGGTTTTGTCTGTGTACATGTTGTTTATGTGAAAAAGAGATTTTAGCTGCTTTAATAGGTTTTTTACCGCAAATTGCACATTCTCTAGACATATCGTTATCCTTTCTACATTGGTATTGTAGAAATATCATAACGCAAAAAGAAATAATATCAAGAGATTTGTGAAAAAATCTTAACAGACACTATTTAAAAAAATAAAGTGTTGAAATTTTTTCTTTAGCAAGTATTATAAAGATATTGAAAATTCAGTTAGATATTAAATATGCGCCCGTAGCCCAGTTGGATAGAGCGTTTGGCTACGAACCAAAAGGTCGGGAGTTCGAATCTCTCCGGGCGCGCCATTTAAAAAGAGCCTAAATGGGCTCTTTTTTGTTTGTATAAAATATTTGTATAAATAGTCTATACAATGTCTTGCAGGTTGAGAATTTCTGACTGCAAAATGAGAATTTAACTTTTAAAATGATAATTTTGGATATTTCGGGTGTTTTGGCGTGTCTGATTTCTGAGGAAATTTTATTACTTCGGGTATTACTTTATTTGAAAATCTTCAGATAACTATATTTATTAATTTTTATTAAAAAACATTAATTTGTTTATAGAAATATGATAAACTAAAAGCGTAAGGAGGGTTTTAAATGAAAGTTACAAACACAGTTAATCCGTCATTTGGAACCTTATTTTATGGTTCAACGCTTTCTCACAAATTATCAAAGAAATTACTAACTAATAATAAAAATACGTATTCTCAAATAATGGAATATATTTCAAAACAAAAATTAGATAAAAAACGTTTTATTGATATAAAGCTTGATATTGACTGTAAAGACAACTTTTATGCGGTAATGTTTCCTAAAAAATATGAAGTGCCAAACAATCCTGATACTATTCATCATATTAAAATAACTCCAAAAGGGTTATCAGCATTTAAAAAATGGGTAAATAGCTGGAATTGTGATTATTCTCCAAAATATCTAAAAAAATGGGATGAATATAATTCTGGACTTGACAAACATATGAAAGAATATTTAAATACTGAAACTGGAAAAGCTTTAGCTATTAAGCTAAAAAATCATTTAGATAATAAATTCTAGTATCATCTTACTAATTCACCAAATAAATCATAAGCTTGAGCTTCTGTTATTTTTACAGAAACAATATCTCCTGGCATTGGCAATTCATCACCTGTTTCTATAAATACCATTCCGTCAATTTCCGGTGCGTCGCGATAAGTTCTACCAACAACATGCCCGTCGTGTGTTATTGCTTCTATAATACAAGGAAGCTCTTTTCCTATCAATGATTTATTTATTTCTAATGAAATTTTTTGTTGTATTTTCATTAATTCATTTTTACGAGCTTTTTTAATTTTTTTAGGTACCTGTTCATCCAAGTCATAAGAATATGTGTTTTTTTCTCGCGAATATTCAAAAACACCTAATCTATCGAATTTAACTCTGGAAATAAAATCTTTTAGATGGTTATATTCTTCTTCTCCTTCTGTTGGATAACCAACAATAAATGTTGTTCTAATTGCGACGCCTTCAATGTTTTCGCGGATTTTTTTAATTAAATCTTCATAACAAACTTGTGGTCGGCGCATAGCTTTTAAAATATTAGGGTGAGAATGTTGAAGAGGAATATCTATGTATTTAACAAGTTTTTTGGAGTTTTTGAATACTTCAATTAATTCATCCGTAAACATAGAAGGATATGCATACATTACTCTTAACCATTGAATTTCTTCAATTTTTTCCAATTCCTTTAATAATTTAGCAAGGGAAGGCTGGGCGTATAAATCAATTCCGTAACTTGTTGTATCCTGAGCAACAAGAACAATTTCACTTACTCCTTTTAACGCTAAAGAACGAGCTTCTTCTACAATATTTTCAATTGTTCTAGAACGATATACTCCACGAAGTTGTGGAATTATACAATAGCCACATTGATAGTTACAGCCATCAGCGATTTTAATATAAGAACTTGCACCAACTGTAATTTGTTGTCTTTCAATCATTTCTGGATAAATATACTCTGGTTTTTCGTTTACTTCGTATACAAAGTCTTGTGCTTCTTGAGAAACTTTTTTAACTACATCAACAATTTTAGAAATATCAGATGTTCCAACTATAGCCACGGCTTCAGGAATTGCGTCATGAATATCCATTTTGTGCCTTTGCGCCAAGCAACCCGTAATTATTACTTTTTTCCCCTCATTGACCATTTGCAAAATAGATTGAACACTTTCTGTTTCTGCATCATGAATAAAAGAACAAGTATTTACTATAACTAAATCACAGTCATTCTCATCTAAAGATATTTCAAATCCTGCTTGAGCAAGCATTCCCAGCATTAGCTCACTATCAACTAAATTTTTAGCACATCCGTGATTAATCAAAGCTACTTTCTTCATTCCTTCTTCCTTAAAATTACAATGTTTAGTCTATAATTCATTCTATACTCAACAAAATATTTTTTAAATCCTCAAAAGTATTAACTTAAAAAACTTGAATTAAAGTAAAGCTGTTGCTTCATCAACAATTTTTTCAATATCTATAATTTTTTGTGATGGTTCATTTTTTAAATGAATTAAATATTCAATATTCCCTTTTGGACCTTTTATTGGTGAAAATTGAAGATTATGCGTGTATAAACCAAGTTCAGTTGCACAATTCATAACATTTTGTATAACTAAAATATGAGTACTTTTTTCTCTTACTACACCATTTTTCCCTACAAGCTCTTTTCCTGCTTCAAATTGTGGTTTTATAAGTAATGCTAATTCTTTTTTTTCGCCTAATAATTTTATTACATTAGGCAAAACTTTTGTTATAGAAATGAATGATAAATCCATTGCGCAAAATTCCGCAACTGGTTCATTTTCTGAATAAATTTCATTAAAAGAACAATTTTTTACGTTTGTTCTTTCTATAACTTTTATTTTATCAGATTGACGTAATTTCCAAGCAAATTGACCATATCCTACATCAACCGCATAAATAAATTTAGCGTTTTTTTGCAACATACAATCAGAAAACCCACCCGTAGAAGCGCCAGCATCAAGACAAATTCTATCATTTAAATCAATATTAAAACTGTTTAATGCTTTTTCTAACTTAAATCCACCGCGAGAAACATATGGCATAGTTTTAATTTCAATAATAGTTTTATCAGTTATCTCAAGCTGAAATCCTGCTTTTGTAATGGTCTCACCATTAACTTTGACATCTTGTGCCATAATTGCAGCTTGAGCTTTTTGACGTGTTTCAAAATAACCTAAATCTACAAGTGTTTTATCTAATCTTTCTTTACTCATGATAAATTAAAAGCCCTTTTTGCGTTATTTGTTGTAATGTTTTCAACTTCTTCTATTGAAATATTCCGAAGTTGTGCAATTCTTTCAACAACATATTTTAAATATGCTGGCTGATTTTCCTTTCCTCTATAAGGTTCTGGAGTTAAGTATGGTGAATCTGTTTCTAAAAGTAAATACTCAAGCGGCATTTTTTCAATAACTTCATGTGTTTTTTTAGCATTTTTAAAAGTAGAAACCCCTCCAAAGGCAAGAAAATATCCTTCTTTTATGCATTCCATCCCAAATTCATAACTACCAGAAAAACAATGCATCACAACGGGAGTTGAGTTTGAAACATTTTCTTTTAACAGTGTTATAGAGTCAAAATGGGCTTCTCTATCGTGTACAATCAATGTTTTATTTAATTCATTTGCTAAACGTATTTGTTTTTTAAATACATCTTTTTGTATATCATTAAATGATTTGTCCCAATAATAATCTAAACCACATTCACCAATTGCAACGACTTTGGGGTTTGAGGAGTATTCTATAATTGTTTTTTCAACTTCATCATTATAAGATTTAGCTTCTGATGGATGAACACCTATCGCACAATACAAATTTTCACTTTTGTTTGCAGTATCCACAACCCGCTGAAACGTAGTTGGTTCAACTGCGGGAATTATAATTTTTTCTACACGATTTTGATAGGCATTATCAAGCATCTGTTCAAATTTATGAGAATACTCGTCAAAATCTATGTGTGCGTGTGTATCAATAATCATTTAAAATCCTAAAAGTGCCTTTGTTGTTTTTATAATAACATCATACAACGAATATAAATTAAAAGGATTTTTTCTTTTTTTAAAAACTATAATAGCAGTAATTAATGAGTATATTAAAAGTATTGTTTTTATTATTTTTATTTTATCTTGATTTGCAAAATATTTATTTGTTATTTTGTTTATTTTAGAAAATATTTTTCTGACTTTTTCAAATTTTGGCTGGATTTTAGGTAGGATTAATTCAATATTTTCATTTAATAAAATAATCTTTTTATTCAATGAAGACAAATATTTTACACCAAAGTGAAGTAGTGTAAATTGAATTGATATTATCGCTAAAATTAGTATTGCGTTCATAATACATTTTAGATTATAATCTAAATTATGAGGATAATAAATACATAATTAGCACTATTTATGGATAATTTTAAACAAATTAAATTTCAAACAGCGTTAATAGGCGCAAAAATTACATCAAAATTATTAAAGTTTTTTTCAAAGTCAGCTGGTACATCGTTACCAGGGGTTGTTGCGTTAAAATTAGATGATACTTTTTTGACTGATATTTCCAAACTATGTAATAAGAAAATAGTTACTGTTACTGGCACAAACGGAAAAACCACAACTGCTGGATTAATTGCAGCTATTTTAGAGAAAAACGAACAAAAAGTATTGCATAATCAACAGGGTGCTAATATGCCTCAAGGGATTGCTTCTGCTTTAGCTGTGGGTAGTAAAAAAACAAAACAAGCCGATTATTTTGTTTTAGAAACAGATGAAGCTTATTTAACAAAAATTTATTCTCAAATAAATGCTGATTATTTAGTTGTAACAAACCTTTTTAATGATCAAACAGATAGACATGGCGGGATAAATTTTATTGCGCAGAAAATTAAAGAAGCTATTGACAAAAACCCAGATTTAACCGTTGTTTTAAATGCAGATGACGTGATGTTGCGCTCTCTTTATACCAAAAGAACGTTAACTTATGGTTTTGAAAAAATTGAATTTGATAAAGATATAATAACGCCTCAAAACAATAAAAATAAATTATATTGTATATGTGGTCAATTATTAGATTTTTCTAAATTGTTTTATTCTCATATTGGTCATTATGCTTGCCCCTGTGGATACAAAAGACCATCACCAACTATTGTTGCAGATGCAAAAATATATAAAAATAAAACAATTTTAGGCATAAAATACAAAGACCAAATATCAGAAATCAAAATAAATTTTTGTGGTATTTATAACGCCTATAATGCTCTTGCTGCAATTGCTATGGCAGTAGAATTGGGTGTGGATTTTGAAACAATTCAAGCTGCTTTTGATGAGTTTAATAACAGTTTTGGACGCGCAAATAAAATTAAAATTGATGATAAAAATTTGTATATTCAAATGATAAAAAACCCAGCAGGTGCTGAAGAAGGTATAAAAATTGTTGCTCCAGATAAAAATTCAAAATTATTATTAATGATAAATAATGAATATTCTGATGGTAGAGATTCTTCGTGGTTATGGGATGTTGATTTTTCTATTTTGAAAAATTATTCTGGAAAGATATATCTTGCAGGAAAATGTGCCTATGACATAGCGTTAAGATTAAAATATTTAGGTTTTTCTATGGACCAAATAGTAATTGAAGAAAATATAGAACAAGCTTTTAATTTAGTTTATGAAGAATTAAAAGAAAATCAAACATTATATGCTTTGCCTTGTTATTCTGCAATGGTTGAGCTTGAAAATATTTTGAAGAAAAAACATATTTTATAGATGCTTAGCTATTATTTTTGCTAATTCATCTTTTATTTTACTGTCATCTAATTTAGATAAAATTGCTCTTTTTAATTTTCCCAGTTGAGCATTATATTTAGCCGGCAATAAGCCTTCTTTTGTTCCTTCAATTGGAATCGTTTCAACACCTTCAAAATTTAATACATTTTGTGCCAATTTTGTAAAGCCACATTCTTTAAAAAACTTAGAAATCGTAGCTCTTAATTCTTTATACTTTTCGAAGTAAAAAAGTCCATTGTTAGTTTGAATTTCAAAATTCAAAATACCACCACTTCTTTGTACTTCTTTTGCAATATTCTCTGGTGAATAATATTCGTTGCGTATAATTGGTTGCGACATAAAAGAATAAAAACCAATTTTTTTTTCCAAAATTTTTTTCTCACCTGAAGTATAATGATGACTTTCTAAAATAATATTTGTATTATAGGGTTTAATTGTTGGAGCCATATGTAAAAATCCTTTTTTTATTATAAAACTCAAACAAGAAAATTTTTGCTAAATAATTTTAATTAAAATATTTAAATTGCTTTAATTAAAAAATGGAATTATAATTTAGTAATGAGTGAAGTTTTTAACATGCCTAAATTAACATTTATTGTATTATCATATAATCATTCTGAATATATTAAAGAATGTATAGATAGTATTTTAGCTCAGTCTTATAAAGATATTGAAGTAGTAATCGTAGATGATCATTCTAATGATAAATCAGTTGAAATTATACAAAAAATAATTAATTCTAATCAAACAAATATTAAAATGGAATTAGTAGTTCATAAAAGAACCAAGGGAGTTTTAGCTAGTATTTTTGATGGGATATCAATAGCAAATGGCAAATTTATATCTTGTATAAATCCTCAAGAAAAATTGTTAAAAGACTTCGCATTAACTCATATTGGAATTCATTTGTTTAACCCAACATCTTTAACTGTTTGTGAAGTTTGTGAGATTGATGAAAATTCGACTTTGTTATCCTTAATTTCTGATGTGTCACAAAAAGAACAAAATGGAGATGTGATAAGAGATATAAGAATTAAAATGAGTAACATAAAAAACAATAATGTTATCAAAATTTTGGATAAAAAAACAAATTTCTTTGGGGGCTGGTGGTGGGCTCCAATTAGTTGTGCCGTATTTAAAAAAGAAACAATTATGCCACTGCTTTCCTTTGATAAGACTGATAATTGGAGAGCACAAGCTGAACGATTTTTATTTAATTTTTTACATTTAGTTGATGGAAGCGTAAAGATTTATGAGCCGCTTGTTGCCTATAGACGATATGAATTCGGAAATAAATATAAAATATTTGATAATAATCAACACGAGATTCAGAAAAATTTATTTAATGATATGATTTATTTCTTTAAAAAAGAAAAAGATGAACTTATAAAGCATTATTCAAAACAAAATTATTCTAAATATTTAAGAGAAATCTATTTATCAATTCCTAGATTAATTAAATATAAGCTATTTAGACGTTAATTTTTATTAATAATTTGTTAATATTATAAAAAAGAGTATAATTAGATTAAATTATAGAGTAGAGGATGTTACATGCTTACATTAAATCAAAACGAAGGCTTAATCACTCAGATTATCGGACCGGTAATTGACGTTGAATTTTCTAACGGAAACTTGCCGGAAATATACGATGCATTGAAAATCACTTGCGATGATGGAACTGTTGTTACGACAGAAGTTCAACAATTGTTGGGCGAAAATAAAGTTCGTTCAGTTGCGATGTCATCAACCGATGGTTTAAAAAGAGGTATGAAAGTCGTAAACACTGCGGAACCTATCAAAATCCCAGTTGGTAACGCTATTTTGGGCAGAATTTTAAACGTATTAGGTGAGCCTGTTGATAATGCAGGGAATGTTGAAACGGAAACATATTTACCAATCCATAGAGACTCACCAAAACTTACTGAACAAAATACTGAAGTTGAAATTCTTGAAACTGGTATTAAAGCTATCGACTTACTTCAACCATACCAAAAAGGCGGAAAAATCGGCTTATTTGGCGGTGCCGGTGTAGGTAAAACAGTTTTGATTATGGAGCTTATTCACAATATAGCAGCTGAACACTCTGGTGTATCTGTTTTTGGTGGTGTAGGAGAAAGAACTCGTGAAGGTAATGACCTTTATAACGAAATGAAAGAATCAGGCGTTATTGATAAAGTTGCGTTAATTTACGGTCAGATGAACGAACCACCGGGAGCTCGTATGAGAGTTGGTCTTTCTGCTCTAACCGCTGCTGAATATTATCGTGATTATTCTAAACAAGACGTATTGTTATTTATCGATAACATTTTTAGATTTGTTCAAGCTGGTTCAGAAGTATCAGCTCTTCTTGGACGTATGCCTTCAGCAGTTGGTTATCAACCAACTTTGGCAAACGAAATGGGTGCTTTACAAGAGCGTATTACATCTACAAAAGATGGTTCTATTACATCTGTTCAAGCAATTTATGTACCTGCTGATGACTTGACAGATCCTGCTCCTGCTACAACATTCTCTCACTTAGATGCTTCAACCGTACTTTCCAGACAAATTGCATCTTTGGGTATCTATCCTGCTGTTGATCCACTTGCGTCAAACAGCCGTGTACTAGATCCAATTATCATCGGAGAAGAACACTACAATGTAGCTAGACAAGT
The DNA here is from genome assembly GCA_045638605.1 of Candidatus Gastranaerophilaceae bacterium. Classification (GTDB taxonomy): domain Bacteria; phylum Cyanobacteriota; class Vampirovibrionia; order Gastranaerophilales; family Gastranaerophilaceae; genus RGIG2134. The sequence continues at coordinate 210,478 of JAZUBS010000023.1, forward strand.
GCTTGAAATTCTTCAAAGATACAAAGAATTACAAGATATTATCGCTATTTTAGGTATGGATGAATTATCAGAAGAAGATAAAGTTATCGTTAACCGCGCAAGAAAAATTCAAAAATTCTTGTCTCAACCATTCTCTGTTGGTGAACAATTTACAGGCATTAAAGGTAAATATGTTAAACTTGAAGATAGTATAAAAGGATTTAAAGAAATTATTGAAGGTAAACACGATAACCTTCCAGAACAAGCTTTTTATATGGTTGGTACAATCGAGGATGTAATTCAAAAAGCACAAGAAATGGCGGAATAATAAATGGAAGTTAAAAAATTGCATTTAAAAGTTATAACGCATGAAAAAGTTGTCTTTGATGAAGATATTGATGCTGTTTATGCCATTGGTGAAAAAGGCGAATTTGGTATTCTAAGTGGACATATTCCTTTTATGACCGCGCTGAAAATCTGTGTAGTTAGAGCCGTAAAAGATGGAATAACTATCCCTATTGCGACAATGGGTGGCGTTTTTCAAGTTAAAGAGAATGACTGTATTATTCTTACTTCTATTGCTGAATTAGCATCAGACATTGATATCGTTCGAGCAAAAGAAGCTAAAGATAGAGCAGAAGCTCGTTTGGGCTCGCAGCATGAATCTATTGATAGACACAGAGCTGAAATTGCATTAGCAAAAGCTATGGCTAGGTTAAAAGCAACTAGCTTAAAGTAAAATGATTATTTTAATATATTAAAATCAAATCCCTAAAATTGATTAGAAAATTCAGTTTTAGGGATATTTAATTTTATAAGATTATAAAAGTTTAATAGTTTTTGTTGGAGATTAAAAAAAACACCTTGACTCTAGAATTCAAGGTGTTTTTTAAATCTGTTTTTAACAAATAGAAAAACTATTTTTTGTTAACAAGATCTTTGAATTTTTTACCAGCTGAGAAAGCAGGAACTGTTTTAGCAGCGATTTTGATTTCTTTGCCAGTTTGTGGGTTACGGCCAGTTCTAGCAGCTCTTTTTCTAGCTTCGAAAGTACCGAATCCAACTAAAGTAACTTTTGTTCCTTTAGCAACTGTTGATTGAATTGTATCCATTAATGCGTTAACAACTTCAGCAGCTTCTTTTTGAGTAACTTTAGCTTTTTTTGAAACTTCTTGTACTAATTCTTCTTTGTTCATTTTAAACTCCTTTTTTAGTCTACATTCTTATTATAATTGAATTTTAAAAATTGGCAAGTACTTTTTATCCTCCAAATGGTTGTTTTATAAGGGTTTTTCCTGTTAATAAAAAAACGCGTTGTGCGAAATGTAGTTGCACAGCGCGTTTTGAGCTTTTTATTAAAATGTAATTAATTTAGTGGTCTCATTGTAGGGAACGCGATTACGTCACGAATTGTAGGTGAATCAGTTAAAAGCATGACTAATCTATCGATTCCCATGCCCAAACCACCAGCTGGTGGCATGCCGTATTCTAGTGCGTTAATGAAATCGTCATCCACATCGCATGCTTCTTCGTCACCTTCTGCTTTAGCTTTTGCTTGAGCTTCAAAACGAGTTCTTTGATCAATTGGGTCTGTAAGCTCAGAGAATGCGTTACAAATTTCCCATCCATTGATACGTGATTCAAAACGTTCTGTTAGGCGTGGATTGTCTCTATGTACTTTTGCAAGTGGAGAGATTTCTCTAGGGTAGTCTATGATATGAACTGGTTGAATTAAATGTGGTTCAACTCTTTCTTCAAATACAGCTTCTACTATTTGACCCCAGTTTGCATTTTCTTCAACTTCAATACCAATTTCTTCAGCCATTTTTTTAGCTTGTGTAGCGCTAAATACATCTGTAAAATCAAGACCAGTGTATTCTTTAACAGCACCTAACATTGTTTTTCTATCCCATGGTGGAGTTAAATCTATTTCTTTACCTTGGAATGTGATTTTAGTAGTACCCAAAACATCTTTAGCTACAGAGCTTACAAGGTTTTCAATTAAATCCATCATATCATTATAATCAACGTATGCTTGATACATTTCAACCATTGTAAATTCAGGGTTATGACGGGGTGAAATACCTTCGTTTCTAAAGTTTCTGTTAAGTTCAAAGATTTTTTCGCTAATACCGCCAACCAACAAGCGTTTTAAGTATAACTCTGGTGCAATTCTTAAATACATATCCATATCTAATGTGTTGTGATGTGTAATAAATGGACGAGCAGAAGCACCACCTGCTTGCGTTTGAAGCATTGGCGTTTCAACTTCTAAGAAACCTAAGTTCACTAAATACTCTCTGATTTTTTGAATAATTAAACTTCTTTTTCTTAAGGTATCTCTAGTTGACTCATTCATAATTAAATCAACATAGCGTTGTCTGTAACGAGTTTCAACGTCTGTCAAACCATGAAATTTTTCTGGCAAAGTTTTTATAGATTTTGTTAAAAGTTTGTAGTCTGTAACTTTGACAGAAAGCTCTCCACGAGGGGTTCTTCTAATTGTTCCATAAAAACCAGCGATATCACCTACATCCATAAGTTTTAGCATTTTAACTTTTTCTTCTGCTAAATGTTCTTTATGGCAGAAAATTTGAATTTTTCCTGAATCATCAAGTAAGTCAATAAACATACCTGAATTTCTCATAGCCATAATACGACCAGCTACAGCGTATTTATCTTCTGTTTCTTCACCAGCTGGCAAATCTTTGTATTTTTCTTGAAGTTCTGCGGCTGATGCGTTTTTGTCAAATGAATAAGGATATGGGTTAACTTCTCTATCCGCTAATTCAGCAAGTTTTTGTATTCTACTAGCTCTAATATTATCTTCTTGTGTAGAATGATGTTGTTGAGTTTCTTGCACTTTTTTTCCTCCAACTATGTGTTTATTTTTAATATAATTCTACCACTAAAAAACATAAAAGTTTAAAAATTGTTAAGATTTTATATAAAAATGGTTATAAATTGAAAATTTGGGGAATATAAGAAATATAAAAAGAGAAAAAGAACAAAAAGACTAGGGTAGTTAATTGAGGTGAAAAATGAAGAAAAGAAACTTGTACGACATTAATGACTGGGCAGATATTGAAAGATGCCTAAAAATCGGTGAAATCCTACTTATGGCGGGAAAAATTACTGAAAAATCTCTTACGGTTGCGCTTGACTTACAAAAAAGTAGAAGTGAGTATGTTGGGCAGATATTACTTTCGTTAAATGCTGTTTCTGAGGAAGATTTGGAAGCCGGGTTGGCTTTACAAGCAGAAATCAATCCAAGATGCAGATTTGATTTAGTATTAACGAAGTAGTTAAAACAAAATGGGCGTGTAATTTTCAGGCGTTGCGATGGCAGCGCCTTTCGCCCTTTTTATAGGCTTTGTTGTAAATTTTATATATTTGTGGAAAATTATTAATGAAATATATTTTATGAGGATTTTATGAAAAAGCTTTTGTGTTTATTTTTGTTTTTTACATTTTTTTCAAATATAGCATGTTGTGCTGAAATGGTTTATTACAACACAAAAACTGGAAAATACCATTCATTAAATTGTCATCATGCAAAAACATGTACGGCAAATTGTATAAAAATTGATAAAAAAGAGGCACAAAAACTTGGTGCTACCCCTTGTAAAAGTTGTAAAAAATAATATTCTAATTATATATTAAAATGTATTTTTTCCATTTTTATCGTACATTTTTGCGCGATTTTTAGATATTTTTATTATTTGTTTTTTATAATCAGTTTGTAAGTTTTCAACTGATTTATATAATTTTTCAACTGCGTTTGTAATATTTTTATTGTTTAATTCAATCATATCTTCAGCCATATCTACATTTGACATTGCAAGTCGAGTCATATCTCTAAACCCACTAGAAGCTAAAGCTAAAGCTAGTTTATCATTTTCAATAGATTTATATAAAGCTTGAGCTATAAGCATTGGCATATGAGATATTTTTGCCACAGCTATATCATGCTCTTTTGCATCTGCAAATATGATTTTTGCGCCTGTTTTTAAAATTACGTTTTCCAGTTTCTTAACAGTATCTTGTGATGTTTCTTCATGCGGAGTTAATACCCATTTTGCATTTTTAAATAATTCAGCAAAAGAATATTCAAAACCAGTATTTTCTGTCCCAGCCATAGGATGAGAACCAACAAAATTATATGAATATTTTTTCTTCATAACAAATTCTTTTAAGCTGGAGACATCACTAACAATTGCTGATGGTCGCAATATAGTATCTAATTTATCTAGTGTTTCTAAAACCTTTGACATAGGCGTACAGACAAAAACAATTTCACATTCTTTTAAAATTTCATAATCGGAAGAAATCCCATTACAGTATTTTTGCGCATTTTCAATTGTTTTGAGGTTGCGAGTTACTGCATATATATCAAAACCTTTATTATACAAGGCTTTTAATATTGAGCCTCCTATTAATCCTAAACCAATAATTCCTATTTTCATGCTATGATTATACTACAATTTTTGATGAAAGGATAGTTTTATGAAAAAAGATGATTGTATTTTTTGCAAAATAGCTAATGGAGATTTTGGAACAGAATTTATTTTAGAAACTGATGATATTGTTGCATTTCGAGATATTAATCCTCAAGCACCTGAACATATATTAGTTATACCCAAAAATCATTATGAAAATATTCTGGAAATAGAAGATAGTGAGCTTTTGGCAAAATTGATGCACGGCGTACAAGAAGTTTCTAAAAAAATTGGCTTAAATGAATTTAGAACTGTAATAAATACTGGAAAACAAGCAGGGCAAACAGTTTTCCACGTGCATATTCATATGTTAGGGGGCAAAGAGCTTAAAGCATCATTTGATTAATCTTTAATAATGGGTATGTTATTAAAATAAGGAGAAGCATCCATTTTTTAGGAACGTTAGTCTTGACGATGATAGAGTAAGTGTGTCAGGGGACGGAAAGAAAACCGACTTGTGCTTGGAGTTACATTTTAAGCTGGTTGCTTAAAGACCAACGAAGTTGGCGCTCCCCTGAAAACCCTTGCTAAAGCGGCAAAGTCGCTATGGCGGAGATTTCATCTCCGCTATTGTCTCCATTCGTAAAATTTATATTTAAATTATCATGGACAGTAATGGAATTTATTTCAGCATCCCTGACAAACACAACACCACCATCTACACGTCATGCTGAACTTGTTTCAGTATCTGTCGGAAAGGCTTGCGAATAAAGGCTTAAGGCTTTCTTGTTCTGAAAATAATAATTCCTTCCCTAACTCATCCGACAGATCCCGAAATGAATTCGGGATGACGTTTTTGGCCATGTCTTGAAAGTTTATCGCTTGGACTTTATTCTCCCAAACGAGCACCGCAAAATATGTCGAAAAAACAAGAAAGTAATGTAGGGTGCAATTTATTGCACCAACACCACCAAAAAATCATTGCCAATTTATCCTAAAT
>JAZUBS010000024.1:0-164630 GCA_045638605.1 Candidatus Gastranaerophilaceae bacterium
CTGATAGAATCCTTGCAGAAAAAAGGAATTGAACCCTTGCTTGAAGAAATTTTAACAGGTGCATATTAGAAATTTTGAAATTTATCAATTATTTTTCTGCATCATTCTGTTACTTTTTCTGATACCTATTGTTAATTTATAGCCAAAAAGCCGCCCCGAAGGACGGTCTTTGGTGTGTGTTTTGTTCGCATTTAGTCTTTGAGTTTAGGTTTAAACTCGGAAAAGGAGGGATTCGAACCCTCGAGGCAGATTACTCCACCTAACACCTTAGCAGGGTGCCGCCTTCAGCCTCTCGGCCACTTTTCCTCATGCCAAATTTTCAACCATACCATCATAACATAAAAAACATTTTTTCTGCAAGTATTAAAATAATACCGGTAACTTAACATAGCTACCGGTATTTTTATTCATTATAATTTTAATTTACGCAATGCTACTTTAAAAATTTGCTCCAAATTAGCATCTTTTAATTGAGATTGAATTTTGGATATTTCTTTTTCTACTGTTGAAAGCCCTTCAACCCTGTATGCAACTTTTAATTTTTGAACTTTGAGCTGAAATACGGTTATTAAATCATTAATCGTATTAATAGGCAAATCTATAGCTCTTTTTAATGTTAAACGTTGAATAGCTGAGTCCGCATTCATTTCATCAAGTGATTTTATATTTGCAGATATTTGACGAACTCTATGCGGTTGCATTGCAATAGAATCCAGTTCCTCGGTTTTAGTAGAGTCAAATAATAGTGTTGAATGATAGTCATCAACAGTTGAGCTCATAATGTCTTTCATTGATTCTATATCTGCGAATTCTGTATATTTGGAATTTATAAGTTTATCTCCATCTTTAACATAAATTAAATTCCAATCACCTGTTTCTTGGAAATGTCTTTCGGCTAATTCTAGTTGTTCAAGTATATTATCATTAGTTGTTAATTTAATAAATCTAGCATTAGTATTCTTTCCAGTCCAATCCACAAGTTCTTTATTTATCTGTTCATTACCGCAAGAAATCATAACACAGTTAGGCAAATCTGAAAGTTTTCCTTCTCTTTCTCTTTGAATTAAATCTATAAACAAGGGATAAAGTTGTTGTTCTTTTACTTGATTAAGATTTTTTATATACTCCACTTTGTTTGCAGCTTCTTTTGCGTTAATATTTGCAGTTTCAGCTACTTCGCTATATTTTTCATTTATCATGTCAGCACGAAGGATTTTGATTTTATCCACATATTTTTTAGCTTCAGTCCTAAATTTAGCATTTTCTTGCTGAAGCTTTATTTCAGACATTCCAAAAGAACTAAATGCCTGAGAAATTCTTGTGGACTTTTTGTTCATATCTAGTTTATATTCATAAACATCTCCCCAATCACTATAAACACTAATTTCCCACTCAGGTCGAGTATCTTTTAAATGTTTATAACGACTTTCATATAATTTTTTGTCTAAATCCGTAACATTTTCAATTAAACTATTTTTTGCTATTCTAATATCTTCTTCACTATAATTTCCGGATGGATATAAATTACCTTTAAAAGATATATTGTGATTATTTTGAAACACATTGTTATTATTTAAATTTAAACTAGTTTGTTTTAATTGTGATTGAGCCTTATCATAATTTCTATTCGAATTCAAATTGTAATTTGTAATACCATTTACTTTCATTTTATACTCCTTACTTTTTATTTTTTAATAACATATTTTTAAATAACAGAATCCCTATTCCAACCAAAGCTCCAACCAAAGAGCCACAAATGATATTTTTTGTCATAGAGATTTTTTTGGCTTCAATAGCTATTGCTTTTAATCTTTTTTGGCAATCTTCAACAAAGAAAAAATCATCTCGTGGAACATCTAGTTTAGCACTACGTACTCTATGTGGTTGCAATGCTATACTATCAAGCTCTTCAGGATTTTTAGTGTTAAATATAATTGTTGTATGATAATCTTCTACTGTTGAACTCATTATGTCTTTCATTGCTTCTATATCTGCGAATTCTGTATATTTAGGATTTATAAGTTTATCCATATCTTTAATATACATTAATGTATAATCAGCCCCAGGAATTTTATATGTAGATTCTTGCTTCTCTAAAATCGCTAAAAAGTTTTTATTATATTCAGTTACTACATGCCTACAAGGGGATTTGTCAGCTATCCATTGAATAACTTCTTTTTGATATTTTTCATCTCCTCCTGTAATCATTATACAATTTGGTATATCAGATAGTAGACCGGCTTTTTCCCTGTGTATAAAATCAGGTAATAATGCACTTTCTATCCAGTCTTTCAACTTTCTAACTTCAGTTTTTTCTTTTTTCCAGCATTCTTTGAATGATTCTACTTCGTTTCTAAGCGTATCCAACTTTTTATTTGTCTGCTTGTATCTAGAAAAGCCACCTATGCCTGTTGTCGTACCTATAATGGAAATATCAATATAATTAAACTTTTTATTTTGCTTGTCAGTGTTTTTAAAATTGTTAGCATTTGTAATTTTGTTTGCCTCAAAATTTTGTTTAGTATTGTAATTTACGAAACAGGAATTTATTTTTAGCATTACACATGTACCTCATTTAAAATAAATTCTTTAATTTCATTATTAAATTTTGTTAAATGCTCCTTGTCTATTGTTGGGTTTTGTTGTCGGATAGCATTTACTAAGTTGATTTGAGAGAGTAGGCTATTTCTTTCATCATAATTTGCTATATTTCGTATTTGAGATACGCTAAAAGAATGACCTGTATCTTGTTCTATCTTTTCCATTTCTTTTGCAAGTGCAGTATAATCAAGATTTTCTTTTGTCCGTTTTTGTGCATAGAATTTTAGTATTTCAATTTTATTTGCCAAATTTGGTGGTTCAAGCGCTACTCTATATGGAAATACTGAATTTTCACCATGCATTCTTAATGCAATATTAGATGGATAATTTGTAGCAGCAAAAAGAGTGCAATGATATTTTTCAGAGCATTTATCTAGGAATTTATTTAGGTGTCTTAAAATTGGAGAATCTTTTTCTGCTACTTTGGTGATTTCATCCATAAATATTATAGTTCTTATACCACTTTGCTGAAAGTTTTCTTCTGATTTTTTAGCTACATCTAATAGATTTTTCATAAATAGCTTTTGCGTATCTTTTTGTGAATGAGAAGAGGATGTCAATATTTTTTTAATCACAACAAAATTACAACTTGTTTCATCTGCAAAAGCTCTGGCAAAAGTACTTTTGCCATTTCCGGTTGGTCCAAAAAAAAGAATTGAGCCCGGAACATTGGCTGGTAGTCCCATTTTTTCTTTATTTATTTCTTTAATAAAATAATTGTTAAGAATATTTTGTTCGTCTTTATAACCTGCAATTTTAGAAAATCCTTTTAATGCTCTAGTCATTCCACGAATATTATCTTGCAAATTATTTTCTCTAAGTCTTAAAATCATCTGTGCTCCAGCGTTATTTGAAACCAGAGTTGAATAATTATCTGCAAACTCTTCCACCTTTGTAGCTTGCTTTTTTGCTTCTTCTACTACAAGATTCTTTATTTTTAAAATATTATCTTTGGTTGCAATTTCTTCTTTATTAACTTTTTGATGACGACTTTTGTTCCTAAATGATTTATACCATGGTCTATTATCTATCTCTTCTCTTTTTAATCCCATTTTTTCTGTTACAGAGATAAAAGTTTCTTCTAATTCTTGTAATGATTTAAAAGCACCACCTACTATCATGTCATGAATCTTTGAAATTTCTTTATCTATTTCACTTTTTTCGGCCATTTTTTTTAAAGTTGAGGTATTAATACCTACAGCTTTAAATGAAATACTTTTGTCATATTTCACATTAAAGCTATTCTTTGAATAACTTAATGGTGTAATTTGGGAAATTTTACTCATTCTACTAACCTTTTTTAAATTTATATTTTTTTATTCTATTATAAGTGTGTATGTCAAACAAGAAAAAACAAGAATATATTTAATATATCTTAATAATCTTGGTTTGATTTAATATTCTTCTTTAGTGTATAATTACCATAGAGTTAGGTTAAATGTTGGGAGCATGAAATGAATAAAGATTTATTTGCATTGATTTTGGCAGGAGGTAGTGGTTCAAGATTATGGCCAATGAGCAGAGAATTATACCCCAAACAACTGCTAAAACTAAATCAAGATAAATCTCTTTTTGAATCAACTTTTTTACGATTAATCGAGAATTTTGATGATAAAAATATTATTAGCATTACTAATGTTAAACATGAACCCGGCGTGCGCATCCAACTGAAAGAACTCAAAGATAAATTTTGCAGAAAAGATGACTATAAAATCATAACCGAACCATTAGGCAGAAACACTGCTCCAGCGATTGCTCTATCTGTTAAATACATAAAAAATCTTGCAGGAAAAAGGGTTGACCCTATTATTTTAGTTGTTCCTTCTGATCATTTAATTTTAGATAACAAAAGTTTCTCAAACGCTATTGAACAAGGTACAAAATTAGCCCAAAACGGTTATATTGTAACTTTTGGGATTAAGCCAAATAAAATTGATACAGGTTTTGGCTATATTAAAACTCAAAAAAATAAAAAAATATCTGAAATCACAACAGAAGCCTTAAAGGTTGCCGAGTTCAAAGAAAAACCTGACTATCAAACAGCAAAAGAATACGTTGAATCTGGCAAATACTACTGGAATGGCGGAATCTTTATGTTTAAGGCTTCTGTTATGCTGGCTGAACTTAAAAAACATGCACCTGAAATTATTTCATTATTGGATGATTTAGATGTAAATCCATCAACACAACCAACGGTTGAATATCAAGAATTCAGCAAAATGCCTGATATTTCAATAGATTATGCAGTTATGGAGCAATCAAAGAAAATAGCATTAGTCCCTCTTGATTGCGGTTGGAATGATTTAGGTTCTTGGGAAGCAATTTATGATATTTCCCAAAAAGATGAAAACGGAAATTGCATAACCGGCAATGTTATAGATGTAAATTCAAAAAATTCAATGGTTTATTCTACATCTAAATTAGTTACAACAATTGGTCTAGAAAATACTATAGTTATTGAAACAGAAGATGCTGTATTAGTTTGCGATAAAAAACAATCCCAAGATGTCAAAAAAGTATACAATGAACTTAAACAGCGTAATGATGAGTCTCATAAAGTACATAAAACCGTGTTCAGACCTTGGGGGTATTATACAGTAATCCAAGAGGGACAAGGCTTCTTGACAAAATGCATCATGGTAAACCCAAAAGCTAAATTAAGTTTACAATTACACCACCACCGTTCAGAACACTGGGTTGTGTTAGAAGGAAAGGCTTATGTTGTTAAAGGTGAAAATGCTTATGAGTTACTTCCGGGTGAACACATTGATTTGGCGATTGAAGAAGTACACTCTTTACAAAATCCATATGATGAACCAGTTAAAATACTAGAAGTTCAACGCGGTGACATCTTAGATGAAAACGACATTGAACGACTAGAAGATATGTATGGCAGAGCTTAACTTTTAGCTATTCTTGAATTTCCTGTAAATCCAGAAACATCATAACCGCCAAATTCTTTTAAATACCTTTCTAATGATGTGCCGTTACCGTCTTTTTTAATCTTTTTTCCTTCACTTGTAAGATATGCTTTTAGTGCAGTTGGTCCAACTAAGTGAGCAGCGGCAATCATGCCTGAACGTGTTAATTTTATACCGTTTATTGTTTTACCTTCATATTTAGTTGCTACTTTTTCTATGTATGACCATTGTTTTTTTGAATACAAAGCCATAGCTTTTTCTTGTACCTCTGGAGAATTCAAAAATTCTTGAGCATTCTTTACTCCACTTGCCTTAGTGAATTTTCCATTTTTATCCATATATCCAATTTCCATCAACGCTGATCTTCCTAGTTGATATTTGCCTAAATATTGACCTTTTTGTGCCTTGTAGTTTCCACTTGATTCACTAAAAGCTAATGCTTCACAAAAATCTTCTTGATTTCCTTTTGTAGTAACTACTTTTACTTCACTTTCTTGTTTTTCTGCTTTTTCAGTGGCAGGAATTTTTAAAACTTGTCCTATAGAAAGTCTGTTTATGTTTTTTATATCATTTAATCTTGCTAATTCTTCTATTGTGCAACCATATTTTTTAGCAATAGTTCCTAGTGTTTCATTCTTAGCCACTTTATGTTCAGTTTGTTGTGGTTTTTCATCTTGTTTATTTGTTGTTTGTGTTTGAATTGGAGATGCTTCTGTTTTAGCTACAGTTTCAGTCGTATTAGCTTTTTTAGGTGTATTGGGTTGAAAATCTAATTCTTTGTAAATATCATATTCACTAGACGCATTTTCCCATCCAGATTGACCATTTTTTGCATAAGCAGAAAAAACAGATGTTGTTCCATTTTTATTTGCAATTTTTACATCATAAATTCCATCTTGATTAAAATCGATATATATATCAGATTTAATAGTTTTTCCGTCTTTTCCAACTTGAGAAATTTTAGTTGCTTGATACCCATTAATCATTCCAATTGTTTTGTTCCAAGAAAAATCCTGTGTCATTTAATAAACTCCTTAAAATACTCTTTCATCCGATATGAATATAAAAACTTTTTAAAATCAAAAATTGCCTTTTTGTTATCTTAAATTAATTTTTGTAACAAAAAACGGTGTTATGAAAAATACAATTTCAAACACCGTTTTAAATAATATTTACTACTACAACTACTTGCTATAAGGCATTAACGATTCTTTGTAAATAGTAGAAACAACATCCTCAGACGCCATATTAGGAGCAATTCCTAATAAACCATCTAAAGATGGAGTGTTAAATGCCAGATATGTTAATTTTTCAACATCTGCATCAGTAAAGCCTTCATCTGTAAGTTTTTGAGTTACACCTAAAGAGAATAACCATTTTTCTACTTTTTCAGCTGCATATTGCGCTTCAGAAGCATCGCCTTTTAAATCAGGCACAATAGGACTTAAAATATCTGCTAAAACGGCAGCTTTTTCTTTATATATACATTTAATAACCGCAGGTAAAAGAATAGCTAAGCCTAAGCCGTGAGAAAGTTCATGTTTAACAGCGCTAAGTGGATGCTCTAGTGCGTGAGTGTAGTGAAGTAATCCATTATCAAAACTTACTCCGCCTAAAAGTGAAGCATACGATAAGAAATATCTCGCTTCTAAATCTTCAGGATTTTCTAACGCTTTTGGTAAATATTGAGCAACTAATCTAATAGTTTCTTTTGCTAAAGTAATAGAATATGGTGATGCAACTTTTGATGTAGCGGCTTCTACTACGTGATTTACTGCGTCGATTGAAACATATCTGGTTTGATTTGGAGACAATTTCGTCATCAATGCTGGGTCATCGATTGAAGCATAAGGATAAATACAATCATAAGCAATTGCTGGTTTAAAGTCTTTTTCTGGAACTGTAACAACTGCAAAACGGTTTGTTTCAGTTCCTGTACCATGAGTTAAATTAATTGCAACAATTGGTGCAGCTTTTGATGGCGTAAATGTAAACTCATACAAATCATTACAAGTTTTGTCTGGATATTCCATTAAAATAGCTGTACTTTTTCCGGCATCAACTGGAGACCCACCACCAATTGCAATAACTGCTTTAGCCCCAAAATCAAGTGCCATTTTAACGGCTTCATCAACGTGATGCGTTGTAGGGTTTGGTGTAACTTTGTCAAAATTTACGTAACCTATACCATTTTGGGTTAATGCTTTTTCTACATAGTCCCAAGCTCCAGTTGCTTTATAAGCCCCACGACCGGAAACAACGATTACTTTATCTACGTTTTTTTCCTTTTTTAATGATTTTACAATATCATCAATTTTTTCTATTGCCCCAACACCAAAATAAACGTTAGGACGAACTCTAATTTCTCTAACATCGTTAATGTTAATATCTTTTTCCCACATAAAATCTCCTTTCTATAAACTAACAAGAAGATTTTATTTTTTAAAAAACTTTTTGCAACTTACAAATGGAGGATATTATTAAAAATTTTTTTTAATCTTTGCGGCATGCTAATAACGCAATGTTGTCAGGTCTGATTTCTTTTACATTTGTGTCATAAGTGTCGGGTTTTATTAAATCACCGGCACGATTTTCTTTTTTGGCACTACTCATAACTGCCATGACTTCATCGTTATAGTCTGTTCCATATGTTAAAACACCCCAATATCCATCTTCTCTTCCGTATTCATTAATTAACCATTTTTTATAATACGGCTTTGCATAATCATCATAAGCGTCAATTCTTAGTGCTAAATCAATATCAGGCGCAGCGTTTTTTTGAAAACTTCCCCTGCTTCTTGCTATTTTGCCTTGTTCTACTGTTTCTCCTAGGTTTCGTAAAAAACTACCTGCAGCGTTTGGATAAGTTTCTGTCAATGGAGACCAAGTATCAGGACAACTGGCTAAGTCAAAAAACATAACAGCGCCAGATGGGATATTGTTTTGATTTTCTCTTAATCGCTCAATTTCTTTTCTTAAAACCTGAAACTGGGTATCTGTAAAATTATTTTGTTTAACCTGTTTAGTTATCATTGGCGCTGCCATACCTAAAGCTACGCTGCCAATTAGTAACGCTATAGTTGCTTCTGCCACTGAAAAGGCTTTTTTGTTATTTTTATAATTGCTTTTTGATTTGAGGGAAAATTTTTGACATAAAGGAGAATTTATCGGGCTACCAATTGCCCCCCTCCCCCCCCCTACAGTTGCTTGCATTTCAACCATGTTTTAAATCTCCTTTTTATCTTTTCTATCGTTTAAATATTATCAAAGTTGAGGTAAATTGGCAATGATTTTTTAATGGTGTTGGTGCAATAAATTGCACCCTACATTACTCCACCTTGACCCTTGCGTCATGCCGAACTCGTTTCGGCATCTTTAACAAAACACCATCAAATCGTCATGCTGAACTTGTTTCATCATCTGTCGGAAAGGCTTGCGAATAAAGGCTTAAGGCTTTATTGTTCTGAAAATAATAATTCCTTCCCTAACTCATCCGACAGATCCCGAAATAAATTCGGGATGACGTTTTTGGCGATGTCTTGAAAGTTTATCGCTTGGACTTTATTCTCCCAAACGAGCAGTGCAAAATATGTCGAAAAAACAAGTAGGGTGCAATTTATTGCACCGAAAATATTAATTTGTAAATTGGGCATACTTGCCCAACTAAAATATTGTTGCATTGAAATGCGCCATATAATCTACAGGCTGTCGGATGGTTTTTGATACGTTAGTTAGGGGGTGTAGCTTGGCAGATGGGGATTTCAGTTTCCCAAGTTGCATATTCTGGCATGCAGCATTTCAATCCACCGCTTGCTTCACTGCGATAAGGCCTACACTGCCAACGCAACGCCAACGCATTATTTTGGGTTATTTTATATTCACCGTCCTCATCTGGTGGAACAATGTATGCCCACATACCAACTTCATTTTCTTTTATAAACGAATTTTCTTGTGAAATCATTTGTGCCCAACCTAAAGAAAATTGAGGCGGCATATTTTTAATCGCTGGAGCTGGGGTTGTGTTGGTTTCTGTTTTTGGGTATCCTACTATACGAGCGATAGATGATGAACCTTCTTTCTTACTTGGCACTTCAGGCGTAGTTTGGCTTAGATAATTGGTAAATTTTCCAGCTGTTAACTCTCCCCCAATTCCTCCTATGTAAAATTTGGGGTCATCTACATCAGACTTTGTATTAATATTAGCATTATTTATAACGTTGGTTACAGTATTTGTACTTTTACCTACAATACCACCAGTATAAAAACTTGTTTTTGTATATACAAAAACAGAATGAGAATCAATTAACGAATTGTTAATTGCTTGGGTTATTGCACTTGTTGTGTTTCCAGATATCCCTCCTTGATGGAGCCCCGTACCCCATGAAGTTGAATTAATTGTACCATCATTAATCACAAATTGGGCGTTAGCCCCATTGCCAACAATACCACCTATGTATTCTATTCCTTTTCCTGCGACATCTTTAGTTATGTTTATATTAACTTTGTTAATAATATTAGATAATTGTGAGGAGGCATCAGATTTCCCGATTACTCCTGAATAATAAAATGGGTTTGCTGAGTTTGTACCAGTTTTCCCTTCTGATGTTATTGTCCCTTGAGTAACGACGTTTCTTATCTCGCTGTTTGTTATATTTGCACTTAAGCCACCTACACTCCAATTCTTGGCTTTAAGCGCATTCCCGTTGGTGTCTTGATAGTTTATGTCTAATTCCAAATCCACAACTTTTCCCCCATTTATTTGAGAGAAAAGCCCTCTAGCAGAAGATTTATTAGCATCAGAGATTATTGAAATATTGCTGATTATATGTCCATTGCCATATAATTTACCAGTAAAAGATGGAATAGGCGTCCAAGAAGTTCCTTTCAAATCAATATTATTAACCAAACAATAAGTTCTATCCTGATTTTCCCTTATGGCATCAAGTTGATTTTGTGTGGAAATAGGCACACAACATTCTTTAACATGAGATTCTAGTGGGTCATGGATGCCGCCTTCTGTTATAAATAATCCACCTAAGAGTTGGGTAGGGGTTTCCCCATTATCTAATGGGTCACAAATTGGATTACATTTATTCTCCGCATTAGGTCGAAGCCCGTCTCTACATCTAGCAGAAAAGCACGTATTTACATCTTCTCCTAGCGGAAAATATTTGGTAATTGAGCGTTCATTATTAGCACTCATTAACGCTGCAGAATAATCAAGAACAGTTTGAGATAGTGGGCAGTCTTTTTCTTCAACACATGCCCCATTTCTAAACACAGTGCCTTGTGCACAATTAGCTGCTTGGTTGATTAATTCAGTTTGCTCAACACTTGTAGGTGTAAGTGCAACTATGTATCTATCATAGGCAAGATTTGGGTTTGTGGGGGGCTCGTCTTGTGCGGCAGGAACAAACATCCTGTTGGGTGGTGTTTTTCCATTTACATCCACTACTATAACACCGCAACTGCGAATTTTTTCTCCGTTTCGTCCGGTTAATATAGTATTGCAATCAGAATCTGTATACAAAAAACCAAGAGTTGCGCCTTCATTCATTTCAGCAAAACTCATATCGCTTACGCTAGCTCCACTACGTTGATTAAAAATAATTGAAAGCACTTGATTTACTTGTCCATTATCTGCAAAACCAGCATCATCAGGTCTATCTGCTGGTCTCATCATTCTAGCTACTTCAATAAATGCTTCGCGCAAACAATGAGAAGGTGTACCTTCTTCACAATCTAGTCCTCTTAAAGAGCCGCTATCCGCCCACCAAGTGCTACCGGAACTTTCTGGTCTATCTGCTAATGTTGTTGCATAACCTGCCATATCGGTTAGTTTAGGAACTAACATATTGTATATGCCAAGAAATTCTCTGCGTTGTCTTTCGCCGTTGTTTACGACTCCTATTACAGCCCCTAAAATCACAGCAAGAATTCCAATTGAAATTAATATTTCTGGAAGAGTAAATGCCTTATTTTTTTTCATATCAATAAATACCCATCTATAAACATAATTATAAAAATATAATACCCATTTTTTAGAAAAAATAACAAATTATTAATAATTTGAAACAAAAAAAGGTATATTAAATTGCTCCAAGATACTTATAGTGCTATAATTTACCTATGGAGAGATTGAATTTTATTACAGCTGGCATGCCGTTGCGCACAAATCCAAAACTTGGATATCAAGATGCGTTTAATGTCTTATCGGATTTGAATTTAGATGGTCTGGAGATGGAGTTTGTCCATGGTGTTAGATTTTCTGACAAGAATGCACAATTTGTATCCGACGCAATAAAAAAAGGCTTTATTATAACAGCACATGGGCCATATTATATTAACTTAAATTCAGAAGAACCTGAAAAAATTGAAGCGAGCAAGACTCGAATAAAAGACACGGCTCGTGCTGCTTATAGCGTAGGAGGGTATTCAATTACTTTTCATGCCGCTTTTTATATGAAAAAGGATGCAAAATTTGTCTATAATCAAGTCCTTGCATCAATGCAAGAAATAGTATCAGACTTAAAGTCTGAGGGAATAAATATATGGGTTAGACCTGAAACGACCGGTAAAAAAACTCAATGGGGTGATTTAGATGAAATAATTCAACTTTCTAAAGAAGTTGATATGGTGCTTCCTTGTGTTGATTTTTCCCATTTACATGCCCGTCATAACGGAATTTACAATACTTATGATGAATTTGCTAAAATTCTTGACACTATAGGAATGGAGCTTGGTCAAAATGCGCTTGATAATTTCCATGGTCACTTGG
The DNA here is from genome assembly GCA_045638605.1 of Candidatus Gastranaerophilaceae bacterium. GTDB lineage: Bacteria > Cyanobacteriota > Vampirovibrionia > Gastranaerophilales > Gastranaerophilaceae > RGIG2134. The sequence continues at coordinate 12,301 of JAZUBS010000024.1, forward strand.
CGGGAATTGCTTATAGTGAAAAAGGAGAGAAAAATCACTTGATGCTTGAAGAAAGTGATATGAATTATAAGGATTTACTAAGGGCACTAAAAGATTTTAATGTAAAGGGTGCGATTGTTTGTGAAAGTCCAAATATTGAAGATGATTGTAAGCTTATAAAAGAATATTACGAAAGTTTGTAGTTGGATTATGAACGAATTTTCTAAACAATGGTTAAAAGATTTTTTGGCATATTTGGAAGTTGAAAGGAATTTTTCTTTCAATACAATCATTGCATACGATGGAGATATAACAAGTTTTTTAATTTGGTTAGCAGATTTTCCTTTAGAAGAAGTAACTTATGCAAAAATTAGAGAATATGTTTTATTTATTCAAAAGTTTAATTATACAAGAACTACGTTAGCGAGAAAAATTTCTGCAATTCGTTCATTTTATAAGTATCTTTATAGAGAGAGAGTTGTTGAAATAAATCCCGCCAGTGCTCTTCGAATACCCAAGAGAAGTAGAAGTTTACCTAAGTTTTTGACGGAGCTAGAAATAGAACAAATCTTTAATACAATAGATATTTCTACGCCAGCAGGGTTTAGAAATAAAACAATATTAGAATTATTATATGCTACGGGAATGAGAGTGTCAGAGCTTGCAAATCTTAATTTTGAACATTTAAACTTGGAAAATGATGAAATAAAAGTTTTTGGAAAAGGGTCAAAAGAAAGAATTGTACTTGTATCACACAGAGCAAAAGATATTTTGCAAACTTATATAAAAACAGTTAGACCAATGATCTCAAAAGAAAAAGATTTAACTAATCCGACAGCTCAGGATGCTGTATTTGTTAATAATACGGGATTTAGGCTTCAAACTCAGTCTGTTCGCAATGCTATTAAAGATGTGACAGGAAAATTGCAATTTCCTAAAAATGTTACTCCTCACGTATTTAGGCATACTTTTGCTACAAAACTTCTTGAAAAAGGTGCTGATTTAAGGGTTGTGCAGGAATTGTTGGGACATGCAAGTATTTCAAATACGCAAATTTATACCCACGTAACAACAGAAAAAATGAAAGAAGTCTACAACTCTGCGCATCCTCGAGCTTAGCTTACTCTAATTTGTCCCCAACTTTGATTTTTACTCGTGTGCAAAAATCCTTGGCATCTCCGATAAAAAAACTGCCAATTTGCAAAGTTTTGATTTTTAAAATACCATCTCCTGTTATTATGTCTATTGTTTTTCCTATCCGACAGACCAGTCCTATATCTTTTTTTAATATTTTAGGCATTTTTTCTGTTTCAGCAGAAAAAATCTTCAAAACATATCCTTTATAGTTGGTGCTTGCAGGCATAAATGGATTTAAAGCTCTAATAAATCGTTCTATTTCTGTAGCGGATTTAGACCAATTAATCTGTACTTGATTACTTTCTGGTACGATTTTGTGTGAATAATGAGTTGGTGGGGGGAGTTTTTTCTGACTAATACCTTGTGGTAAGCCTTTGTTTTCATAAATTATTAAAAATTGAACCAGCATATCTGCGCTAATTTTGTTTAGTTTGTTAAACAATGTTCCCATTGTATCATTTGGTAAAATTTCTATAGCGTTTTGCATTAAAATATCACCAGTATCAAAAGTTTCATCCATTTTATGAATAGTTACGCCGGTTTGTTCTTCGTTGTTTAAAATAACATGTGAATATGGATTTGCACCGCGGTATTCCGGTAATAAAGATGGGTGTACATTTACAACGCCATCTTTAGACGATATCAATAATTCTTTTGAAAATTTTTGATTATAACTTGTTACAACGATTAAATCGATATCTAAGTTCCTAATTTTTTCAATTACTTCTGTTTCGTTTATGTTTTTTTGTGGACAAATAACCTCATATCCATAATTTTGTGCATAGTTGCAAAACGTTAATGAGGCTGGATGGTTTTTGGGTGGTGCTACGACTGCAACAATATTTATATTTTCCAAATGTAATGAATGCAATGTGACAAATGCTGTATCTGGCATTCCTACAAATAATATTCTTTTTTGATAATTATTAATACCCATTTTTAATTATAACTCCACCTAATAAAATACCTAAGATAACAGAAATAAAACAGATAATAACACTGATAAATGCGTATGCAATCATCAAGAATTTTGATTGTTGAATAAAAGAAAATAATTCCAATGCAAATGTTGAAAATGTAGTTAAGCCACCACAAAAACCAACCATCAATAATAATTTTAATTCGTTTGAAAAATTGAATTTTATGGTAAAAATAGAAAAGAATAATCCGATTAAAAAACAACCCAAAATGTTTGCTAATAAGGTGTAAATTGGAATTGTCAGCACCGGTGTTGCTAAAAGTAGATTTAATAGGTATCGACAAACACAGCCTATACCACCACCAACAAAAACGCAAAATAAATTCTGTAGTGTTATTTTTGTCATTATTCTATATTACCTTAACTATAAATTCAGGATGGGATTTTAATCTTTTTTCTATTTCGTCAAAAGATAAAAAGCCTTTTTGTGCTCCAAAATTTTCAACAACAGATGCTGCATTTACAGAAGCATATTTTAAAGCTTTTGAAATATCAGTGCATTTCGCAAAAACAGCGCTAAAGGTTGAAGCAAATGCATCACCAGCCCCTAATGTAGAAACAGGTATTGCTGGGAATTCTGCGCAGCGGTAATATTTTTGTCCATCATTTGCGTAAACACCGCGTTTTCCGTCTGTTATGACGACAATTCCTCCTGCCATTTTTTTAATAGTATTAAGAATTGTTATTATATCTGGATGTATTTCATATTTGGAAAAATCTTCTTTTGCTGAATTTGGGCGAATTGAAAGCCCTGTAAGCATTTGTGCTTCTTCGCAATTCATTAAAACAATCTTTGCTGTTTTTAATATTGATGATAAATTTTCTTTGCATTTTTTAATGCTGGAGGTGCCTAAATTTATCGCTAAATTAACATTTTTTTCTTCCGCAAAACATGCAATTTCGTCTAATGTTAACGTGCTGTCGCCATTAAGCGGTGCTAAATATAGCCATTTTGAATTTTCTATCGCATCAAAATTGATTTCGTTGGCTTTTAATGTGGCATTTGTGCCTCTATGTGCAAGAACAGTTCTGTCGCCTTGAAAACTAGTTAAAATTACCGATAATCCTGATTTTTCGGTCGGGGATATGATAATATTACTTGCATCAACGCCAGATGTAAGAATTTTATTTTGAATAGCTTTTGCCATTGGGTCATCGCCAATTTTTACTATAGTTGTTGTTTTAAAACCTAAATTGTTAAAATTTAATGCTGTGTTTAGAGCCCCTCCACCAATTTCAAAGGCAAAATTGTCTATATCCACTTTTGAGCCGTATGGATAAGCCATAAATTCATTTTTGTTCTCTTGTGTACATACTGAGACAATTCTTGCTTCAGGTGTTTCTACAAAAATATCCAGTGTAGCACTGCCTATTGTTATAAAATCATATTTTTTGTCATCTTTTTCCAAATTTATGTTACTCATTTTCCCTCCGAATTGATATTTGATTATATAGTGTATTTAAAATTTAGGCAAATTATTACATTGTCGTAGTAAAAAATTTATGATAAATTTTTTTCATGAAGAGGTGTATTATGAATAAAAATATTGATAATAAAAAAGATACAGCTAATAAAAAAGCAACATGGACTTTAGCGTTAGGGCATTTTAGCATTGATTCTTATTCAGCATTTATAAATCCTATTATGCCATTTATTGCGCTAAAACTTGGAATTACATTGACTTTAGCGACTACGCTTATAAGTATTTCTCATTTGTGTTCATCAATAATTCAACCTTTGTTTGGTTACAGTGCAGATATTCTAAAAAAACGATTTTTTATTGTTTGGGGGTTAATTATTGGGGCAATATTTTTATCTTGCACGGGTGCAGCTCAAAATATTGTAACATTAGGGATTTGCTTGGCGCTTGGTAGTATGGGGGTCGCTTTTTATCATCCGCAATCAACAAGTTTTGTTAAACAATTTTCTGGAAATAATCCAACAAAACATATGAGTATATTTTTAGCAGGCGGAACAGCTGGTTTTTCCGCAGGTCCGCTGATTTCATCATATTTTGCTCAGCATTTTGGTATGGAACAAATGCCAATTCTTATGGCGTATGGCATAATTGTTGGGCTTTTGATGTTAAAATTTATTCCAAAAACATCAGATGATGAGAGTTTAAATCAATTTTGTCAAACTATAGCAAAACCAGATTTTATATTGAAGTTTTTTAATGCAACAAAAGAGTGTTTTGCTATAAAAGATTTTAGAATTTTGTTTGCGATATCAGTTGCCAAATGTTTAACTGTAAGTTCTTATTGTGTTTTTCTGCCATTTTTGTGGGAAAAAATGGGATATTCTATTGCGCAAATTGGAACTTTAATATTTTTATTTGTTTCAGCAGGAGCAATCGCAACAATTGTAAGTAGTGTATTTGAAAAAAGAATAGGTGCACATAAAGTCTTTTATCTTTCAATGCTTACAATCTTGCCGTTGACTGTATTTTTTATTTTGACTTATACGCATGCACAATTATTGTCGTATATAATAGTAACGTTAGTTGGATTTTTTGCGCTGCTTGCTATTCCAATAAATATGGTCATGGCTCAAAATGCTGTACCTAAACATAGAGGATTGGTTTCAGGCTTTATCGGCGGACTTTCTTGGGGGATAATTGGTGTTATGCTTCCATTAACTGGTTTTGCTGCAGAAAAATTTGGTATTCCAACTTTGTTGTTATTTGTATCAATAGTACCATTAATTTGTGCCTTTTATGTTAAAAATTTAAAATCAAATTAATAAAATTGTTTTCTTAAAATAATAATTACGGTTTGACGTATGTTTTTGTTTGTGTAAGAATTTTATCACAGCTATTTATTGATATAAATGGTGAGTCTAAAGAAACGGAAGTACCGCTTTTTGAAAAAAACGATAACTCTCGCAAAACATGCTGGTTTTTGCTACGGCGTTAAAAGAGCAGTCGAAACTACAAAAAAAATAAAGTCTGAAAATCCGCTTCGCCCAATTTGTGTTTTGGGTGAGCTTATTCATAATTCGGATGTTATAAATGAGCTCGAAACTCTTGGAATATCTACGGTTGAGCAGATTGATAATGAATGTTCGACCAAGGATTGTGGTTTTTGTGTAATTAGAAGCCATGGTTTAGCTCAAAGCGAGATTGATAGAATTTCAAATTGTGGGTATGAAGTTGTTGATTTGACGTGTATAGATGTTAAAAAAGTTCAACAAAAAGCTGTTGAGTTGGCAAATGATGGTGCATTAGTAATTATTGTTGGAAAAAGCGAACATCCAGAGGTTATGGCTATTTGTGCTAACGCCAAAAATGTTAGTGATGATGTTTTTGTTGTTTCTTGCGTTGATGAAATAGATGAAGTGTTAAAAAATAAGATTATGAGTGCAAAATGTGTAGGCGTAGTGTCTCAAACAACGCAGAAAGTTAAAAATTTGCAGGCTATAGTTTCGGAATTGCTTTTGTATACTAAGGATTTGCGTGTTTTTAACACAATTTGTCCATCAACGACAAAAAGACAGACTGAAGCCTGTGAGTTGGCTAAAAACTCTGATTTAATGGTTGTTGTAGGCTCTAAAAAATCTGCTAATACAACTCATTTGGCAGAACTTTTAACACAGATAACAACAACTATACATATTGAAAATGAAAAAGAACTTGATAATTACATAGATGTTGTGGAAAAATCAAGTAAAATAGGTATTACGGCGGGTGCTTCTACGCCTCAAAATATAATTGAAGCAGTGATGAAAAAAATAGAAAATCATAATTCATAAAGAAAAGGAGATAAAAATTATGACAACACAAACATTTTCAGCAGAAGATTTTGAAAAACTTCTTAATGAATCTTTTTCAAGAAAACTTTGCGTAGCAGACGTAGTTGAAGGTACAGTAGTAAAACGTGAAGCTGACGGTTTCTTAGTAGATATCGGAGCTAAAGGTGAAGCTTACCTTCCTGATAGAGAAGTTACTTCTTCTCACGACAAAAAACCTCAAGATGTTTTAAAAGTAGGCGATGTTAAAGAATTTTACGTTCTTAAAGAAGAAGATGTTAGAAACGAAGATATAGTTCTTTCATTGAAAAAAGTTTCTTCAGCACAAGCTTGGCAAACATTGCAAAATCACAAAATCAGTAACGAAACAATTATTGCAAGAATTGCTTCTTTGGTTCGTGGTGGTGTAATTGTTGATGTATGTGACTTGAAAGGTTTCATCCCTGCTTCTCAATTAAGAACTGGTACTCCATTCGATGGTTTGATTGGTCAAGATATCGAAGTTAAAGTTCTTGAAGCTGATCCAAAGAAAAACAAACTTATCTTGTCTCAAAGACAAGCATTGCAAGAACAAAGAGATGCAGTTGTTGATGAAGTTATCAACCAATTAGCAGTAGATGATATTGTTACTGGTGAAATCGTTAGAATTGCTGATTTTGGTGCTTTTGTTGACATCAATGGCGTTGATGGTTTGTTGCCAATTTCTGAAATTAGCTGGGCAAGAATTAAACACCCATCTGATATTCTTACATTGGGTCAAAAACTTGAAGTTAAAATCTTAAAAATCGATACAGATCTTAAACGTATTAGCTTGAGCTTAAAACGTCTTGGGGATAATCCTTGGGAAGAAATCGAAGGTAAATTTGAAGAAGGTCAAGTTGTAAAAGGAACTGTTAACAAAATCACTTCTTTCGGTGTATTTGTAAACATTTTCCCAGGAGTTGAAGCTTTATTACCACAATCAGAAATGGTTAATGAAAAAGCTAATCCATTTGAAATCTACAATGTTGGTGATGAAATCGATGTTATGATTAAAAAATTCACTCCACAAGAACATAGAATCGCATTGAGCGTTAAAGATATTAAATAGTTCATTGTGAGTTAGACTTAAACGGCGACATTATTTTGTCGCCGTTTTTATATTGTTAAGCAAAAAAGTGTTACAATTCTTGCCATATCAGTATTTTCGTTATATATTTATTGAACAGATAAAAAAGGAGATAAATATGAGTTTACCTAACATTGCAGTTCTTGGAGCAACAGGTGTTGTTGGCCGTGAAATTTTAAGTATTTTGATTGAAAATGACGTGAAGTACAATGAAATAAAGTTTTTGGCATCTAAGAAGAGCGCAGGTAAGCAAATAGAATTTAAAGGTGAAATGCATACAATCGTCGAAGCTACACCTGAAGCTTTTGAAGGTGTAAATATTGTTTTAGCTTCTGCTGGTGGGTCAACTAGTATTGCGTTGGCTCCAGAAGCAGTTAAACGAGGTTGTGTTTACATTGATAACTCTTCAGCTTTTAGAATGGTTGAAGGAACACCGCTTGTTATTGCAGGTGTTAATGATGAAGATTTAAGGATGCATAAAGGAATTGTTTCAAATCCTAATTGTTCTACATCTCAGTTAATGTTGGCATTAAAACCATTGCATGATTATGCAAAAATTAAAAGAATGATTGTTTCAACTTATCAAGCAGTTTCAGGCGCAGGCTTGGCAGCTATAAATGAGTTAACTGAAAATACAAAAGCATCTTTAGCGGGTGAAAAATTCCAAAATGATGTATTTAAACACGAAATTGGGTTCAATGTAATTCCTCAAATTGATGTATTTACTGAAAATGGCTATACTAAGGAAGAAATGAAAGTTACAAATGAAACTCGCAAGATTTTGCACCTTGCACCTGATACTCCAATTTCTTGTACAGCAGTAAGAGTTCCTGTATATAGAGGACATTCTGAGTCTGTAACTGTTGAATTTGAAAATCCAATTGATGAGAAAAAGGCTCGTGAGATTTTAGAAAATGCTTATGGCGTAGAAGTTATTGATGATGTAGAAAATTATCAATACCCAACTCCATTGGAAGCGGCTTCAAAAGATCCAGTTTATGTTGGAAGAATTCGTAAAAACATAGCTTTTGATAATGCAATTGATTTTTGGTGTGTTGCTGATAATTTAAGAATTGGCGCTGCATTGAACACAGTTCGTATTGCAGAAAAAATCATTGAAATGCAATTGTATTAATTTAAAATTCGGAGGATTTAAAAATGTTAAGATATGATGCAGGTGAAGTTATTACAGCAATGGTAACGCCGATGGATAAAGACCGCAATGTTGATTATAAAGGTCTAGAAGTTTTGGCTAAGCATTTAGTTGATAATGGAACTGATACAATATTGGTTGCTGGAACAACTGGTGAGTCTCCAACATTGACTTTTGAAGAAGAAATTGAAGTATTAAAAACAGTTAGAAAAGTTGTTGGACCTTCTGCTAAGATTGTTATGGGCGCAGGCTCAAATTGCACAATGACAGCGGTTGAAGCTTCTAAAAGGGCTGTCGCTGCTGGTGCTGATGTAATTCTTTCTGTTGTTCCTTATTACAACAAACCATCTCAAAAAGGTATGTATGAGCATTTTGCAACTATTGCCAAAGCAATCAAAGATACTCCTATAATTTTATATAATATCCCAGGAAGAACTGGTGTAAATATGAGTCCAGATACAGTTTGTCAGCTCGCAAATGATTTTGACAATATTGTTGCGTTAAAACAAAGCTTCCCTGATATGGATGTTATTACAGAATTAAAAGGAAAGTTGCCAGCTGATTTTGCGATTTATTGTGGTGATGATAGTTTAACTTTACCAATGTTGTCATTAGGTGCTTATGGGGTAATTTCTGTAGCATCTCACGTAATTGGTAAAGAGGTAAAAGCTATGATTAGCGCATTTAAGGCAGGCAAATTAGATGAGGCATTAAACTTGCATTTGCACTTAGCGCCATTATTCAAAAAATTATTTATGGCACCAAACCCTGTTCCTGTTAAATATGCACTTTCAAAAATTGGGATTATCAATGATTATGTAAGAAGACCATTGGTAGAATTAAGTGAAGATGAAAAAATTGAATTTTTAAAGGTTTTTAAAAATTATATTTAATTGTGTATTGCAAAATATAAATAAATTTGTTAATATATGAAAAAATAAATAAGGAAAATAAAATTGTTTGATTTGAAAAATATTATTAATCTACATCATCATATTCATAACTTCCCGAAGAGGTTATGGAGTTAGTGATGCGCGGTTAATAATAAATCACAATTCTTGAATAAAAACACCTCTTCGGGATTTACGCGAGAGGTGTTATTTTATTGAAAAAGAATTGGAGAAAAAATCATGACATTAGTTAATATTGTATCAGCATTAGGAAACAACAATAGTATTTATCCTTTATTGGTAAGAGATTGCGGTATTGAAAATGTAGCAAAAGTTACAATGACATACAATCAAAACGTGAAAGATTCAAAATTTATTGCAAAACAAGCAACTAGGGAAAGAATTATTGATGAGTATGGAACATCTGCTGTTTGGTTAGGTGGAATTCCTTTAATGAGTTGGCTTAGTGATAAATGTATAAAAGCATCTGGGCTTAATCCAAGCATAAATTTAAAACTATATAATGAAACAGAAGCGCAAGGGATTTCTAAAAATATTGAAAAATTTAAAAATATTGCAAAAGAAGAGGTTGATGAATTAATAAAAATGAAGGACTCTAAAAGGTTGCTTCAAAAAGCGCAAGCAAAAAAATTCTTAGCTACAACAATTATTCCTATTGCTGTTATGGGCTTTGTTTTACCGAAATTAAATTTTAAATATACGAATAAAAAAATAAAAGAAGCTCAAGAAAAAAATGAGATTAATAAGCAAGATCAATTGTTTTTGAAAATTAAACCTAAAAAAAATATAAATTTTGGCAATGAAGAAAATAATGAAATAATTAAAAAAATGTTAGGGCTTCAAGAAAAATCTTCAGAGGAAAAACAAATGTCTTTAAATAAGGGGAAAAATGTTAGTTTCGGTGGGACTATTGACACACTTGCTAATCTTTCGACATTACAAAAAATGATGATTTTAGATGGAGGTTTAACTGTTGGACGAGTAGCCACTGCAAGAAATAGAGAAGAAAAAGCTGAAATGGCATTTAAAATGGCAGGTATGTGCTATTTAAATTATGTTGCACCTAAAAGTATTGATAAATTGTTAAATATAATAACTAAGAAAATATTTGGTATTAATACAATTCTTGATCCTAAATTTTTAAATGACGATAAGTTTATAAAATTAGTAAAAAATAATGCGTTAGAACTTCCAACTGATGTGAGCGAAAAGGGTATGATTGACTTTATCGACAATAATTCTAAGTCTGTTTTTGCTCAATTGGCGCAAAAGTCAGGTATTGTAAAAATGCTTGAAAATGGGGGAAGAGACCCTAGAGAGTACGTTGATGTAAAACAATTAGAAGAATTAAAAGACTCTTTGGTTGACTTTTCAAAAGATGCGTTAAAATCTAAAAATGTAGAAAAATTTGCCAAACGAGCACTTTATGCAAAAAGTTTCAATATTTTAGCTAATGTTGGGATAAGTAGTGCCTTGCTTGCGGTTGTGCTACCAAAAGTTCAATTTGTGTTTAGAAAAATCTTAACAGGTTCAAATCTAGAACCAGGAATTAAAGTTTAAATAAAAAAAGTAAGGAGTAATTTTTAATAAAATTACTCCTTACTTTTAGGATAATCGTGTTTTGGATTTTACTTTTTTAATTCTTTAAAAGCATTGATTTTTTCAACAGCAGCTTGTGCTCTAGATGTAATATCTTCATATGTCGCGTATTGCCAGAAGTCACGACCAATGGTTACTGCAGTAGCGCCAACTTCTAGGTATTCATGAAAATCTTCAAGTAATACATTTCCGGTGGCTATTACATTTAAAAAAGGCATAGGTCTTAATAAATCTTGAATATAAATAGCCCCACCCATTTGTTGAGAAGGAAATATTTTAATCAATGGAACTCTAGCTTTCCAAGCCTGATATGCTTCATTTGGCGTTGTGGCTGTTGTTATTACAGGCGTTTCTTTGGTTTGGCATAGTTTTATCAAATTAGGTTGAAAAATTGGTGAAACTATTGCTTTCGCCCCAACCTTTATAGCTTCTTGAGCTTGGCGTGCGGTAATTACTCCACCAGCGACTATAGCAGCGTCAGTTGTGTCGCATAATTCTTCTATAACGTTATACATTAAAGGGTTTTCAATTGTTATTTCAATAATATCAATTCCGCCTTTTATTAGCGATTTTGCAATATTCAACGAATAATTACAATCATCGGTGCGAATAACTGCTGAAATCATTGAGTTTTTGTATTTATCTATTATATTCATTATAGCCTCTTGTTTTTGATATCCGTTTTATGTGCACGAACCTTAATAAAGTTAAAGACTGTTTTTTCTTCAACTTCATCTTTATCATATCCATAAATTTCTTCTAAATCTTTTTTTAATAAACTTAAATCTTCATATTTTTTAAGTATGCCACCCATTGTAAGTGAAACTTCACCAGTTTCTTCTGAAACGACGAGACAAACGGCTTCAGATACTTCACTCATTCCAATAGCAGCTCTATGTCTGGTACCATATTTCCAGCTTAATTTGGGGTCATCTGTTAGAGGTAATAAAACCCCAGCTGAAACTATTTTATTATCTCGAATGACTACTGCACCATCATGCAATGGTGTGTTTGGATGGAAGATTGTTAATAATAATTCTTGGGTTACATTTGCATTAATTTTTGTCCCAACATCTGGATAAGATGTATCGTCTTCTTCTTTTTCAAGCACTATTAATGCGCCAGTTCTTGTTTTTTTAAGATACTTAACACTTTCTATTAACTCGTGTACGATATTTTCATTTACATCTTCTGTTGCTGTTTTTTTATTAAAATATTTTGCAAAAAAACCACCCTGTCCGAGGTATCCAAGAAAACGTCTTAATTCAGGCTGGAAAATAACAACTAAAGAGAAGGAAATAACCATAACCATTGTTCGAAGGAATACTCCAAGAATTTGTAGGTCAATTTTTATTAAAAATTCAGCAAATAACCATATCAAAATTAGGATAAATATACCTTTTACAAATTTTTCACTATGTGTTCCTTTTATATATTTTTTGTATGAAAGGAACATTGTTAAAACCAAAATTGAAATTTCAACAATATTTTTTGGATGAAAATCTATTAAGTCAAATTGAGAAATTAAAAATGCAAAGATATGCTCCAATTTTATCACCTATTTTAATCTATCCGGAATACAATCAAGCGAAACTAAATGCTCATATGATTCCCTTTCTATAATAATATCAGATTGTGAATTATTTACAAGCACCATGGCTGGTTTTAGTACTCTATTATAATTACTAGACATCGAATACCCATAAGCTCCAGTGTTGTAAACGCACAATATATCACCCTCTTCTAGTTTTGGTAGAGCAATATTTTTTATCAAGATATCACCAGATTCACAAAAACGACCTGATATTGTTACAATTTCTTTATCTTCACAATTAGGTTTGTTTGCAACATCTGCACAATATACAGCTTGGTACATTGAAGGTCTTGGATTGTCTGCCATCCCTCCATCTACCGCAACATATTTTTTTCCTTGAGGAACTTGTTTAGAACTTCCAATAGTATAAAGAGTTACTCCAGCAGTACCAACAATACTTCTACCTGGTTCAATATAAATTTTAGGTTCATGTAAATTTAATTCTTTAACATGTTTTTGTACAGAAGAAATAATTATATCTGCAATTTCATAAGTTGAAGGTGGCTCGTCATTGTCTGTATATTTAATTCCTAATCCTCCACCCAAGTTAATCTCTGTAAGCTCAATTCCATATTTATCTTTAATACGTTTAACTTCTTTGTAGATTACTCCAACTTCATCATAATAAACTTGAAGTTCAAAAATTTGAGAACCAATATGAGCGTGCAAGCCTTTTAAATTAATGTTTTTATATTCATCGACAATTAAATCAATAGCTTCATCTAATTGTGTCAAATCAAACCCAAATTTGCTATCTAAATGCCCTGTTTGAATATACTCGTGTGTATGGCATTCAATCCCTGGCGTTATTCGAAGCAAAATATCAACAATTTTGTTTTTAGATTTTGCAATTTCATTTAGTAAAGATAATTCCAAAAAATTATCAACAGAAAAACGACCAACGCCCAAGTCTATAGCCATATTGATTTCTTCAACTGACTTATTATTGCCATTAAACATTGTTTTTGACATATCAACACCAGCTTTATAAACGGTGTAAATTTCTCCGCCTGAAACAACATCAAAGCCAAAGCCTTCTTGGTCTGCGATTTTTGCTATAGATTGTGTCATTAATGCTTTAGATGCATACATCATGTTAATGTTTTGGTAAGATTTAAACGCATCTTTATATTGACGCATAATACCTCTTAATGTCGCCTCATCCATAACGTAAAGAGGTGTGGAATATTTATCTGCTAACTCTGTTAAATCGCAGCCGCCTATTTCAAGATTTCCTTTTTCGTTGATTTTTAATGTTGATGGTTTTATATTTTGATTTAACGAGTTTTGCATTTAATTTATATCCTTTTTTATTATTTGTTTAAGATTAAAATTTGTTCTTCTGTTGCTTGTGTTGTGCCGTGTTGAGTTTTGCCCCAATTCATTGTTTTTTTCAAAAATATTATCTTGTAAACTATAAACATTGCTAATGGGAACCAAACTACTATTAAGTATGCACTTGTTCCTATAGCTTGAATTACACTTTTAAGTTTTGTTTCTTTGTTATATTTTTTTATGCTATAACTTGTAACAAGCCAGAAACAAACGCCAATTGCCAAAAGAACAAACAAAGAGGACATTATATTGTTTTCGTATCCTTTTACAACTCTAAATGTTTGGAAGCAAATTTCCGACATTACCCAAACAGGCATGATGATTTCTGTAATATATGCCGTCATATCAAGACTGACACGCAAAGACATGTCTTTTGAAAAAAGTACATCTATAAAATTTTCCAAATATCTTCTTATTGAACCCTCAACCCATCTTCGGCGTTGTTTTAGTAATGGTAAGAATTTTGTTATGCCTTCTTCGTACACTTTAACATTAGGACAAAATCTTACGTCCCAACCTTTGATTTGTAGTCTAGTAGACATATCTAAATCATCTGTAATTGTGTAATTGTTCCAGCCATTTATATCATCAAGTGCTTCTCTTTTTATTAGCTCACCGTTTCCTCTTAATTCTACGGCGCCTTTTACTGCGTCTCTACCAACTTGAAAGTGACAATCAAGTGCATATTCATTGTTTTGACATTGTGTTAAAAAATTAAAGTTTGCGTTAGAAATGACTTTTCTTGCTTGTACTGCGCCTACATCTTTTGGCTCCAATGCAGGTACTAGATTTGTAAGAAAGTCTTTATCTATTCTTGCATCTGAGTCAAAAACTAAGATAGCCTCGCCTTTTGCAAACTTCATTGCGTCGTTTAATACTGCGGATTTTCCTGGAAAAGCATTTTGGGGTCTAATCATTGCCGTAACTTTGTCGTATTTTTTTTCAAGTTCTTTTACTACTTTTCCTGTATTATCAGTACTTCTATCATCAATTACAATTAATTCAAATTTTGGATAGTCTAGCTGTAAAACATTTTTAACTGTTTCTTCTATGACATTTTCTTCGTTGTGTGAAGGAATCATTATTGTGATAAATGGTTTGTAATCATAGTTGATTTCTTTTTTATTTTTTCTTTGTTTCCTTTTTTGATGTTTAAATGCTATTTGCATATAAATTGCGTAAATAAACATAAATGAACACAAGAATATTAAAGCCCAAAAGGTAGGCATGTAATTTTGAAAGATAAATAAAAATACCCACAATGATGCTATTATTAATAAGAGAACAATTCTTTCCTTCATCTCCTACTCTCGTTTCTTAACATTAATACAATTAATATTTTACCAAAAATATTTCTGGGGTATTATTATTTAACAAATATTTATAAATAAATTTACAAATGGTTTTATGTAAATTTTTGTTAATAATTAGAATTTTGTTTAACAAAAAATATTGTTTAGGAGTATTTTAAAAGCAAAAGCATGTTAAAGGAGTATTGTGTGAAAACAATTGCGATTAACGAAAATTTGAAAACAAACAGAAATAATTTGTCATTTAAAGGTCATAATGTTTCATTGACAGATATGGGTTTTAAATGTCATAGTTTTTTTACTCCTTATGATAATAATAAATATGACGCACATGTTGAGTTCCAAGAATATGAAGAAAAAAATGGTGATTGGGTTCCAACATCAAAAATAAGTAAAGTGCCATTGAAAAAAGATGGTATTTTGATATCTGATAATGATTTGTTCCACGGAAGAAAGGCTATTGGATATAGATTTGTATTTACAGATAAAGAAAATCAAGATAGAAAAATTTATAAAACTGATTCTGGGGTAGTTTCAAATCCTTTAGTAGAAGATAGTAGAGCTCATTTTTCAATTTTATTGAATAATCGCTCTATTATGCCGGAAAATAAACTTACCAAGCAAGTTATGCCTGATTTGTTACCAGGTTTTCAGTTGAAATATATGGAAGATGGTAGGCATTATCTTATTTATGACAAAAAAATTAGAGAGAAGGCTTTGAATTCAGTTAGAACCCATGGAAATAAGTTAGATGGGAATTTTGCTGGTATCATAAATATGTTGCCAATCTGGAGAAAAGAAGGTTATACCAAAATTGTTGGAACTCCATTTACTAAAGATGAAGTTTCCTCCCATTTGTATTGGACAGAAAATCCTTATCAGGTATCAAGTTCGTTAGGCACATTAGATGATTTTAAAACATTACAAGTTGAACTTTTTAAAAATGGTATTAATTTTATAGCTGATGGTGCTTTTGTAAATCAAGGTTTGCAAGGAACAATGTTTAAAAGTGTTCTTAAACATGGAGAAAAATCTCCATTTTTTCATTGGTTTAAGGCAACTGGACTTAAAGACGGACCGTTAAAATTAGGAGCTTTGCCTAAAAAGCCTAAAGCTAGAGAAAACTTTAGATTTAGAGTTGTTAATCTTCCTGTAAAAATTGTTGAAAATAATAATAAAATGTCACTTGTCCCAAATAAACAATTTGATCCTAAAAAACCTAGTTATGTGCAGATTTATGACAAACGAATGGTTAGGGATAGAGAAGTAAATGATGCTAATACTTTATTAACCAAATATTCGATTTTAAATACAAAAAATCCATATGAAATTACAAGTCATGAAGATATCACTCAAATACTTACTTTTGAAGTAAATCCAAAAAGTTATCTTGAAAGGTTACAAGCTCAATTTGGGCAAAGTAAAGAGCGAGAAAGAAATTTTAATAATAATGACTTTGTCGAAAATCTTTTAACATTCCCTTATTTTATAATTACAACTAAAGATAAAGGGGGCGTTGATCTTTGGGATGGAAATATGGATATTGCCAAGTTGAATTTTTATATTGGCAACACTGATCAAAAATATATAAATACTTTTAATAATGAAACTGATAAAAAAAGAGAAATTGCTAAAATGCGAGAAGCAACGTACCAAGTTCAAGATTTTACTTTAAAAGCTGGCAGATATTGGACTAAGTTGGTTGCTGATACTCAGTTTGAATATGTTTTAAATTTGTTTAGAAATACAAAAATGGATGCGGATTCAATTCTTGAAAAAATTAAATTTGATGTTAAAAAAGGAAATCTTCCGGCAAAAACGCTAGAGGTTATGAATAAAGAAGTTATAGAAAATATTTTAGACGGAAGCTATGTTAAGTCTGTTAAAAATTTAGAATACGCAGATCAAGATGATGAATTTTTAGATTTAGTTTGTTCTATAGTTTTAGAAACACCTTTTGCATCATATCCATTTTCTCAAGACTTAAGCGCTGTATTGATTTCTCCATATTTAACTAAATATGCTAGAGATGAGAAGTCTTTTAACTTGAAAAGATTTGAAGAATTTTTATTGCATTATTCTCAATTAAAGAAAATGAAAAAAAATGAATATTATACACCTTATGAAAAAATGAGTGAATATTTATATAATGATGTTGGAACGGCTATTGCTGTAATTCTTAATAATGTAAATAAAATGCAAATGGCTTCTTCATCAAAAGTTATTACACATTTACCGGAAGTTTTTGAAGTTACTGATTTTGGGCATTATATGCTCCCATTGTTAATTCCTGATATTACAAAATATATTATAATAAAATCATTAAATCCAGAAGCACAAGTAGATATTGATGAAGAAACAGGTGAATTTAAATTTGATGAAAAAGCCTTTTCTGAAATTTCATTAAAATCATTAGGCATAAGTGGGTCTCCGGAGCAAGAGGCGATTGCTCTTGTAAATAGGTTAATTAAGGGCACTAAAAGATTTCTTTCTGATGAAGAGATGGATAAGTTAACGAAAATTGTTCATAAAAGATATAAGAACTTATCTTTACCTAAATTGCAGTTGGCAGAAGCAATAATAGATAGAACTGGTTCTGGCTTAGGTTGGCGAATAGATGCGGCAAAAGATATTTGTAATATTGATGCTGCTCGTCTAAAAAATGACAATCCAAGGGAAATACTAGATACACTTTCTACTTTTTGGGGAAAATTTAATGATACGGTTAAATCTGTTAATAAAAATGCTTATACTACAGCAGAAATTACTGATTTTGATGTTATTTTGAAACAGCAGTATGGTGATTATAAAAACGAGGTAGATGCAGAAACAAAGTTTATTGAAAGAAGTGGTTTAAATAATACCGCAAATTATATGTTTTTCTTTTCTTTGTTGAGGGATATGTTTGCCATAGATGCGGAAGGTGGTTATAAAAAAGGTGATTTTGACAATATAAAAGCATTAAGAGACAAGCTTATTGAAGGATGGGAACCTAAATGTCATGGATTTTTGTATCAGTATCCAGATGATAGTATTTCAAATTCTTATACATTTATTGGTAACCATGATAAGCCTAGAGTCTTGCATGTTTTTGCTTTAGATATGGAGCTTTTCCATTCTAGATTTACCGATAAAAAACATGTAGAAAGAGCTAAAAAAGTTTTAAGTTATGACGAAAATACAAAATTGGATGTATATAAGCTAAGTAGTAAAGCAATCGCGATGGGTGAGAAAATTCTTGATGCATTTGAGGATTGCGCAATAGATAATCCTAAACTTAAAAAAGCTGTTTCTCAACTTGCTAGCGGTAATTATAAAGGTGAAGAGTTTGATGCTGACGCTTTTGGCGTAAGAGATATTCGCTTTGCAATAAGAGATGTGTACGATGTTGCAGAATCGTTAGGTTATCAAGCTGAAGATAGAGAAGAGCAAATTGATAAAGTATTAAAATATATTTTAACACCAGCAATGGACAAGATGGAATCTGTTTATAAAATGCTGGTAACGTTACCTGGTTCTCCTACTGATTTTGTTGGTGATAAAGAAGGTTCAACTGGTTATGAAACAAAATCAAATAACGTATATCAGCAAAATAGAAATGCTGTACCATTTGAATGGGTTAATGATGCTTTAAAAATAAAAGAATTTTCCGCTTGTGAAAAAGGTTTTGTTACTGATTATTATTTGAGAATGAATAAGATTGGTAATTTGAGAAATATAAAAGAACTTTCTGCACTTAGAAATGGCGATACAATTGCTCTTCCTTTACAAGAAGGCTCAGCGTATATAACGAAGGAGAATGGAGAAAAAATTGAAAATATCAAATTGCATGATACTTCTGTTGCCGCAACATTTAGATATGATGACAAAGGTTCTCAAGTAATTTGTTTGTATACCACTGAAGGGGCGCAAAGTGTAATTGATAAAAAACATAATGCTTCACAATTTAGTAAAATAAATATGAAAAGACCTAGAGTGGATTTGGATAAGATTGTGTTAAGCGACGTTTCGGATTGGAAATCTGGACTTAAAGCAGGATTAAAAGAAGGTGATATTTTCAAAAATGTTAATGATCCAAACGCTCAATACAAAGTTTGTATTGAAGATGGTAAATATGTTTTGAAAAACAATGATAAATATTTTACAAAAATTTCAATATTACCAGAAGATAAAAATACCGCAGTTTTCTATAAGGCAAATGCCCAAAAACCAGCATTGGTTCCTGCGCAGTTTGTTATTGTTAAATAATTTAAGTATATACATAAATGTAAGACTCGCTGATTAAAGCGAGTCTTTTTATGATAGGAAAGGAAATTAAACTTTATCTGCTAAATATCTTCTTTTTCCAATGCCCATGACATCATATAACATATATTTTACACCATAGGCAACGAGTCCTAGTCCAAAAAGTTTGCCACTTTTTGAGTTTTTCTTGCTTAGTATAGCACCAGTTGCTAGTGTGGCTGGAATAATATCGGAAACAAAACTATCCCATGCTCCTTTTACATATCCAAGGGATGAGTCAACTGCTTCTTTGACGTTATTATCCATAATAAATCTAAACCAAGTTTTTTTTGTGTTTAGTTCAACTGTGCTAACTTTTGAAATATTGTTTGAATTAATATATTGATCAACAATTGTATCTGAAATATTGGATTTGGCGTTTCTTACTCCTGTCATAAGTCCATTTTTGTGCGCGTCATATAATACCAACCCTGCGGTTAGTACGCCTAGACCTTTGGAACATAAAGACGCCATATTCATTATCTATTTTCCTTTGTTTTCTTCGCTTTTTTCATTATTCTTGACAGGGACGTCAATTTCAACTTTATTACCAGCTGTTTTTAATAGTAGTTCTGATGCGTACATTGCATCTTCTCCGTATACATCTTTAGATGATTGTATTTGTTGTAGTAGTTGTTGCGTTAAAGCATCACCCTGTGCGTATCCGGCATCAAGCGTTGTCATTGCGACAAATCTAACATTTTTAGATCTATCTTGAAGTGCTTTATTCAATAAGTTTGTTAATGCAATATCATTATATCTTGACTTATGTTCTTTAAAACGTTCCATTAATTCTTTTACACCCATTTCTCGGACTTTAGGATTTGGGTTGTTTAAGTAGTTTTCTAATGTTTTAATATATTCATCTGTTAGTTGAACAATATTAACTTTTTTAGTTTTTTCTTTTTCTTCTGTTTTGGTATCTCCTTTTATTGGAGAGTTTGCCAAATAAGCTTGGGCAACAGCATCTGTTGAGGGGTGTTGGGGCTGTTGTAGATAATAATTAGGCGGGTATGCTACCTGCGGATTATTATACGAATTGTTTGAATTCGCTACTGCACTAGCCGCTGGATTTACTGATGGATTATATATTACAATATTAACCCCCGAGGAAGATGCCGCTGGTTGCGGAGCTTGAACCGGAATATATGTTGCATTGTTTTGCATTGGTTGTGCCGTGATACATTGTGGGACAACTTGTGGATTAATAGGGATTTGTTGCGCTACTTGCGGTGTGTTTTGTAGCGCAGTCGCTTGTGGTGCTGGGATAGTTGAAACATTTCCCGCTTGAGGTTGTTGTATATTGTTTTGCATTTGATTTACAACTTGTGTCATTTTAAGAAAACCCTACCTTACTATTTATAATAAGTATTTTCCTGTAAAAAAAATGCTAAAATTTATCAAATATTTAAAAAATTGCAACAGAACTTTACAATTTTTTTGTGATGTGAAAGCAACAAGAATAGTAAAACTATCCTCTTTGATATTTTATATTGAGATAAATTATAATTTATAGAAAATTGTAAATTTATCTATCTTCGCTTTTTAATAAAATATTAATTGTTTATTATATTTAAACCATTGAATATAGCATGAACATTGGCTTTCATTGTGCTTGTGTCTTTAGCTCGAGCGATTATTGTTTCTCCATTTTTACCTTCAAGGTGAATAATTGTCATAGCTATAGCTTCTGAGCCTAGAATTTCTTCATCAATAGCTTGTTGTTCATAGTGAAGTAATTTCTGCGGAAAACCTGCTTCTTCAAGTGCTTGTAAGCAAGCCGCAACAGGTCCATTTCCTGAACCATTTAAGTCATATTGTTTTTCATTGTACATGAATGATAAATGAAACAATCCATCTAGAATTTTGACAAAATTTAGTAATTTAAATGGTCCAGATGGCTCAAATACTTCATTTTTGTATATTTCGATTAATTGTTCATCACTTAATTCTCCAATAGCTTCAGCTTTTTCTTTAATTACTGGTGTAATTCTTACAGCTTCTTGCATAGTAATTGGATATCCAGCAGAAGAAATAATTTCAAACACAGCAGTTTTTCCAGATTGAGAAGTAAAACCAATTTTTTCATCATCAGAACGTCCGATTAATGATGGATGAATTGCACGATAAGCACCTTTTTCCATATTTTTAGTTTTAACAGCTCCATCTTGATGAATTCCGCTTCTATGTGCTAATGCGTCAGGTCCAATTAGTGGGGCTTTTTCGTATATTGGCACATTTGCCATTTCTGCAACAACAAGTGCTGTTTCGTATATTTTGTTTAATCTTAAATCAGTGTTAACACCTGAGTTGTGCAATGCAATTGCAACTTCATACATGTTTGTATTTCCAGCTCGTTCGCCCAAGCCGTTTAATGCACATTCTAACTGAATTGCACCGGCAAAATAACTTTCAACAGTTGCAGCTGTTGCCATTCCTAAATCATTGTGGCAGTGTACAGAAATTGCTATATCTTTTGGTAGTGCGTTGTAGACTTTTTCTACCATATCAACATAAGTTTTTACACGATAACGCTCTACTGTATTAGGCAAATTTATTGTTGTAGCTCCAGCTTTGACAATGTCTTTTAAGGCATTTATTACCCAGTCAAGGTTTTCTAAGCAATCTCCAAAATGTTCAACAGAAAATTCAACATCTCCTTTGTTTCCGATTAGATTTTTAGTAAATGAAACTGCTTCAATTGCTAATTTTCGTACTTCTTCTGGCTTTTTATTTAAAACATATTCCATATTAAATGGACTCATTGTTATAAATGTGTGAATTCTTGGTTTGTTTGCGGGTTCTACAGCTTTTGCAACTTTGACAATATCAGATTCAACAGCTCTAGCTAATCCTGAAATTACGGTATTTACTGGAGCGATTTGTGCCAATCGGTGACATGCTTCAAAATCCATCTCGGAAGCCGCGGGAAAGCCTACTTCTATTGCTTGAACACCAATTTCATTTAAGTAATTAAAAATCACTTCTTTTTCTTGTATATCCCATGGCTTCTTGAGAGATTGATTGGCGTCTCTTAAAGTAATATCATAAAAAAATGGAGTTCTTTGCATGTTTCACCTATAGTTAACTGTTTAAAGTCAATTATATTATGCTATAGAGATATTATCAAGATTTTTTAAATATGTTACAAAAACCTCCTAATAAATTTTTACCAAAATTGTAAATGCCTTTTATGCCATCAATTGGGTTTAATTTTCCTTTTGAGCATGCTATACCAAATAAATATGTAAGAAGACCTATTGCGCCATATGTTTTTAATTTACTATTTTGGGGGGATAAACTGTGTGAAAACATATCGTTTTGTTGAGGTTG
Source organism: Candidatus Gastranaerophilaceae bacterium (assembly GCA_045638605.1). GTDB lineage: Bacteria > Cyanobacteriota > Vampirovibrionia > Gastranaerophilales > Gastranaerophilaceae > RGIG2134. The sequence continues at coordinate 34,771 of JAZUBS010000024.1, forward strand.
AATTACCTGTGACGTTTGAGTTTTTTCCTTAACAATAACTGGTGGTTGAAATTCTGAGTCCAAAACACCGTATTTTGTTAATCTATTGATAGTTGCAGAATTAAATTCGTTCATAGTTTTCCCTTCATATTTATAAACGTTTTAAGTTAAAAGAAATTGCTATTTATTAAATAAAATTTACAAAATAATTTAAATAATTATGTATATTGCTGTTTTTACCACGCAGATTAATAATGTTTATTTGTGTAATTTTAAGTTTTAAATAAAAAACTTGATTTTTTATATTTATGAGTAATAATAATACTTGTAACGCGATAACGCGGGATGGAGCAGTCTGGTAGCTCGTCGGGCTCATAACCCGAAGGTCGTTGGTTCAAATCCAGCTCCCGCAACCAATTTCATGGAAGGTGCAAACGCACCTTCCATTTTTTTTGCATAAAATATTTATTATTAAATCTTAAAGCTTCGTTAATAAATAATGTGTGCCCCGACCCTCACCTTGTTTTTTTAAAATATTTTTTTTCACAAGGTCATAAATATCTCTTGTAGCTGTATCTTGTGAACATTTACATATTTTAGCCCATTTTGAAGTTGTTAAATTGCCTTCAAAATTTTCAAATAACATATTTAGTATTTTTAATTGTCGTTCATTTAGAATCGTATTTTTATTAGCATTCCAAAATTCAGTTTTTTTCCAAACGTTCTGCAAAAGTTCTTCTGAATTATCTATTGCAGAAATCATATTTTCTAAAAACAATTTTAACCACATAGTAATATCTAAAGAACTTTTTTGAGTGATTTCTAATGCTTTATAATATGAATTTCTGACTTTTTTTATTTGTGATGACATTGAATAAAATCTATTTGATGATTTTTCACTTCTAGCTAAAAGCATATCAGTTAAAGCTCTTGCTATTCGACCGTTTCCATCTTCAAATGGGTAAATAATCACAAACCACAAATGAACAATTCCAGCTTTTATTACTAAATCTATATCATCATTAGTATTAATAAAATCAATTAGTCTATTCATTTCGTTCATTAATTGATTAGCTGGAGGTGCTTCATAATGTATTTTTTCATGCCCGACAGATCCAGATATAACCTGCATTGCACCATTTTTGTCATCTCTATATGAACCAGTGATAATTCTGTACATACCGCTAAAGCCAGATGGAAACATAGCGGCTTGCCAGCCATATAATCTTCCATGAGAAAGAGCATTATCGAAATTTTGAGTTGCATCAAGCATCATTTCTACAATACCTTCAACATTTCTTTCGACATATATATCCCCACCTAAATCTAACCCCAATCTTTTGGCAATAGATGAGCGAACTTGTTGTTCATTAAGTTTAAGTCCTTCTATTTCACTAGATTTTATAACATCCTCAGTTAGTACATTTAATATTGCTGTTTTATCGTTTTCAAATCCAATACTAGACATTTTACCAAGTAAATAACCTTGCTTAAGTTTTACTTCTGCTAATAACGATAAAACAATTTCTTTATTATATGTAAAATTAGGATATTCTTGATTTTGCCATATATATTGGTTCATAAAAGACCTCTTTTAAATTTATTACAAACTATACTCCGCATATTATGCGTACATTATATATCTTTTTCTCCGCACAATCAAGATTATTCTACGCAAATATTGCGGAGATTTTACAAGTTTTCTCCGCAAGTGTTTTTACAAAATTATTTTTCTTTTACTTACAACCTACATGATTAAATTTTGATATAGTACCTTTAAAAAATTTGATAGGGGTATATAAAATAAAATTATTCAACATATTTATAGATTACTTGACGGTTATCTTTTCCAATTTTGTGCTCAAACTTACGTGTACGTTTAATTATCCCCTTTTTGCGAAGTTCTTTTATCCACCATTCGGCTTGTCCAGTGTTTAAACCCAAAGCTTTTTCCATGGCACTTCTAAAAAATTCCTTTTTTTGCTTAATCCATAAAATTATCGATTCTGAAGAAGCCTTTTCCTTAGGCTTTTTATACTTCCACCTATGCCGTTTTATCGCTCCCGCAACCAATTTGAAGATGTAATTGATTTTGGTATTACCTTTTGGTGCCAATTTAGAGAGATCAATTACATCTTTTTATTTTGTGATTGTTTTCATTATTTTGTTACTTAAAAATATTTATATTTTATTATAAATTATTATTAAGGAGATATAATGCCATATTCAAATTATTCAAGTTCAAAAATTTTGTGGACGTATTTAGATATTTCTGATCCTTTAGTTTGTTGGGAAGTATATAGAGGAATTTTGATTTCACCAGATTGTTATAAAATAGAGCAAAATCCTTCTATTAGCTTTTGGCAACTTAAATTTTTAAAAAATATTTCCTCTGTTCGAGCAATGAATGAGTTGCGTTTGGAGATTGTAAGACAAAAGTTTTATCCGGATAAAATTTCAAGATTTCGAGGGTTTTATTATTTCGAGGATAAAGAGACGGCTATAAAAGCTGCTAATTTATGGAATTTGAAACATTTTAATGAGTTTTGTTTAACGGAAGTTGAATTGTTTACTGATTTTGTTTATTCAAAACATGATTCAAATTGGATAACATATTATCTTTCTAAAGATAATGATAATTTTGACTGGATTCATAGTTATTGGCGTGGTGAAATATGTTCGCTAGGTGAAGAACCTATATGGGAACTATTAGTAGTTGCAAGAGGCATAGTTTTAAACAAAGATTTACGACAAAGCGCTTATAATTTAATAAAGGAAAAAAATCCTACAACAGTTCTTCCTTTTCTTGAACAATCAAGATTGGCAGCTTTTTTAGGGTCTGATTTGGGACACTGTAGTCCTTGTGTTTTTAGAGTTTGTGAAAATAAATTTAGGGTTTCAGATATTATTGATATGAAAGATGCGCGTAATGATTTATACATAAAAAAACTTCATGAGTTTTTAAAAAATCCTGAAAATAGGTATCTTGTTAATTGGAACGATTTAAATCTTATTGATAGGTATGATGTTTTTAGTGTGCCAGATACGAGAAAAAGAAACTTTGAATTTACGTTGCCAAAGGAAATTGTCCTTGATTTTGATATAAATGCGTTAGCGCATAAATGATAATTATTAATACATTTTCTTAATATATTCTTAACTTGCGCAATTATTGAGTTTTTATTATTATGAAATTAAGATAATAGTTTGGAGGCGAAATGGGAAATCATAAGTTTGCAGTTATAGGTGCAGGTCTTTGGGGTAAAAATATAGTTCGTAATTTTTATAATTTAGGTGTTTTAGATACAGTATGCGACATGGATGAAGATAATTTGGCAAAAATTAAATCAGATTATCCAGAAGTTAATTTAACCCAAAATATGCAAGATTTGTTAGACGATCCTACAATCGAGGCTGTGGCAGTTGTTACGCCAAGCCATACTCATTTTAAAATCGTAAAAGCATTTTTAAATGCAGGAAAACATGTTTATGTTGAAAAACCTATTTCTACAGTTGCAGCTGAGGCTAAGGCTTTGATGGAACTTGCTGATGAAAAAGGGCTTGTTTTAATGGTTGGACATTTGTTGTTATATCATCCTGTAGTTAATAGATTAAAACAAATAGTAAGTGAAGGTGTTTTAGGTAAAATTACTTATGCACAAAGTGATAGATTAAATATTAATTACTTTAAGAACGATAGAAGTGTAATGTGGGATTTGGCTCCACATGATGTTAGTATGGTTGATTATATTCTAGGAAAGGAACCAACTAGAGTGATTTCCGCAGTTGGGGCATCTTCTGATGGTAATGATATTATGGATATTACTCACATAAGCGTAGAATACGAAGATGGTACCGTTGCTCAATTCTCTGATAGTTGGATTCATCCGCAAAAACGAGTAAATCTTTTAATTAGAGGTACAAAAGGTTCTGCAATGTTTGATGATACATTGAGTGAAAACAAGTTACAGTTGTTTAGTAACGATAAAGCAGGGGCTAAGAATGTGCCGATTGATTACATTGAAATTGAACCATTAAAACTTGAATGTCAGCATTTCATTAAATGTATTGAAAATGGACAAAAAGCTCGTAGTGACGGTGAAAATGGCTTTAATGTTGTAAAAATCCTTGAAGAAGCTGAAAAAATTATGCTAGGCGAGCGCAGAAAAGCTCTGGATAGTTATGATTTTGCTCTATCAAGAAGCAAGAAGAATTCGTAAATTTATTTTATATTGAGGGAGAAATAAAAATGGCTAATTTTATAACAATGATAAGAGTGTTTTTTAGTTTTATAGTTGTAGCTTTATTATTGTGTAAATCTCAGGCATGCTACATAGCTGCATTTTGGTTAACAGCAATTGTGATTTGGTTTGATGGTTTAGATGGTTATATTGCTAGAAAATTTAATGAAGCGTCAAAATTTGGTGCAATGTTAGATATTTTGTGTGACAGAATTGTAGAATGTATTTATTGGATTGTATTTGCAGCTTTAGGATGGATTTCATTGTGGGTTCCTATCATTGTTGTAACAAGAGGTTTAATTACTGATGGTTTAAGAAGTTTAGCAATGGAGCAAGGTTACACTGCATTTGGTTCATCTACAATGATGCAATCAAAAATTGGAAAATTTATAGTTGCTTCAAACTTCTGTAGATTTACATATGCTGTGACTAAGGCATTAGCGTTTGCGTTCTTGATTTTAGCCCAAGTTCCAGGTGGTTTAAATGGTATTTCTGAAATTATTACACCTTGGGCATATGCTTGTGCTTATATAGCGGTTGTATTTTGTGTAGTAAGAGGAATTCCAGTTGTTTTAGAAAGTAAACGATTTATTATCCCAATGATGCAAAAGAAAATGGTTGTTGAACCTAAGAACGTCGAAAATAAAGAAAATTAGGTGAAAAATGAGTACGAATTTTAATGTTGTACTGTATGAACCAGAGATACCACAAAATACTGGAAATATAGTCAGATTATGTGCTTGCACTAATTGTAAATTGTTTCTTGTTGGGAAATTAGGTTTTTCTATTTCTGATAAATATTTAAAAAGAGCAGGACTTGATTATTGGGGCTCTGTTAGTGTTGTTCGTGTGAATTCTCTTGATGAATTGAAAGAACAGTATCCGAATTCAACATTTTATTACTGTACAACTAAGACAAAGTCTAAATATACAGATAAAAAATTTAACAAGAATGATTTTTTTATTTTCGGTCCAGAATCAAGAGGTATTCCAGAAGAAATCCTGAATGATAATTTAGATAAATGTATAACAATTCCTATGGCTGAAGGACAAAGAAGTTTAAATCTTTCCAATTCGGTTTCTATAGTTGTTTATGAGGCAATAAGACAAAATGAGCTCTTATAATATTATAGACAAAGAATTAGCCAAAATATTGATGCCCTCAAGAACAAATGAATCTAATAAGGGTTCGTTTGGTAAAGTCCTTAATTTTGCTGGGTGTAAAGAATACATAGGCGCGGCGTACTTAAGTTCTGTTTCAGCGTTGAAAGTTGGAGCTGGATATGTGGAATTAGCGACTCCAAACTGTGTTAAGGAAAGTATCGCATCTTTATCACCAGATATTGTTTTTTTAGATGTGAATTCTCATTCTTACCTTGAAAATTTTGCAAAAAATGTTGATTTAACAAAATATTCTGTTTTATCAGTAGGCTGTGGATTGGGTAATAATAAATTTACTCAAAAATTTGTAAAAAAATTAATAGAAGTTGTAAAAGAGATTAATATTCCCACTATTTATGATGCTGATGCATTGAATATAATAGCTAGTGAAGGAATCACAGAATTAGGTTCACGCTCGATTATAACTCCTCATCCTGGAGAGTTAGCGAGGTTAATGGGAACTGAAGTTTTTGACATACAAGCTTCAAGAGAAGATTATGCAAGGATGGCGGCTCAAAAATATAATTGTACAGTTGTGTTAAAAGGACATAATACTATTATTTCTTGTTCTGATGGAAAGCTATTTAAAGATATAAGCGGAACTAATGTGTTAGCAAAAGCTGGAATGGGAGATGTTTTAACCGGAATTATATCTGGTCTTGTAGCTCAAGGCTTGAATGTTCGTCAAGCGGGTGTTCTTGGGGTTTATTTGCATTCTCAAGCCGGTTTGTATGGTGCTAAATTAAAAACAGAATATGGGCTGTTGGCGTCTGAGTTATTAGATTTTATACCTGAAGGAATTAAATCTATAATATTTTAAAATTTTTATCTTTGTAATATACTGTCTTTGGCTTTTGGAAAAGCTGTGTTAATTGGGGGAGGTCAAATGAGTTCTTTAAAATTGTTGTTTATTATTGATGAACTTGAGTATAAATGGTTTGAATTTAACAAGTTGGTGACTAATTTTTGGTTTATTCGTGAGTTTTTAAAACGAGGTTTTGAGGTTTGGATTTCTACTAAATCTAAATTATTTGTTAGAGATGTAAAGGGGTGTGCTTTATGTAATATTGCAAGATTAGAAAAAGATGGAGAAATTACATATTCTAAAGATTTTGTAGCGTTTAGAATAGAAGATTTTGATGTAACTTTTTTTAGACCGGATCCTCCTGTAGATATTGATTATATTAATGCATGTAATGTTTTTGAGTTCGTAGATTTAAATAAGGTAAAGGTTATAAACAATCCTTTGGCAGTGCGATTTTTTAATGAAAAAATGCACGTTAATTTGTTTGCGCAATTTGTTCCTGAAAATATTGTGACAAATAATAAGGATTTAATTATTGATTTTGTTAATAAGATGGGAAAAGCTGTTATTAAGCCATTGAATAGATGTTTTGGTAGTGGTGTTTTTATTTTACAAAAGGGTGAAGCTAATTTAAGTTCAATTATTTCTGCAGTAACAGAAAATGGTAAAACTTTGGTTATGGTTCAAAAATATTTAGAAGGTGCAAAATATGGCGATAAGAGAGTTTTATTGGTCAATGGGGACGTTTTGGATGAATGTGTAAGAAAATTACCGGCAGAAAATGACTTTAAGTTTGCACAACATTCAGATGAATATTTTGCAAAAGCTGAGTTGAATGAAAATGAAAAATTTGTAGCTAAGACGATTGCCTTGAAATTAAAAGAAATGGGGCTTTCTCTTGTTGGATTAGACATGATTGATGAAAAAGTCATTGAAATAAATGTAACAAGTCCTTGTTATTTTATAAAAGAAATTAATTTTTTGTATTCAATTAATTTTGAAGAAAAAATAATGTCTAGAATCATGGAAATGATTAATGTAAAGGAAAATAAAGTTTTTTCTGTTAAGTAACAAAAATAATTATGTTTGTATTTTTTATAGGCATTAAGGGATAATTATCATGAGTATGATTTCAGAAATTCAATATTATAACCCGTATAATGTAGGTTTGTATAAACAGCCCAGACAAACTTTTTTTGCTTCACGATTGGCAAATAACGATAAAAAAATAAAAGAACTTGATTTTTTATCTAATAAACAAAAATGGGCAATATTTGGTGCCAGTACAGCTGGCATGGTAGCGGGACTGGGATTATGCGCTAGAAGGCAAAATTTGAATATTTTCAAATGGAATGATTTTAAACAACTAAAAATTGAAAGTCTTGAAATATTAGCTTTGGCAACTGGTTCGTTGATTGGTGGGTTAACTGGAGGAATTGCCGTTGATAAGACTAATAAACGAGATAAGTTAAAAGAGACTTTGCAACAGTTTGTTGGAAATATTGTGTTTCCTATATCATTTGTAGCGGCAGGTAATTGGGCGTATGATAAGTTTGTTCAAAAAACTGGGTTTAAAATGCCACAGTTTGAAAATAAGATTTTAAATGCTATTTCAAAATCTTTTCCGTTAGTTGCGGTGGTTATGACAAGTTTGGCTGCAGGAATTGTTGTGGGAAATGAAGTTGCAAATAGTATGAATAATAAAATATTTGTAGAAGATGAAGATAGAGATATTAAATTAACAGATTTTGCAGCGCATGTTGATGATACATTGTTAGGCGCGTCGTTAGTTGCACAAAATTTATCTCCTGCAAATTACACAGGGTCAGTATCTGCTAGCGCTAGTGTCGCTTCTCGATTGATACCACCGGCGTTGGTTATTCCTGGTTATATGGCTGGTATTGCGCAATAATTATTATTTTTTTGTAAAAGATTTGCACTTATTAATTTATAATGTAAAATGGTATTGTTAAGTAGATTATGATTTGGGGAAATATATGGAATTTTTTAGAGAAAATAGAGCGTTATTTGTAAAAATAATTGGAATATCTTTTATTTTATTCTCAATTGCACCGTTGATTATGGAATTATTTTATAGACATTAGTATAAAAAATGAGAAGGCTGATTGGAATTAAGAAGTTTATAATTTTTCTTTTAGTTACGTTTTTATTTTTTGGCGTAACAAATGTTGTGTTGGCTGAAAGTAATGATGAAGCAATTATAAGAAAACACCAAGAAACTAAAAATAAAATTTATCAGCTAAAATTACTTGAAAATAAAGAGTCTAACAAGTTATATAAAAATCAACAAAAATTAGAAAATACTACGAAAGATTTGGAATATTCTAAGAAAAGATATAATGTTACAAAAACTCGATTGGTAGATATAGAAGCTGAGTTAGCATCTGCTGTCTCAGACTACAATAAAACGCTAGTAAAAGTTAGGCAACGTATTAGGAACATTTATATGCATCATAGAAAAAATCTTTTTGAATTGTTGTTAACTTCTGATGATATAAATTCCTTTATGGATAATATTCATTTTCAAAATATTATAACCAAATCGGATAAAAATTCACTTTATAATGTAAGGAAAAAAGCTCAAAGAATTGCCAAGATGCGTTATGATTATGAAATCGAAAAACGCAGATTAGCAAATTCTATCCAAGATATGAATTCGAAGCAAGCTGCAATTCAATTGGCAATAGGAAAAAATGAGGAATTAATCAAAAAATTAAGAACTGATAGACAAACATACGAAAAGGCTGAGCGTGAATTAGCTCGTCAATCGAAAAACTTAACAGGAATGATTAATAGGGAGACCTCTTCTACAAACGATATGAAGGTAGTTGGTGGTTTTATAAAACCTATTGCTGGACCTATTACATCTCCTTATGGTTGGAGGGTTCATCCTATATTTAAAAGTAGAACATTCCATTCAGGGATTGATATAGGTGGTGCTAGTAATGGTGCAGTTCAAGCATCTAATTCAGGAAAAGTAATATATGCAGGTTGGTATGGTGGTTATGGAAAAGTGGTTATTATTGACCATGGTATGTATAATGGTACCAAAGTTACGACTTTGTATGCTCACTTAAACGCTTGGACTGTAAACGTGGGACAGTATGTTTCTAGAGGTCAAACAATAGGTAGAGAAGGTTCTACTGGATATTCTACAGGTCCGCATCTTCATTTTGAGGTGCGTGTGAATGGGCAAACTAGAAATCCGTTGAGTTATATTTAGAAGGTAAGTTAATTGAAAAAGATAATTAAAATATTTTTAATAGGATTGATTTGTGGGATTACTTTTACACCCATTACAAGGTGTGAAGATTTTTCATCAGATGATTTTTTAAATGATTATATGAATATGAAAAATAATCTTGGTGATAATAATGATTTAAGGGTTAATTCTGTTAAGCAAGAAGTTAAAGAAGCTACAGAAGAAAAGAAAACCAAAAAAGCAAAGAAAAAAAATGATAAAACACCATTGGAAAAAGGTGTAACTAATTTAGATTTAAAAAGTGATGAATTGGTGTATTATCCTGAACGCAAGGAAGTTGAAGCTACAGGTAATGCCGCTATAATTATACCAGAGGATGGAACAACTCTAAGAGCAGATAAGTTGATTTTAAATCAAGATACTGGAATTTTAAAAGGGATTGGAAATGTTCGATTAATTAAAGATTCCAATGTTATGGAAGGAGAGTCTATAACTATAGATTTGCATAAAAAAAATGCATTGATGGATAATCCCGTAACGGAAAATATGTTTGTTAGTTTAAAATCAGAAAATGCTCAATTGATAGCTGGAAAAGATATATTGTTGGAAAATGGGATTGCTAAATCTAAAGAAGATAGGACTGTTGCTTTTGGAACTTCATCATTTAATAGGTATGGGAGTTCTCAATTAGCTGAGACTAAAAGAGTTTTCTATTTAAAAGAAAAATATGATGAAAAGTATACTATTAAAGCAAAAGAAATCATTGTGGATGCCAAAGGTAGTCATGATGAAATAACTGTTAGAAACGCAGATATTTATCTTAAAAATGTTAAAATTGCTAGTTCTGGGAATTTACATTTGGTTACTAATAAGGAGCAACAATACGTCGAAACAAATATGCCAGAAATCGGCTTTATTAGACAGTTAGGTACTTATTTTGGACCAGGTTTTGTTACAGGTGCTCCATTTGGTGGGGCTTTAAAAGTTGCGCCATTTATGAATGTTTTTGAAGGTCAAGTTGGTTTTGGTGGTATGGCTCGTTATAGAAATGATAGGAATTGGACAGAGTTTGCTATTAGTTCTGTTGATGAGGCTGAGACTATATTAAGAGGTGAACACGTTTTAGCAGAAAATTGGAAATTGCAATATGGCATGAATGGTTATATGGATGAAGGTTTTTTGGGTAATCGTGTAGCTGGTAAGTTAGCAGAAGTTGTTTATAATAAATCATATACAGTAGATGATTTAGGTTTGAAATTCAGACACAGAATTTCTGGTGGTATTGCGGAAGATTTTAGAAGAGATTGGGCAACCGGACGTTTAAGATGGCAAGGACAGGTAGATAAGCCTATTTGGTATTATGGAGATGATATTAACAATAGATATGCTGTTTTTGAGTTAAGTACACAAAGTGGGGCGACTTTGTATGGCTCAGGTGATACTTTTGCTTTACTAAGATTTGGTCCTAGATTGAGAACTGAAACAGATAGATGGATTCAAACATTAGGGTATTATTATACTGCAACACATGGTGAGTCTCCATTTTATTTTGATCAATATAGGTATGGTACAAATAATATCTATTTGTCAGAAGGTTTAAAAGTTAATAAATTTCTTTCGGTTATGTGGTCGGGTTCTTTGGCGTTAGAACGTGATGCTTGGGATGGTAAATTAATGCAGGAAAATCGTTTCTATGTCATGGTTGGACCAGAAGATGTTAAATTTACATTAGGTTATGATACTGTTCGTCAAAGAACATTGTTTAATTGTTTCTTTATTTTAGGAACAAAAAATGCAGATTTAGAATTCAAAAAGTTATATTTAAAAAATCCTGAAAAATTAGGAATGACAAATAAGAAAGAAGAAAAACCAGAAAAAGCTAAATTGGAAGCTAAAGCTGAAATTAAACCAAGTTTGAAAGATAGACTATTTAGACGTAAACATGTCGAAGTAGAGTCGGAAATAGAAGAAAAAATATTAATTAATGAAGAAGATTTACAGCCGGTAATGCATGTTATTCCAAAACATGAAATCATAGTTCCAAAAGTTAAAGAAAAAGATGATGTTCCAAGTGTGGAAGGAGTAAATGAACGCAAATGGAATTCGGGTCCTGTGCAGTTGCATGATGAAATGACAACGCCTATGTTGACGCCGATGACAACACCATTGCAAATGCAAGGATATTAAGCAAGGTTACAACCTTAAAATAATGAGACAATATATTTAATATTTGTTGTATACTATCAATGAACAGAATAAAGGAAAAAAAATGAATTTAAAAGATTGGTTTCAAAATAGAAAAGAAGAACAATTAGCCGCTAGACCTAAAGAGGTTGTTGCAATAGATGATGATATTGCGAAATTGTGGCAAAAATGTTTTAATTGCGATACTCAGCTATTGAAAAAAGAATTGGACAATAATTTAATGGTGTGTCCGCATTGCGATTATCACTTTAGAATAAATGCAAGAACTCGAATATCTCAATTAGTAGATGAGGGTACATTTGAAGAAATGTTTAAGACCGTTACGGCTGCTGATCCATTAGACTTTGTAGATACTGAAAGTTATAAGGATAGACAAATAAAAGCAAAAGAAAAAAATCCTGATATTAATGAAGCAGTAGTTACCGGATTGGGTGAAATTGATGGTGAAAAAGTTGCATTAGCCGTTATGGATTTTGAATATATGGGTGGCTCAATGGGTAGTGCCGTTGGTGAAAAAGTAACCCGTATAATTGAAAAAGCTTTAGAATTAAAACTTCCTGTTATAGCTGTTACTGCTTCTGGTGGTGCAAGAATGCAAGAAAGTGCATTAAGCTTAATGCAAATGGCTAAAACTAGTTGCGCAGTGGCTAAAATGAACGAAGCAAAATTACTTTATATAACAGTTTTAACAGAACCAACTTTTGGTGGTGTTACTGCTAGTTTTGGTACGTTAGGTGATATTATTATTGCAGAACAAGGTGCTAGAATTGGCTTTGCGGGTAGACGGGTTATTGAGCAAACTATTCGCCAAAAATTACCATCTGACTTCCAAACAGCGGAATATTTGCTTAAATACGGACAAATTGATAATATTGCTAAGCGTTCTGAACTTAAAGCAATGCTTTCAAATATTTTAAAAATTCATAAGAGAAAAGGATAATAACTATGGCAGTATTGGAATTTGAAAAATATGTATATGAAATAGAAAATAAAATTAATGAACTTAGAAAAATTAGTGAAGAATCGGGGCTTGATTTGAGTAACGAAATTGAAACATTTGAAAAACAAAAAGAAGAATATAAAAAAGATTTGTATGATAATCTAGAACCATTGCAAAAATTGCAAATCGCTCGTCATAGTGAACGTCCAAACTTCTTGGATTATATCGATTTAATGACGACTGATTTTATGGAAATGCATGGTGATAGAGAAGGTAGTGATGATAGAGCTATCATAGGCGGTATTGCTCGTATTGATGATAGACCTGTTATGATTATTGGTACAATGAAAGGTAAAACAACCAAAGAAAACTTAGAGTACAATTTTGGTATGCCTCAACCTCAAGGATACAGGAAAGCTTTAAGATTGTTTGAACATGCAAATCGTTTTGGTTTACCAATTATAACATTGATTGATACTCCTGGGGCGTTTCCAGGCATTAAAGCTGAAGAAACAGGACAAGGTATTGCAATTGCCGTTAACCTAAAAGAAATGGCAAAGTTGGATGTTCCAATTATTGCCGTTATTACTGGTGAAGGCTGTTCTGGTGGGGCTTTAGGGTTAGCTGTTGCCAATAAGGTTCTAATGCTTGAACATGCTTATTACACAGTTATTTCTCCTGAAGGTTGTGCTTCAATTTTATGGAGAGATGCATCGAAGGCAGCACAAGCAGCTGAAGCATTAAAAATTACTGCCGATGACTTGTTAAAATTCGATATTATTGATGGTGTTGTTAAAGAACCTATGGGCGGTGCTCATTACGATTTACAAATGACTGCTGATAATCTTAAAAAAATGTTGCTTGAAAATTTAGATGAGATGTCCAAGATGTCAGCTCAAGAATTAAAAGATGATAGATATTCTAAATTCCGCAGAATGGGTGTATTTAACGAATAATGAGTAATTATTGGCAAATCAATATTAAGATTAATCAAGAGGTGATAAGAAGCGAAGCAGTTACACCTGTTGAGCAAAGCAATTCACCTTTTGGTGATTTTGATGATACAGCGCAACCTTTTGGAGAGTCTGAAGATATTAGAGATATTATTTCTCAGATTTTATTTTGCGAATTTCCTTGTGAGGGTGTAGTTCTTGAGGAAGAAACTTTTAAGGAGTTTAAACGCATAGGAAAAGCAGATTGTATGCGTGCATTTTTTAGCAGTTATGTAGCTCCAGAAATAATAAAAGCAACTATTTTAAATGAAATCTTTGAAGAATTAGATGTAGAAATTTCAATCGAGCAAATAGAAGAAAAGGATTGGTCTGAGGAATGGAAAAAAGGTTGGATGCCAACTAAAATATCTCAAAAAATAGTTGTTAGACCAACTTGGAGAGAATATGTAGCTCAAAAAGATGAAATAGTTGTTGATTTGGATCCGGGGATGGCTTTTGGAACAGGTACTCATGCGACAACTCAGCTTTGTGTTAAAGCAATGGAAAAATATATGTCCACTGATGCAATAATAGCTGATGTAGGTTGTGGGTCTGGAATTCTTGCTATTTGTGCAGTTAAGTTGGGTGCGCAAAAAGCTGTTGCTGTTGATAATGATGCAACAGTTATTCCTGTTGCTATTGAAAACGCACAATTAAACAATGTAGATAATAAAATTAAATTTTTTGTTGGAACATCGGCTGATTTATTAGGACAAAAATTTGATTTTATATGTGCAAATATTTTGCATAATGTCTTAGATATGATAATGTCAGAGTTAAAACAATTATTAAAACCTAATGCCACAATGGTGCTTTCAGGGATTTTAGACGAGAAAGAGCATATCGTTCAATCAGCAATTGAAAGAGAAGGTCTTAAGCTTGTTGAGCGTTTAGTTGATGGGCATTGGGTTGGGTTAGTTGTTTCTTTATAAATATTGGAGGATTTATGAGTGGAAAAGTTGCAATAATTATACCTGCTAGATACGGATCAACAAGGCTTCCAGCAAAAGCTTTAATAGAAGTTGAAGGTAAACCAATAATTCAGTATGTTTGGGAAAAAGCTATGGCTTCAAAATTAGCTGATGAAGTTATTATTGCAACTGATAATGAGTTAATTATAGAAGCATGTAATAAATTTGGCGCAAATGCCATGATGACTGATGTTAATCATAAATGTGGTAGTGATAGAATTGCGGAAGTTGCACAAAAAAGACCAGATATTGAATATATTATAAATGTGCAAGGAGATGAGCCATTAATCACTCCTGAAAGTATAGATGCTTGTATTTCAGCGCTGAAAGATAATGAAGCGGCTGATGTATCTACTTTAATAAGAGTTATAACAGATGAAGAAGAATTGAATAATCCAAATGTTGTTAAGTGTGTTAAAAACTTGGCTGGTTATGCTATGTATTTTTCGCGTTCTAAAATTCCTTATGAAAGAAATTTGGAAAACCACGAATTTTACGGACATATGGGGATTTATGGTTATAAAAGAGATGCGTTATTTAAAATGACATCACTAGCTCAAACAAGTTTAGAAAAAACAGAAAGCCTTGAGCAATTACGTGTTTTAGATAACGGAATGAAAATAATTACTGCTGTTGTTAAAGATAATGCCGTTGGTATTGATACAGCAGATGATGTTGAACGTTTTAAGGCTAAGCTTGTTTTGTCCAAATAAATTATTTTTTAGTGTCAAGCTTTTCTATAAACGTCATTTGAGTTTTACTTGTGATATGGTTACCTTTTTTGTTGTTTTGTTCAAAGATAGTAACCATAGCTTCATCGAGTGGATTTGTGTTTAGTTTGCTGAATTTGTATTGTTTAAGAATTTCAGTTTTAAAGTAGGCGCTGTAATGTGTGTTTATTGTGGATTTTAATGTGATATTATCATCATATTTAATGTTTAACATATTTCCTGATGCATCAAAATATTTTACAGTAAGTGTTAAAAAGTCATAATCTTTTTCAAAGAGAGTTTTTGTTACAAATTCTATGTCTTTAACTCGTGGTATTATGTCAGTATAATTGATAATAGAGGTGTATTTGCTAGTGCAATTTTTAATGAGACTATCAAGTCCTTCGTCAATGCTTTTTTTTGTTAGAGTGATAACTTTAGAGTTTATATTTGTTGCTATTTTATTTACGGTATTTTGTGCTTTATAACTTGTATCAAAATTAATTATAGTTGTTTTAATATTGAAAAAAGTTTGTGTTTTTATTGAAGTAATACAGTTTACTAATTGGGCGTGTGTTTTATCATCAAATTTATCAAATAATATAAAAATAGTTAAAAAATCGGTACTTTCTGGTAATTGAAATATAGATACATTATCTTTTTCATATGTATTATTATCATCGTCATATATAAAAGAATTTTCGTAATCTCTGGTAATAAAATTAATTTTTTGTAAATCAGACATAGCACACCTTTCTGTAATTTTTTATTAAGTATTAACTAAGTGGACTACTCCATGTTATTAATTTATTTTGAAATTTCTATTACCCAGTTGGGTAATATTTTTAGCAAAAAATAACCGTCCAGTTTTGGACGGTCATTTTTAAATTTTTAAATTTAGGCTTCTTGTTTTGTTTTTTCTCTGTCAAAACAGATTTTTTTATCAGCATCTAAATTTAAATAAATTGTATCGCCTGCTTTATATTGACCAGATAAGATTTCTTCTGCCAACACATCTTCAATTTTCTTTTGAATTACACGACGCAATGGACGAGCCCCGTATGCTTCGTTATAGCCTTCATCTGCTAATGCATCTTTTACTTCGTCAGAAACTTCTACGCTCAATTCTTGTTCTTTAAGACGTTTGAACAAATCTTTAAGAAGTAAGTCAACGATTTCTCTGATTTCAGGTTTGCTCAAGTGTGCAAATACAATGATATCGTCAATACGGTTAAGGAATTCAGGTTTGAATGATTTTTTCATTTCTTCCATAACTGTGTCTTTTAATCTTTCGTATTTGTCTTTAGCTTCGTTTTCAGCAACGGAGAAACCTAGTTTACCAGTTGTTGTAATCATACTAGCACCAACGTTTGATGTCATAATAATGATTGTATTTTTGAAATTAATATGACGACCTTTTGCGTCGGTCAATCTACCATCATCCAATATTTGAAGCATGATATTAAACACATCAGGGTGAGCTTTTTCGATTTCATCGAATAAAACTACGCTGTAAGGTTTTTTACGGACAATTTCTGCCATATGTCCGCCATCATCATAGCCTACATATCCTGGAGGAGAACCAATCAATTTAGCAGTTGAATGTTTTTCCATAAACTCAGACATATCAACCCTAATCATATTGTCTTCTGAGCCAAATACAGCTTCAGCTAATGCTTTAGCAAGTTCAGTTTTCCCAACACCTGTAGGTCCTGAGAAAATAAAACTTCCAATTGGTCTATTTGGTGATTTTAAGCCAACTCTTGCGCGTCTAATAGCTTTAGAAATAGCAACAACTGCTGAATCTTGTCCAATAACTCTATCGTGAAGTGTTGCTTCAAGTTTCATAAGTCTTTCAGACTCGCCTTCTGTGATTTTCGCTGTAGGAATACCAGTCATTGTACTAACAACTTCAGCAACATGTTCAGATGTAACGGTTGGTTTGTTTGCATCGTGTTCTTCGCGGTATTCTTGAATCATTTCTCTGATTCTTTCTTTTAAATCAGCTTCTTTGTCTCTTAAATCAGAAGCGTGTTCAAATTCTTGATTTCTAATTGCGTCTTCTTTTTCTTTAACAATAGCTTTGAGTTCTTTTTCAAGCTCTTTACCTTCTGGAGGTAAAGTAGAAACATGTAATCTAACTTTTGACGCAGCTTCATCAATAATATCGATGGCTTTGTCCGGTAAGAATCTGTCAGTAATATATTTTGAACTTAATTCAACTGCCGCAATAATAGCAGCGTCAGAGATGTTTAATCTGTGGTGTTCTTCATATTTAGATTTTAAGCCACGCAAAATTTCAACAGACTCATCATTAGATGGTTCATCAATCAAAATTGGTTGAAATCTTCTTTCTAATGCTGGGTCTTTTTCTACATATTTTCTGTATTCGTCAGATGTTGTAGCACCAATAACTTGAATTTCACCTCTAGAAAGTGCTGGTTTTAAAATATTAGCCGCATCAATTGCGCCCTCAGCCGCTCCAGCTCCAATTAATGTGTGCATTTCATCAATTACAAGAATAACATTGCCTGCTTGGCGAATTTCGTCCATAATTTTTTTCAATCGTTCTTCAAATTCACCGCGGTATTTAGTACCGGCAACAAGTAAGCCCATATCAAGTTGGATGATTTTTTTGCTTTCAAGAATGTCTGGTACCTCACCATTTACAATTCTTTGAGCTAAACCTTCCGCAACAGCTGTTTTACCTACACCAGGTTCACCTAAAAGAACAGGATTATTTTTTGTTCTTCTAGCCAATATTTGAACAACACGCTCAATTTCTTTTTCTCTACCGACAACAGGATCAAGTCTTTGTTCTTGCGCCGCTAGGGTTAAATCAGTACCAAATTCATCTAAACTTGGGGTTTTTGCTTTAGAGCCAGAAGATGAACCACCTACACCTGCTGTGGTTGCTTGTGGTTTTGAGTCTCCTAACATTTTTATAACAGAACTTCTAACCTTGTTCATATCTACACCAAGGTTTTCTAAAACTCTTGCTGCAACCCCTTCACCTTCTCTGATTAGTCCAAGAAGTAGGTGTTCTGTTCCAATATAATTGTGTCCAAGTTGTCTTGCTTCATCCCAAGAAAGCTCTAAAACTCTTTTAGCTCGTGGTGTAAATGGGATTTCAACTGCGACAAACCCTGAACCTCTACCGATGATTTTTTCAACTTCGGCACGTGCGTCTTTAAGTGTTACACCCATTGTTTTAAGTGTTTTTGCTGCAACTCCAGTGCCTTCACCAATTAAGCCTAGTAAAACTTGTTCTGTACCTACAAAATTGTGTCCAAGGCGTCTAGCTTCTTCTTGTGCAAGCATTATTACTTTGATTGCTTTTTCTGTAAAACGTTCGAACATTTAATATAAACTCCATGATTTAAAATAGTATGTTTAAATCATACTACATTAGAGTCTAGAGTTCAAGGTGTTATTTAATTATTTTGCCAATATAGAGTGATTATTTTGCTATATTTATTGATTAAAATAATCACTGGATTTATAATTAAGAAATGAATGAACTTGATATGTTAAAAATAATTCATAGCAAACTTTCCAGAACTGAGTTTTTGGGAAATGATTGTGCTAAAATTTACGATTATGTTTCGACATTGCCACTAATAGTTACGCACGATACTTTAGTGGAAGATGTACATTTTTCATTGTTGACAACTAACCCGTTTGAATTGGCGATGAAAGCCGTTAGTGTTAATGTTTCAGATTTAAAAGCGTCACTTGCTTTACCAAGATATTTATCTATTTCATTATCAATGCCGGAAGATGTATCAAATGACTTTATAGAAAAATTTTATGAAGGGATTGAAGCGGCTTGCCAAAAATATAAATGTTGTATTTGTGGCGGTGATTTAACTAAAAGTGAAAAAATTGTTATTTCAATTTGCGCGATTGGACAACAAGTAAGGCGCATAGAAGTGGGTAGACAATATGCACAAGAAGGTGATTTGGTTTTATTGTTTGGTAATGTTGGTTATAGTGATTTAGGCTTAAGAGAATTGCAAAAAAATCCAAAAGAGAAATCTATTTATACAAAAGCTCATTTATCACCGGAGGTAAATATAGATGATGTTTATAGATTTAGTGAATTACCGTTGACGCATTTGTGTGCTATGGATACGTCAGATGGCTTGGCTGATGCAGTTTTTAAGATATCTAGAGCATCTAATTGTAAAATGGAAATTAACGGTGAAAATTTACCGATTTCTGATGGTTTTCTTAAAAAATGTAATGATTTAGATGTCGATTATAAGAAAGTTTTGTTATATGGAGCAGAAGACTTTTCCCTTGTTGTAACATTGAATGCAGAATATGCTAGAATATTAAACATTCCTGATTTTCATATTATTGGGAAAGTTTGTTCAAAAAACGATAATATGAGCTCTTTTGTGAAATTTAAGAATGAAGTTCATGAAATTGATGAATATACTATAAAAGAAAATACTTATAATCATTTTAAATCGTAATTCAATGAGATATAGGCTAATCATAATATAATCGACTAAGCATTAGTTCGTATTTATCTTTTTTTTCTTGAGAAATTGCAAAAAACTTTAGTATATGATATTTTAGCTTATTAAGCTTTGTGTTTTTAATGTTTATTGCCCCTCTAAGGTAATAATGTCCACCATAATGAACTTTATCTCTTAATTCCATTTTTATGTCTTTAGAAAAATGACTTTCTTTCAACCATTTTACATTTTTGGGGTACATGTAATTAATTGGCATAATTAGTGGGTTTTTGTCAAGAATATATTTGTTCAAATAACTTTCGTCGTGCCAAAGTGCAATTATTTTATTTTTTAAATCTATTCTAACATTTTGATGGCAAATTTCGCAGAATTTTAAAAATTCAGAGCTTCTTCCTCCATTAAAACCGCCAGGTGCGTAGTGTTTGCCTGTATTGTAGGGAATATATGCAGTACAATCAGGGTTTCTGTCGTATGGAAAGGCGTTAACCGGTTTGTTATAGTAACCGGAATGTGTGCACACGGTGAGCCAATCGTTTTTTTCTGTTGGTAGTATTTCTTCTCCTATTGTTTTTTTGCAAACCAAATTTATATTTAAAAAGAATAGGTAATCGCATTTTTCAAGGGTTGGCTTCCTTCTGTAAAACATTTCAAACCTCATCATTGAGTCGTATGGCCAGCCCATTTTTTTCTGATAAAACGTATGAACATTGTTGTTGTTTTTGTATTTTAAATTTTGGTTATCGGTGTACACGAAATATTCTTTTTTCCAGTTAGGTAGAAAATATTTTTCACAACTTTTGTATAATTTAGGCCAGAATGCATCGTATCGACCTATAGCTATAACTAAAATTCCAATTGTTCCTTTCTGTATTTTGTCGGTCATTTTAAATATCCTTTTTTCTTTAAAAAGTCATTATAAGCCAGTTTTATTCCTTCCTCTAGAGAGATGTTGTTTTTCCATCCTAAAGAATTAATTTTGGAATTATCCAATATTTTACGCATAGTTCCGTTAGGTTTGGTTGTATTATAAGTTATTTGTCCTTTGTAAGCAATAACATCTTTGATTAATATAGCTAAATCATTTATTGTTATTTCTTCACCTGAGCCAATATTTATTATTGAGCCTAAATGTTTGTTGTTTTCTTGTTCTAGTAAAAGAATTACTCCTCGGGCAAGTTCTGATGAAATCAAAAATTCTCTCAATGGAGTACCGTCTCCCCAAAGTTCTACTGTGGGGGATTGGCTTGTTTTTGCGTTATGGAATTTTTCAATAAGCATAGGAATTACGTGAGCATTTTCTTTGTCGTAGGTGTCATTTTCTCCATATAAATTGCAAGGCATAACACTTATAAAATCTGTATTGTATTCTTTATTGCAATATTCACAAAGTTTTACGCCACAAATTTTTGCTAGTGCATATGCTTCATTTGTTTGTTCAAGTTTTGAGCTTAATAAATCGTCTTCTTTTATGGGTTGTGGTGCGTTTTTGGGATAAATACAACTTGAACCTAAAAATATAAGTTTTTTAACTTTAGATTTGTAGGCATTTTCTATAATGTTGTTTTGAATTTTTAAATTTTCCAGCATAAATTCAACCGGATATTTTGAATTAGCTAGGATTCCTCCGACTTTTGCAGCTGCAATAATTACGTATTGAGGCTTTTCTTTTTTGAAAAATGCTTGTACAGAGGATGAGTCTGTTAAATCAAGCTCATCATGTGATTTAACAACAAGATTTGTATAATTTTGTTGTTCTAATTCTTTTTTTATTGCACTGCCAACCAGTCCATTGTGTCCGGCTATGTATATTTTGCTTGATTTATTTATCATCATTGACTCCGTTATCGAGTATAAGTTTTGTTTTTTGTGCTTGTTTTAAATCATATTCAATCATTTCTTTTATAATTGAGTTTAGATTATATTTTGGTTCCCAATTTAATGTTTTTCTTGCCTTTGAGCTATCACCGCATAAATAATCAACTTCTGTCGGTCTAAAATATCTAGGGTCGATTTTGATTAGAGTCTTACCTGTTTCGCAATCAACACCAATTTCATCAAGTCCTGAATTTTTAAATTCAAGATTAATGCCTACTTCATTAAAGGCTAGTTTGCAAAAATCTCTAATGGTAGTTGTTTCTCCAGTTGCAAGAACATAATCGTCAGGTTTTTCTTGTTGAAGCATTAGCCAAACGCCTTGCATATAATCTTTTGAGTGTCCCCAATCTCTTTTGGCGTCTAAATTACCTAAGAATAATTCATTTTGTAAGCCTAGTTTGATTTTTGCTACTGCTGAAGTTATTTTTTTAGTAACAAAAGTTCCTCCTCTTCTAGGTGATTCATGGTTAAATAATATGCCGTTAACCGTGTACATATTATAGCTTTCTCTATAGTTTACGGCTATCCAATATGCGTATAATTTAGCTGCCGCATATGGTGAGCGAGGGTAAAATCTTGTGTTTTCATTTTGTGTTGTTGTATTTGTTAGTCCATATAATTCTGAAGTTGAAGCTTGGAAAAATTTAGTTTTATTTGTTAATTTATTCATTTTTATGGCTTCAAGAAGTCTTAATGTCCCTAAAGCATTGCAATCCGCGGTGTATTCAGGACATTCCCATGAAACTTTAACGTGTGATTGGGCTGCAAGATTATAAATTTCATCAGGTTGGATATCGTGAACAAGTCTTATAAGGCTCGTTGAATCAAGCATATCACCATAATGAAGTTTCAAATTAGAGTCCGCATGTATATCTCTGTAGATATGGTCAATTCTTTCTGTATTAAAAGAGGAGGCACGGCGTTTTATGCCGTGAACTTCATATCCTTTTTCTAGTAAAAGCTCAGCTAAATA
Organism: Candidatus Gastranaerophilaceae bacterium; assembly: GCA_045638605.1. Lineage (GTDB taxonomy): Bacteria > Cyanobacteriota > Vampirovibrionia > Gastranaerophilales > Gastranaerophilaceae > RGIG2134. The sequence goes on from JAZUBS010000024.1 coordinate 57,333, forward strand.
ACTCCCGTCTTGTCCTGTAATTCCTGTAATTAAAGCTTTTTTCATTTTTTCCCCTTTGTTATCTTGAAATTTTTACCCAATTTTTACAAATACATTCATCATGATTATCCAGCCATGGGCTTGGTGCTGTCACTATTTTGCCTTGATAGTCCCCAAGCCAGGCAGCCCACCAGCTAAATGCGCTATTAGCAATAATTGCGTGTTTGCATTCTTGCATGAGTTTAAAATCTTTCCAATCTTCGTTGTTTTCATGATTTTTATTTCCGATAAATTTAAACTTGTGTTTTAATTTAAGTTCTTTTTTTATAAATTCATCAGAGTCGATACCGAATACATAAAATTTGGGTTTTTTAACATTTTCAATAATGTACTCTACAGCTTTTTTATAATATTCAAGCGGTAGTTCTTGATTTAGTGTTAAGTAATCCCCCCTTCTAATATGGATCATAACCGAATTTGAGTTCTGTATTTCTTTTAATAATTTTTGGTTGTGTTTATCTTTTTTATCAAATTCAGGTAATTCAAAATCTTTTACAAGTTCATCTTTGAAATGTTTAAAGTATTCTTCGTTTTGAAAATACCCGCTAAAAAATCGTTTTGGTTGAATTTCTAATAATTTTTCGTCATACTCAAATGCGCTTTTTTCAACAATCATTTTTTCTTCAAGAATTTCTCTTTGAGTTTGATTTGGTTTTGATCTTTGTGCAAAATAAGCTTTTACTGTTTCTTGTGGAATGAATTTGGGGTTAATATTTTTGAATAAATCTAATTCGTATTTTCTTGGCGTGAAATCGTCGGTTAATTTTTGGTGTTCAGGTAATTCTTTTTTTATTAAAGTAAACCAATATGTATCGAGGTAAACGTCATAATCTTGGCGTTTTTTGCTTAATGCTTTGTAAAAAGCATACTGAAACATTTGATTTCCTAATCCACCACATACTTTTATATATTTTTCATCTCTAGTCATATTTTCACTCCAGCCATTTAAATGTTTGTACAAATTCGTCGGTATTTAAATCCCCATTAATAGTTGCTTGGAAAAATCTGTAATCGTCATTATCCGCTAATTCTAAAAATGGGATTTTGTTTATTTCTTTTATTAATATATTTTCTTTTTCTGTTGCTTTAACGCCAGGTAACAAATTAAATAATGTATTTAATGATGCATTTCCTATTGGACCAAGTATTGTTGATAGTTTTTTTGAAAGTCGACCAAGGACTATCATCTCGGCGTTTTGATTGACTATGTCAGCGTTGCCTGTAATATATAAGCTAAGATTTTTACCAATTGAAGATATTTCTATATTTTGAGCTTTGCCTTGGTTTAATATTATATTTCCAGTTATTTTTGAAAAATCACCGGTTTTAACGGGTATTAATAAATCAATCATATTATTTATGGTAAAACCAGTAATACCACTTTTAATGAGATTTGCGGCTCTTAATAAATATTCTATAGAACCAAGTTTTGGCATTTTGCCATCTTTAATTTCAAAATCAATCTTTCCATTGAGATTTTCAAGTCTTTGAGTTGGACTAGTTCCTTTTGTATTAAAATATACCGTTCCATCAAGATTTCCAAAAATTTGATTTTTTAAATTTAAGAATATTTGTGAGAATTGGTTTGCATCAATTTCTTTAACGTCACATTCTCCTTCTAAAATATTTGTATTAAAATCGTATGAGCCGGTTGTTTTAATTCTTCCTTGTGCAAAATTAAAATTAAAATCTTTTACTTTTAAAATATTGTTTTTATCTAATGAAATATTTGAGTTTAAATTAGTTGCAGGAAAGTCACGGACTAAAACTTTTTCAGCACTTATATTGCCTTTGTCTATTAGTATAGGAAGAATTTGTTTCTTTTCAATTGTATTTTGTTGTTGTGAGTCATTTATACTATTTGTAGTTCGCATTGATACGGTTGATAGTGAATTAAAAATATTGTCTAAATCAAGATAACCTGCTTGAATATTTATATTGTTTATATGAAACGGAAGTGCTAGTTCGTTTTTTGCAGTTGCATTTGCAGTTATTTGCGTGTCATAAACTGAACCTAATACTTTTAAATCAATTGATTTTTGTTTAAAGTTAGCAAAAATATCTTTAATAATTGTTTCATACAGTGGCATATCAAGGTTTTTAAAGTTGATGTAACCTAATATATGTGGGTTTGTGTATGTTCCGTTAATAACAATGTCGCAGTCAAATTTTCCGTATTTCAAGATGGATTTTTTAAATAGTACGTTAAAAATTTTGCTATTAGTTTGTTCTTGAGTTTTTATATTAAAATTTTTAAAAATTACATCATCAGGTTTAGCGTGTATTTCTCCAGAAACAGTAACATATGGGTATTTTGTTTTTATGCCATTTAAAGATTTTATGTTTTTAGATAGAGTTGCCTTATTGATTTTAAGATTAGTTGCACTTTGGAGCATTTCTATTTTTATTTCTCTATCAAATTCTTTGTCATCAAGACTTGCGCCCATATATGAAATGTCAGAATTTATTGGGAAATTTAATAATGTTGTGCTTTTTATTGCTTCTTTTGTTCCGTTAAAATACGATTTAAGTTGTAATTCTCCTTTTAGTTTTATTGGGTAGCCAAGATTTGGATTTATGTATTTGTTTATAAAGGATTGATGCAAATTTGTTGTTATATATCCATCATAATTCGCCTTTTTGAAATAATTTTTTATATCTAGTTTTATCAATATTGGTATGTTGTCCAAAGAACCATGAATGGTCGGGATTGAAATTAGGTCGTTTTTAAAGATTATATCTGCATTTGATATGGAAATAGGTAATTGCATTCTTTTGTGTATTAAGCCAATATCACTTATGTTTATTTTTCCATTAATAGAATTGTTTTGAAATGTTAAATTTCCGTTGATTTTGCCCTGATATTTTTCATATGCTGTAATTATTTTTTTTATATCTTCTGAAATGATTTTATAATATTGGAAGTCATTAAGCGTTGATACATCAAAATTGTTAAGTATGCAGTTTACGTTGTATAGCGTATTTTTATCAAATATATTATTTATTATCCCGTTTATTAATAATTGTGAGTTTAGTATGTTTAAGTTGAGTTTGTTAAGTTTAAGTTCTCCATCAGTAAGAGAAATTGTGCCTAGCGATGTATAAAATGGTGCAATATCTTCTGCAAATAATTCTGCATCAAGTATTATGTTTTTTAAATTAATTTGTTTTAGTGTACTTTTGTAAGAGCCTTTTATTTTTGAAAATGAGTTAGTTTTTATTTGAGTTAATATTTTTGAATATTGATTTTTGTTATCTAAAATTTTTATTAAATCATTATTCAGGAATTTATTTGAATTAAGAAAAATTTGTAAGCTTTCATTATTTACAATAGTATCAATGTTAAAAAATGAATTTAAAAGCTTTCCATTAATTATTGCTTTTATTAACTTGGGTTTAAGAGATAAGTTAGCATTTTCTATAATTATTGGGTAAGAAAAATTTTTTATTAATAAAGTATTGTTTTTTATATCGAGTTGCGCATTATAGTTGAAATTTTCAATATTATTAATGAAATTATTGTTTTGGGCATTCCCTTGGATGTTTAAATTGAAATCAGATTTTCCTGTGATTTTATTTATAAGAGAAATTGTATCAAAATTTTGTAGGATTGGTTGAATAAGTTCGCTGGTTTTAGCTATTTCTAATAAATCACTGGTTTTTATATCTTTAGACGTTATGTTTATATCAAAATCGTCTAGTAGTTTTGCATTTCCATTTATGGCTAATTTTTGGTTTTTAAGTGTTGCATTTTTTGTTTCAAATGTTATGTTTCGCCCATCAAAATTGACATAGCCTTCAGCGTTATCTATGATTGCATTTGCGCCTTTAAATTGTGCATTTGTGTTGTAAAAATTCAAATTCCCATATATTTGGGCGTTTTTTCTGGTTCCAAATGTTTTGATTTCAGCTTCGCCGTAGCCAGAATTTATCAGTATGTGATTTAGTATCCCAAAATTAAGAGAGAATGTGTCTTGAATTGGTAATAAGACTGCTCTAATTATAGGCAGACTTGTTTGTTTAGTTGATTTTATATCAAATATTGCTTTTTTTTCTCCGTAAATGTTTAAAGAGCCATCTATGTCTATTTGTGCTCCTTTGTGCGGCTCAACTAGCCCTTTTATTTGCATTCTTTTTTTGTCAAATATAATAGTTAGTTGTGCAATAGCGTTTTTGGCAATCTCTTGGTTTATATATAAGTCTGTTGCCTTTATTTCTCCAATTATATCTGGAGATAGGATGTTCCCTTTTAGGTTTATTTTGCCATTTAACGTTGCTATTGGCTGGTATTTTTTTATTTTGCTAATTAAATTATTTTCAAATTTTATTTCTGAAGGGATTAGGGTATATAGCATGCTTTTTGCATTGTTGTATATGTTTAAATCAATATCTATAATTGGTTTTGTTGTGTTTGTATGAGAAAGTATCCCCTTAGCACTTATGTCGTGGTAAGATGTTTTAAATGTAAAATTTTCTATAAGAATGTTATCTTTTAATAAATTTGTATCAAATTTTATTTGAGCTTTTTCTTTTAGATATGTTGATTGTTCTTGAGTTTTGTTTTTTATTAGTATGTTTTTTGTTTCTATGTTACCTATAAGTTTTTTAGTGTCTTTTGTTGTTTGGGTTGTAATATTCGCACTGATATTCCCTTCAATCTCATTGATTTCTTTGTTTGAAAGATAACTAGAAAAAATTGAAAAAGGCTTTAAATCTATATCTTGTAGAATTATTTTTAAATCAAAATCTTTTTTGTTGAGATTTTTTTTGATTGGTAATGTAGTGTTTGTTTTTATGTCATAGGTTCCACCACTTTGGATATTATTATTTTTTATTGTTTTTATAATTCCTTTTGTTTGGATGTTAATATGTTTTGATGGTATATATTTGTTAATTTGTAAATAATCTCCCTCAAGAAGTATCATACTGTTTAATATTTCATCAGTGTATAAAAGATTATAAGCATCAATGTTTGTGTTATTTATTTTTAACTTAAAGGGTGTTTTTTTCTTGTTATTGAATATTTTTAGAATATTAATTTCGCCGTTTTTGTTTTTTATTATCTTCGTTTTTATCGTTTGCGCTGTTAGATTTTGAATATAAATTCTATTAAAAAATACTGGTAAAAAGTTAATTCTAGTAGAAAATTCTTTGATATTTAAAATTTCGTTTTGTCCTTCAGTTATTTTAATTTCTGGTGTTTTGATTGATATAGAAAAATCAGTATTAGTTTTATATGAAATGGATTTGATTTTTGTATCAATGCTTGTATTGTTTTTTATGATATTTTCAATGTGGGAATTAGAAAAATATTTATTTAGCGCATGCTCTAATGGGAATAACCATATAAAATATAGTGCTAAAAAACTTATTAGCACTGAAAAAATAACTTTTATCGGTGTTTTTTTTATATAATCCCTCAAGTCCATATATATATTTTACTATAAATACATTGCTTTGTTTAGTTTGTAACTATTTGAAATATTAATATTTCGGAATAATTTATTATTGCCATCTTATGGGTTTGGGTTTAAAATAATAAATTAGAGTTGATTGCTTTTAAATTATGTCGTATAATCAACAGGCAAGTTGGAGAAATAAGGAGAATATTATGTCAAATCATGAATTGAAAATTTATTTGGACAAAGACATCGACAAAAAGTTTATTATGGATAAAAAAATTGCTGTAATTGGCTTTGGTTCACAAGGTTATGGGCAAGCAATGAACTTACGTGATAGCGGTTGTGATGTTGTAGTTGGGGTTAGAGTAGATGGGCCATCTGCTAAAAAAGCTGAGGCTAATGGTTTAAAAGTAATGAGTATTGAAGATGCTGCAGCATGGGCTGATATCATTCAAATTCTTATCCCAGACGAAACACAAGCTGCTGTTTATGAAAAATCTATTAAACCATATTTGATTGAAGGAAAATACTTGATGTTCTCTCATGGTTTTAATATTCATTTTGGAAAAATCGTTCCACCAGAAGGTGTTAGTGTAATAATGGTTGCTCCAAAAGGACCTGGACACACTGTAAGAAGTGAATATCAAAGAGGAAAAGGTGTTCCTGCACTTATCGCTATTGAAAAAGATGCTACTGGCGTTGCTAAAGAAGTTGCATTAGCATATGCTTCTGCTATAGGCGCAGGTCGTTCTGGTATTATCCAAACAACATTTAAAGAAGAAACTGAAACAGACTTATTTGGAGAACAAGCAGTTCTTTGTGGAGGATGTTCAGCATTGATTAAAGCTGGTTTTGAAACATTGGTTGAAGCAGGTTATTCTCCATATATGGCATATTTTGAGTGCTTACACGAAATGAAGTTAATCGTTGACTTGATTATCGAAGGCGGTATTTCTGATATGCGTTATTCAATTTCAAATACTGCTGAATACGGCGATTTAACAAGAGGACCTAGAGTAATTACTGATAAAACTAAAGAAGAAATGAAAAAAGTTCTTAAAGAAATTCAAGATGGTACTTTTGCAAATGAAATGTTGAGTGAATTCGCTAACGGCGCTCCTAACTTCAAAAAAATGAGAGCAGAAGGCGAAGAGCATTTAATTGAAAAAGTTGGTGCAGAACTTCGTTCAAACTTCTCATGGATTAAAGAAAATAAAATTATCGACAGAAGCAAAAATTAGATAGTTTTCTATCGAAAAATAAAAGAATCGCCCCTAATTAAGCAATGGGGCGATTTTTTGTCATCACAAATTTAACCTTAAAACAAGGTCAAATCTGCATAGTAATCCGAAACACTACGCTAAGAAGTTAATATAGCGTTGTCCATCTAGTCCATTTGTGTTGTGGTTTAGTCCAATGTCTTGCGCATCAATTCTATTTAACGCTGCGCGAAGTCCATTGTTTTGTGGTGCTTGAGCAACTTGCGTCGCTCCTGTTGTGCCGATTCCAGTAGCAAAGAAGTTTTCGCTAGGGATTTGGGATGTTTTACCAAAACCGGTCTGCGGAGTTGTGCCAGTTAATGCGCCATCAAACTTGTTCAAACTTTTCCAGTTGAACTTGGGTGAGGCTGATTCAGATTCAATGCCTACTCCGGTTGCTTTTTCGGGCGTGACAGGTCTAGTACCGCCAATTGCGCCTGCACCCTGACCAGCTTGAAACATCTGTCCATACTGTTGGGCTAATATTGCTTGTTTGTATGCGTCTACACCTGAAATTGCCATCTTAATACCTGCTTAACTATGCTATATATATAAAGTATATTTTCGTGGTGTAATTGCGCAATAATATTTATTTCGTTACAATTGTTAACAATATTGAAAAACTTTTTAATTACTAATCTTTATAAAATCGTTATATGCATTTATACAAGACTTTTGTTTAGATTCTTTTTCTATATTTTGATTAATGTTGTTTAAGTTTTTTGTTGCCAACATATTTGCAATTCTGGATGCTTTTTTCTGTTCTTGTGTTGTATAAATTGATAGTAAAATTGAAGGGATAGTTCCTAATAAAATACCTAACATGTTAGTAGTTAAGATTTTAGTATAATTTGTACCTTTATAATTCCCCATCATTAGTGGTTTAAAAGCTATTGTAGAGGCAATTAATCCACATAATGTTTTTATAGTGCTTCCTAGTGTATTTTGAACAATTTCTCCCATTGCTTCAATGCTTTCAGAATATTTTTGTGACATTTCATCAATTTCATTAAATGTTTCAAATGTTTTTAATTGTAAGTTTTTTGCTTCTTTAATTTGTTGTTCATCTAGATTAATATTTAAAATAGCTTTCTTTATTTTTTTATTTTCTATAGCCTCAGTTTTAATATAATTTTGATAAGCTTTATTATCTTTTATTAATTGTTTTGTAAACTGCCAAAAATTAACTTTTTGAGGTGTGATAACTTCTTCTGTGATTTTAATATCATTAAGTTTTTTTTCGTTTACTTGTATAAAATTATTAGGATTTTTTAGAAGTTCTTGTTTTGTATTAAAACGTCCTAGCCTAGAGGCATGTTTTTGAAGTGATGCAAAATAAGAAGAGGAGATAATAAGCGGAGCTAAACTCATAAGGGTTGTGATTATGCCTTTTATAACCTTCCCACCTTTTATTTGATCAAGTTTTAATTTACTTAAAATTTTATTTGTAAACGTTGCTCCGAGTATACCGGTTGAAAGTAGCAATATACCTGCTATATTTGTAAATAATTCAACATTTTCTGCGTAATCTTGCGATGCTATATCTATTTTATTTGCTATACTAGTTAAAAGTTCTGTATCTTTTTTTAAATTTTTAATTTTATCCTTGTCCAACGTCTTTAAAATTTCTAATTTATTTTGCTCAAGTGTTTTTTCAAAATTTTGTCTTTCTTTTTCATGTGTTTTCCTGTTTTTTATTAGGTCTTTCATTGTTGGAATAAAAGAAAATGGATTCAAATTAAAGTTATTTTTTTTAAGTTTTTTTATTTCTTCGTCGTCTAATTTTATATTTTTAGATTGATTTAATACATATTCTTTTTGTTCAAGTGTTAATTGAGCAAACATGTTTTCATTACTTAAATCCTTTTTCATAGCCTCAAATCGACCTTGACGTGATGCACCTATTTGCGCTTTTGTCGCTAATGAAACCAAAGGTATTGACGCAACTCCAGCAATTAATCCCCCTGTAATAAGTGAAAAATTTAATTTTTGATTTGGTAAATATTTATCTAAACATTTTCTTAATGGTGGAAATTTAGCAGCTAAAAAACCAACTAATCCCATGCCTAAAAACGATAAATAAAATTGAATTTGTCCGCTTATTAAATTTGTGAGCAATTCAGTATCTTCAGCTTTTGTTTGGGAATATTCATCCATTATGTCAATGGCATTTATTAAGATTTTTCCTTTTTCTAACGCATTTTCTTTTTCAACTTGAGATAATGGATTTTTTTCAAGATATATTCTTTTCTTTTCATCATAAAGTTGAATGTCCCTAGCCCATTTGTTGTATTCAGGTTCATGTTTTCTATAGTTTTTGTATGTATTAAGAATTTCCATTTATAATATGTTTAACTTTCAAAATAGTAAAGGAAAAAACGTAACATACCGATATTCTTCCTTTAGATGGAAAAATATCGGTAAATACTATTTTTTGCTAATTAAACATAATTTTGTTACAAATATTAAAAAGTTATAAATTAACCCCAACCGATAGCTCTTAAAGTAGGACTATCAACATTTGGTATAAGACTCTTGTTATCAATATTTGCCAAATTTTGTTCTAAAGTCCCATTTGCAAGGCCATATTTTCTCAAGTTACGCGGTTGAGGACCTATAAACTGATTATCGTTTACTGCTTCCTTTTTGTACCAAAGTTGTGGGTTAAAACCATTAAGTTTTCCAGTGTCAACTGTCATAGATGTACCTTCTCCTTTTACATCTATATAAAGTATTTTTTTTATAAAAAATTGCGCAAAAACATAATATTGTTACAAAAGTTTTAAATTGTAGACAATAGGGCAGTTTTTTATTTTATTGCGCAATACTATAACTATTTATTTTTTAATATTAGAGCTGCAAATTTCTTCTAGAATTTCTGCGCAATCATTAACAAGTTTGCAACAATGTTCTTTTCTTTGAGGTGATGTCATATCTAGTCCAGCGGTTAATGCGCGACAACAGGTTACTTTATGTAATTCTTTAAATTTATTCATTGCTAGTTTTGCGTTTGATTTAGCTTCGTTAGGTGATGTTGAATTATCTTGCCTCCCTAACATTGCCCCGATAACAAGTTGCATGCCTGCAACGGCTCCGCATAAACAGCCTGATGAAATTCCTCCAGAAAAAGGAGTTGCAACTGGTATTAAGTTATGATTTACAAGTCCTAAATCTGCCGCAGCTTTTACTATTGATTCTGAGCAAGAGTATCCATTTTTAAAGTTTTCAACTGCTTTTGTTTTCATAAATTAAAATTCTTTTAGTATTGTGGTCTATTGAAGTGTTTTATTCTAGTAAATGGCCAGAAACGGAAAACAGCTTTTCCTATAACTCTATCTTTAGGCAAGAAGCCCCAATAACGAGAATCAAGTGAATAACCTCTATTGTCTCCCATCATAAAGTACATATTTTCGGGGACAATAACATCCTCGCAGTAAGGAGTTTGAGCTGTACAGATATAATTTTTTTCCGCAGGATTTTTAACATATGGTTCATTTAATTTTTCGTTGTTAACAAATACATATGTTTCCCCATTATCATTTGTTTTAATGTTAATTCTGTCACCAGGAAGTCCTACAACACGCTTAATATATGCAACATCTTTGCAGAAAAAACCAGTAAGTCTTTTAAATACGTCACCAATGGTGTTTTTAAGCTGTGTATCTGGTGGATAGAATACTATTATATCACCTCTTTGGGGGGCGGTATAAAATCTTGAATACCTCTCAACAAATAATCTATCGCCTTCTAAAAGCGTTGGTCTCATCGATGATGAAGGTATCCATCGAATTTCACCGATAAAAAATCTGATAATTATTACCATAACGATAACAAATAAAAATGTTTCTATCGCTTCTTTTATAAATGCTTTAATATTTTCTTTTTGTATAGTATTTCTATCCATATTTTTTTTATCTCTTTTATATAGAAAATTATAGCATGAATATAAAATCTAATATTTAACCTTAACTATAACTTTTTTAACCATTTTAGAGTCGTTTATTTTAAGCATTGGTTGGTGTGCATCTTGTGGGGTAAAGATAACAAAATATCCTTGAGGAACTGTAATGTAATCACCATTTGCTCTTCCAAAAACCACGTCTTTTTTTTCACTGTATTTTTCAGTTTCGCAAAGGTTTTCTAAATTTGTCCAGCCCATAATTTCCGCGCCGTTAATAACGTATTGAATATCAGTATAAATTTTATGTGCTTCCCAAGGTGTTGTTAGTGCGTCTTTTGTCATGCCTGATTGTACATTGGCATAAATTGTTTCTCCATCTATAATGTGCTTTCCATCCTCGGTTTCCATAAGATTTGTATTTTGTAAGTATTTTAATCCTATTTCTAAATTTTTGTTTAAAGAATAATACAAATGTGCATTTTCAAGTTTGTCTATAATCATTTTAAATCTCCATTGTTGCTACGTTTTTTGCTATTTTTTTAAGTTGGTTCATTTTTTCTTGTGAATCTGTTTCTATATATATTCTTAATAATGGCTCAGTGCCGCTTGGTCTTACTAGTAGCCAGCTTTTACTATCACTTAGGTATAGTTTAATTCCATCTTTTCTTCCGATTTTTTTTATTCCTAAAAGTTCATGGAGTTTCATATCAGAATTGAATTTTTCAATAATTTCTTTTATTTCATCTTTTGAGTCAAGTTTAATATCTATTCTGTCATTGATAAATTGCACACCGATAAATGATTTTAACTCATCTTGTATTTCATATAAATATTTATCAGTTTGAGAGAGCATGTCCATTATGAGTAAATTAGCGAGTAGTCCATCTTTTTCAGGGATATGTCCTTTTATGCTTAGACCACCTGATTCTTCTCCAGCAAGAATTACATCCTTTTCACGCATTGCTTGCCCTACGTATTTAAAACCAACAGGGGTTTCTATTATTTGAATGCCAAGTTTCATCGCTAAGATGTCATGCATAAGGCTTGAGCCAACTGTTTTTACGTATTTTCCCGAAAGTTTTTTATTTTTTACTAAATGTGATAATAGTAGGCACATTACTTCGTTTGGTGTTACATATTCACCTTTTTCATTTATTACCCCGTATCTATCTGCATCTCCATCGTTGGATAACCCTATTGCGTCTGGAGTTGTTTTTACTTTTTCTATTAATTCTGTTAAATATTTTGGTTTTGGTTCAGGAAGTCCGCCGCCAAAATTTACATCTCTGTAATTATGTAAAATCTCATATTTGATACCTTTTTTGTCGAGAATTAAATCAAAATATCCGCTAGCAGCAGAATATAGGGCGTCAAAAATAATTTTTTTATTAGCTTTTTTTATTTTGTTAAAGTCTACGATTTCTTCAATGTGTGTTAAATATTCATCAAAGAAAAATTGTGTTTTAAGCGAGCCTTTTTCATTATTCGGGATATTTTTCCCAATGTTTTTTACGATTTGTTCGGTAATTTCTGTCGTTGCGGGTCCAGCATAGTCTGGAATATATTTTATACCTAAGTATTCAGGAGGATTGTGTGATGCGGTAAACATTATGGCTGACGCATTGTATATCTTTGCATAAAATGCAAGTATAGGCGTGGGTACAAATTTTTCACTTAATATTACATTGAAACCTTTTTGACAAAGAATTTCTGCTGACATTTGGGCGTATTCATCTGCTTTGTTTCTAGGGTCATATCCTATTATTATTTTTTTATCAAGTCCAAATTTATCAAAAACATATTTTGCAATTGCGTCTATTACAAGTTTTACATTTGCGTCATTAAAATCTTTGCCAACAATTGATCGCCATCCATCTGTCCCAAATTTTATATTTGCCATGCGCTACTCCTTTTTATATAATCATATAAGATAAATGACGGAGTTACAATGTTTAACGAAAAGATTAATAAAAAAATATTATTTTTAGGCCCAAAAGGTTCTTACACTGATTTAGCCAAAGATAAATTTATGGAGAAGTTTGGTTTTGCAAATATAGAAGAAATTTCTAAATATTCAATTATTTCTTTGATTAGAGAAATTGATGAAAATAATGATAAGAATTTGTTAGCGGTTATTCCTGTAGAAAATTCAATCGAAGGTTTTGTTAGAGAAACATTGGATAATCTTTCTAGGGTTAATGATTTATCAATAAAAATATTGGCGGAAGTAGTTATTCCGATTTCTCATTGTTTGATAACTAGAGCGCAAGAGCTTTCACAAATACATACAGTATTGTCTTATCCTCAAGGTATTGCTCAATGCCGCGGGTTTTTAAATGAGAATTTAAGCGAAGAATTGACAATCAAAACAGCAGCGTCTACTGCACAAGCTGTAAAAGATGTTTTAGACTCTGATGATGACGGCGTTGCTGCAATCGGTAGTGAAAAAGCCGCAATGCTATATAATGTGCCAATTTTAAAAAAAGAAATTAATGATGTGAAGGATAACAAAACTCGTTTTATTTTGTTAGGAAGAGAAGAAACTCAAAGAACAGGTCATGACAAAACAAGTATAACTTTTACGACTGAAAATAAACCTGGGGCGTTAAATAAAGTGTTAAATATTCTTGAAAAATATAATATCAATATGAGCTATATAAATTCTCGTCCCTCTAAGACTTTTTTAGGTGAATATACCTTTTATATTGATTTTGACGGGCATGTTAAAGACTTGAAGATTGCAAAAGCATTATTTGAAATAATTCAATATACGAAATCGTTTAAACATGTTGGCTCTTATGCAAAGCATGCTGATGAAATAGGATTTGAGTTGTTTTAGGTTTTGTTTTGGATGTATAAACGCAATATTCACAGCAACACGAGTGGCTGGTTGTGGGGGTAATATATTTGTAATATATCGCTCTAATTCGCTTGTTGTATTATAATTGATTACCAAATAACTCCCTACAATTAATTTCCAAATAATTTCCTATATCGATTTATTGTTTGTTGATTATTGTTGTTAATTGTCTGAAATTCAGTTTATCAGCTGTTTTGAAATTAATTTGATTTGATTTTAAAATTAGTAGTTGACAAGAAATATTTAGCAAGTACTATAATAAATGTGGTTACGAGATAAAGAAATCTTTTAAATCACACCCAGAAATGGGCGTTTAGCTCAGTTGGTAGAGCGCTTCCCTTACAAGGAAGATGTCGGGAGTTCGAGCCTCTCAACGCCCACCATTTATGAAGAGCCTTGGGGCTCTTTTTTAGTATTCAGGTGGTTGTTTTATGAATAGTATTCTTGTTATAGCTCCTAATTTTGTTGGTGATTCGATTTTAGCTATTCCTTTTTTGAGAGAATTAAAAAAGCATGTTGGGCGTTGTTCTATTGATATTGTTACAAAAGGTGCTGGTGTTTTAATGTATAAACATTGCCCATATATAAGAAATATTTATAATTGGAAAAATTTAAACATTTCTGAGTTGAGAAAAAATAAATATGAAAAAGCTTATTTATTGAAACGTTCTTTGTCTTCAGCTTTGTTGACTTTTAGGTTGGGAATTAAAGATACAATTGGATTTGATGGGCAGTTTAGAAATATTTTTTTAAAAACAATAGTAAAATATGAAAAAACTGAAAATAAGCATGAATTTGAACATTTTATGGATATTTTAGCTGCTGATTATGTTGAAATTAACAATAAATCTTTAGAATTCTATGTTGATAATGAAGCATTAGAGCTTGTTAAACCATATTTGGGTAATAAAAAGCGAGTGTTAATTGTTGCAAAATCTTCTACATACGTTAAAGATTGGACAGTTTCAAAATTTGCAAAAGTAATTGATTATTTAATTGGTGAAGGTTATGAAGTTTATTTTGCTGGTTTAGCTTCAGAAAAAGAATATTGTGAGTCTATAATAATGCATGCCGGTAATGGAGAAATAAAAAATTTATGCGGGGTTTTAACTTTTGATGAAGTTATAGCGTTAATTTCTCAAATGGATTTGGTGTTTGGTATAGATAGCGGTTTTGGGCATGTCGCATCTGCTTTTAATAAAAAAGTTGTTACGCTTTTTGGACCAACATCGCCGGTACAATGGGCACCAATAAACTCACATGTTGTTTCTATTGCAAAAGACTGTTCACCTTGTAAAAGTCCAAGAAAGTGTAAACAAAATTATTCTTGTATGAAAAACTTATCGGCTCATTATGTAATAGAAGAATTGAAAAAGATATTGTAAAATTCTTTTAAATTTTTGCCTATATTTTTTAAAGAGTTTATTATGTAGTTAGACTTAGTAGAGGATTTGCATGAAAAAACTTATTTTTACGTTATTTATTTGTTTTTTAACATCATTTAATTCTATGGCATTATCGTGGAACAACGATGCAAGAACTTTGTTTCAAGAAAATAAAGCAAATGTTTATGTTTTAAATATGCGGACATTTGCGGCAAGAGACATTAACGGTAATGGTATAATTGATATTGAACAAGGAGAAAAAGTTGGTACGTTTACTGAGGCTATAAAACGATTAGAGTCTTTAGCTTTTAATAAGATTAACACAATTCATTTGTTGCCAATTACACCTGTTGGAAAAATAAAAGCATTAGGAACTGCTGGGTCGTTGTATGCAATGGATGATTTTTCAAGTATAAATCCGCAGTTAGATGACAAAACAAATGATTTGAGCGTTTTAGATGAGGCTAGAATGTTCATCGACGCAGCGCACAAAAAAGGGATTAGGGTTATCGTTGATCTACCAAGTTGTGGTTCGTATGATTTATTTTTGCGTCGTCCTGAATTGTTTGAAAGAGGAATTGATGATAATGGTGTAATTCCTGCTGATTGGACGGATGTTAGATTGTTCAGAGTTGTTGAAGCAGATGGTGGATTGAATGATGATTTATTAGCTGAACATAAAAAGTTTATAGATATGCTTAAATATATTGGAGCAGATGGAGTTCGTGCGGATGTTGCGACAATAAAACCATATGAATTTTGGCAAATTTTGATTAATTATGCAAGAAGAAATGATCCTCAATTTTTATTTTTAGCAGAAGCGTCTGAGTCATGGATGGAAAAAATTGGCAATGTGAATATTTTTACATCGTATGATAAATTGTTAAGTGCAGGTTTTGATGTTGTGCTTGGCAATTTTATGAATTACCAAAAATTTAGCTCTCCGGAGGATTTATTCAAAGCGTATAATAATGCTAAAAAATTGGGACAAGTAAATGGAGTTAAAAAATCTATTATATTGAATTTTGCAACTCACGATGATATAAGTCCAATGTTGATTAATTCAAATTATCCTAACCAGCTGTTGTGGCTATCTGCGACATTACCCGGTAATATGTATTTTGTCAATGGATTTTTGACCGGTGATTTTTATAGTTATCCTTATGCAAATAAAAAAGCGCCGGTTTCTTACACAGATGATGAAACTTATTATGTGCATAAGGGGAAATTAGATATATTTAATTTTTCTCGTAGAGCTGGAGGAAATACGTTGACATTGACTAGTGCGTATTCCTTGGCTTCGGGGTTTAAATCTGTTTTATATCCTTTATTTGAAACACAGCCTAATATTTTAAAAACTACGAATAAGGATATTTGGGCTTATGAATATAGTGATTCTAAAAACAAGGTTGTAGTTATATTTAATCATAATCCGTATATGGAAGTGTCGGGGCAAGTGAGTTATAAAGGAATAAATTCATTTGATGAATTGATGCCAATTAAGTTACCGAGTGGTGAATTAACGTATAATAAGGGTAAATTTGATATGAGATTAGGCCCTTCTGATATTGCTGTATTTTGGGGGCTGTCTCCGTCTAGTCAAAATAAATAAACTATTATATAATTGAGTAAAAAGATAAATAAGGATAAAATTATGGGAAAACACATGGATACAATACCTGTAGAGGTAAATATTTTGACAGTTGATCATGATATTAAAGGAACTGTACACGTTGCAAAATATACAAATTCAAATCGTGATTTGACAGATTTGTTAAATGATAAAGAAAGAAGATTTTTGGCTGTAACAAATGTTGAGATTTATTCAAAAAATTCAACACAACCACCAAGAAGATATAATTTCTTAGAAATTCACATGGATTACATCCTATTGGTTCATCCTACAACACAAGCAGTGTTTAAAGAATCAAGTAAAGCTCAAGAAGATATTGCAAGATTTAGAGAATTAAGAAACAAATTAGGACAAACAAAACCATTTTAATAGGTGAAATATGAAAATTGGAATTCCAAGGGCGTTAATATATTATAATTATTATCCATTTTGGTTTGGTTTTTTTAAAGCGTTGGGTATAGAAGTTGTCTTGTCTGATAAAACGACCAAACAAACAATGTCAAATGGTTCAGCGTTGGTTGTGACAGAAACTTGTTTACCTATAAAGGTATATGTCGGTCATGTGTTAAATTTGCTTGATAAAGGTGTAGATACGATTTTTGTTCCTTCTATTCAATCAATTGCTCATAAAATATATAATTGTTCTAAAATTAGAGCATTGCCTGACTTGATTAGAAATGTTGTAAAAAGAGATTTTAAACTTATAGAAGCTACTTTGGATAAATCAGAGAAAGAACAAGGTTTGCCAGAGTTTTTATTTGATATTGCTAAAAAGGTAGGAATCAAAGACGAGGAAAAAGTTGTTGAGGCACAAAGATATGCTTGGACTGTTTATAATAATTTTCAGACTATGACTCGATCTGGCGTTCAGTTTGAAAAAGCATTAAGAGCGGCAATTAATGGAAATATAATAATTCCAAGCACAGAAAAAGAGTATGAGGTATCTATTGCATTGATTTCTCATGGTTATAACATTTATGATGATAGAGTGTCTATGAAAATATTTGACAAGTTGGAAAATCTTGGTGTTAAGGTTTATACTTATGAACAATTAACAAAAGAGCAGCTTGTAGAAGGGTACACAACTTTAGGTGTGGAAAAAGCGTATTGGGCAAATGAATCTGAAATGACTGGTGCGGCTGGACATTATTTGCGTAATTCTAAAATAGATGGATTGATTACTATTACAGCTTTTGGTTGTGGTCCTGATTCTATAATGGTTGATAGGATTTTTAGAAACGCGAAAAAATTTGAAAAGCCTGTTTTAGGTTTAACATTAGATGAGCATACTGGTGAAGCTGGATTTATTACTCGTATAGAGGCATTTATTGATATGTTAGTTAGAAAAAAACGAGTATTGGGGAAAACTGATATGTTACAAAAAGATGATGTCGAGCTAGAACCCGTTATGAAAAAACCAAATTTTGAAAATATTGAAGTTATTTAGTGTTGTTTTGGTAATATAAATGTAAAGGTTGAACCTTTGGTTGGTTCGCTTTTCGCTGATATGTTTCCATTGTGCATAGATATTAGTGTTTTGCATATATATAGACCAAGACCAGCTCCTACTTTTCTATATTTTTTAGCTAGTGTTATGTTTTTGTCAAAAATGTGCTCTAAGTCTTTTTTTTCTATACCATAGCCATTATCTTGTACAATTGTTATTATGTTTGAATTATCTTCTTCAACAATTAGTTTTATTTCACCATTTTTTTGCGTGTATTCAGACGCGTTTTGTAGAAGGTTTAGTAATACTCTTTTTATTTCTGTTTTATCATATTCAAATTCTTCTGTTTGAGCTAAGTATTTTAGTGTGATTTTTTGATTTTTATTTTCAAACATATAGGATATTTCATTAAGAACTGTTTTAATAGTATCTTTATAAGAATTTTGTTCAATAAAAAGATTAAAAGAGTCGGATGCTGAATGATATCTTGTTAATAGATTGTCTATCATTTTGTTTTCGTATTCTCTAGAATTTAATATTTCTTGCAATATTGTTTTTTGGGTTGTTGACAATTCTCCAAAAGAACCATTTATCATTTGTTTTAGAATGTTTTGTTCTGCTCTAATTGGTGATTTTAAATCATGTGTAAGTGTTGCTATAAAAGTTTCTTTTTGTTCTTCTATTAATAATTTTTCTGTAATATCTTCGATTATAATTAAATATTTGTCGCAAAATTCTACTTCATTAAAAACTTTTGAGATTATAATTTCAAAAGTTTTATTGTTATGTTTTGTGTCGAATTTGAATGTTTTTTCGGAATTTCTAGAAAAAATTCTTATTTTTTCTTCAGGGAAATTTATATTTTCTTTTCTTAGTACATTAAAAATATACTCGTTTTTTTCAATTTGTATGTGCTGCTGTCCACAACCTAAAACTATAAAATTAGCATTTGTTATAATAAGCTGGCTAAAAGAGTTAGAAATCATGTTTTCTAGTAAGTTGTTGTCTCTTTTTAGTTTGTCTTGAAGATTTTTTATTTTGAGAATATTTTTGATTAAAGTCTCTAAAATACTAGGATTGTACGGTTTTTGGATATAGTAGCAAATTCCGTTATCGTTTTCATTTGTTGAGTTTTCTATTTCATTTGATAAAAATATAATAGGTGTATTTTTATTTGATTTGGATTTTTCCGTGTATTTAGGAACATTTAAAATTTTATTACTTGTAGGTGTATCGTATAATATTAAATCATATAATTCTTTTTGTATATTTTGTTCTATTTTAGTAATGTCATTTGGGGTTTTTAATGTATAACTAAAATTAAAAGATTTTAGTGTTTGAATTAAAAGTTCAATATTGCTTTTATTATCACAGATAATTAACACTTTTTTAGAATTATCGTCTTGTTCGTCAAAATTTACGTTAAAATCTTTGTTTGGTGTTATTATGTTTTGGATTAATTCATTAATATTAATAGGTGCGCTAAGAACATTGTCAATCCCAAGAGAATATAATTTTAGGATGTTATTTTTTGATGTGTTTTTTGTGAAAGCAAAACAAATCGTTTTATATTTTTGGTAGGTTATAATTATTTTTTCTAAATCATTTCCTGCATAATCTGCATCAATTATAAGATAATTGGTATTTTTGTTTGAATTATTTGGCTCAGGGAGATTATTTGATGAAAGGATATGTAATTTAGTTTCTTTGTCAAAAAAAACTAAATTTTTTATATCTTTTTGCGCATATATGAATATGTTTTTCATCTTCCAGTTTACCATTCTTTTCTAGGAATATAATACTATGTTCTATAGATAAAAATATTGCCCAATTGGTCTATTTAGTAGGATAATATACTTATAGGTTAATTCTAGTCGAGTGATTATCTTTGTTTGTTTATTATAACAAAATTCTAATATTAAATAAATAAAATTTATTTTTTTATATAATCTTTAAAATTTATATTTTCAACTTTGTACCCACAACCTTCATGTAAGATTGCCTTGTGTCTTAATTTTTTTATCGGGTATTTTTTGCACATAGCAAGCCTTTTGTTATAAACAGAACATTTTCCTTCAGGTGTGACTAGTTTGCAAGCAAAAATAAGATTACCATCTTCATCTTTTCCTTTAATGTAAAATCTTTTGTATGCTGGATATAAAAATTGCATTATTTTAAATTCTTTTTCGCTATAAGTATCGTAACTATACATGTAGTTACAACATTTACCACATTGTTTACATTCACCAGTTATTTTGTAGTAAACTTTTTGTGGTATAAAATAAGAACAAATTTCGTAGTAAATTGTTTTAATAATGTTAATCATTGTGCCATATTTTTATATTTGGTTTATATTATTTATTATAATATAAGGATTTAATTATAGCTATGAGAGAATATAAAGTGCCAAGAAAAAGAAAGAAAAAAAGTAATCAGTTTGTAAAGTTTATTGTTAATGGATTTGTAATAATGATTGCATTTGGTTGTGCGTCAATTACTGCTCTAAAATTATATACAATGATGTTGCCCCCTATTAAAAATTTGGAGGCGTATAAACCTAATGTGGTTACTCAAATTTATGCGGATGATGGTGAGATTATAAAAACATTTACGGCATATACATCAGAAAAAGCAACCATTAATCAAATTCCAGATGCAATGAAAAAAGCTATCGTAGCCACTGAAGATAAAAATTTTTATAACCATGATGGTTATGATTTAACAGGTTTGGCTCGTTCTGTTGTCGTCAATTTGCAATCCGGTAGATTTGTTCAAGGTGCAAGTACCATAACACAGCAGTTGGCGAGATTATTATTTTTAAATAACGAAAAAACATATAATAGAAAAATAAAAGAATTTATTTTGGCTTCCAGAATTGAAAAATCAGTGTCTAAAGATAAAATTCTTGAAATGTATTTGAATAGTGTGTATTTGGGCTCTGGATCTTATGGTGTAGCAGGCGCTGCAAAAGTGTATTTTAATAAATCTTTGAATGAATTAACTTTATCAGAATGCGCACTGATTGCCGGTTTACCTCAGGCGCCTTCTGTATATTCTCCTTTTAACAATCTTAATAAAGCGATTAATAGAAGAAATCAAGTTTTAAATCGCATGTATAAAATGCATTACATAACCAAAGCACAATTAAAACAAGCAAAGGAAGAAAAGGTAACATTAAATCCTTTGCCTAGTGTTTATGTCTATAATAAAGCTCCATATTTTGTAGATTATGTTATGAAAGAATTACAAAAAATGGGGTTTTCAGAGACAGAAATTATCCATGGTGGGTATAAGATATACACAACATTAGACTCAAAAGCTCAAGATGCAGCTAATTTGGCAATGATTAATAACCTAAAAGCGTGGGGTATGACAGGTGTTAAAAATCAGGCTGCAGTGTTTTCTTTCTCTCCAACAACGGGTGAAATTATAACGTATGCAGGCGGTAAAAATTATAAAGAAACGCAATATGATAGAATTGCACAGTCGGTAAGACCTCCTGGTTCCGCGTTTAAACCAATTGTGTATGCTGCAGCGGTTGAAAAAGGTTGGGGTCCTAATGATATTTTGGATGACAAGCCAGTTACTGTTGGAAAATGGAGCCCTAGAAATTATGGTTCTAAGTATAGAGGACCAATTCCTTTGTATGCGGGATTGATGGTTTCTTCAAACGTTATGGCTGTAAGGTTAATTCAAGATGTTGGTGTTCGTTCAGTTATTACTTTATCAAGAGCTTTAGGTGTTTCAACCCCATTAGAATATGATTCAACTATAGCGTTAGGCTCTAACGGAGTTAAATTGTATGATTTAACAGTTGCGTATGGTGCATTTGCAAACGGTGGGTTTAGAGTATCTCCTTATGCAATCAAAAGAGTTGAAACAAATAGAGGAAAAGTTGTGTATCAAGCACAAAAAACTAAAGCTGTAAAAGCAGTTTCATATGAAACTGCCGCAACTATGACGGCAATGATGAAAACAGTTGTTACGGGTGGAACAGGGCGTGCTGCAAATATTGGCGTTCCTGTTGCAGCTAAAACCGGCACAACTGATGATTACAGAGATGCGTGGTTTGTTGGATATACGCCGGATATTGTTACAGGGGTTTGGGTTGGAAACGATGATAACTCTGTAATGAGAGGGATGACAGGCGGAAGCGTTCCGGCTTTGATTTGGCGTGATGTTATGAAAGTAGCAACTGCCAAATTTGGTAAAAGTGATTTCGTTTATCCAGAAGTAGAGATTAATTATATAACGCTACCAAAAAGTATGACCGTTGAGGAAATGAAAGAAGCAGAAGATAGAGAGTCTAAGTTGATTAAGGATGGTATATTAGATGTTGATTTTGATATGGATTTAAAATTAGATTTCCCAAAAAATCTGCATATGAGATTTTTCAACAAAGAAGATTTAATACAAGAAGGTACTTTAGATGTAGAAAATGAAAATTTAAATGTTGATACAGTTAAAGCGCCCGCTTTGGCACCTGTTGCTAAATCAAATATCAAACCTATTGAAACAACATTGGCGCCAATTGCTTCATCGACAAATACGGCTGAACAAAATAAGATAGAAAAAAATAATGAAGCTTTGAATTCGCCAAAAAATGCACCATTACCAGGGCAGTATTAAGATTAAAAAGAGAATAAAATATACTTGAAAATATTTTGTTATCATTGTATAGTAATTTTGAATAGTTATGCTAGGAGAAACTGATGAATCAAATTATAAAAATTGCTTGGGATTTAAATGAAAAAACTGAAAATAGATATCAATTAGTTTATGAAATTGCTGATTTGGCAAAAAGATTGGTTGATGAAAGTGCATCAAGAAAAGCAAAAGATGAATTTGGTTTTGATGATTATAATTTTGATGCCTCAATGAAAAAAGAAAACCCTGTTGAGCATGCCATTATGGTTAAAGCTTCAGAGTCAGACGACGCTGAATTAGTTGGTTAGTTTTTCAAAAAATAAAATTTTAAGGGCTTGTTATTTAACAAGCCTTTTTTGATGCAATCAAATATAAGTGTTTAGATATTAAATTTTATTCACAATTTAATACTCTAAATCTCTTTTGTGGTATGCTTTTGTTATAGAATTAGAGAATTTGAGGCATAAAAATGGAAACAACAGATTTACAAAACTTGCCTACGGTATATGACCCTAAGGCGACTGAGAGCGAAATATATAGTTATTGGGAACAAATTGAAGCGTTTAAAGCGAATTCTTCAAGCCCTAAAAAACCATTTTCAATAGTTATTCCTCCACCAAACGTTACAGGGGTTTTGCATATGGGACATGCTATTGATGAAACTTTACAAGATATTTTAGTTAGATACCATAGAATGTCTGGTTACGAAACTCTTTGGGTTCCTGGAACTGACCATGCTGGTATCGCGACTCAAAACGTTGTTGAAAAACAACTTAGAGCTGAAGGGACTGACAGACATAAATTAGGTCGTGAAAAATTCTTGGAAAGAACTTGGGATTGGGCAAATAACCATAAAAGCCGTATATTAGATCAATGTAAACGTTTAGGTGCTTCATTTGATAGAACTCGTGAGCGTTTTACGCTTGATGAAGGTTGTTCAAATGCAGTTAAAGAAGTTTTTGTAAAACTATACGAAAAAGATTTGATATACAAAGGTGCATACATCGTAAACTGGTGTCCACGTTGTCAAAGTGCTATTTCTGATATCGAAACAGAATACGAAACAGAACAAGGTCACATGTGGGAAATTTCATACCCACTTAAAGATGAAAGCGGCGCTATTCTAGTTGCTACAACTCGTCCTGAAACAATGTACGGAGACGTTGCGATTGCTGTACACCCAGATGATTACAAATATAAAGATTTAATCGGTAAAAAGGTTTGTATTCCACTAACCGGAAAAGAAATTCCAATTATTGCTGATGAATATGTAGACAAATCATTTGGAACAGGTGCTGTTAAAATTACACCTGCTCACCATCCTAACGACTATGAAGTTGGAAAACGCCATAATTTATCACCGGTTTGGGTTATTGATGAAGAAGGTAAAATGATAGCTTGTGGAGACGTTCCACCAGATATTCACGGAAAAGATAGATACGAAGCAAGAGAATGGACTGTTAAAAACCTTGAATTTAACAAACATTTATTAAGAATTAAAGACCACGAACACAACGTAGGAAAATGTCAACGCTGCGGAACTACTATCGAACCGCTACTTTCCGAACAATGGTTTGTTAGAATGAAACCTTTGGCAGAAAAAGCTATTCAAGCTATCCACACAGGCGAAATCAAATTCATCCCTGAAAGATGGACTAAAAACTACTTAGGATGGATGGAAAATATTCGTGATTGGTGTATCTCTCGTCAATTATGGTGGGGGCATCAAATTCCTGCATATTACCATAATGAAACAGGTGAGATGATTGTCGCTAAAGAAAATCCAGATCCTGCAAAATACACTCAAGATACAAACGTACTTGATACTTGGTTCTCTTCAGGTTTATGGCCATTTTCAACTATGGGTTGGCCAAACACTGACAGTGCTGATTTCAAAAAATTCTACCCAACATCAGTTCTAGTAACTGGATTTGATATTATTTTCTTCTGGGTTGCTAGAATGATTACTATGGGGTATGAATTCACAGGCAAAGCACCGTTTTCAACTGTTTACATTCACGGATTAATCAGAGATGAACATGGTCAAAAAATGTCAAAATCAAAAGGAAATACTATTGACCCTGTTGAAGTTATCGACCAATATGGCTGTGATGCTTTGAGATTTACGCTTATTTCTCTTTGCACATATGGTGGTCAAGATATAAAAGTATCTAACGATAAGTTTGAATACGGAAGAAACTTCGCTAATAAAATTTGGAATGCTTCAAGATTTGTATTGATGAACCTTGATGGCGTTGATAATAAACCAATTGATATGAGTAATTTAACTATTGCTGATAAATGGATTTTGAACAAATTGAACGAAACAGCAAAAGAAATAAATGAAAATATTAAAAATTATAGAATTGGTGAAACAGCTCACATTCTTTATGATTTCTTCTGGAATTCATATTGCGATTGGTATGTTGAAATTGCTAAAATTCAACTAAGAAATGAAGAAGAAAAAGCAAATACACAAAGAGTTTTAAGATACGTTTTAGATATGACTTTAAGACTACTTCATCCATTAATGCCTCATATTACAGAAAAAATCTGGCAACTTATTCCTATGGAAAAAGAACAAAAAGCAATTATGCTTTCAGATTTCCCTGTATATGATGAAGAATTGGCGTTTGAAAAAGAAGCAGTTGAAATGGAATTAGTATTTGAAACAATTAAATCTTTGAGAAATGCTAGACAAAGCTTGAATATTCCTGTTTCAACAGTTATAAATATTGATATTCACGCTTCTAAAGAAGAAAAACCAATATTTGAAGCAGTTACATCATATTTAAAACGATTGGCAAAAGTTGAAGAAATCAAATTTAGCGAACTTGATGCACCTGTTGCAAAACAATCAGCATCTGCTGTTGTTGGTAATTCTAAAATAATTATTCCACTTGCAGGATTAATTAATCTTGATGAGGAAATTGCAAGACAAAACAAAAAATTGGATAAAATTCTTAATGAGAAAAAATCACTTGATGGAAGAATTAACAATCCAAAATTTGTTTCTAACGCACCTCAAGAATTGATTGAAACAACAAAAGCAAGAATTGAAGAGCTTGCTGCACAAGCTGCAACTATAAATGAGTTAATAGACAACTTGAAAGGTTAATTAATTTGACAAATAGTGTTGGAATAGTAGAAACTAAATTTTTACATATAGATGAGCCGCTGACATTAGACAGCGGCAAAATCTTATCTCAATACGATATTGCATATGAGACATACGGCGAATTAAATGAAGATAAAAGCAATGCGCTACTTGTATTGCATGCACTAACTGGAGATGCTCATGCCGCTGGTAAGCATTCACCAACTGACAAGAAAGTTGGCTGGTGGGATGATATGATTGGACCAAATAAAGCTTTTGACACTAATAAATATTTTATAATTTCATCAAATATGCTAGGCGGTTGCTCAGGCACAACAGGACCAAGTTCAATAAACCCTGAAACAGGTAAAGAATATGGCTTAAGTTTCCCTGTAATAACTGTTGGGGATGCAGTTAGGGTTCAAAAAAAACTGGTAGATTACTTAGGTGTAAAAAAAATAATGGTTGCAGGTGGTTCAATGGGCGGAATGCAAGCACTTGAGTGGGCTACAACGTATAAAGATATGGTTGAGGCTTGTATAATAATTGCATCTACAAGTAAATTGTCGACACAAGCAATTGCGTTTAATGCGGTGGGTAGAAACGCGATATTGTCAGACCCTAATTTTAATGAAGGTAACTATTATCACTGCGAAAAACAGCCAGAGCGTGGATTGTCGATTGCAAGAATGGTTGGACATATTACTTATTTATGCGAAGAAGCTATGCAAAATAAATTTGCAAGGCGTTTTCAAGACAAAGATAAACCTGATTTCGATTTTAACATTGATTTTGAGGTAGAGAGCTATTTAGAGCATCAAGGTCGAATTTTTGTTAATAGGTTTGATGCAAATTCATACCTTTATATAACAAAAGCAGTTGATTATTATGATACTGCTCAAGGCTATGGTTCATTAGAAAAAGCATTTGCAGACTCACATGCTAAGTTTTTGATTATGTCATTTACTAGTGATTGGTTGTTTCCAACTTACCAATCAAAAGAAATCGTTAATGCTTTAGTGAAAGCGCATAAGGATGTTTCGTTCTGCGAAATTCAAAGTCCGTGCGGGCATGATGCATTTTTGTTGGAATTTGAAACTCAAACAAAAATTATAAAAAGTTTTCTTAATAAAGTGGAGCATTTATGTTAGGACAAAGTAAAGATTACGGTGAAACAAAAGGATTGCGCCTAAATTACACAATTATTACTGAAATAATAGACAAGGGCGCTAAAATTCTTGATTTAGGGTGTGGAGATGGTACTCTTTTAAAAAAATTAATTGATGAAAAAAATGTTCACGGCATAGGTGTTGAAATCGACCAAAATTCAGCAATTTCTGCAATAGAAAAAGGTTTGTCTGTTATTCAAGGAAATATCGATGAAGGATTGAAAGAATTTAGCGATAAAGAATATGATTGGGTTATATTAAACCAAACTGTACAATCAACTGATAAACCAGATTATGTTATAGAAGAAATGCTTAGAGTGGGGAAAAAAGTTGTTGTTTCGTTTCCTAATTTTGCTTATTGGAAAGTTAGATTTTATTTGTTTTTTAAAGGAAGAATGCCAAAATCTAAAGTGTTGCCCTTTGAGTGGTTTGACACTCCAAACATTCACCTACTTACCATTAATGATTTTTATGAATTTTGTCATAAAAGAAATATAAATATTTTGCAATCTGTTTATATGACAAGAGCAAAAGTCCGCCATGGTGTTCTAATACGAGCAATTTCAAACTTTTTCACAGAAGAAGTTATGTTTGTTATTTCTCGCTAGTTTTAAAAAAGATCTAAGGCTAGTTTTGTAGCGCTTACCATACTTTCTATTCTTGCAATGTTTTTGCCCGCAATATCAAATGCTGTACCATGAGATGGTGAAGTTCTAATTGTAGATAAACCTATGGTTGTATTAACTGCATTGTTCATAGCTAACAATTTCATTGGTATCAAGCCTTGATCATGGTACATTGCAACATAGCAATCATAAGGTAATTTTTCATTATTAAAATATGCTTTTCCAAGCTTAGCAAAAGCCGCATCTGCAACCAATGAGCCTTCAGCTTCTATTTCTTTTTTCTTTAATTTTTCAATAGCAGGATTTATAATTGTTTTTTCTTCTATGCCTAAAAGTCCATTTTCTCCGGCATGTGGATTTAGAGCAAGAACACCAATACGTGGACAAACAAGCTTAAATCGTGTTTTTAACACATAATTCAATCGTTCTATTTTATCAATTAGCATTTTTTCAGAAAGAATAGTTGGAACTTCTTTCAATGCAAGGTGGCGGGTTAATAATAACACCTTAAAATCATTTGCAACAAAAAGCATTTCTGATTTTTCATTTTCTTTGGCTAAAAAATATTCTAAAACTTCTGTTTGTCCTGAAAAATTATGCCCCGCCATATTTAGAACATTCTTTGAAACCGGTGCTGTAACTATGTTTTTAACAATATTTGATTTGACCAATTCGCAAGTTTTTTTAAGCGCTTTAAAACAATGTTCCCCACTTTTTGCATTTTCATTTCCTATTGAAAATGCTTCATTATCAAGCTCAACATCAACAATTTCATATTTTTTATTTATAGATAAATTATAATTATCCGAGTAATAATCAAAAACATTTTGAGAACCTACAATTAAAATATCGTTTGCATCTAAATCAAGAAAATTCAAGGTTTTTATTAGGATTTCAACCCCAATTCCATTTACATCTCCATAAGTTAGTGCAATTTTTTTCATTTTATTTATGAGACTCAAAATACTTTAAAATATCGACTAAAGTTTGTGAATTACCTAAATTCCCAGATTTTGTTACAACCCATTGAGCGTTATAATTTATACACAAAGGCATAGCAGGAGCAACTGCATCAACAATATGTAAGGTTTTGCTAGCGATTTCTTTGCAACATTTGCAAGAGGTTTCGCCGCCTAAAGTAATTAGAATTGCAGTCGTTTTTTCAAGTACACGCTTAGTTAGCTGCGCAAGGTAAGTTGTAATCATGGAAATAAATCTTTCTTTTGTTATGCCTTGCAAAAGTAACGCATTGCCATCAGCATCCGGATTGATTGCAATATTTGATGAATGCACGCAAACTATATTTGTATTTATAAGATTGCTACTTATTTTGTCAACCATTTCATCATTTACACCTGACATTATATCTTCTATTTTAAGCGGTATAAAATGCGTATTTGAGAAATAATTCTCTTTTTCCAATGTTTTGATTTGAGTAGCAGTAAGTTCAGTCGCAGAACCTGAAATTACTAATTTGGGTAAATTAGGAATGTTTTTTGTGAGTTGTTGATAGCTGACATCCGGCAACCAAACATCTGCATAGCATTGTGCAAGTGCTGCAGCTCCGCATGGTAAAATATTGTAATTGGACTTTCTTGTTGCCAAAACTATCTGCTCTAGGTCTATTGTACATACAGCGTCTACGACTATTAATTTTTTACCATTTTTAATGTGTTCATTTAGTTGCATTAAAATAGGTCCGGCCCCTTTTATTACTGTTTTAAGTTCAATTAATCCAATAAAGTCTTGTTCTTCATCAGTTAGTTGGCGTTTTAGTATAGTCGGAATATGTGACTCATAAATAGGTGAATAAGGGTCTCTAGCCATTTCTGTTCGCTCGATTGGAACCCCATTAAGCATTTGATAACCACCTATTGTAATTCTGCCTTCATTTGGAAAGGACGGAACAATTATCGCCGCATCATATTCTAATACATTAAGCATTGCAAAAATTTCTCTTGCGATATTGCCTCTTAATGTTGAATCAATTTTTTTATAGTAATGCTCAATATTAAGTTCTGTTTTCATAAATGAAGCTGCTTTGTATACAGCATCATAAGCTTCTAATGAAGGAATATTTCTGCTTTCGGTGGAAATTGCAAGGCATTGAATTAAATCTTTATTTGCAATTTCATCGCAGACTTCAAGTACTAATTGAGTGTTACAACCTTTATTATGGAATTGAAGCGCGGTATCGTTAGCGCCGGTTAAATCATCTGCAATAATACCTATATTATTAGATATAAACATAAAATCCCCGAATTAATCGTTTTTACCGCCTAATAATCTTAAATTATTAGCTCTTATGATAAATTTTTCTTTTGTTGCTCCTGATGCATCTTGCCATTTGTTTGAAATCAATCTTCCATCTACAGCAACTAATTTGCCTTTTTTAACGTATTCGCCAGCTACTTCTGCAACTTTATCCCATAATTCAACACTAAACCAATCAGTAACGTTGTCTTTAACTTTGGAATCCCAACGATTTATTGCTATAGAAAAAGATGTCTTAACCTTTCCTGATTCAAAATATTTCATTTCAGGGTCTTGTCCAGCTCTACCGACTAATACTACGTTATTCATAAAATTTTCTCCTCCAACGGTTATTCTAAAATTATACAAAAACTAAAACCAAAATCAAAAGATTTTAATAGTTTATATTAAGATTTTTAAAACATAGAAAATATAAATTAAGTAGAAAACCCCGCATAACATTAAGTTATATGGGGTTATTGCTCCTTTTTTTCTTATGGCGGTAATGTACATTATAATTAATGAAACGTAAACTAATGTTATGTTAATTAAGGTTGATGTGGTAAATATCCAAGGTGTGAATGCAATTCCTATTGCCGCGGGAATACAGCTTTGAAAAACTAATGCGCCTGTAATGTTAGATATTGATAAAGTGTCT
This sequence comes from Candidatus Gastranaerophilaceae bacterium, assembly GCA_045638605.1. Classification (GTDB taxonomy): domain Bacteria; phylum Cyanobacteriota; class Vampirovibrionia; order Gastranaerophilales; family Gastranaerophilaceae; genus RGIG2134. The sequence goes on from JAZUBS010000024.1 coordinate 87,709, forward strand.
TTAGATTGTCCGGTCCAAATCACGCTATTGAAGCATTCCGGCAATTCTGTTGCAATTGGTGACAACAATAAACTCATTATTATTGGATGTATTTTTAAAATATTTGAAAAATATATTATTTCTTTTACGAAAAAATGCGCAGATATTATTAGCAAAAGCAGTGAAAATATTATTTGAGAAAACATTAATAAGTAGTCGCAATTTTGAGTTTTGCATATTTTTCTGGAAAATATTAATTCGTCAGTTTCGTCTGTTTCACAGTCAATTCCCAATTCTTTTTTTAAGGTTCTTTTTACGTAGAAGCAATAATAAATTATTAGTCCTATTGATATACAAATTTTTATATTTTTGTTAGGAATAAATGCCGCGCTTACTGCTATTGAGTAAGAAATAAAGAAATATTTTAAATCTCTAAATAGCACTAGTGGGTTTGAACAAAGTTGGCATGTTCGTTTTTTGAGTTTTGAACAAATCAAAACTGAAAGACCTGTAACAAAAAAAGCAATTGTGGAAAGCAAAAAAGGTGAACCTAGTACTGCTCCGAGTGCTATGTCTTCACCAATAGATATGTTGTTTTTAGAAAATAATGCACCTAAAACTGCAACAATGGGGACAATTGTCTCTGGTAAAGCTGTGCCAATAGCCGCAAGCACACCACCAATTGCACTATCTGCAAGCCCATATTTTTTTCCACAATACTCAATTGAATTTGTAAATAATACACATGCGAGTATTATTAATGTTAGCAAAACCATTATAAATGCAGCATGAAAGACGTATATCATTATTACTCCGATTTTTGTGCTAAACTTATTTTTAAGGTAGCATGTTTTTTGATATTAAACAAGGTTGTATATGAATAATATTTTAAATTTCCAAACTGCCATAGAACAAGCAAATAGTATAGTTATATTTTCTCATGTTAATCCCGACGGTGATACACTTGGTTCAATGATTGGTTTATCAAAGTTGATTGAACTGAATTTTAATAAAAAAACAACTAATGTAATTATTGGAAAAACTCCTGATACTTATGCGTTTTTGCCATATATAAACGAATGTGTTTGTAATTATGACATGGATAAATCAAAAGTTTATGATCTTGCAATAGCTGTTGATGTTGCAGCAAAAGACAGGATGTCTGACATGCAAGAGATTTATTTTAATGCAAAAAATACGGCTAATATTGATCATCACATAACAAATAATAATTATGGAAACATAAATATTGTAAAAGGTTTTGCTTCTTCTGGTGGTGAAGTGGTTTATGAAATAGCAAAAGGCTTGAATTGGAAAATAAATAGTGAAATTGCAGAATTATTGTATATTGCAATTTTAACAGATACTGGTGGGTTTAGGTTTGAAAATACCAGTTCAAAAGTCTTTACATATGTATCTGAATTAATTGAAATGGGATTAAACCCAACTCAAATTTATAGGCAATGTTATGAGTCAAAACCTAAAGCCATGGCACTTTTAAATGCTTATGCGATACAAAATGCGGTATTTAGGGAAAATGATAAGATTGCGTATACAATTATTACTAAAGATGATATGAAAAATTTTAATGCCAAAAGTGACTATACAGAAGGAATTTCTGAAACATTAAGACAGATTAATTCAACTGAAATAGCTATGTTATTAAAAGAACTACCCAATCAAATGACTAAAGTGAGCTTAAGGAGTAAAAAAGTTGATGTTTCCAAAATAGCAGAAGTGTTCGGTGGCGGAGGGCATCATTATGCTGCAGGTTGTACTATACAAAAACCACCTAAAATTGCAGTTGAAAAGTTATTAGAATTAGCGAAAAAGAGTTTAAATGAATAAAGAAACTTTAAAAATATATATTTTAAATTTGATAAGACGAATTATTTCTGATGATTTCCCAGGCATGGCAGCAGAAATGGCATATATGTTCGTAATAGGGATATTTCCACTTATGTTGTTGTTGATGTCTGTGTATGCATGGCTTGGTAAAAAAACATTGTTATTCCCAATTTTGAATTTTTTAAGTACTGTTGCTCCCAGTGATGCAATAAACTTATTAAAAAAGGTGCTAAATGAAGTCATAATTTTTGAATACAATGGTTTTATGGCTATAATTGCTTTTTCGATTATTATAGGGTTATCGTCAAATATTTTCGCTGTAATTATGAAGGGGCTAAATAGAGCTTATGGACTAACAGAAACAAGAAGTTTTATTCATACAAGGATTTTATCTGTTGTGATGCTTTTTATTAATGCGTTTTTGTTATTTATTTGTACAAACTTGATTGTCTTTGGAAAAGTTATTATAGAGTTTATAATTGTATTTTTAAATATTCACTCTCTAGCAGTACCACAAGAAATTATTAATTGGATATTAGTTACGAGATGGCCGGTTTCTTTTATAGCGCTTTATGTAATGACATTTATAAATTATTATTTCTTACCTTGCATAACAAAACATAATAAATGTAGAAGAAAAAGCATTTTAGCTGGAACTCTTTTCTTTAGTGTATTTTGGTTGTTGGGTTCATGGTTGTTTTCTGTTTATCTTGATAATTTAAATACTTACAACAAGGTTTATGGTACAATTGGTGCTGTTGCAATTTTGATGGTGTGGCTGTATTACACATCAATTGTTCTTCTTGTTGGAGGGGAAATGAATTCACAGGTTTATAAACAGTTGATTGTAAATAAACGATCTGCGCGCTAGTTTTTATTTATAATGTTAAATTAAAAAAGTAAAAAAATATTGAAAAAACAAGATGGTTTGTATTATAATAATTTTTGGTTTAATATTGTTTATTTGTTAATATGGGTTTGTAGCTCAGTTGGTAGAGCAGTTGACTCTTAATCAATTGGTCGAGGGTTCGAATCCCTCCAAGCCCATTTTGTTTCAGAAATAAAATTAATGTGTGTGCCGGTTATGTGCCAGTTTTAATAAATGAAACATATTAAACAATAAACTTGCCAAAATATTTTTTTTAAGTATAATAGGATTATTGCAGCAGTTAATTATAGTATTTGATGCCTTTGAGTATGTTCTGATTATGAAAATAGTTTGCTGTTCTTATGAGGATTAACGGTTTAGCCGCAAAAAATGAGTGTATGTAGATTTAATTACAAGTATATAAAAGAAAAAGCTACTCCAGGTAGTTGGAGACGTGGTTTTGAAGCGTCAAAAACAGGTATAGTTACTAGTATTGAACAAAAACTTGCTGGTGTGGAAGCAAAGGTTAAAGGTAACTTTAAAGATCATTATGATGTTAGTTTGAGTTTTACAAAATCAGGAGTTAAGGCTCAATGCAGTTGTCCTTTGAAGGAAGAATGGTGTAAACATTCGATTGCTGTTGGGTTGAAAGTTATTGAAGAGGGTATTTATGAAAATTATCTTCTAAAAACTCATGATGTTGAACCTGATATGTCTGATATAAATACTGATTTAACAGATGAACCAAACGGAGATTATATATTTCATTTTAATCCAAAACGTAGGCAGAATTTCTTTTCTCTTCTTGTGATGGATAGAAATACGGGAAAAGTAATTAGAGATATAGAAGCAGTTTTAAGAAAGATAATAGCCGAACAAAAAGAAAATCCACAAATCCAGTTAAATAATTCTCAAAAAATTGAGATTGCTATTTTTCAGCTTTTGCTTAAAAAATCTCGTTTAGATAAAAAAGCTGGTTGGTACGATGTTCAAATTGCTAAATTTGATGAGTTCTTTCAAATATTGGCAAAGGCTGATGAAGTTATTGATGGAAAAACAAAAGCTCGTTTAAAATTTATTGATGAGCCTTGGAAATTAACTTTATCTGTTAATTTTTCAATGGTTGGCAATGTTCTTTTAGCTTTGCATTGGCATAGAAGTGATGGTAAAGATATTTTGCCATTTGATGAGGTTAGATATTTTTCACGTCAGTTGAAATGGGGTCGTTATAAAAACTTAATTTTCCCTACAAATATTGAGGTTAGTGCAATACCTCAAAACCTTACAAAATCAACATTTACTGATGTTAAAGACTCTGATGGTGCCAAGTTTTTGTATGAAGAATTGCCAAAACTTCGAGAATTAATGCCAACAGAAGTATCTGAGTTGATTGACAAGTTGACATTGGAACAGCGTCCTCCGTTGAATGTTGTTACTATGGGGCTTGATTATGATGGAGCATTGAAAGCATCTTTGGAATTTGAATATGATGGAACAAGAGTCCCTTATTCAAAAAATACAGAAAAAACACCTTATGTAACTATTAAAAAGCCTAAAGAAGATTTGTTATATTGGGTAAAAAGAAATACTCAACATGAGCAAATGGCATATCAGATGTTATTGGCATGTAAATTTGCGCCAATGCAAACAAATAACTTGGCATTAGAAAAAGAAACTGCGGTGGATTTTTATAACTATTATATGTCTAAAGCAGGTGATGGGTGGAAGTTTGAAGAAAAAGATGATATGAGTTTCTTTAAGCTTGCAAAAAATAAGTTTAAGCTTTGTGCAAGAATTGATTTTTCGCCAGATACAATAGATAGTTTTGAAGTTGAATTGTTTGGACTTTTGAATGAGGAGGAAATTCCATTCAACGAAGTTTACGATATTGTAGTTGAAGGTGATAAATATTATAGAGTTAAAAATGCAGGATTTGTGGAAGTACCATCTCAAAATGTTTATTCTCTTTTAAGAGCATTTAATACATTTGATGTTTACAAAAATGATAAAGATATTTATGTTGTAAAAACTTTCCGAGCTGGGGTTATTTCTGAAATGGAAAACTTAGGAATTGAACTTAAAATGTCTCGACGTTTTTCAAAATTCTGGAAACAAATTTCTACATTCTCTATTACTGATACTCCAGCTATACCAAAAGGAATTAATGCTGAGCTTAGAGAATACCAACAAAAAGGTTTTGGGTGGTTGTGGTTTTTATATCAATATGGCTTAAATGGTATTTTGGCAGATGATATGGGGCTTGGAAAAACTTTGCAGGCACTTGTTTTACTTAAAAAAGCAAAAGAAAAAAATGGGAAAAAACCATCTCTTGTTATTTGTCCAACTTCTGTTGTATTTAACTGGGAAAATGAAATTGAAAAATTTGCACCTGACTTATCATGCTTGACGCTTTCAGGCGTTGATAGAAAAGAGTTTTTTAAAGAAATCAAAAATCACGATATTGTAATTACAAGTTATGCTCTTGTTCGTCGTGATATTGAAAAGCTTAAAAAGAAAGATTTTAGATATGTTATACTTGATGAGTCTCAAAATATTAAAAACGCTGATTCTCAGACGGCGCAAAGTGTTAAACAGTTAAAATGTACTCATAAATTGGCGTTATCAGGAACTCCAATAGAAAATAGATTAGAAGAATTATGGTCTGTTTTTGACTTCTTAATGCCAGGATTTTTATTTGATAAGCATGAGTTTAATTATCGTTACGTAACTCCAATTATGGAAAGAGAAGATAAGACAACTGAAAAACGTTTAAAACAACAAATATATCCATTTATTTTGCGTCGTATGAAACGTGATGTTGCTAAAGATTTGCCAGATAAGGTTGAAAACGTTGCATTTTGTGAAATGACACCAGAACAAAAAGATTTTTATATAGATGTGTTAAATTCTACAAAAGAAGAAATCTTTAAAACAATTGACGAAGTTGGGTTTGAAAAATCTAAAATGTCTATTTTCTCAGCTTTGTTAAGGTTAAGACAAATTTGCTGTCATCCAAAACTATATGATAAAGATTATGTAAAAGGAGTTATTGGCTCAGGTAAGTTTGAACAACTTAAAGAAATGCTCAAAGAAATTATAAGTGAGGGGCATAGAGTTCTTTTGTTTAGTCAGTTTGTAGATATGCTTGATATTATTAAAGCTTGGCTTGAGCGTGAAGGTATTAAACATGAATATTTGACAGGAAAAACTAAAAATAGACAACAAGCTGTTGATAACTTTAATAATAACCCGACAATACCGATATTTTTAATAAGCTTAAAAGCAGGTGGAACAGGGCTAAATTTAACCGGGGCGGATTATGTAATCCATTATGACCCTTGGTGGAACCCTGCTGTTGAAGATCAAGCTACAGATAGGGCTTATCGTATTGGTCAAACGAAAAAAGTGTTTGTTTATAGACTTATTACTAAAAATTCTGTTGAGGAGAAAATTCAGAAATTGAAATCCCGTAAGCGTGACCTTGTTGATAGTGTAATTTCTGTTGATAGAAATATTAGTAAGTCGCTTACTATGGATGATATTAGGGATATTTTCTCCGTGGATTAATTAAAATAAGTCGGCGCGTTTGGCAAAAACTTATAATTGTCTTTTCCATTTTTTATTTTGGAATGAATAAATTTTAATTTTATTAGGAGTTATAATTGTTTTTATTGCGTTATCGGCATCTGTTCTTAAAAGCATTGAATTTGATTGCTGGATTTCTTTTACTGTACTAGGTACTGGATGGTTATAGGCGCTTGGTCCAGATGATAAAATTGATGCTTTAGTTCTTCTTTGATTTAGAAATTCTGCGGTTATAGTGTTTTGAGCTCCGTGGTGACCAACTTTTAAGATATCAATTTTAGAGGGGATGTTGAGATTATTTATTATATCGATTTCTGCGTCTCCGGTTAGTAATAAAGCTTTGTCTTTTAGGGTAAATGATGTTATTACAGAAAGATTATTTGCGTCTAATTTTTTGTTCTGAGATTGATAAATTGTCATTTTACCTGATTTATAATCCATAAGTGTTTTTTCATTAGTTGGATAAATTATATTTATGTCTTTTTCTTTTGCTATCAAAGGTATTAATAGGGCTAAGTGGGCATCTTCTTCAAATTCTGATATTACTAAATTATTAATTTTAACTAGTTTAATTAGTGTTTCAGCGCCACCTGCATGATCTGCATCAAAGTGAGTTAATACCAAATAATCAAGTTCTTTTATTCCGTTGTCTTTTAGGTATTCATAGATTATAGATTTGGCTGCAGAATAACTACCTAAAAAAGGTAATCTGCCGGTATCAATTAGTATGTGTTTATTGTTTGGAGTTTTAACTAAAATGGCATCAGCATTTCCGACATTAAAAAATATGGCTTCTAGGTTTGTATTTTTAGGTGGGATGAAACTTATGCCCAATATTATAAGTACGCAAAGAATTAATGTTGTGATTTTTTTATTTAGTCCGTTTTTTGCCCATATAAAGATTAAAACTAAAATTGTGTAGTAGAGAAATATTTGTAAAGGATGAATTTGAGTAGTTGTTAAAAGTGCGTTTGGTAAATTTGCAAAAAAGTTTGAGATGTTTACTAATCCGCTTAAAATTGGGTTCATTATGTAATCAAATATATCTATTATTACAGAGGGAAATTTGGGTATTGCTGCAAATATAGAGCTGATAAAGCCCATAAAGCTTATAATACTAACAAATGGCATTGAACAAATATTTGCAAATACTGAATAAATTGCAAAATTATTAAAGTAATACATTTGAATTGGAGCAATAACTATTTGTGCAATAATTGGCACGTAAATTGAGCCAGCAATGATTTGTGGAATGTTTTTAGTTTTTTCTGCAAAAATGGGACAGAATGTTAGTAACCCGAGAGTTACAGTGAAAGAAAGTTGAAAACCTACGTCAAATAAAGACGCCGGATTAGCGATTAAGAGTATTGCGGCGACAAGAAGTAGTAATGCAATATTGTCCGCATCTCTATCAAGTAATTTACCAATCAATGCAAAAGTGAGCATTAAAGATGCTCTTAGAACTGGTGGTCCAAGTCCTGTCATTAGTGTGTAAATCAAAATTAAAAATATGCCGGTTGTTATACCTAGGCGATATGGGATTTTTATTCTTGAAAATATAAAAAACCAAATTCCGAATATAAGCGCAACATTTAAACCTGAAGCTGCAAGAATATGCATTAATCCGGAATGAATAAATGTTGTTTTAATGTCCTCAGGGGGGCTAATTGCATCATCGCCAAATACAATCCCTCCTAAAATTTCTATGTTTGGTGTTTTTATTATTTTGTTATGAATTGTTATGATTTTTTGTCTTAAAATGTTTAATTGTTGAATAAATTGCCATTTCATAGTGGTTGGTGTGTTTGTAATCTCCCAAGCATTTTTATAGATGTAGGCAGTTGTAAAAGTATTAAAATTTTTTAAATAATTTCTATAACTAAATTGTGAAGGATTTGTTGCATCTTGTGGAATTCTTAGTTTCCCTGTTGCTTTTATTTCATCACCTATTTTGATTTTGTTGTAATTTTTTTTGTCATCCTCAATTGTTATGTAGGTTTTACTATCAGTATTAAAGGTTTCATTTTTTATTTGAACTTGTTTTACGTTTACAAAAAACTTAGTTTTGTTGCTATAGGTGCTATTGGGAATAGAAATAACTTGTCCTTGAATAGTAACATCAGCTGGCGCTAGTGTTGTTAGCAAATCATTGGTTTTCATTTTGTGGTTTGTGTATGCATTTCCAGCTATAAAAATAAAAATCATTATTAGGGCGAATATTTTAGAAATTTTTTTATTTAATATTAAGAAAATTGTTACAAATAGTATAAGAAATGAAAATAAAATTTCGCATGATTTGAAGTACGAAATAATTCCTAACATGTAAGTTAGAGTATGAAGTATAGTATAATGTGTTTTAGAAAGCATATCTACCCTAAGTCCTAATTTGTTTTTATTATAGTTTGTAAACATATATTTTACAAACTATATTTTTGTGTAAAAATTAAAATAGATAGCAATTTAGCTGTTTAATTAAGAAATTACATAAAAAATGAGGAAAAACAAAAATGGCAAGACAAACCCCACTAGAAAAAGTTAGAAACTTTGGGATTGCAGCGCACATTGACGCAGGTAAAACAACTACTACAGAACGTATTTTGTTTTACACTGGTAAAACTCACAAAATCGGTGAAACTCACGATGGTGCAGCTGTAACAGACTTTATGGAACAAGAAAAAGAACGTGGTATCACAATCCAATCAGCAGCAGTTACTGCTATGTGGAAAGGACACCAATTAAACATCATCGACACCCCTGGTCACGTTGACTTTACAATCGAAGTTGAACGTTCATTGCGTGTATTGGATGGTGTTGTTGCTGTGTTCTGTGCTGTTGGTGGTGTTCAATCACAATCAGAAACAGTTTGGAGACAAGCTAATAGATATGAAGTACCAAGAATGGTATTTGTAAACAAAATGGACAGAACTGGTGCTAACTTCTATCGTGTAGTTGACCAATTGAGAAACAGATTGGGAGCTAATGCTCATCCTATTCAATTGCCTATTGGTGCAGAAGATGAATTCAAAGGCATTGTTGATTTGATGGAAATGAAAGCTCATATCTACACAAATGATTTAGGTACAGATATTCAAGTTACTGATATTCCTGCTGAATTAGCTGATCAAGCTGCTGAATACAGAGCTGCATTAGTTGAAGCTATCTCTGAACAAGATGATGACTTGATGATGAAGTTCTTAGAAGGTGAAGAACCAACTGTAGATGAATTAAAAGCAGTTTTAAGAAAAGCTGTTTGTGATAACAAAATTGTTCCTGTTTGCTGTGGTACAGCATTCAAAAACAAAGGTGTTCAATTGTTGTTAGACAACGTTGTTTCTTACTTGCCATCTCCAGTAGATGTAAAAGCTATTGAAGGTGAATTAGAAGACGGAACAAAAGTTGAAAGACATTCTTCAGAAGCTGAACCATTCGCAGCATTGGCATTTAAAGTTATGACAGACCCATTTGTTGGTCGTTTAACTTTCTTACGTGTTTACTCAGGTAAATTGACATCAGGTTCATATGTATTAAACGCTACAAACGGTAAAAAAGAACGTATTTCAAGACTTGTTCAAATGTATGCTGATCAAAGAAATGAAATTACTGAAGTTTATGCTGGTGATATTTGTGCCGCAGTTGGTTTGAAAGACACTACTACAGGTGATACATTGTGTGATGAAAAATCTCCAATTATTCTTGAAAAAATGTCATTCCCAGATCCAGTTATTTCTGTTGCTATTGAACCAAAAACAAAAGCTGACCAAGATAAGATGGGTATTGCGTTACAAAAACTTGCTGAAGAAGATCCTTCTTTCAGAGTTAAATCAGATAACGAAACTGGTCAAACAATCATCTCCGGTATGGGTGAGTTGCACTTAGACATCATCGTAGACCGTTTGATGAGAGAATTCAAAGTTGATGCTAACGTTGGTAAACCACAAGTTGCATACAGAGAAACTATCCGTGGTAATGCTGATCAAGATTCTAAATTCATCCGTCAGTCTGGTGGTAAAGGTCAATACGGACACGTTAAAGTTAGAATTTCTCCTGCAGAAGAAAATGCTGGATTTGTATTTGAAAACAAAATCGTTGGTGGTGCTATTCCTAAAGAATACATCGAACCTGCTAGAAAAGGTATGGAAGAAGCGCTTGAAGGCGGTATCTTAGCTGGATTCCCAATGATTGACGTTAAAGTTGAACTTTATGATGGTTCTTACCACGAAGTTGACTCTTCTGAAATGGCATTCAAAATCGCTGGTTCTATGGCTATGAAAGAAGGTACTAAAAAAGCTAGACCTTGTATCCTTGAACCTATGATGAAAGTTGAAATCGAAGTTCCAGAAGAAAATACTGGTGATATTATCGGTGATATTTCTTCAAGACGCGGTCGTGTTGAAGGTATGGAAATCATTGAAGGTACTGGTATCCAAAAAATCAACGCAATCGTTCCACTTTCTGAAATGTTCGGATATGCTACTGATATTCGTTCAAAAACTCAAGGTCGTGGTACATTCTCAATGGAATTCAAATGCTATGAACAAGTTCCTAGCAACATTGAAACAGAAATTATTGCAAAATCAGGTGCTAACGCTTAGTTTTGTAAATAATATAAATTTAAAACTCCTCCTTAATTGGGGGAGTTTTTTTGTAAATTTTTATTAAATTAATTTTTGATAATAACAAAAATCTATATTTACACTTTTTGAAAACAAAAAGGAATGAAATATAGATATGAAAGTTTTACCAATACGTATAAATTACAATTACAATTTAAACAAAGAAGAGAAAAAAGCTGTTAATAATGTCAATAGTAATAAAAATATTTTAAATAATACAAATCAAATTTTTTTAAATTTCGCACATTCTCTAGCTTTTTATGGCTATAGTACAAATTTAGCTCAGTCAGTTAAAGAGTTAAATCAATATGAAAATGTAAATGGAATTGAAGAGATTCCGCCTCGAGTTAAAAGCTTAGCGTTTGATATATTGAAAGATGGAAACAAAGATGATTTAACAATGATAGATGTGCATAAAAGGGCATATTATGATGTAACACTTGCGGAGTCATTGGATGAACTTAGAGACTCATTTCCTGAATTTGAGAATGTTATATCTATAAATGAGTTAGAAGAACCTCCGTCAAATGGTTCATTTTTAAAAGAGGTTATTGAGGGGAAAAATAAATATTTTGATAATAAAGAAGATTTAAGCTTACAATTAATTAAATTATATTGGGGCGAAGGCTATTCTTTGAAAGATTTAGCTGCATATACTAATATAGAAGTCGGTAAATTGTATTCGGCTATGAGGACATTAAATATTCCAAGAAGACCTAAGTTGTATGGGCATATTTTGAAACGTTCTGATAAAGATTTTAGTGCAAGACTTGCAGAGTCATTTGCAATAAAATATGCTCAAAGATATGAAAAGGAGCATGGACATATACATATTCCACGTGGACCGCTGACTAAAGAACATCGTGAAAAAATATCCGAGTCTTTGTTGCAGTATTATTTGGAAAATCCTGATAAAGCATATTTGCAGTCAAATAGAATAAAGGAGTTTTATAATAACAATGAGTATGCCTCAGAGGTTTTTTCTCTTGTATTGTTTGAAGCCTGGAGACTGGGTTCTAGTAAAAACGTTAAAAAAGCCTTGAAAGAGTTTTTTGCATTAAAACGTAAGGTGTCTTCAATGGATGATAACGCATTAGAGACTGTTTTATCACTAAATAATAATTCTACTGAAAAAACTGTATTGATGAAAGAATTTTGGGATACCCATCCCAAGGAGAAAAAAGCGTTTTCTGCAAGCATGAAATCTGCCTGGAAATCAGTTTCTGCAATAGTTGAAGCAGAAAAAAATAAAGAATATGTTTCTATTCCGTATTTACCCGAAGATGTAGCAAAAGATATAATGCGTTATTTAGAAAAAGAGGGTAAATCTATGAATGATTTTGAAAATAAATTTCTTTATACAAAAAAAATAAATCTACTTACACCTCCGATAGAATATCGAAAGGCAATTAACGAATATTTTGAAAATAATGAATATAAAAGAACATTAATATCTGAAATTATAGTTGCAACAGCTATTCATACTTATAATATTATAAAAAAAGACCCTCAATATAATAATGATAAATCATTACGAGAGATAAAAAAAATAACAGAAAGTTTTGCAACCAGAAAAGGGGATATTCGTGATTTTTCAGCGAATTACTTTTTTAGTTTATATATGTTTATTTGTAATGAATTACATCGAATGAATAAAAATGATATTTTGTTAAATATAACTAGTTTTTATCAATATAGAGCTTATGAATTTATACAACTCATGCATTCAAAAGATATATTTAAGTAAGGATGAAATATGAAAATACAACAAATTAATTTAAATTATAGACCAATTATTAAAAAAGACTCTAATAATCTCGAAAACAAACATTGTTCGACACCACAGATTTATAATAATGCAACAAATATGCATTATTTTAATCCTGCATATTGTATAAGTTTTTCAGGAGCGTGTGTGGATTTGGCAAAAGCAATGAAAACATTGAAAGCTACAGAAATACTCAAAGAGGATAGTCGTCTCCCAAAAAGGGTAGAGGATTTGGCGAATAGATTATTAAAAAATGGAAATCCACAAAATTTAACCCTTATAGACGTTCATAAGCAAGCGTATTTCGATATTATGTATTCCAAGTCTCTAGGTGAAATAAAAGACCGTTTTAGCGAGTTTAGTAAAGTTTTATCTATTGATGAACTAGAGACAAAACCTCAAAATGGTTCTTTTTTAAGAGAAGTTATAGATGGTAAAAATGAGTATTTCAATAAAGACAATGATGTTAGTATGCAATTAATGAAAATGTATTGGGGAGAAGGCTTTTCATTATCAGATTTGGAAAAACACACCGGTATTAAATCTACAACTTTTGCCTCAGTAATGAAAATTTTAAATATTCCATTAAGAAATAAACACTATGCAAATGTTTTAAAGCATTCAGATCTAGATGCGAGTAAACGTATTGCAGATATGATTGCAGCAACAAAAGATGCAAATTTTGAAAAGACAAATGGATATATTTCAATACCTAGAGGCTATTTGCCTATTTCTCGAAGCCAAAAAATCTTAGATTCTTTATTTGAATATTACGAAAAAGATCCATCTAGACTTTATGATCAACCTAAAATTATTAAAAATTTTTACAAAGATAATGTATTAGCTAATGAAATTTATAATGCTACATTGTTTGAAATGTGGAATTTTGGTTCGATGAAAAATATAAAAAGAAATATTCTTAAATTTTTTGATAAAAAATCTGGAACCACAAATTATTCGATGAACGAGTTAAATGGATATAATTCTTTATCAGAAACAGAAAATATGTGGATTAAAGAATATTTTGCTAAAAATAAAAGTGATAAAGATACATTTTCTCGTTCATTGCGTTCAGCATATAAACATATGAAAACAAGATTAGAAGCAGAAAAAACTAAAAAAACAGATATAGTTCTATATTCTCAAAAAATGCAAGACAAGATTTTGCAATATTATGAAAAAACAGGTCGTGACAAATCTGAATTTATTCCTAATTTATTAAGGATTGATAATACAAAGAGGTATAGTGTTCCTATTTGCGGTCGTATTAGTATTAATTCTTTGTTAAAAAATAACATGGATGTTGATATCGCTTACACTAAAAGTTTGTTAGACACTTTAAATTTTGCTTATGATGTAGTTTTATCAGATAATTCTAAAGTCTGTAAAGAAGTTAGAGCTGTTTTGATGAAGCTTTTTATGCATCATAAGTTATTTGGACTTGATTCTAATACAGCAATGAATACATATTTAAATGTGTGTAATACTTTAATTAAAAGTAATAAAGATGATTTAGTTTTAGCTATTTCAAAATATTTAGAAAAAAGTTCTAAATTTGATACAATTCTTGATTGATAATTTAGACATAAATATTTATTTATACTAAAATAAATTGTAAATCTATGTAAATAACTATTTATTTTTTAGCAAGAAATTCTTTTTATGTGTATTAACTTCTTAGAAAGTTACGAAAAATGAAAATTTATCCTAGTATTGTTAATAAAAACCAATATAAAAATTATGTTCATTTAGAACAAAAGCCTGAAAGTGTAGCTGTTAATTATTCTATTAATTATGCTCAAGTGTCGCCTTTTTTATCGCCTAATTATTATTTGAGTTTTAAAGGTGGAAACAGTTTAAATTTAGCTCAAACTATGAGAAATATGTATGAAGCAGAGATTTTGAATGATGAAAAAGTTGTTCCAGATAGGATAAAAAAAGCTGCAAATTTTGTAGTAGAAGCAGGTAATCCTAATAAATTGACGTTAGTTGATGTTCATAAACATGTTTATGAGGATCTTTTATATTGTGAAACATTGGATGAAGTTAAGGAAAAGTATCCTGAATTTTCTGATGTTTTGTCAATGAGTGACGTTGAAGCAAGGAGTGATTCTTTTATTTCTGATGTAAAAAATGGTAAATGTGAAATATTTTCTCCAGACGAAGACTTAAGCTTACAATTACTAAAATTATATTGGGGCGAAGCTTATTCTTTAAATGATTTAAAAAATTATGCAAGTGGACAAAGACAGCTTGCTCCTGTTTTAGTTAAGCTAAATATTCCAAGAGTTCATCGCCAATATGGTCAAATTTTAAAATTATCAGACCCACAGTACAATGAAAGATTTGTAGAAACTTTGCGATTAAAACAAACTGAGCGTTTTGAAAAAAATAATGGTCATATATATATTCCCAGAGGTGTTGTTTCTTCTGAGGAATGCTTGAAAATTTGTGAGTCTTTAATAGAATATTACGCAAAAAACCCTAGTAGGATATATTTACAGTCTATGAGGGTAAAAGAATTTTACAAAAATAATCCTCAAGCGGCTAGTTTTTTGAAAGAAGTTTTATTTGATGCTTGGCGTTTAGGGTCGTCCAAAAATGTTAAAACATCAATGTCTAATTATTTTGTAAAAAATCAAACAACGCCACCTTCAGAAAAAGAGTTGGCAGATGTTAATAATTTAGGCGCTCAAAAAAGATTAATTCTTCAAGATTTTTGGGATAATACTCCAGATGCAAGAAAGCATTTTTCTAAAAGTTTAATCAGTGCATTGAAACGATTAAAGAAAATCAAATTAGCCGAGAAAGAGGCTTTAGTTATAGATAATTCTTTGCCTGCTTATCCTAAGAAAATCGCAGATAAGATTAGAGAATGGGTTGAAAAAAAAGGTTATGACCCTGATAGTGTTATTCTAAGTATGTCGGTTTCTACTGGAGAAGTAAATCAAAATATTCTTAATAAATCAATGGGGGCACGGCTTGTCACTGAATATTTTAATAAAAATCCTTTGATGTCTGATATATATGCGGATTCACTTTCGTATGCGATTTCAGAGCTTAAGCAGTATTTGACTTATAATAAATCTCAAAGTGGTGATATGGCAATTCGCAAAATAGAAAATGTAGCTAGAGGTAAGACGTATTTGTATACTAACGAACTAGTTTCTTTGTATTTGGATTTGATTAACTTTTTGATAAAAACAAATAACATAGATGGCACAGCAAAACTTGTAAGTGTTTTGGAAAATTGTTATGATGATATTATCCAAAATCGAAAAAGAGACGGCTTGCCTGTTCCTAATTAATAATAAAAAAGTTGAATAAATTATTCAGCTTTTTTTATGTGTTATATTTCGTTTTACTTGGTAGCAATAACTTCAATTTCAACTAGTCCATTTTTGGGAAGTTCTTTCACAGCAACACAAGAACGCGCAGGTTTTGATGTGAAATATTGGGCGTATATGTTGTTAAATGCTGCAAAATCGCTCATGTTTGCTAAAAAGCAAGTCGTTTTTACTACATTTTCAAAGCTTAAACCAGCAGCTTTAAGGACTTCTTCTATGTTTTGGCAACATTTGTGAGTTTGTTCTTCTATTGTACCGTTTAAAAATTCGCCACTTTGAGCATCTAGTGCAATTTGTCCAGAACAATATAAAGTGTTTTCTACCATATAAGCCTGAGAGTAAGGTCCAATTGGTTGAGGGGCTTTAGATGTTAGTATAATTTCTGCCATATTATTCTCCTTATATTTATATTTCGTTTTTTGAAGCTACAACATTGTAGCCTGCATTTTCCATAGCTTTTTTTATTTCACAAAAATGTCGCAAATTTCTTGTTTCCATAGAAACTTCTAAGAAACAATCGTTGATATTTGTTCCTTCTCCACCTTGAGTGTGACGGACACGAATTACATTTGCTCCGTGTTCTGAAATGATTTCGGATACACCTTTAAGTTGTCCTGGTTTATCCAATAATTCAATTGTTAAATCAGAAATTCTACCGGTTTTTAAAAGTCCTCTGTTGATGACTCTTGATAGGATGTTAACATCAATATTTCCACCAGATACTACACATACAACTTTCTTTCCTTGGATTGGGAATTTTTTAAACATTACACCAGCAACGCTTAGCGCTCCAGCTCCTTCAGCTATAATTTTTTGTCTTTCAATTAATGTAAGAACAGCAGTAGCGACTTCATCGTCGCTAACAAGTGCAATTTCATCAACATATTTAGAACAAAAATCAAACGTATTCACTCCAGGCATTTTTACTGCTGTACCGTCTGCAAATGTAGACACTTTATTTAATTCCGTTCTTTGATGTTTTTCAATTGAATGATACATACTACCGGCGCCACTTGCTTGAACACCGTAGACTTTGCATGAAGGCTTGAGTTGTTTAATTGTATAAGCAATTCCTGAAATCAAACCGCCTCCGCCAATTGGAACAACAATGGCATCAACATCAGGCATTTGTTCCAGTATTTCAAGGGCAATGGTCCCTTGTCCGGCGATTACATCTTCATCGTCAAATGGGTGAATAAACTCTGCGCCTGTTTCTTGTTGATATTTAACAGCTTCATTGAAAGCATCATCATATACACCATCAACTAATCGAATTTCGGCACCATATTTTCTAGTAGCTTCGACTTTTGAGATTGGGGCTGTGCTAGGAATGAAAATGGTTGCATTAATATTATTTTTTTGTGCGGCTAAAGCAACTCCTTGCGCGTGGTTTCCAGCAGAGCAAGCAATAATCCCTTTTGCCTTCTGTTCATCTGAGAGCTGTGAGATTTTATAATATGCGCCACGGATTTTGAAAGAACCAGTTTTTTGCAGGTTTTCTGCCTTTAAATATATTTCGCTATCATCAATATTTGAAGCATATATTAGTTCAGTTTTTTTTACGGCTTCTTTAAGTATATTTTGCGCTTTATAAACTTTGTCTATTGTAAGCATTGAATTCTCTCCCACATGTTTTTATATGTCTACAATATACACTAGTTGGTTTTAATTAGCAAAATATTCATAAATATTCATAAATTAAAAAGCGAGGTTTTAACCTCGCTTTTATTTAACCTTAAATAAACTTATAGTTATTTAATTTGAGCTTTTGCTGTTTCTACGATAACTTCAAAAGCTTCTTTTTCATTAACTGCAAGTTCAGCCAACATTTTTCTGTTAACTTCGATTTCAGATTTTTTAAGCGCATTCATAAATTTAGAATAGCTTAAACCGTACTGTCTAACAGCAGCGTTAATTCTGATAATCCACAAGCGACGCATATTTCTTTTTAGATTGCGTCTGTCTCTGTAAGAATATTTTAAAGCTTTCATTACTGCACAATTAGCAACTTTGAATATTCTGCTTCTTGCACCTTTAAAGCCTTTAGCCAATTTTAAGATTTTTTTATGACGTTTACGTAAAACGTTTCCGCGTTTGACTCTCATTTTTTTCTCCTTTGATTGTCTTAATGTAATTTACTATTTGTGTTTTTTAGCATAAGGTAACTGTTTTAACACTAATTTTTTGTGTGTATCAGAAACCTCTACCATAGAAGACAATCTGTTTTTGCGAGACTTAGACTTGTGAGCTAACAAGTGTTTTGTGCCTGCTTGTCTTCTTAATAATTTACCTGTGCCAGTAAGCTTGTATCTTTTAGCTCCCGCACGGTGAGTTTTCATTTTAGGCATCATTTTCTCCTTTTTCTATTTGGACTACACCTTGCTTAAGGTAATATATATCGTATAATAAACATTTTGGGAATACAAGTATATTTTGTAAATAAATTATTTTTCAAATTTATCCGACGGATATCGAAACAAGTTCGGGATGACAGTTTGTAGGTCAGGCAGTGCCTGACATTTATTTCGGGCTGCCACTCAGCTATGATATTGGTAAAGTTCGAGAGGAGGGGCGGTGTTTCCTTTTTATTGTAACATTTTCTTTACAATTATTATTTATATGCTAAAGTTTTTCTTCAAAATGCCGATAACATGCTTACAGGGAAGAAAATAACAAAGAAAGGCAAGGACACTAATATGGTAAAAGAGAAAAATGTAACTAGTAAATATTAAGTATTGTAACAATATATACAAAGTATGAAATTTAGTTATATTTTTTGTTTTTATATTAATGTGGTTACAAAAGAATAAAGGTATACGACAATGGGTTTAGCAGCATCACAAGCAAGATTATTACTTTTAACAGCGAGAAGAAGCGATTTGGAATATCGTGCACAAATGATATCTCAACGCAAAATCGCTCTTGCAATGGAAACGGAGCAAGTCGCTACTGCTTATACTAAAGCACTAAATAATAGACATTTGATGTTTACTTTTACTTCTTCTGCCAATGCTCAGTCAACAAAACAAGAAGAACTAACATATAAAAGCTTTATTTCTGATCTTAATACAGAGAAATACAGATTAGTTGATCCTGCAAGTGGTAAAATTTTATGTACGGACAGATCAGAAGCGTCTAGATATGTAAATATCAGTGATTATGCTACATTTGATGCAGATGGAAATCAAACAGGCTGGAAAGAGGGACAATCACAAGACACCTACAATGCTGCTTGCGAAGAATTTTATCAAAAAAATATGTTAAAACTTCCTGCGTTGAATAATAAAAATTATCTACAAGATGCAATTCAGGCTGGAACTATTGCAATAGAAAGACAGACTCTTGAAAAAATTGAAGTCCCTGTAATAAATCAAGAAACAGGTCAGCAAGAAACTAATGAGGATGGATCATTAAAATTTACTAATAAAACAGACATTTCTTGGGAATCAGTTCTTTTTGCAGGTATGGACGATGTTTCATCTGAATTGTACACAGACGATGATAGTGCTGCGATGGCAGAATATGAAACAAAATCATTATTAATTCAAACTCAAGACAAACAATTGGACGTTGAATTAAAACAAGTTGAAACACAGCTAGAAGCTTGTAAAGCAGAACAAGAGACTGTTGCTAAATTGGTTAAAGATCACGCCGGTCAAGATTTTAAATTATTCAGTTAATAAATAAAAAATAGTTGGAATAAACAAAAAACACAGGATAAAATGCCTGTGTTTTTTGTTTGGGCTTATTTTTTGGGGTGTGATTTTTAAGTTAAATTCATAAATTGCGTGGATAAATAATATTTTTAATTTATGATTGTAATTTATCTTAATAATTAAATAATTTAAGCACTTGAAATTCAAATATATTCGTGTTAGGATGACTTAACAAAATTAGTAAAGTATGAAGGTGGTGAAACACAATGGCAGAAGTTAGAGTTGGCGAAAACGAAAATATCGAAAGCGCTCTTCGTAGATTTAAGAAAAAAATCCAAAAAGCTGGTATCCTTTCTGAAATCAAACGTCGTGAACGTTATGAAAAACCTAGCGTGAAAAGAAAACGCAAGTCAGAAGCTGCTCGTAAGAGAAAAGTGTAATATCGCTTTATTGATATAAAATTTCAAGCGGACGGGAAACCGCCCGCTTTTTTAGAAAATTATTAGAAGGAGTATGGAAATGAAAAAAAGTTTAATTGCTTTAGTTTTAGGGTTGTTTTTAGTTTCTAATCCAATGATGGCTTTAGCTAGAACTCATGGTACTGATGGTGAAGTTAGTGGAAAATCAGTTGGCGCTGCTGCGTTATCATTATTAATTTGGCCAGGGTTAGGACAAATGGTCAACGATCAATCTACAGATAAAGTTGTAACTCACGCATTATTAGGTTTAACAGGTATCTTTAGAATTTGGTCTTGCTATGATGCATTAGTCGATAGAAACGGCGGCGTTTGGCAGCATAGAATTTAATTTTTAGATTAATATTGAAAAAGCCTCGATTATAAAAAATCGAGGTTTTTTTGTTGTTATTATTGTGTGTTGTATTTCTTTTTTTTGAATATTAATTTCTTTTATTGACAAAATTAAAATAATGATTTATATTAAATTTAACTTTAAGGAGAGTATATGAAAATTAGCTGCATCACTAATTCTCGTTTTGTGCTACCAAAACGCGAGAGTTTTAATGAAAATTCTAGGAAAAATCAATTCGATTTTAGGTTAAATAATTTGCCATCAATGAGAAAAAATAGCAAAAAGGTTTTATCTTTTGGCAATAGACCTTGGTCTTTGGAACCGTTTTATTATGGTATCCCACAAAATGGCAATATTTCAGGAGAACAAGCAATTACCTTATATTCAAAATTGCGTCTTGGAAATTATCTTGATATAGGTGATGATAAATTTGATTTTGAAAGGTGTAATAATATTAGAGAAAGAAATTTATCTTTTCTTGATAGAGTAAATAATCCTACTGAAAAAAAAGTATTTTTAAAATATTATGAAAATTTAACAGGGTTTCCTAATTTACGAAAAGTTTCAGAAAATATCCAAAATGAATTTGTGAATGCTGTCGAAAAATCAGAAAAAGATTTATATTATGATAAGTACAAAGTTTTGTTGGCGGGTTACGATGGAGTGTGTTCTGTTGCGCGTGGAAAAGCTTTCCCAGGAAGTGATTTGGACAAGGCTTATGTGATTATTAAAGGAACTGGACATCCTGATGATGATATAGAAAGTGTAAATCAATTTAAAGGTAGATTATGGGAAAATACTGATCAGAGAATTTTGAGTTATAATCACGATGAAGCAGCTTTTCCTCAAGTTTATACTAAAGATCAAATTGAAAAATTGACGGAAGCTGTAGATGCTAAGGATAGACCTCATCGAAAACTTCAAATTATTCATCAATATAGAAGTGATATTGATGAAAAACAGTTTATGGTATTGGAAAGATGGCATGGTGGACCAGTAACATATTATGATGATTATGTTTTTGCTAATCCTTATTGGGTTGAATATACGAAGCAATTTCCAAGATTGTACGATGATGTAGTAAGAGTTAATCATCCTTCAAGAGAAAATATTAAAAATATTGGTTTTGTATTGGAAGCAATTAGGGAAGGTAAAATATTAAAAGGGGTACAAGAAGCTTTAAATTTGGCTTGGATTCCTTTTGAATCAGCTAATCTTTCGCAATTAGCTGCATTAAAAGATATGAAAGATAGAAAACCTAAAAGATTAGCTAGAGATACGCTTTCTATAGAATTTCCAAAATGGGATTTAGATAAACAATTCAGATTTGTTAAAACTTTGATTAAGTCTGCTTGTGCCAACAATAGGGCGTTTACAAAAGAGTTTGCTAATTATTTTAGCAAACCTGGTCAGGATATGTTTGCAGCGTTAATAAAAGCTTTATTGGGGTAGTGTATGAAAATTTTTCCAGTACAAAATTTCTCATATAATATCAACAATACCTCAAAAACGGAAACTTCTAAGAAAAATAAAACATTTTACAAAACAGCAGCTATGGCAGGAGTTAGCTCCGGTATTCTTATTGGAGGTTTATTGATACATAAAAATATTAAAATTAGAAATATAAAAGAGGTTTTGTGTAGTAAATTTCCTAATGATGTTAAATACAGGAAAGAACTTTTAAATTCAATCGGAATTTCTCAAGACAATTGGTTTTCTATTCGTTCAATTATTGGTGGACAAGAATATAAATCAATAATATCTGATTTTTCTAATTCCCCAGTATCATATACTTCTGGAAAGTCCTTGTTAACAAAAAAACAAGATGATTATGAATTAATTGGGGTTAATAATCGTACATTTAGATTATCAATGCACAATCATACTATTAATTCTGATGGAAAAATGAGCGTTTCAGAACTTTTAGACCAAGCTGCGAGGTATGCAGATTTAGTTGCTAAATCAAATAAAAACAAATCAGCGGTTTTAGCAAAGGAGGCTCCATTTACTATTGCTATTAGCGATCATGATACGATTGAAGGATGCAAAGAGGCTATTAAAATTATTGCCGCTAATCCGAAAAAGTATAAAAATTTAAGAGTTGTATTAGGAGCAGAGTTATCTGTTGAAAATAGAATGTTGGGCGATGATTTAATAAAACCAATTCAAAATCATCTTGTTATTAATTGCATAAATCCATTTGATAAAGAACTAAATAATTATCTTAATAAATTTAAAATTGTTAGAAAAAAGGCTGCTAGTGATTTTTTAGAAAAATATAAAGATGAATTGAAAAAAACTCCGGCAAAAGATATTGTATCGAATTTAAGTATAGAAGAGTCAATCAAATATTCTTCTGCAGTAAAATATGGGGTAAATTATCCTTGGTATTATTTAAAGGGCTATATAAAATCAAAATTATCGCAAAATAATGAAAAAATAGCATTAGATACTTTTAATAGTCTTCAATCTAAGTTTGAACCTAAACTTGATTTACAGGATTATTGTATGGATATGGCAGAAGCTATGAATATTATAAGTAAACAAGAATATGGGTATATGACATTAGCTCATATTGCTCTAACTCCGGTTGGTAACTGTGTAAAAACCGGTATAGATGCGCATAAAAGTTTGGATAAATTAATTTCAATATTTAAGTCTACGGGTGGTGCTAAATCATTATGTGCCGAAGTTTATTATCCTTATTATGGCGATGTCGCTGCAAGTAAAGAATGGCTTAATACAATAAAAACAGCGGTTAATAACAATAAACTTCTTCCTACTGGCGGGTTAGATTCGCATGGGAAAAGTATATTTTATAGTAATTTATAGTCAGTTGGGGGATGTTTTTTTATGTAAAAGTATGTAAAAATTTATTTTTGAAAAAAAGATATCAATTTTTTATCTTAATAAATCGTTATAAACTAGTTAATAAAAAAATTTACAATGTTATGATAGATTTATACAAATGCTTATTATTAATAAAGGTTTTTCTGTTAGGAGGTTTAAATGAATACCTTAAGTGTAACAAGCGTAGGCTTATTGAAAAAAGACAATATTAGTTTTAAATCAAAAAATACTTTTTTGCCTGTTGTCAGCCAACCAGTGCAAGCTCCACAAGCTCCCCCCGTTAAGCAATCGTCTTCAGATAATAACAAAAATTTATCAATGGTGTCTGCTGCATTGGCTGTAGTGTCTTTAGGTGTAGCAACTTATGTAAGTGTTAGAAAGCCCAAAGGATTGACAAATTTAGAAAAATCTTTCAATTCTTTTGTAGAAAGTGCAAAAGAAAATAATAAATTAATTTCAAATTTAGCAGAAACTTTAACTAAAAATATAAGTGAAAATAAAGCCTTAAAAAATGAAATTCAAAACATTAATAATAGAATAAATACAGTTGAACATAATGTTAATGGTCTTAGTGCTATTAAGGCGCTTCCTAATGCAGCAAAAAACTTTTTCTCTAGAGTTGTAGAAGTTAATGGAAAACATTTGGAGCTTGCAACTGTATTAAATGGTTATGGTCACAAAGAAAAAGCGTTAAGTCAAACACTTAGAGCTGAATCAACAAGACGAGTTTTGGGTGCAATAAAACCTATAGAATTGCCAGATAAAGCTATGATTAGGGTTCCTACTGCCGAATATGCAGGATTTGCAAAGACTGGTGGATTAGCAATTGTTCCAAAAGAATTAGTCGCAAATTTAGGCGCAGTGATTAATAATAAGCAAAGAGTTGATTTGATTGTTGATACACCATTGTATTTAGGTCAAGTTGAAAACTCAAGATTTTTTGATATCAAAAGAGTAGCTAATAAATATCAATATGTAAGTACTGTAGCAGATAAAAATCCTACAGTTATGGCGAATTTGAATAAAATTGATGAAATGCATATTCCTATTTATACTGATCATGGAAAAAGTTATGAAAAAGTTGAAGTTTTCATGTCAGATGAAATGCGTTCAGCTGTAGACTATACCGATACGTTGAAACAGTTTGATGATGAAACTGCGCAAGCTATTCAAAAAGCGATGGCTGAGGGTAATGTTTATGATACAAATTTAGTGACATTTGTGCCATCGAAAGAAGTAGGTGCGCTGCCAACAGCTGAAGTTAAATATAGAACAGTATTCTATAAAAATGATAAATTTAGAATGGATGGACCTGTTCAAGATGACGCTGTTAAAAACATATACAATGATCATACAACTCAGGCGGGTGAAACAGAAAGAAATATTTATTTTGGTAAGTATTTCTATGAAAATTTAATATTATCTGCTGAGTCATCTAGAGTACCATTGAGGGCTGATATGATTATGGGTAATGATTGGCATACTGGTCCGATAGCAGCTATGTTGAGACAATTAACTCCAGCAAGAAAAGCAATGGGGCTTGAGCCAGGACTAGCTGACAAGATACAAAATACTCCAATGGTTACAATTATGCATAACTTTAAATTGCAAGGACAGGCATGGCATTCTCAAGAAAAATTTATGAATATTATGTTTGGAGAACATGCAGCTAAGATTGTTGAAAATTCTTGGATGCCGCAAAATGCAGATTTTCCAGCGCATTTAATGAATGGTTTATTTTCAGGTCATGGTGTAAACCCTCAAACAATGGCTATGGCTTATGCTGATGATATTGTTTTTGTATCAAGAGGTAATTTTAATGAAGCTGCTAATAATGCGGCTATGGGCGGAACCAACTACGCGCTTGCAGCATTAAGAGGTAGAACAGGTAAATATGCAGATGTAAATGAATTGGAAAAAATTGCAATGGCAAGCGGTATTAAGCCAAATGAAATTAGCCAATATCCAACAGCTAAAGGGATAACTAATGGTTGTGATAGAGTTAATAACATTATTACCGAAAATAAAGCTAGATGGCTTGAAACTACGTTGGGCTTGAAACCTGGTTCTGTTAAATCTGATGCTGAAGCTATTTTAAAGCCATATGAAACACATCAACATAACAAGAAGGTGTATTTAGAAAAACTTATTGCTGATATTGATGCTGTAAAAAAATCAGGTGGAAAAGATAATGCAATTAAGCTTAAAGCATGGGAAACTACAGATTTAACCGGAGTAGATGAAAACACATTGATTCACGGTATGGCGGGTAGACTTGTAGACCAAAAAGGTATAGATATTTGGGCTAATGCTATTGAAAAATATTATGAACGTGGAAATTATGATAAAAATAATCCACCAGTCTTTTATTTACAAGGTATTGGAGATCAAAAATTTATTGAAAGATTTTTAGAAGTTAAAGAAAAAGTCGCTCAAATTGATCCAAAAGCCGCTAATAGAATGGTATTTGCTGGGTTGTTCTCAGAACCTGAACGTTATGCTGGCTTTAAGATGATGACAGATTTTGCAGCAATGCCTTCTTGGGATGAGCCCTGTGGGCTTGTTCATAAGGAAATCGCTTATCATTCCGGAGCAATTTCAATTGTTAATAAAAAAGGTGGATTAACGGATGGACTTATTGAATATAACAAGTCAGGCGTTAGCAAAGGTGCAAATTCTATTTTTGTAGACTTTAAAGATAAAGATACTAATAAATATGAAGATGCATTAGCTTATAATGCTGAAAAAACTGCGGATGCATTTGAATTAGCTCAAAAAATATACTCTGATAAGGTTGCATTTGCGGAAGGTATTAAATCTTCATATAGCGCAAGATATGATTGGTTAAGAGGTAAAGTTCAAGAATATGTCGAAATTGGAAAACGTCATGGTGTATTCAAAGATTCTATCGATTCCAATTATTAATTATACATTTATTTAAAACTTTTTTAATAAGAGAGTGATTTCGATTGCTCTCTTATTTTATAGGTATATTTACATTTTTTAAAATATTTTTTAATATTTTTTATCTTTTTGTATAATATTTTTATTAAATATTAAATAATAATGAGGAAATAATTTATGAAAATAGGTATTTTAGGATATGGTAACTTGGGTAGAGGTGTAGAATATGCGATTAGACAAAATTCTGATATGGAGCTTGTCGCTGTATTTACAAGAAGAAAACCACAAGATTTAAAAATTAATTCAACAGCACAGGTTGTTAATATTTCAGACATTGAAAACTGGAAAGATAAAATTGATGTTTTGATTATTTGTTCTGGCAGTGCAAATGATTTGCCAGTGCAAACACCTAAATATGCAAAAATGTTTAATGTTGTGGACAGTTTTGATACACACGCAAAAATCCCAACTCATTTTGAAAATGTAGATAAATCAGCTAAAGAAACAGGACATATTGCAATGATTTCTGTGGGTTGGGACCCAGGAATGTTCTCGCTTAATAGATTATATGCTAATGCAATTTTACCAAATGGACATGATTATACTTTCTGGGGGAAAGGTATAAGCCAAGGACATAGTGATGCAATTAGAAGAATTGAAGGCGTTAAAGATGCAAAACAATATACAATTCCTGTAGAAAGCGCACTTCAATCTGTTAGAAATTGTGAAAATCCAACATTTACCGCAAGACAAATGCACACCAGAGAATGTTTTGTAGTTGTTGAAGAAGGTGCGGACAAAGAAAGAATAGAAAAAGAAATTAAAACTATGCCAAATTATTTTGAGCCTTATGACACAACTGTTCATTTTATTACAGAAGAAGAACTTAAAGAAAAACATGGTGGAATTCCACATGGTGGCTTTGTAATTAGAACAGGAACTACTGCAGGAAATAAAAATCACATAATAGAGTATTCTTTGAAACTTGAGTCAAACCCTGAATTTACATCCAGTGTGTTAGTTGCATATGCAAGAGCAGTTTATAGACTCTTTAAAGAAGGTGAAACTGGTTGTAAAACTGTGTTTGATATAGCACCTAAATATTTAAGTCAAAAATCAAACGAAGAATTAAGAAAAGAAATGTTGTAATATTTAAAACATTTATAAATAATTTCCGCTATTAATTGTAAGCTGAGATTTTCAGCGTGATAGTTTAATTTTTGCACAGATATCGACTATTATATAATGGCAATGCATAGTAGTCGATGTCTTTGTATTTGTTCTAAGAAAAGAGTGTTTCTGGAATGACGTGGCGTCTTATTCCCCAAAAAGCATTTATATGAATGTTATGTTGCCTTTTTCTGATATAATGAAATTAATCGAGGGGTTAATATATGAATATGGACTGGGATGTTACAAAGACAATTTTAGAGTGTATTACAAGTATTTGTTTTCTTTTAGGTGTGTGGAAAGGGTTGTTATTTTTTGGCTATAGAAATGACGAAAGTATCAGAAAATTATACATAGAAAATTCTAAAAAACTTGAAGAAATATTTGCAGAGTTTTTTCAATATGATAATGTCAACCCTGAAACTTTTAACAAGATATATGAAGCCGAAAGAGAGGCGGAATTATATCTACATAAAGATATTATATTGCTAATTAAAGATATAAAAAGCACGTTAATAAAAATTGATTGTTTAAAAAAACAACTAACACCAAACTTAGATGATGAAAGAAGAAAGGAAATTTGTGAAGAAATACTTTTGTTGTCAAATAAGATGTCTGATTTAAGTCAAAAAAGAATTAATAAATATCGAGAAAATATAGTTAATACTGGTTTATTAGAACGATTTATCACGATAATAAAAAATATTTTCAGAAAGCTTAAATTTATAATTATAATATTACTTTTATTTATACTTGCAAGTATAGTAATATTTTGTGTTATTTCATCTGACCCATTAGATAGTTGCTTAGATTCAGGTTACTGCAAAGAAGGACTACCTTTAAATATTGAGGGGAAAAAGATAACTGTAAATAAACAAACTTGTTTAGAAAATGATGGTAAATGGATTGAAGACAGAAAAGTTTGTCAATTCAAATGTAATTAGTATATTGGAGTTTCTATGAAAAACTTATTTATAACAGCTTTTATTATTCTATTTTTAACTAGTGCTTGTTCTAATAAACAGCCTGAAGTTGTTATTGAGACAAATCAAGCTGAGAATGTATCTACAGAAGAAGTCGTAGAGAAACTACATCCTATCGAACAGAAAGTTCGTGATTGTATTGATAAAGATTATTCAACTGTCGGGATGAATAAGTGTGTGTATGAAGGGATGAAAGCTTGGGAAAAAGAAATTGATAAATATTTGAACTTATTAAAATCAACTTTACCAGAAGAAGACTTTGAAAAAATTAAAAAATCTCAAGAAGAATGGGAAGAATACAAAGAGGCTCAATTCAGAGTTGCAGAAATTATGCTCAAAAAAGATGGTACAATGCACCAAAATGTTGCAGTAGGTCTTAAAAGTGGAATACTTGAAGAACGTGCCAACGAATTAGAAAGTTTTTACAACCTTTGGAAATTATAATTTTAAATACAGTAACTAGTTTTAAATATCAATTCTTAGGCGTGATTTAGTTTTGCATTTTCTTTTACCAATTCTTTATACAATTCATATCCGCCCATAAAAGAATAAACATTATTGAAACCTTTTTGAGTTAATATTCTTGATGCACAATAGCTTGTATAGCCTGTATTACAAGATAAAATCACTTTTTTATCTCTAGGAATTTCATCAAGCTTTTCTCTGATTTCAGCAATAGGAATATTTATAGCCCCATCAATTGTACCTATTTTATAAATCATATTAGGTCGAACATCAATAACAACCGCATCTTTCAAATCTTCAAAGTAAGCAGGCTTAACAAGCCCTTTTAATATATTATCAGCACTCATTCCTAAAATATTTACAGGGTCTTTTGCACTAGAATACGGCGGAGCATAGCACAATTCAGCGTCAATCATATCTTGCATTGTGCCATTATTTCGCATAATTGTTGCAATTACATCGACTCTTTTTTCAACGCCACTTTCTCCAATTCCTTGAATACCTAAGATTTTACCATCATTAGCGAATAGTAATTTATACAAAATCATATCTGAATTAGGGTAATATCCGGCATGAGAACGACCATAGACGTAAGTTTTCCAATAAGAGATTTCTTTTTGTTTTAACTGTTTTTCGTTATTTCCGCAACTTGCAACAGTTAAATCAAAAATCTTTACGACACTTGTGCCTTGGGTGTTTTTATAAGTCGAATTAAATCCACAAATATTATCCGCAACAATTCGACCTTGACGATTAGCGGGCCCTGCAAGAGGTAAAAGGGTGTTTTGACCGCTAACAAAATCTTTCGCTTCAATATTATCACCCGCCGCATAAATAAACTCGTTTGAAGTTTTCAAATACTCATCAACAATAATCCCTCGATTTGTTTCTAATCCTGCTTTGTGTGCTAAATCAATTTGGGGCTTAACACCAAGTGCTAAAATGCATAAATCATAGTCAATTGCGTTATTTGAATTTAGAATAATCTGATTTTCGCTAAACTTTTGAACTCCATCAGATAAAATTAGATTTACGCCTTTTTTAATAATTTCATCTTGTGCAATTTTTGCGATTTCAAAATCAACAGGTGCTAAAATTTGGTTATTTAGCTCAATTAAAATTGTATCTAATCCCATTTCTATAAGATTTTCAGCTATTTCAATTCCGATAAAACCGCCACCAACTACTGCAACTTTTTTAACGGGATTATTTTTAATATGGTTTTTGATTTTATCAGCATCGCTTAAAGTTCTTACAACAAAAGTTTTATCTTTATTTAAGCCTGCAAAATCAGGGGCAATAGGGTTTGCACCGTTTGCTAAAACTAAATAATCATAACTTAATTTTTCATTAGAGCTTGTAATGACAAACTTTTCTTCTTTGTTTATTTCAATAACTTCTGTTTCTATGCGGACATCAATATTAAACCAAGATTTGAACTTTTGAGGGGTTGAAACAAGGATACTATCTCTATTTGGAATAACATCAGAAATGTAATACGGAAGACCACAATTGGCGATTGAAACTTCACCTGTTCGCTCAAGAATGATTATTTCAGCATTTTCATTTAGCCTTCTTAATCTTGTTGCACAACTTGCGCCTGCTGCACCGCCACCAATAATAATTACCCTCATAAACACCTCTTTTGGCTGTTAACTGTATAAATATTAACATATTTAGTAAAATTATTCAGTAGTATTAACAACCCTTTACTTTTTCTTGCTTTTGAGCGATGTATGTTGCTTGAAAGGTTTGAACAAACACATTCATTACTCTTGTCTCAGAGAAAGCCAAGTATTTACTCTAAAGATTTATATTAATAAGTTATTCAGAAAATATTTCAAAAGAATTGACAAAGTGTCTGCTATAGATTACACTATAAATATGGAAAAACGAGTTGTTAAAATTGCTCAAATAGGTGAAAAAGCTCCATTCATAGAGTGGATGGACTCGTTAGATAACGTCACAAGAATAAGAATCCAAAGTAGATTAACAAGATTGTTAGAAAATAATTTTGGAGATCATAAGAAAATTGATAACGAAATATTTGAGCTTCGTTTTAAATTTGGGTCTGGGTATCGAATTTATTACACCGAAATTGATAATATAATAGTTTTGCTTATAAATGGTGGCGACAAATCAACACAAAGCAAAGATATAAACAAAGCAAAAAGTATACTTCAAGAATGGAGAAACTTACAATGAAAGAATTAAAACATACGCTAGATTTAGAAAATTATATAGTTAGTGATTTAAAATCTGACGAAGATATTAAATTATACTTGAATGCAAGTCTTAAAGATTATATCGAAGACGGGGATTTTAATTCTTTTTATCGTGCCTTGGAAATCGCAATAAAATCAAGAAATACTATTGCTGGTTTTGCAAAAAATATTGGAATGTCCAGAACGCATTTATATAGCTTGTTTAAAAATAAAAAAGAGCCTAAATTCTCAACCATTGTGAAAATATTCCAAGAATTAGGTTATGAATTAGAAATTGCGTAATTGTTCAAATCTCAGAGATAATTCGACACTTATTAGTTTGTGAGAGCAAATAAAGCCTGTTTATCTAAATTTTCATTAAAATTTCTTATATCAAACATCCTGTTTACCTATATTTAAAATAATTAAATTTTAGATGTTTTTTTATTTTGTTTTTCCAGAATTTTATTAATATCAGCTTTCATTATGGCATCAACGATTAAATTTGTTATATTAATTCCTGATCCAAATAACCTCTAAGTTAAACATAAAATTAACTTTAAGCTGAGATTACTTATTTAATACACTAATAACAATTTGCTTCATAATATCCATTTCCTCAGGCTTACTTTCAGCAATCAGAAGTGTCAAAGCAAACAATGCACTTGAATCTATTATTGGGAAATTATTTTTATAAAGCATATTGTTTTTATCTAAAAAGTACAAGAAACAACTTGCTGCGATACGCTTGTTTCCATCAGAAAAAGAATGATTTTTGGTAATTAAATATAATAAAGTTGCAGCTTTTTCTTCTAAAGACGGATAACAATCTTTCCCGTCAAAAGTTTGATAAATTTGATTAATTGAGCTGGCAAAGCTTCCATCTTTGGGAACCCCAAAAACATCAGATGCAAAATCTGATTTCATCTTGTCGATAATTTTAAGATATTCTTGTTCTGGAATAATAACAGCTTCTTTTTCAGTAGAACCTTTTGAATCAAGTGTTTTATGGTCAAAATTATCAAGCAAATTCAAACCTTTAGCAAAATTATTAAGAATTTTAGCTACATTTTGAGCATCATCAACTGTTTCTATCTGATTTTCTATACTTCTTGTTAGAAGATTAAGAGTTGATTGTAATGTTTTAATCTGTTCTTGCTTAGATTTAAGCATTTTTTCGTTAATTGCGTAGCCCTTGGTTATGTATTCTTTTAATGTGGATGTTGCCCATTTTCTAAATTAAGTTGCTCGTTTTGAATTTACTCTATAACCAACTGCGATAATCATATCAAGATTGTAATATTCAATATTTCTAGAAACAGTTCTATTGCCTTCTTTTCGAACTGTCAAGAAATCCTTGACAGTTGAAGTTTTATCAAGTTCTACGTCTTTATATATATTGTTTATGTGTAAACTGATATTTTGTTTTGTTGTTTCAAACAATTTTGTCATCATATCTTGAGTAAGCCAAATTGTTTCATTCTCAAGCTTAGTATCAAGCGAAACAGAACCATCTTCGCTTGTATAAATAACTATTTCACCTTTTTCAAAACTATTTTCCATAGCCGAATTATACCTTAAAAACAGGGAAATAGATAGGTTTTAACAAGGCAACATTAGAATCTTATGTTGCCTTTTTGGGAGAAAATATAAAATTTCAGTTATCCGGAAGTTAGCAGATAGTTAAGTTAAATAATTTATGCTATTATTCAAAAAAGAGGTATAGCTGTGTTTGATATTAATGTTTGGCTTGATATTATAATCAAAAAATTACAAAACGAATTTGAACAAAGATTATTATTTGTCGGACTTCAAGGTAGTTATAACAGAGGTGAAGCTACTCAAAATAGCGATATTGATCTTGTCGTGATTTTAGATAATTTAAGATTTGAAGATTTAAAAAGATATCGTTTAATAATTGATAGTATTCCAGATAAAGATAAATCTTGCGGTTTTATTTCAGGTAGTGATGAACTGCAAAATTGGTCTAAATCAGATTTGTTCCAGTTTTTCTATGATACAAAATCTTTGTATGGAAATTTAAACGATATCATTCAGCCACCATCAATAGGTGAAATAAAACAATCTATTAAAATTAGTTCAGAAAGCTTGTATCACGCATCAATTCATAGTTTTGTTCACTCAAATAATTATGTTGAAGACTTACAAAATTTATATAAAAGTACCTTTTTTATTTTGCAGGCAAAATATTTTATAGAAACTGAAAAATATATCCCAACTAAAATTCAACTTTCAGAATTGTTAAATGGAATGGATAGAGATATTTTGAATATTTGTATAAATAGAAATAATATTAATGATAATGAACCAATTGAACTTGAAAATTTATACAACAAGCTAATACAATGGTGTTCCGATAATATTAAAATGTTTTCATAAGGATATATATGATGAATAATATAAAACTACAAGGTGTTGATATTGATGGCATAGAAAAAGAATATTCTTTAAATGTTTTTAAGGGGCAAAAAGTTATTTTGTACTTTTATCCAAAAGATAATACGTCAGGCTGCACCCAAGAAGCGTGCGATTTTAGAGATAATATAAACAGATTAACAAGCTTCACAACTGTAATTGGCGTTAGCCCTGATAGCATCAAAAGTCACTTGAAATTTAAAGAAAAACAGAGTCTTAATTTTATTTTACTTTCAGACCCAGAACACAAACTTGCAGAAACATTTAATGTTTGGGTTGAAAAATCAATGTATGGCAGAAAATATATGGGCATTGAACGCTCAACTTTTGTACTGGACGAAAACTTAAATATTATTAAAGAATGGCGAAAAGTAAAAGTCAAAGGCCACGTTGATGAAGTGATTGATTATTTGAAGGCATAATTTAAACACTTTTTAGACGTGTTTTAAACAGAATTTAAACGCCTTTTAAATATCTTTTAAAGGCGTTTTTTTGTTCATTTACCCTTCCACTTTACTTTCTCTTGCTTTTGAGTGATGTATGTTGCTCGAAAGGTTTGTAGATGAATGCTGTTGACCCAATAAAAAGCCTTGAAGATATTAGAAAAATGAAAGAATTCTTGGCAAAGAAACCAAGAAACGCTTTGCTCTTTAGCTTTGGGATAAATAGCGGACTGAGGATTTCTGATATACTAGCACTTAACGTTGGGGATGTGAGGGGCAAAGAATATATTGAAATCAGAGAACTGAAAACCGGCAAACGGAAAGTATTTCCGATTAATGATAAGTTGAAACAGGAGATTGAAGAATTTACAAAAGGAATGCCGGAGGATCAACCATTGTTTTATACACAAAAAGGAAGACGAATGGAAAGGAGCAGAGCGTATAAGATTTTAAACAAAGCCGCAAGGGCAGTTGGGATAACAAGGCGGATAGGCACACATACCCTGAGGAAAACATTTGGATACCATTGCTACCAAAAATACGATGATGTCGTGCTTCTGCAAAAGATTTTTAATCATTCTTCACCCCAAATCACCCTTCGCTACATCGGCATCGAACAAGAAGACATCGACGCAGTATATCGGGATTTTTATTTGTAAATACTAGGTTTTAAATATTTTAACGTTATAGTTTATATGGACATTTAATAGGAAAGTAATGGTTGAGGTAATGGAAATTTTTTAGACGGTGTTTAGGTTTGAGGGGCTGTAAAAGAACAAGGACAATCAGAAAAGAGGAACTAGCCTGAAAGCCGCAAGTCATTTAACTTTTTTAAAAATTTTAAGGTTACAGAAAAAGTCCGTTTTGTCCGTTTCCCGCCCTTTTAATGTCCAAAACAAGACGAAAATTTAGGATAAAATCGCCCAAATGCTTATTTTTCTAAGATAACACCCACGGACAAATAATGGACTTTTGAATTTTAAAAAGTAACATTTAGTACCGAAAAAAATATTTTTCTGCGAAAAACTGTTACAAACGGAACCTTTAACGGAACTTTTTTGAGGAACTAAACGGAACTATAAATTTTTATAAGCTTCATTTAATTCCTCTACTGATTTATATCTTTCATCTTTGCTGCCAATTCCTTTTTGTACAAATTTTTTCAATTCAACATCATCGATTTTGCTAATATTTGTCTTGCCTGTTTGAATAAAATATAAAAGTCTTGTTAAAGCATAAATCTCGTGATGTATTGTATAATTATCAAAACCTTCTATTTGCAATTGAGGGTCATTAAAAGAACCTTTAAATTCCGTATTTATACTTGTTAATTCACTATCAAGAAGTTTTACTAATCCAAAATCAGAAATTTTTACAACTACAACATCTTCATATGCTTTAATTAATACATTATTAGGAGATAAATCTCTGTGTAAATATGCTTTTTCGTGTAAATATTTGCAAGCCTTTAGTAATTGTAGTCCTATTGATTTCCTTGTATGCTTTGGAATATCATTATTTTTGAATTTAATGTAATCACCTAGCGTATAATCCATAAATTCCATTGTATAAGAATTTTTTTCTTCATTATAAGAATAGACTTCAATAATGTATGGGGAACGAAGTTTTTTCATAATTTGGAATTCTCTTTTAAAGCGCACTATTTCTTTTTCTGTTAAATCTTTTTTTGCTTTTTTAACTACAAAATATTTATCATAAGAATCGTCGAAATATTTATAAGTATGTGCATAAGAACCTTCCCCAAGAGGAAGTAAATTATAATTTGAAGTAGCGGCTGAATGTTTTATCTCAATTGTATTTTTTTTAATAAAAATAGGGAATTTGTAATAAAGGTCTATCTCGTCAGTATTTTCTGGAATTGTGCTCCCACCACTACGACATAAAAATTTATCACATTTTTTTATTATGCTTAAATTGTATTCTTCAATATCGAATGCAAACTCAGTGTTCTTTAGCTTATCTTGTAATTTTCTTATTTTCTCAATAGTATATAATAATTCCCTACTAGGATCAGCCCAAAAGTGATTTGTATAATTTTTTGTCGGCAACCTTTCATTCATACATTTAAACAAATTAATAAGTGCATAATGAAGTGTGGACAGTATTATAATAATATCTTGATTTTCAAAGCTTAAATAATATTCTTCATATTCACTGTTTAACTCTAAACTCTTTAATAACTCTGCTAAATAATTTCTATACATAGGCTATTTATTTTTACCATTATTTTGTATCACATTATAAATATGTCTTTCACTAACGTTGCATTCTTTTGCTAAATGGACTCTTGATAATTTTGTTCCATTGTAATTTTCTAGAATGTATCTATCCTTATATTTAGAAAGAGCTAGCTTGGGAATTGTTATAGTAGAACCCTGATAAGCCAACATTATTTTTTTAGTAGCTTCCAAACCAATAATTGAACAAAGAACTTCCATTTCTTCATTTGGCAAATCATCTTCATTTATATACTTCGCCCATTGTGGTTCTTTTTTATCCATAAAAGCTCCTTTTAATTAGATTATACAACAAACGGAACTTAAAAAGGTTCCGTATAGTTCCTCATAAAAATTTGCATTAAAATATAACAAACGAAATGAAAAGTCTACTGACAAAATACATGCAAAAAGAACTGTCAAATGTCAGTGGAAAAATAATGATAAGTTATGTTTCCATATAAAAATAATTAACTCGCTTTGTTTGGACTTCCGAGCTAATTTCACACAAGGAGACATAGATGAAAAAACAATGGATTACAACAAAAGAACTTGCAAAAGTTAAAAACATTTCAGAACGTGCGGTTCGGAAATCAATCGCAACTAGAAAGTATGTTACAAGAAAATGCGGAAAAAGTTATGAAATTTTAGTAACATCTTTGGAAGAAAATGTTATTGAAAAAATAACAGAAGTAGAAGAAAAAATCGTTCCTTTTGATACAACATACAAAAATGTACCAGAAGAACAAAAGAAACTTGCTCTTGCAAAATTTGATTTAATTAAAAGATGGGAAGAATATAAAACAGATAAAAAATCTAAAACTAAAGCAGGAAAAGATTTTCTAGAATTATACAATCGAGAATTACTACATAAAGAATTGCACGATAAGATCGGCAATGTTGCAATTGGTACAATTTATCAATGGCAAAAGCAACTTAAAAATTATGATAATGACTGGCATTGTTTGATAAAAAATTATTCTTTTGGAAAGAAAAGCCAAAAGACAGCACTAAAAAAACATGAAGAAGAAATTTTCTTAAAAATCTTATTGCATCCAAACAAGATTAATATCGGAAAAGCAATTAAGCTAACCAAAAACTTTTTAGCTCAAAGAGGTCAAACAGAATTTTGTTGTGATTTAACTTTTCGTAGATTTGCAGAAAATTACAAAAGAAACAATTATGATACTTGGGTATTTGCAAGAGAAGGTTCTAAAGCTCTAAAGGATAAAGTTGTTCCATATATTTCAAGAGATATTTCTGTTTTAGAAGTTGGTGATGTATTAATTGGTGATGGTCATAAATTGGCATTTCAAATTGTTAATCCATATACCGGTCATCCTGCCCGAGCAACAATGGTTGCTTATCAAGATTGGAAATCGACTGCGTTAGTTGGTTTTGAAATTATGCTTGAAGAAAACACACAATGTATTGCTTCAGCTTTAAGAAATGCAATTATCAATTTAGGAAAAATTCCTAAATATTGTTATCAAGATAATGGGAAAGCTTTTCGTGCTAAATATTTTATAGAAAATGGTTTGTCTGGCTTATTTACTAATCTTGGGATACAACCAATTTTTGCAAAACCATATAATGCTAAAGCAAAACCAATTGAAAGATTTTTTAGAGAATTTCAAGATAGCTTCGAGGTTTTATTGCCAACTTTTGTAGGTTCATCTATTGAAAACAAACCTGCTTACCTAAAAAGAAATGAAAAATTCCATAAAAGCATTCATTCTGATGCAATTTATACAATTGAACATGTCTTTGCTTGTATTAATAATTGGCTTCAATTTCACTATTCTCAACCTTGTCCAAATGTTAGTGGAAAAACAATCGGAGAGGTTTTAAATGAAGGAAAAGGTAGTGGTGTTAATGTATCGACATTAGACGATATGATGATGTCGAGAGAAATAAAAACAGTTTATAGAAATGGTATTAAGTTCTTAAACGCAGATTATTATGATGATGCTTTATATGGCTTTAGAGAAGCTGTGATTATCAAATATAGTTTATTTGATTTGAGTCAAATAAAAGTATTTACTAAATCAGGCGAGTTTTTATGTAATGCTAAACGATTTGAAAAAATTAATCCATTAGCAAATTATATTGGCTCACCTAAAGATATGGAAGATTTAAAACAGCGCACAAAAATGCAAAAGAAATTAGAACAAGCAACTGAACGCAAATATATTCAACATCTAAAAAGAGAAAAAGCTTACCATCCATTAGAAACACTAGATTTAGAAGATAAGCAAGAACTAAATGAATTGAAGAAAATTTGTCTACAAGAAAAAAGTGAAGAAATAGCTGCAACTAAGAAAAATCCAAATATTTTTGCTTCTCGTTATGAAAGATATGAATATCTAATCAAAAAACAAAACTTAACCAAAGAAGAAGCTGCTTGGATTGATGAATACAAAAATTCTGATGAATTTCAGCAAATATATGAACAAAGTGAGGTATGTAATTTATGAAAAATTTATTCGTGAGAACAAAAAATGTAAAAGGTTTCATTAATTTAATGAATAATCTTTTAAAAATTCATTCTGACACTCCAAAAATGGGTTTAATTTATGGAGATCCTGGTTTAGGTAAAACCCATACTGCTGTGTGGTGGACAACAAAAAATGATGAGATTTATGTTAGAGCTCAAAACAAAATGACAAGTAAATGGTTATTGGAAAAAATCATATTGGAATTAGGTGAAATTCCTAAAAGAAAAATGTCTGAAATGTTTGAGCAATGTATTACTCATTTACGCTTAAATCCACATATCATCGTTGTTGATGAAGTTGATTATCTTGTAAATAGTAGTCGAGCCATTGAAACATTAAGAGATATTCACGATATGGCTTCAGTTCCGGTTGTTCTTATTGGTATGCAACAAGCTAAAAAGCGATTGTGCACTTATAAGCATTTATACGACAGAATTTCAGAAAAATTAGAATTTCAAACTTTTAATCAAGAGGATGTCAGCATAATTGTTGATGAACTTGCTGATGTAAAAATGACAGATAAAGTTAAAGAAATAATTTTTGAGAAAATAAATAGATTTCGACAATTAAGCAAAGCCATCACAACATTAGAAAATTTGGCACAAACCAATGGGTTATTAAAAATCGAAGAAAAACACGTGAAAGGAGTGAATTTTGATGAATAGAAAACTAATATTAAAATTTGCACAACGTCTTGAAAAATTCAAATTAGAAGAAATGATATCTCTTTCAGAATTAGAAGAAAATGAAGTTATAAGCGCATTAAAAAATTTAGTTGATGAAAAACTTTTAAAATTGAATAAAGATGTTTATTTTTATATCTATCCTAAAAAAGTTCAAAAGATATCAAGAAAAGATGCTTACGCACAAGAATATGATACAGATTTTGAAACAATGGAAGGCTATGACCAATATTTGTCATTATTTGGCAAAGCTAGAAAACTAACTGATAAACGTATGCATATTTTAAAGCTAACCAATGGTCTTTATGGTAAAGAACAAAGTGAAACTCTAAAACTTTACAACAAGCAAAATCCAAATGCTCAAGTTGCTTATTCAACATTAATCGAAATGAAAATTAGATTTAAAAACTATGGCTTAAAAGGAATTTTAGCAGAACCTCCAGCTTCAGTTAAACAAAAAATATTTCCAACTGAAATTTATGAATGTTTTAAAAAATATTTCTTAAATAATCAAAAATTAAGTGCTGATGAAGCCTTGTTGCAAGCTCAAAACGAGTTAATTTGCTTGCATAAAATAGAATATCCTATAGTTTATAGTGCAAAATCTTTTGTTACTAAACTAGAAAAAGAATTTTCAAAATCCACTATTAAGAATTTAAGGGATAATGCATTTTTTAATAGTGAAGAGGATTATTCCGCAAAAGAAATAGTAAAATGCGATATTTTATTTTCGGAAGCTGCAGCTAAATATTTTGAAAAAATAAAAGAAAGTGGCAATGAAAAAAGATATATTCCTGAAAAAACTGCTTATGATAATCATATAAGTTCATTTTTTGATAATTTCAAGGTAGATGACATAACAGAAAAAAATATTAATGATTTCAAACAGAAAGTGTTCAATGAAGGATATAGTGTAGCTTCTATAACAACTTATGCTGCATTAGTAAAAATGATTATCAATAATGTTTCAGAGAAAAAAGCTTCAAATTTTAAGAAAAGAGGTTTGCAATATTTCAATGTTATGACTATTTTAAATAGCCAACAAATTAAAGAATTTTTAAAACTAGCAAAGAAACAAGGTGAATGGGGTTATACAGTTGCAAAAATTGCACTTACATCAGGAGCAAATGTTCCTGAAATATTAGGGTTAACTTGGGGAAATGTTAATTTAACAAATAGAGCCATAAACATTAAACAGTTTTTGCATTTTGATAAAATCATCAGGCATACATCTAATTCAGCATTTAGGGCTGTAAACATTGATGAAGATATTACCAAGAATTTAGTAAAGCTATTCCAAAATAAATTACCAACTAAAGATAGTCTTGTTTTTGAAATTGAAACAAAAAGATATTTACAACAACATTTTGAAGAAAGTGTTTTAGAACCAATCAAAAACGAAATGGGTTTATCGCAGTTTATATCGAGTGATTTGGTTCATAATTATGTGAATTTATTAATTCAACAAAATGTACCCATAACTTATATCCGAAAGAATTGTGGTTTTAGTTCAATGAATAAATTTTTAGAAGTTTATCACACACTTTATAAGGAAAATGAAAAAGAGGTTTATAATCCTTTAGAAAAATTAGTCAATTGTCATTAGTATATCTCGGCTTAAAATCAATTTTAAGCCGTTTTCTTTTTTGAAAGTGATGTTTGATACTCAACTATACTAAAAAATTAAAATTAAAAGGAGTTAAAAGGTTTTTAAATGGGGTTTAATATTATTTCAAGTTTAGTTATCTAAACTATCAGGGTAATTTATAAAAAATGCATTAACTTGGTCTGCATCACGACGAAGATTTTTTACAATCGGTGCAAGGTTATAAAGTTCTTCATATTCCTTTTGTGATGAGCAAAAATAATCAATCACAACTGCTGTGTTGTAGATATTTTCAGCATATCGTTCTAACTTTTTAAAATCTTTTCTTTTGATAACAAATCTTTCTTCCATACACAACATCCTTTTAGGTTGTGACATACATCACTTGGAAGTAGTTGGAAGTCAAGTTGAAATGACATATATAAACAAAATATCTAGATGCGATATGATATAATAAAAAATAAAGAGGTAAATTATGAATAAAGAAATATACTACAACTTATTAAATAAAGGCTTATACGCATTAGCATATGAGAGTAATCAAAATAAAAAAGCAGTATTATTGGAAATTAAAAGTTTTTGTAGCCAAATTGATTATGAATATGCAACAAATAAAATGCGTTCAGATTATGATTTGCAAGGTACCACCCATATAGATAATTTATTGCCACACGAAATAAATCAAAACTTGCAAGCTTTTTGTGAAGCGTTATGGCAGAAAATACAAAATCAAAATAATTATGCAGTTTCATTTAATGCAATTAATTCTTTATATTCAAGAAATATTTATTTTAAAACAGATATTTTGTATCAAACAAATGAACAAGCACTAAATGTATCTGATTTACTAGATGCCATTGGTTACGGATTGGCTATGGCAAACATTATATTTGATATTGACACAGAAAAATATGAAAATTATATTACTGTTTTAAAGGGATTAGATAAAATTCTTAATAACGACAAACCTGCTAATCCATTAAAAGATTTAGATTATGTTCTTGATGTATTTTATAAAATACAAAATCATTTTGAAACTAATCCAGATAAAAAACGAGAAAATAAAATAGAAGCTTTGGCAGTTAGTTTATTCATAAAATTTTTAACCGAATAAAAATACATTTTTGAAATGCATTTTGCTAAATCGTTTGCTACACAAATAAACACAAATAAGTATTTTTAAACTTGTTTAAGTTATCATGAAAAAAAGGAGAAATTATGGCATACGATTTAAGATATGGAGACTGCTTTAAATTATTAAATGATATCCCTGATAAATCTATTGATTTAATATTAACAGATCCACCTTACAATATTGCAAAATATTCAACAGGAAATATCGATTTACCGGGACGTTCTGCACTAAATAATGATTTAGCAGATTGGGATAAGGCTGAAATTGAACCCAAAGACCTTTTAGAAAATTTTAAAAGAATTATCAAGCCCAAAGGCAATATTTTCGCATTTACTACATATAATCAAATTGGCAAATGGCATGAAGCGTTTGATAGCGAATTTGATACATTTCAGTTCGCAGTATGGCATAAAACAAATCCTGCTCCTAAAATTTACAAGAATGGTTTTTTAAATAGTTGTGAATTAATAGTTTGCATGTGGAATAAAGGTCATAATTGGAATTTCTCTAATCAAAAAGAAATGCACAACTTTTTTGAAACTCCAATTTGCATGCAACCGGAACGTTTGAAGTATCCCAAACATCCTGCACAAAAACCTGTAAAATTATTAGAAAAAATTATTAAAATTGCATCAAATGAAGGCGATACAATTCTTGATCCATTTATGGGAGTGGGTTCAACAGGTATTGCTGCTCAAAACCTAAATCGTAATTTTATTGGTATGGAATTAGACAAAGAATATTTTGATGCAACAATTAGAAGATTTAAATCGTATGAACAAAAAATAAAACGCTAAAAAGTGTTATTTTATTCTTGATAATATAATACCGTCTTTTTCTCTATAATTTTTTATAATATTGTCTGTGACAGTATTATTGTATTTTTCTTTCAACCACATATATTTATCTAAGGCTACTTGATCGTACAATCCAATTTTTATTTGCTTTTTTAGCTCTATAATATAGTCAGCCCATTGTTCATTACTATCTATTTCAGATCCAAAAGTATCATACGAAATATAGTCAATATAATAATAGCCATCATTATCCATTTTTAAGCAACTAATTATATCTTTTTCTTCATCCCTTGCGTCATAATCAATTTGTGAAGAATATTTAGAACATTCTGTGATAACTTTATTTGGGATTATTACTCTTGGGTATTTTGCAACTTTTTCCATTGAAACAACTTTATTCATTGCTGGTCCAAAAATCGTTGTGTTTTTATGATACAAATTTCCACAAGTACAAGCACCTCTTAGGAAAATCCCATGTAATGCCGCAAAGTTTGCTTGCAATCTCATAACATCCAATATTGTGTAAAATAAACCAGAAGGAGTTTCTAAGGGGAACGAAAGGATAATCGAATCGGAAACTTGCAAATAATTTTTTTCTTTATTTTTTGCCCATTTTATTTCTTCTGTTTTACGCTTGCTTATCCATCTAGTGTAATCAAGATGATATTCGGCATTGTCAAACTTTTTTAACATTTCATCAACTGAAATTTTATTATGTTCAATTATTTCTTTGAACCCTAAAATGTCTAAAAAGAAAATTACACAATTTTTATATTCTGCCATTTCAGTCTCCGTATTTATTGAGAACATTCTCTAATCATATCATTTAACTTTTCGTTCAAATTGATTTGATTGATTGCTTCATTGTATATTCTAGTGAATTCATTAAAATCAATACCTTCTGGCAAAATTTTATTCCAAAATGCAGAGCCAACCAAGAACATATGAGGATATTGCAGATATTTTTTAATCGAACCTGACCAAGTTCTGCCTTCACCATCTTTATGATAAATAGTTGCAAAATAAGGTTTTGTTTTTCTATAATTCAAACCTGTATAAATAGTTAAAAGCTTTTTAGCATTTGATGGTGCATTACTACTATCAAGATTACCACCCGCTTTAATTTCCATAATATTTAATTCATCACCATCCCAAAAAGCCAAGTCAACAGGCTTTGTTTGGTATTCATTGGTAAAGGGTAAATCCCCAGATATTAGTTCTAGTATGCTTTCATGGTTTACTGAGCAACAAACTTTCCTCTTTTTATCACCTTCGCATCTAGTCATAAATTCAGCAATTCTACCCTGCAAAGCTGGATTGTGCATATCCACATTTGAAACAATTATTTGTTCGTGTTCGTTAGAATTTATAATATTGTGTTCAAGATTATGTGGGTTAATTATTTGAGGAACATTTTCAGTACCATATCTTAATTTCGCAACTTCTTTTGCAACTTTTTGAATAGAATTGCCGCTTTTTGACTCAAAGCTACTTACGAAAACCATGTGAGCAGACATCAGAGTATCTAATTCTTTGAGCAAAAAATTATGTTGTTTAGCCTTGAAATTTGTTACAAAATCACCTTGTATTTTTTCTATTAATGAAGAAAATTCTTCTTCAACGATGTTAAAAATTCTATCTCTCATTCCG
This sequence comes from Candidatus Gastranaerophilaceae bacterium, assembly GCA_045638605.1. Classification (GTDB taxonomy): domain Bacteria; phylum Cyanobacteriota; class Vampirovibrionia; order Gastranaerophilales; family Gastranaerophilaceae; genus RGIG2134. Next base: position 132,244 of record JAZUBS010000024.1, read on the forward strand.
AATACCTATTTATTAAATCTTCCATTTTTTGTGTTAATGCTATCTCATCCAGAGCTTCTGTGTATAAATTAACAAAATCGCTATATGTTATTTGAGAAGGTAATATTTTGTTCCAAAAAGCTGAACCTATTAGTAACAAATCATTGTCAAAATATCTACTAGGCTGACCATTCCAACTATTTCCTTCACCATTAAAATTATATATTGTAGCAAAATAAACATGTGCATTTATATCGTCTGCTGCCACATAAATACTCAAAAGTTTTGCTAAATCACTAGGAGCTTTTCTACTATCTAATCCACCACCAGCTTTTATTTCAATGATATTTAATTTGTTGTTTTCATCGTAAAAAGCTAAATCAACATCTTTCTTTGTAACAGTATTTTCTTTTTCTAAATTTAACAATTCTTTTATACTATCAGAGTTTAATTTTTCAGAACTTGTTTCTATTTTTTGAGTAATTGTTCCTATAAGTTTTTTATAGTTAATATGAGTCAAAATATATTGTTTATTTCTGTTTATACGAAAATTTATATTTAAATCAGCTCGAGATTTGATAACATTAGGAACGTTATCTTCACCATAACGCAATTTTGCAATTTTTCTAGCAATATGTTCTATTCTATTCCCACTTTGCGATTCAAAACAACTAACAAATACCATATGAGCCTTTGTTTTTTCAGAAAAATTATGCAACAAAAAATTATGTTTTTTATTCGCAATATTAGTTTCCATGCAGCTAGATATGTTTTCAATTAATGCAAGAAATTCTTCTTTAATAATAGACTTTATTGTTTCTTTCATAAAACTCCTATGCATATTGCAATTGTTTTTTGCGTTTAAGATTTAATGAAGTTACTACTGTTTCTTCTGATGGCAATGGATAATTTGTAATAATTAAATGCTCGCAATCTCTATTGTTACGTCCTTTAAAACTAACCATATAAGTTTTATCAAAACTATTTATATGCAAACCCTTATTACTATATAATTCAGAAATAAAATCTGTATTTTTAATAACAAGCATAAACTTTGCAGGACATTTGTTTATTAAATAGTTAGCCAAACGTTCTTGGTCTTTTTTATCAAAAGAATTGTTTACATAACTACTAAAATCAGTATCGTATGGTGGATCTAAAAATATAAAATCTGTATTTTTTAGTTTGATTTTGTCTAAAAATTCTTCAAAATCTAAATTATAAATATCTGTATTCACAAAGTGAGATTGAAGTTCGCTTGATTTTATATAATCAATTTTTCTTTGGAAGTTTTTACGATTGTACGAGATTCCGCCATAAGGAACATTAAATTCACCATTGGCATTATACCTAAACATTGAAGAATAACAGTATTCTCTAATAAAGTAGAAGTATTCACTATTTTGAGTTTGATTTTGATTATATAAAGCTCTTATGAACATATAAAAAGAGCCTTTTAGTGCACACTCAAAATTGTCATAAATATCCTTTTGAGGTAAATCCCCTTTTTGTTGTTCTAATTCAGCCATTCTAATTAGTTTAGAACTTATGTTGCGAATTAATTCATTTAAGAAAATTTGATATTGTTTATTAAAATTTCCCTTAAGGATTTGTTTAAAACATTTTTCTTTATCTGTAATAAAAGTTGCGATTGCGGCTTTTAATTCATCTTTAGAAATTTTATTTGTTTTAAATTTTAAGTAGATTTCGTTAAATAATTTTATATTTTTATCTAAAACATCTTCTAAAGAAACCCATACGTCATAAATGTTTTGCAGTTTTTGAACAAAATCAGGATTATGATATTTAACATTGTTATATAAATTTGTTAGCTCAAGAGATTTATCATTAATCACCAAATCTTTGCAATCCATAGAAAAATAAACTGCACCACCACCAACAAAAGGCTCAATGAAACGAGAAAAAGCCGATGGCATATTAGGAAGAATATACTTTAATTCTTGCTCTTTTCCACCCGCCCACTTAACTATCGGTGACAAATCCTTAAAACTTCTCATAATATTATTCTATTCAAAACATGCTTTTTACACAATGTGATGAAGAAAAGTTAAGAAATAAGATTAAAATTTAACAGATAATCCAAATGGGAAATCCTTTTCTGTAATTTTCTTGAATTTACAACCTTGTGGTATTAAGTTATTTTTTTCATACAACCCCCATAGTTGTTTAGCAATTTTATTAAGCTCTATCATATAATCTTTTTTAATAGTAGCTTTCGTTATATTTTTTCTAAATATACAAGAGTATAAACCAAACGATTTATTTATTTGTTCTTCAAGTTTTTTAAATATTTTTCTAATTTCACCAGAAGAATATGTATCATCCAAATTGTCTATATTCAGATATGGTTGTATTAATTCGTGTTTTACATTAAATACAATATCAGGATATCCTAAAACAAAATTTTCAGGTTCTAATTGCAAAAACAATTTTTTTTGATTTGAACAAAAATCTATATTTGAGCTAAAATTTTTTGAATGCCAAAACCAAGAATAATTTATATCAAAGATATTTTTAGACAAAATAAAAATATTAAACCCTTGAACAGAGGTTGATACAAATTTTTCAACGTATAGTCCCATTACTGATAATATTATTTGAGTTGCGTTTGAATTTATTTTATTATTAATCAAGAAAGTGTTAGACAAAGAATATTTATTTAATTTTTCAAAAATTTCTTGATATGGTACTTCAAATTTTTTCTTATATTTTTGTGGAACCTTCGAATATGTCACAATATTGCGGGATAATAATAATTCCTTTATACTTTTATATTGCTCATTATTGTTTATATCTATAACTGGTAATAAAATCAATTCTTGTATTCTTTCTGGGATAATTTCATTTGACTTCATGTGGCTATTATTAAATAACAATTTATCTGATATTAAATTATATAAATATTGAATGTATTGTTCTTCTTGAGTATTATTTTTTAAAGATAACAGATAATTATAAAATTCATTTTCTATTTCTGTTTTCAAAAATGATTTTAATTTATAATACTCTTCATTAATTACAAAAACTTCTCTATTTGCACTCAATTTTATAGAAGGGTTAGTTATATTTAACACGACCTTGAAATTAGCCCAATTCGGTATTAAATCTTGATTATTAACTTGAAAACCATTTTTTGCAATTATACTTTCGCATTTTACATATTCTTCTTGTTCTTTTATAAAAAAGACTTGTCCATAAACACCGTACAAATCTGAATTTATATTAAATGAATATAGTTCATCACACATTCTAAAATCAATTAAAGATTTGTAAAAATCTTGTCTTGAATTGTTAATATCTTCACCATTTACGGAAAGCTTTATTTGCGAATTTATTAAGGGCGCATGCTTGGTTATAAATTCACAAATATCTATATTTGCAAAAGGATGGTTTTCCTTTAAATTTAACGTTATTTTAGTTCCGAATTCTTGTTTGTTGGAATATTTTTGTATAAAATAGTCGCTCAACGTTGGAACATCTATAAGTATAGGTACAGAAGCATTATTTAGATTATCTGGCCTTAGTTTGCTTTCAACTGAAATGTTATCTGCAACCATAAAAGTTGATAATATACCTATCCCAAATTCGCTTATAGGCAAAAAATCTTTAACCCTTTCTATGGCATCAGAACTTTTATAATAACTTTTTCCAATATTCATAAAATATTTTTTAAAAATTTCAATATCCATTCCTATTCCGTTATCTTCAATAGAAAGAACATTATTATCAAAAGATATTGCAATCTGAGGGTAATATTTTTCTTTGCTAGGACTCAATTCTTCTATTTTTTTTCGATAAAGTACCGCATCTATTGAATTTTGTAACAATTCTCTTAATGCATATTCGGGACGGCTATACAATCTATTACCCATAAGTAAAGATATAATATTTGCTGTATTTAATTCAAATTTTAATTCGTTATAAATATAAGAACCATCTGAATTAATATTTTCAACAGAGATATCCCCTTTTAAATTAAATAAATATTTGTCATTTTTACATCCTAAGCACAAATAAGAGTCTTTTATTTCTGAATTAATATATTTTATAAAATCCCTTAAAACTCTTTCAGTATTGTATTCTGAGCATTCAGCATGTATTTCAATAAATGCATCATTTATTTCCCAACCAGTTATTGATAAATGCTTTTCCCATTCTTGTATACTGATTTTGTTCTTTGGTTTAATTTTTTCATATAAAACACACGGAGTTCTGTTTGGATATATATCTAACAAATCAGCAATTCGCAATATTATTGTTAGATATTTTTCATTAACACAATAATTTGCTATTTTTGAATTTTCACAATATTGGGATATCTGTTCTATATTTAAAATGTGCCCGCCACAAATTCTTTTTAATATTGATGAATAATTTATTTCAGAAATAACAAATAAATTTTTTTTATTCTCAATATATTGCTCACTTCTTTGGGCATGGATATTTCTAACAAAATCTTTTAATATCTCTATTTCTTCTACATCTTTATCATATATTTTTAGCCATTTTGCTTTAAAAATTTTGTATTCAGGGTTATTAGGAATACTATTAATATCACTATCGTTGATAAACATTCCAATATCATGCAAGTAGGCACTATAAATAAGTAAAATTACCTCAACTAATGATAAACGTTCTCTTGTTTCTTGTGGTATAATTTTCCACATATTATCAAGCACATTTATAGAATGATTTTCTCCGTGAGATGTGTATTCGGGCAATTTTATTTTTATATTGTTTAGCAATGGAACAAATTGAGTCTCAATATAGTGTTTTAATATTGCTGCAACGTCACAATTTAATGTTTGTAGACGTTTGTATAAGTCTGTATCTTCTAATCTCATGATTACAATTATATATGCTAATAATTGTTTGTCATATTTTCGCCTAATTTATTACAAATTATTATTTTTCTGTATAAGTTGTTACTTTTTCTGATACCTATTGTTAATTTATATACATAATGTTTTAAATAAAGCAAGTACGTTACCAGTGGATTTAACAGTACTAAGTGTAGTTGAAGAAAAAGAGTTCAAATTTCTACAAAAACAAAAATTAAATTATTTACAAATCAAATAATTATTCGACTTTTTTGATTTGTATCAGAGAGTTTGAGAATTTATATCAGAGATAATTGAAATTCTTCCGACTTAATTTTATACAGTTTGAGAATTTCTCATTTTGCTGTCCCACTTTTCTCAAACTAACTGTCTATTTATATCCCACTTTTCTCATTCTTACTGTCTCTTTATATCATTCTTACTGTCTCTTTATAAAAACTTAGTGCAATTTTGTGCAAGAAAACGGACAAAAGTGCAAGAATTCGGACGCAAATCTCTACACTAAAAAACGGGCTATAATCGCCTGTTTGTCTAACTTTTTATTAAATTTTCTTATATCAAAAGTCCTGTTTCTATATAATAAACTCACTTATATTATTAATATAATAACCTTAAGATAGCTAATACGAATAACAGATAAAAAAAGAACCCGAGAAGGGTTCTTTTTTTAATGGCGGGAAGGATGCGTCTTATATCGAACCATTTATTAATACGCTTAAAGAACAGCTATTAAGTAAATCTAGCACTAAGCTGATTTATATGTTAAATCAATGGTCTGTTAAATATGTTGCATAATCGCAGAGAAATTTAGGTAACTCAAATTTTTATAATGTCATAAGTTCTTTAATCTCTGCTTGAGATAATTAAACGTAGAAGTCCTATCTAAATAATACATCACAGCAAATAAGGTCCCATGATAAATTAGTAAAGCAATGGTAAGCATTAATACCTCCTATAATAATTTCCTACATATAATATGAATGATTAATAAAAAATTAGGGCTTAATATCTATTATCTCGTAGAGAAAAAGAAAGAAAATAATCTGCTAATAAGAGGAAATAATCAGCTTTAACATCACTAGAAAGAACCTGTGTTAAATAACAAATAGCAACTACTAACAGATATATGAAACCCTAACATATAAAACCTTACATAAACCTACAACGTAGTGTAGGCATTCTTCTATACCAAAGCAGAAGTACCCCCATCACTGCGAGGGCATAAACCCGAGCAGTGATAATTGTACGTATGCTAAGGGATAGTTTATTGATTTGTGAGTTTTATTACCTGAAATTACATATGGCAAATGAAACGAAACCCAAAATGAAAGAGATTGAGAAAGCCCTATTGCTAGTACCCTTCCACAAATATATTAAAGCGAAGTGAAGCGAGCTTTAATATCTGTGAGATGTGTATTTGTTATAGTACATTCTGAACCTATATCCCTTTTATGTATGGGTGGAGAGAAATGCAGACCTTATATTCTTTTGTGTACTATAACCCTAAAGGAGGTCATATATGCCTGTAGTTGAAACTATAAAGAATAAAGAAGACTTGGAGAAGATAGAGAACTACCTATTACGTCATAACAAACGCAATCACCTAATATGGGTTTTAGCACTTAACACAGGTCTGAAAATCTCTGAACTGTTATCGTTAAATGTTGGTAATGCTAAGGCTATAAATGCAATTACGATAACAAATCCAAAAACTGGCATGGTAAAGAGGGTAGAACTCAATAAGAAGGCTATGAGTTACCTTTATAAATACCTAAGTCGTAAGCCTTTAAGATTGAAAGAACCTTTATTCCAAACTCGTAATGGCAACAGATTTGGTAGAACTCAAGTATATAGGTTCATTAAGGAAGCCTGTAAGGTAACAGGAGTTAAGACTAGAATTAGTGGACTATCTCTAAAGAAAACTTTCTTGTATCACTCTTTCCTAGAGAGTAACAATGACATTGTACTATTGCAGAGACTTACCAATAAATCTACACCTATAAAAGCTCTCGATTTCATAGGTGTAACCTATAATGATGTAACTTATGCCTGCCCAACTTTTCAGCTCTAATATTTTGACTGCTGTGTAACAAAATTAGCTATTTTGTTGTGATAATTCTCGATTTAATATCAGTGTTTAATATATGAGTAGTTAAAACGCTATCTATATAAGGTGTTGCTTACACGGAGACTTCCACAATAATTCTAGAATTAATACAACATAATGAAGTAATATGTTGCTAAATAGTCTTTTAACAATACTTTGACTACATTTTAAGATACAACCTGTTGTTGATTTGGTTGTAGAAAGAAGGTAGTAATGAAGAACTTAGTAGAACCAATAAAAAACAAGAAAGACATTGAAGCTATTGAAGAATATTTAGCGAAACATAGCAAGCGAAATCAGTTAATCTGGGCTATTGGAACTAATACTGGCTTAAGAATTTCTGATATATTAGGCTTGAATGTGGAAAATGTCAGAAACAAACAATATGTTGAGATAATAGAGAAAAAGACTAAGAAATACAAAAGATTTCCTTTAAATAACAAGTTACAGAAACTTATTAAAGAATACCTTGTCGAGCGTGATAAAACCTATTCAATAACGACAGATGAACCTCTTTTTGTAGGCAAAAAGCATTGTCGTTTAGACCGTTCTCAGGTTTATCGCTTTATCAATGATGTGTGTAAAGAACTTAGAATCAATATTAACGTTGGGACTCATACAATGAGAAAAACCTTTGGTTATCATCATTACAAACAATGCACAGATGTAGCATTATTGCAGAAAATATTTAATCATTCTTCACCATCCATAACTATGCGATATATTGGGATTGCTCAAGAAGAACTAGACCACTCCTATCTTAATTTTGAGCTGTGATAAAAGCCCCAAATACACCATTTTGCAATACAACACTATATTTATACGGATGTAAAACCTATTATAGGTAGATTATAGCATAGTTATTTTTAAAAAATATGATGTATAAAATGTGATAATTGCAAGAATTGCTTTTTATAAAATATAATAACAACAATTGTTTACAAACTTATACACCGAAATAAATATTACGGTGTATAAACTCTGAAAGGGTTTAATGGTGAGATTATGAAAAAGAAACTGTTTTTAGTACTTGGTCTAATAGCTGTACCTGTTATATCTTTTGCGTACCCTTTTGAATGCGAAAAGTGTAATCTGGGCTATACTCACGTTCATCACAAACACAATGAGGCTAGTTATCAAAGAGCTTGGTGTTCTGCAAATGGTGGGATTGAAGAATATCAAAATAAAGACTATACGAGGGTCGATTGTCTCACAAATACCCATGCCGTTGAGTTTGACTTTGCTAATAAGTGGGCTGAAAGCATTGGGCAAGCAGTACATTATGGAATAATGACAGGTAAAAAACCTAAGGTTGTTTTAATCTTAGATAGTCCTAAAACACAAATGGTTTATTATAAGCGAATTAAGGCTATTGGTAAAAAATATCAAATTGATACAGAGTATGTAACTGACGAAATACTAAGCATAAATAGTGATGGTAAATGCAATTTCCCAGAATGTAAGTGTCATAAAACTAAAGGTATGCACCAAAATCAAATACAACAGAATAACTATATTGTTGTATATATCTCTTAGACTAATAGTATCATGAATTTTTCAAAACTTTAATGGTGCATTAGGATGATATCCCATTAAAAACCATTAAATTATTTCTAGTAATAAAGACTATTTTCAACCTTATTCACCAAACTAGTTATTATGGTGAATAAGAAAGAAGTGGAAGTAGATACAGCAGATAAAGAAATACAGGTAAAAAGTTCAGACCGAGTTCGTAATCACGGTGAAGTACTTACAGCCAGACGTGAAGTCGAGGCTATGCTTGACCTTGTAAAAAACGAATCTGAACGTATTGATAGTCGTTTTTTAGAACCTGCTTGTGGTGATGGAAATTTCCTTGTTGCAATTCTTGAAAGAAAGCTTGCTACAGTTTCATCAAGATATCGAACAAAAAAAGCTGATTTTGAAGTTCAAATGTTATCAGCTTTATCTAGTATTTACGGTATTGATTTATTACACGATAATGTTGAACTAGCTATTGGTAGAATGCTTGATATCGCAATAAAAAGCTATAAAGAAGCATTAAAAGTTTATCCTGATGAAGATTATAAGAAAATAATGAGATTTATCCTTGAGAAAAATATTTTGCAGGGAGACTCTCTTAATGGAATTGACCAAATAATTTTCACACAATGGACTCTTGTAGGTTATCAGTTTAAAAGAGAAGAGTATTCTTTCTCTCAAATGAACCAACAAGCAGAAATCCTTAATACACCTTTATTTGCATCACTAGTTAGCGATAAAGGGGAAGATGTTTTTATTCCTCAACCTCTTAAATCCTATTCGCTAACTCATTATAGAAATCTTATAAAAGGAGAGTTAGTATGAGTTTTTTAGAAGAGCTACATAAACCTGACATTTTAGACTGTATTTCTCACTTATCATCTGACGAAGTATTTACACCACCTAAATTGGTCAATGAAATTTTGGATACTTTACCTCAAGAGTTATTTAGATGTCCTGAAACAAAGTTTTTAGACCCATGTTGCAAAAGTGGTGTATTTCTTAGAGAAATCGCCAAAAGGCTTATTGATGGGTTGGAGGAAGTAATTCCTAATCTAGAAGAAAGGTTAGAACATATTTATAAAAACCAATTGTTTGGTTTAGCTATAACAGAATTAACAGGTTTACTCTCAAGACGTTCTGTTTATTGCTCTAAAAACGCTAACTGTGAATACTCTGTTTGTAGTTTTGATAATCATCAAGGAAATATTGAGTATAAAAGAACTTATCACGTATGGTTCAAAGATAGATGTATTATGTGTGGAGCTTCTAAATCGGAATACGATAGAGGTGAAGAACTTGAAACGCACGCTTATTCATTTATTCATAGTGATGAACAAAGAAATTCTGAATTATTTAAGAGGTTAAAGGATATGAAATTTGACGTAATAATAGGTAATCCACCATATCAAATGAGTTTTGGGCTAGAGGGTGCAAATAGCTCAAATGCGAAATCCATATATAACTTGTTTATTTCACAAGCTATTAAATTAAACCCTCGTTACATAACAATGATTACTCCTAGTCGATGGATGACAAGAACTTCTCAAGGAATACCTGATGAGTGGGTTGATAATATGCTTTCTTCTAATAAATTTAGAATCATACATGATTTTGAAAATTCATCGGATTGTTTTCCTGGAGTTGAAATTAAAGGTGGTGTTAATTACTTTTTATGGGAACGAGATTATGAAGGCATTTGTCAATATATGTTCCATTCTAGTGGTAATAATCAAGTATTCCAGCGAGATGATTATTTAAATTCCACTGGTGCAGGCGTTGTTATAAGAAATCCCAACGCCTATAGTATACTTGATAAAGTCGTACAAGTTGAGGGAAATTACTTTGAAGATACAAACAAGAATTTTTCTGGATTAGTTAGTCCTAAACATTTCTTTGATAACAGCATTTTATTAACATCTAATTGGAGTGACTTCGAGGATACAGCAACTGAAGAATTTTATATTAAGTATTACCTAAATAAAAATATTCATAAAAAGGACTATGGCTGGATTTCATTAAAACAAATACCTAAGAATCAAAAAACTAAAGACTTACATAAAGTATATATCCCAGCGGCTGGAGGTTCTGGTACAGACAGTCAAGTACTAGGTATACCTTTTTATGGAGAACCAAATAGTGTTTGTTCTCAAACATATTTAGTAATTGGGTATAATCCAGAGATACACAAATATAATCAAGAAAATTGTGAGAATATTATCAAGTACATTAAAACAAGGTTTTTTAGGTACCTTGTTAGTATAAAGAAAAAGACACAAAATGGTCCAAGAGGCGTTTATCAGTTTGTCCCTATTCAAGATTTTAATGAAGAATGGACTGATGAAAAGCTATATGAAAAGTATGGTTTAACACAAGATGAAATTGATTTTATTGAATCAATGATTAGACCAATGGAATAGGAGATAAAGATGACAGATATTTTATCAAATAACAGAGTGCCTCGAATTTATGCCTATACAGAGCCTCAATTTGAAGAAACGCCTTGGAAAAATAGACGACAAGGCAAAGGCTTAATTAAAGTTGGATTTACTACTAAATCTTCTCAAGAAAGAATTGCAGAACAATTTGGCACAAACAAACCTATTGATAATCCTTATGAAATATTGTTGGATGAAGTTGCTATTCGTTTAGATGGAACATATTTTACTGACCATGATGTCCATAAAGTATTAGAAAAAGCTGGCTGTCACAGATTTACAGGTTCTGAGTGGTTTGAATGTACATTGGAGGAAGTTGAACAAGCAATATTTGCAGTTAGAAATCGTAAACTAGATATGAACAAGCGAATTGCAGATTTCCCAATGCGACCTGAACAGAAAAAAGCTGTTGAACTTACTAGTGATTATTTCAGTAAATATTCATCTGAAAAAGAAGGTAAAACACCTCACTTCTTATGGAATGCCAAGATGAGATTTGGTAAAACATTCACCTCATATCAACTTGCAAAAAAAATGGGTTGGAGTAAAGTTTTAGTTCTTACCTTTAAACCTGCCGTTCAAAACTCTTGGGAAGATGATTTAAAATCTCACGTAGATTTCAAAGACTGGCAATTTGTTTCAAGAACGGGGTTGCAATATAACGAAATAGACCATTCAAAACCTTTTGTATGGTTTGCAAGTTTCCAAGATGTGTTACAAAAAACCGAGGCTGGTGGTATAAAACCTCGTAACGAAGAAATACATCTTATAAACTGGGATTGTATTATTCTTGATGAATACCATTTTGGAGCTTGGAGAGACTCAGCAAAAGATTTATATGATGCAGAAGACAAAAAAGAACAAGCTAAACAAGATGGTGAAGGTATAGACTTCTACGATGAAGAACAAATGCCATTAACTACAAAAGCTTATTTATACCTTTCTGGAACTCCATTTAGAGCATTGAATAACGGAGAATTTTTAGAAGACCAAATATTCAACTGGACTTATACCGATGAACAAAGAGAGAAAAATAATTGGGATGAAGGCAAGGGCGACAATCCTTATTCTGAATTACCTAAGATGGTATTAATGACATATAAAATGCCTGATGAAATTAAACAGATAGCATTAGGTGGGGAATTTGATGAATTTTCATTAAACGAATTTTTCTCAGCTACTGATAATAAGTTTAAGTATGAAAGAGAAGTTGTTAACTGGTTAAATCTTATTAGAGGACAATATAAAGCTAGCACTATTGATGAATTAAAAGTTGGGAAAAAACCACCTATGCCATATTCTGATTATAGATTGCTAGGGGCATTAAATCACACATTTTGGTTTTTACCATCTGTTGCTAGTTGTAAAGCAATGGGAGAACTTTTAAGAAACCATCCATTCTACAAAGAATACCAAATTATCGTTTGTGCTGGTAATGAAGCTGGCATGGGAGTAGAAGCACTCAAGCCTGTAAGAGAAGCTATAAAGAATGGTTTTGATACTAAAACAATAACTTTATCTTGTGGTAAATTAACAACTGGTGTAACTGTAAGTGAGTGGGGTGGTATCTTTATGCTTAGAGATACTTCAAGCCCAGAAACTTATTTTCAATCAGCTTTTAGGGTTCAATCACCTTGGTTTGTAAAAAACCCTGATGGTTTAAATCCTAATGAAAAATCTATTATTAAAAACACTTGTTATGTTTTCGATTTTGCTCCAGATAGAGCTTTGAGACAAATTGCAGAATATAGTGCAAGGCTAAACTTTGGTTCTAAAATTACTCCTGAAGAAAGAGTACACGAGTTTATAAGTTTCTTGCCTGTATTATGCTATGACGGTAGTCATATGGATATAATAGATGCTAATGAACTTTTAGATTTGGTCATTTCTGGGACAGCATCCTCTATGCTTGCTAGACGTTGGGAAAGTGCATTATTGGTTAATGTAGATAATGAGACTTTATCTAAACTATTAAGCTCTGAAAAGGCTATGGATGCGTTATCTAGAATAGAAGGATTTAGGAACTTAAACAAAGAACTTTCTACCCTAGTTAATAAGTCAGAAGCACTTAAAAAAGCTAAACAGGAGAAAAAAGAAGGTCTGTCAAAAGAAGAAAAGAAAGAGCTTACTGAACAAGAAAAGGAAATAAAATCTAAGCGTAAAGAAATACAAGAAAAGCTCTTAAAGTTTGCAACTAGAATACCTGTATTTATGTATTTAACAGATAATAGAGAACAAACTCTTAAAGATGTTATTACTCAGTTAGAGCCTGAGCTATTCCAAAAAGTAACAGGTTTAACAATGCAAGATTTTGAGCTTTTGGTAAGTATTGGTATTTTTAATGAACAAATAATGAACTCTGCAGTATTTGCATTTAAGCGATATGAAGATTCCAGTCTAACTTATACTGGTATATCAAAACATAATGAATTACTCGTTGGTGGTTGGAATACTAAGATTTCTAAAGAGGAGTTTGTTAATTTAAGTTGATTCTTATGCACTAATTAAAGAAGAGGTTTTTATAATGAGTGAGAATTTAATTAATATGATGATTTCTGATATAGGCAAAAGAGGCTTATTTGTTGTCGTTAACGTAGAAGGTATGGTTGGTGCTTATAATAAAGATTGCCAAGTTATTATACCTTTTGAATATCAGTATATAGAGGAATGTATTTACAAGGACTTAAATAACAAGGAATACTATCTAGCAAAAAAAAATGATATTTATGGAAAGATAGATGTTAATACACTTGAATTTACTGAAATTGGTAGCCAAAACTTTCTAAAAAATCCAATATTCTCTCTCAATGGCAAATTCGGCATAGTAAATCCATTCGGGGAATTTATAATTGAACCTATCTATGATGATATAATTCCTTGGGATAGACCAAATATTAATGCTAAATATAAAAGTATTCAGGCTGAAAGATATCTATTGGTTAAAAAGATAAATGATAAGTTTGTTGCAGGAATTTCGACAAGAGAAAAAGTTTTGGTAGAACCTAAATTTGACTACATAGAAAAAAGTAACGTCAAAAGCTTTGTTTCAGATATCTATTATACAAACCTACAATATCCTGCATACTCAGCTTCTATTGATGATAAATTTGGCTATATTGACCAAGATGGAAATACATTGGTTGAGTTCAATAATAATTTTACAGTAGATGGTGTAAATAATTATTTATTTGCAAAGTTTACAAGCGATAACAAGTTTGTTGTTTTTAATATAGAGACAAATGAAGAACTATATGTGAATGAAGGGGATAACGTTGAAGATTTCTATACAATAGATTTTAATACATATTTTACTGTAGTTACTAAAAATGACAATAAAATACGTATTTACGATGAAAGAGGTACTAATGTTGCAGAAATTGAAAGAACAGAAGTTTTAGAAGAAAGTCATGTCTTTTTCTTAAATGATAATTGTTTGCTTGTACAATATGGACCATATAGTGAAAGAAAAGAAGATTTATCTAATGATTTCGGCGAATATTTGATTGACTACGATGGCAAAACAATTAGTAAAGTATACAGTGGAATATACTTAAAACAAGGCACAGAGTACTTATTTGGAAAATATCTTCAAACTCCAGATACAATTGACATAATGGATAAAAAAGGACATTTAATCGAAACTATAGAAAATGCTTACTTCGAATTAATTCCTGAAAAATTTAATACTAGGACGTTTGATGATGATATTCTTTGTTGGGATAGCGAAAATGACCCTGATGAGAATTATGCCTATCTTTGGACAATAGAAGGTCGAGAATCAATAAATACCAAGGACGCCCCTTCTAATAAAAACAAAGAAAAAAATTCCGAAATACTCCCAGATTCTTGGATTAAAGATAACAACTCCCTTTATTCTTTTGAATTAAACGAGGACGAAAACAAAATAGTTGTTAGAACTATTGATGGTGCATTATATTCAGAAACGGATTTTATATGTGACCAAAGCTGTATTTATTTAGACGACGATATGCTAGATTCCTAAAAGCAAATTGTGTCGAAATCGACACATATCGAGGCATATGACCGATTTTGACACATAAATATGATATAATGGAATATATACCCCATTGTATCCTTAACGATAAAACATAAGGAAGATATTATGACAAAACAAATTACAATTAGAGTTTTCCCCGATGGAAGAATAGAGTCTGAAACTCACGGTATTAAGGGTAAAGACTGTCTTAAGTACATCAAAGAAATTGAACAATTGACTGGTGCTAAAACGGTGCATTCTGAATTTACTGATGAATATCATCAAGTAATTTCAACAAATGAAGTTTCAAATGAGGTACATCAACAAAGTGGATATTAGTATTAACAGTTATATTCCTATTACTAATGTTGAGGGACCAAATACAAGATTTTGTATTTGGGTTCAAGGTTGCTCAATTCGTTGTAAGGGTTGTGCAAATTCTCATATGTGGAATAAAGCTGATGGTACTGTTTACGATGTTGAAGAAATGGTTAAACTAATTGCCTCATATAAGGACAGGATTGAGGGAATAACCTTTTTAGGAGGTGAACCTTTAGAACAAATTGAGGCAGTAACATATATCTGCAAGAAGGTAAAAGAACTAGGTCTTACAGTATTGGTTTTCACAGGTTATAACTACAAAGAAATAGCTGCTAAACCTTCTGTAGAAGAGCTTATAAGGCACGTTGACATCCTAATTGACGGCGAATATAGAGAAGACCAAAAAGACTTCTCCAGAGCGTGGGTAGGTAGCTCTAATCAAACATATTATTTCTTCTCTGATAGGTATGATGAAAGTGTTATTACGAAATTCAAAAACAAGATAGAGTTACGAATCGATAAAAACAATAAAATATCCTTTAATGGTATGGGAAATTTTGAAGAACTAATGAAAGCAATATAAGAGGTAATAATTATGGCGAAAATGATATTAGAAGGTAAGAAGAAAACTGAACAACACTTAATTAATCTTTTTAGAGCGAGATTCCCTTTTATATATATACCTACTTGGGAAGAAGTTCGTATCGTAAATATTATCAATGATATTGCAAACAATCCTAAGAAAATAAAAACCAGAAGAGATGTCTTTGTTTGGAGTTCAACAGACGGTGTTAAAAAGCTTACTGATGAAGGTCAAGAAAATGTTAATGTAGGTTCTGAACCAATTGAGGCTTTAAACTTCATTGAAAACTATAATGAACCTGCAATTATGATATTAAAAGATGTTCATTGTTTATTAGGAGTTAATAACAGGAATGCAGATTATAACTATATTAGAAAGATAAGAGATGTTGCTAATTCTATTAAGAATGATGACGTTGCAAAAAGTGTTGTTATAGTTGCTCCGACATTAGTCTTACCAACGGAATTACAAAAGGATGTAACTGTTGTTGAGTTTGATTTACCTACTTTGGCTGAAATAAAAGAGCTTTTAAACGATATGATATCTGGAAATGAAAATATTAAGGTTGATTTAACAGAAAATGAAAAAGATATTTTGTGTAAAGGTGCACAAGGTTTAACATTACAAGAGGCTGAAAATGCCTTTGCAAGAGCTATGGTTACCAATGGACAAATATCAATAAAAGAGTTAGATATTATAATGGATGAAAAATGTCAGGTTATTAAGAAGACTGGCATTCTAGAATTTATTAAAACCCCTTGTAACATTGATGATGTCGGAGGGCTTGAAAACCTTAAGAGATGGTTGAAAAAACGTAATAACTCTTGGCTTGGTAAAGCTCAAACAGATTATAACCTACCTGCTCCAAAAGGGCTTTTAATAACAGGTGTCCCTGGGTGTGGTAAGTCCTTAACTGCTAAGGCTATCAGTGCAATGTGGCAATTACCTTTATTAAGATTAGATGTAGGTAAGATATTCTCTGGACTAGTAGGAAGTTCAGAAGAGAATATGAGAAAAGCTATACAAACAGCAGAGGCTGTAGCTCCATCTATACTTTGGATTGATGAAATCGAAAAAGGTTTCGGTGGTATTGGTGGTGATAATGACGGTGGAACATCTACAAGGGTATTTGGTACTTTCCTAACTTGGTTGAATGAAAAGACTAAGCCTGTATTTGTCATTGCAACAGCAAACAACATCAATGCAATACCTTCTGAAATGCTAAGAAAAGGTAGATTTGATGAGATATTCTTTGTGGACTTACCTACCAAAAAAGAGAGGGTGGATATCTTCAAGCTACACCTAACAAAGAAACTTAATAAGAGCATTTCCAGTAAGTTCAATGTTAGTGAAGAGCTCCTTAATAAGCTTGCAGATATGACAGAAGGTTTTGTCGGTGCAGAAATAGAACAAGTTGTAGTTTCAGCTCTATTTGAGGCTTTTTCAGAGGATAGAGTTCTAGAAGAAGGTGATTTATTCAAGGTAATAGAAAACACTGTACCTCTTTCAACTACACAAGCTGAACAAATCTTACGATTGAGAAACTGGGCTAACGAAAGAGCTGTATCTGCAACAGCTAAAGACTTGGAATATAACTATGTACCAGAAGAAACTCCAGAAGAAATGGAGACAAAACAAAAAGCTAAGAAGAACAAAGAAACCGTTAAACGTGGCAGAGGTGGTAGAACAATTGATTTTTAGGAGAACATTATGTCAATAGAAATATCTTTAGTGCCATTATCATTGGTGCTAACGTCAGTAGCCCCTTTAGCTATAGCAGGAACTGGTATGACAATGGCTGGACTTGCTATGAGCTCTTCTATGGTAACAGTTGGAACAATGTTATGTGACAAATTAGAAAAATTATCGGGGGAATCATCGGATAAAGAAATGCAAGAAAAAGACTTTGAAACAAAATTTGCTGATAAGAATCTATTAATAAAGGCTTTAAAGTCAATTTCTTTGTGTCCAGAAGTTGAGGATAATTTTATAATTTGCACAACAAGAGATTATGCCTTGGTTTTTGAATACATACAGGATAAATATTATTTAAAAGTTATAACTAAAGGCTCTTTTTATAATGTTTTAAATAAATATGGAGAACTCGATGTTTCATATGGTAAATTTGTTCAAACAGATACGGTTAAAAAGATTAAAGAAAATGTAAATAATAGCCCTTTGATGGAATTATTATCTGAAACGGTTCTTGATGATAATTCAGTAGTCTTAACTATTAATGTTTAAATAAAAGGTGCAAATGGCAAAAAAAGATTATACAATTAGTGATTTTATAGGTGGGCTAGTTTTTCTAGTTGTTGCTTTTATTGTTGCAAATCCTGTTTTATCAATAGTAATAGTTGTTTCTATTATTGTAATTTGGTTTGGTGGTGCTGAATTGTGGAAGAATAAGATTAATCCAAGGAAATATAAGCAAAGTGTTTGGAAACAAGATAACAATAAAAATCAAGGAACAAAGATAATTGAAGAACGAATAGAAAATCAAACTGTGAAAAATTTTGAAATAGAAAAAGTTATTGATAACAGTCCTATTAATATTCAAACATGTTCTAAGGATGAAATATTAAGTTTAATTGGATTTGATGAGGAAATGGCTAATAAGTTTATAGAATGTAGAAAAAATGGCAAGGTTTGGTATAACATTGATAGTTTTGCAATGGAGTTTAATTTACAACCACATGAAATAATTTTAATACAGGAGCGAGTAATATTTCCAATAAAGGCTAATGCTAAATTAGGTAAGCGAAGAATAGATTTATAAGAAGGTTTTGATATGAAACGTGATTTTATAGATAAAATTAAAAGAAAGTATAAAACAGAGAATCTCAGTGTAGCAATAATAGTTGCTTGCCGTATTATCAATATCATTTTTATAATTTCTATTTTCATATTTTATTTTTATATGATTCACAGCTCTTCAAATGAAGTAATTATAAAAGGACAACAGTTAATAGAGGTTAAAAAATAATGATTAGGTTGATTATTATTATTTTATTAATTATTTTACTGTCACCTATATTTATGGGATTAATTTACTTGGCACTTGCTTTACTCTTATTATCGTTGTTGTTAGTTATTTATGTATTGTTATGTATCTTTGTGGGTTATATTATTTATCCTATATGTTGTTGTGGATTAATTATAAATAGTAGGCAATCGGATACTCGTTTGCGGGATTCAATATTCTTCTACACGATATTTGGTGGTATAGCTTTTTTAGTCTATTCCTTATATAAAATTAATGTTGTAACTTGGTCGGATTCTCTCTATTTAAATATTTTAGTGTACTTATTTATTTTTGGCTTTTCTTTTATACTTACAGCATATTTAGTTAATCTTAAATTTGAACTATTAAGAAAACTGAATATAAAATTATCAAAGAAAGCTAAAGAGTTAATAATGTATTCAATATATGTAATTGAATTTTTATTAGCGTCTTTTACAGTTATTTATTCAGAGATAATGCAAATTTGGTCTCTTGAAACTGCAATTATAGGAACTATGACAGTTTTAATACCGATAGCAATTATCACAACGATTATATTAGGTAGATATGCTTATATAAGGTTTGTTAGAAAAAGTCGAAAAGTTATAAAGCTAAAAGCTAAAGAAGGTGTAAGTTTAACAAATGTAGAAACAAAATCTGATGTTTACAAGACACTTCAAGATGTCAAATCTAAACCAAAAAAAATACATATTGAAGCATGTACTAAAGAAGAATTGATGTTGCTTGAAGTTTTTGATAGTGAAAAGGCTACTTTGATAATAAAAGAAAGAGATGATGGTAATATTTGGTACGATATTGATTCTTTTGTTCAGCACTTTAGTATACAGCCTCATGAAATGATTGAAATCATAGATATAATAGTGTTTCCTCCAAAACCTTCTAATAAATCAGGAAGAAGAATTGATATTTAATAGAAAGGAATAATAATGTCAGCAAAACAAAGTTTAGTTCGTTCAGAAGCATACTCAAGAAAACAAAGAGAATTAATGGGTGATACAAAATATGAAGAATGGGTGCATTCTCAACATATATACCAATACACACCTTTTACTGATTGGAATGAGCTAAAAAGAATATTGGAACAAGCTGGGTATGATTTAACAGAAACTACAACTCGAAATGGTCGTTACATAAAAACGCATATCGGAAGTGGAGAATATGACTATTTTTATTGGCTAGATAATTATGGTACATTTATTGCATCTTTTTCAATATATAATAGCAAGTTTCAAATGCATAATTTTATGGTTAAAGTCGAAGATGTTGTTAAATCACAATGCTTTTTTGACAGTTTAACAGAGTTATACCAAGCTCAAAAACAACAGCAATATACAGAAATTCTTCCGACAGTATTTACTCAATCTTCTATTGTTTTAGAAGTTTTAAAAGAGTTGGATATTAAATATAGTAAACAAAGTGAAGAAATAACCTTTAATTATGAAGGATTAAATCTTACATTAAAGCTCAATGATAATAATATTTATGATTTTATAATTAAAGGTAACAATAATAATCTTGGTTATGAATTGCATCAATTACTGGAAAGCAAGTATAATAAGCGTTCGCAAGTATTAGTATGCGAACAAATTAAGTCTAACGTTGCAAAACAAGGCTCTATGAATATTCTTAAAGAAGAAACCCTAGATGATGACTCTATTGTTATAACAATTTCAGTATAGATTTACTATTATTTGGTTTATAAACTTTAAGGAAGAAAAGATGGCAAGGTGCAGAAAAAATTATATTGATTTAATAGTACTAATAACAGCGATTATAACAGTATTTGCTATTGTTATAAAATTTATCATCAAAGTGCATAAATTTGGTAAGTGGAAAGAATTTTTATTAAGTACATCAATTTTGGGTTTGATTGGTGCATTTGCATACTGCCTAAATGAGATAACAAAAGTAGAGTCCTTTTTTATAATACTTGGAATCGCATTTGTTTGCTATTGTATATATTGGAATAAAAATTTAGGCTACGCTGATAATCGTTTAAATGCTTCTTTATGGCACGAAAGACAATGGTGGTGGACGTTAGATGGTTGGCAATTTGAACAAGAAGTTGCGAAGGTTTTTCGATTACACGGATATAAGGCAAATGTAACAAAAGGTTCAGGTGATGGTGGTGTAGATATCATCCTTAAAAAAGATGGAAAGACCTTAATTGTACAATGTAAACATTATCAAAATCCTCTCGGACCTGAAGCTGTAAGAGCTTTATGGGGTTGTAAAGATGATTTTAAAGCGAATAAGGTTATTATGGTAGCTTCATCAGGTTTAACACAAGCTAGCAATGAGTTTGTTAATAATAAATCTGAGTATTTGGTTTTGAACTTAGATGATATAATAAGAATGGCTAATTTAGCTTCAATGCAGGATATAAAATAATATGGCAAACAATGGTGAAATAAGACGAGTATTAGGCAAATCACAGAAGAACATTACTTCTAATAAAAAGGATTTAGAAGACAGTAACTCTGTATGTAATATTACAGCAGAGGAAAATGATAAAAAAGCAGAAGCTGTAAATGTAAAAAGTGAAAGGCAAGATGCTGTTTCAGAACTAACTAGTAGTGATAATGATATTGATAATGGTGAGACCATTAATGGAGACAAGTTCCTAGTTTTAGTCCCTATTATCTTAGTTATCATAGTAATAATAATAGTAGTTGGTTTTATTGTTATGACAAAGGATTCAATTCCTTCAAAAACAACTCAAACAGTAAAAGTTTCGAATGAACAAGTTAAGAGTGAAGAATCTAATAATAAGATGTCAAGTTCAACCGAAAAGGAAGTGAAAACCGATAAAAAAGAAAATGTTGCGACAAATACACAGCAAAGAGTTCAACATAATAACACTCAAAACGTAGATAAAAAGAGGTCTAATACCCAAGTTGTATCAAAACCTGTGGTAAAATCCACTCCAAGTAATAAATATAAAGACACTAATGAATACTTACAAGACGTTACGAGAGTAGTTAAAGAACTGTATTCTTCATTATACTCTATGGACAACGTAACAATGTTGGTAGATTTTAAAAACAATAAGTATACGTATATAACAGGAGAGGGTACAAGAAATTGTGGTGGGCTGTATAGGTTTATTTACGAAAATCAATCAAAATTCCCTAGATATTATGATAGAAATGGAAACCCAATACCTATAAAGATTACTGTTAATGGACGTGAAGTTACAAAGGTTGCTTTGGCTATAAGCACGCAAGATTTGGTAATGGAACGAACTGCAGGAAAACAAGCCTATGATACAAAAACTGATTTTAAACAAGAAACAACACCTACTGTTCAAGTTAATAAACAAGCAACGATTCCTCAAGGCACGTCAAAGGTTCATGCAAATAATAAAACTCCTAAAAACGAATACGAAGACGGAGCAACTTATATAGTTGAATTATGGTCTAAATTAGAAAAAATGTATCAACCACAAAATTATGTAGATTATGCTCATATGGAAATACATTTTGCAGAAGGGAAAGTTGTTCTAAAAGAAGGTAATTTTTCTACTGGTGTTCACGAACTTTATACATTCCTTTTGATGAATGAGAATATTCCTGTTTATTATGATGAAAATGGCAATCCTCGTTCTGTATATGTTACAGTAAGAGACTCAAAAGTTACCAACGTGGGCTTTGTTCTATAAAACCTTCCCAACAATTATTTTGTTCTAAATCAAAACAGAAAAAGTTTTGTTTATATTCTAGTGTGTAACCATGTTTGAAAACTTGGTTCACATACTTTCAGAAATAAACAGGATTGATTTTGCAATTAACTCTGTTCAATCAAAACAAAGTTTATATTCTAGAGTAAGGTAAGATTGAAGATTAGGTTATCAAACCTAGGAAATAAAAACATCCATAAAAAAATACTAGTAGGTTTAAATCGTCTTCAATCAAAACAAAGTTTATATTTTATAACGTAGCATACAAAGCTAAATGCCTATTAAGTAATGCTGATAAATAAAAGGGGTAGATTTAGACTTTAGAAACTACAAAAGGATTAAGTATTATAAGGAGAAACGTGTATGACGTATCTAAATTTGAGGCTTGATGAAGAGTTAAGCCAGTTAGTAGAAAAAGCTAAGGGAGGCTTGTGTCTTAACCCTAGTGAATTAGGAAGAAAGCTTTTAAGAGCTGAATTAAAACGTTTATTAGATAATCAAGAAGGAGAATTAATATGCAAAAAGAGTTAATTACATCATTTGAAGAATTCATTAATGAACTTGATTATGAGCAATTTTTTATTGTTCAAGTTGTTTATAATGTAGGTAATAAAGTAGTTTTGGCAAATAATATTGAAGGACATACCAATGTTTACTCTATGGACGCAGATATGCTTTTCAACGAAGGCTTTTTAGGGAATGATTTAGTTGGCAGTATTTTGATTTTTAGAGCTAATCTCATGGATAATGAATTTGTAAACGTAAGCGATTTAAAAGTTTTTTCTGAATGTACTGAAAAAGCTAGAAATCCACAAGTGCTTAAAACTCTAATTAATAAAAACAATGAAGACTAATACAAATAGGGGGCTAATGCCCCCTCATTTTAATACTATAGCTCAAACTGATGTAATGTAGCATCAATGTTATCCTGAGTAATACCAATATATCTCAGTGTTATGCTTGGGCTTGAGTGATTTAAAATTTGCTGTAGTATAGCAACATCATGGAACTGCTGATAATGGTGATAACCAAAAGTTTTCCTTAGAGTATGTGTTCCAACATTGTCCTTTATTCCACATTTCCTACAAGCCTCATTTATGATTTTATAAGCTGTTATTCTACTTAGAGGCTTGTTAATACCATTTCTACTTTTGAATAGGTAATCATTAGGAGCTTTTGACTTTGTGAAGTCCTGTAATGCTTGTTGAAGAGAATTTGTTAATGGAAATCTTTTTGCCTTGCCTGTCTTCTGCTCTTTGATTGTAATATGACTTACTCCTGTTACATCAATAACTTTGAGTTTGAGCAAGTCTGATATTCTAAGTCCTGTATTGATACCCATTGTAAATAGGAGGAAATTTCTGGTTCCTGTTTCTTTTAAAACTGTTTTGATTTCTTCGATTTTTTCTATGTTTCTAATTGGTTGTACTAGTTCCATTGTTACCTCAATTTGTATCATTGTGTTTCATTAAACTAACGGTACTCAATCAATATGTTTAGTTCGCAATCATTAATTTCTGTTTGGTTTAGCTGTAAATCAATCTATACTTATCTTTAAGCCCGTTTCGATGAAGGAAACAAAATACATATTGTGTTTAGTTCGGCTAAAAAGAAAGGGGGAGATTTTATCCCCCTACAATCATTAAGCAACTAAATCATTCTTGACCGTTTTAGAAGTAGTTACTTCTTTTATATCATATTGGGTGATGAACCCTTCCCACATTTTTAGGAACTCTGGGAATGCATAGTTACCTTCACAAGAAATCTTTACATACTCTTCACCTGTATATAGAATTTCAAAAGGTTTCTCGTCAATGTACTTATCTAGGTCATAATCATACTCACATTCACTTTCACCAACTATAAAGCCTATCTTTATGCTTTTAATGTCTAGTGAATAAGGTTCTTTGTCTGATGGAGTTTCGTGGATTTCAATAATCATTCCTCCATTGTTATTATCAGTTTGATTGAAGTACTTCTTGATGTTTCTTTTGCCAAACACATTAGGGATAGCTTTTGAATTAGCCTCATAGTTTTCTTCTAGGTATAGTGAGTGTTCACCTTCAATGATTAACATAAAGTCCTTTAATAGTTTTCTAGGATAACTTCTATCAGTCATCATCTCCAAGAAGGCTTTCATAAAGTTATTATGCATAACTCGACCTATACCCCATTGATGATGTACTAAACGGATATTAACATCACCGTTCCAATATACTCGTTTGATTAAGAATGCAGTTCTTTGACCCATTTATAGCTCCTTATTATTAACTAATACACTAACTTGATAGGATAGGGGGCTAAGCCCCCTTCCTCAGCCTAACTGATGACAAATTTCCTGTAGTTAGTTTGCTTAATGAAAGCGTTATATAGTTCTAAGTATTTCTTCTTGAATGCTGATGTGTTGAAGTTGTTTCTTACGATGTTTGTAAACCTTACAGTAAATGTACCGATTTCTAGCTCTTCAACCCCTGCATCGTCTAGAACTTTCTTAATAAGGGTTTCTTTTTCTTTCTTAAGCTCATCAAGTTCATTGATTTTAGCTTCAAGAGCTTTGATTGTTTTGATTGTTTCTTCAAGGTTTTCAGTGGTGTAAATGTGTCTGTTTGTCATAGTTTCGGCTCCTTTCGTTGGCTCGTGTCTATATTATGAATCACGTTTACGTGAATCTCAAGTGTCAAAACCCAGTATCGACACAAAAGTTTACGTTATCGTGAATTTTTATAAAAATAGTGTTATACTATTATCAAGAGGTATTACTATGAATGAAAAATACAAAGCCCCATATGAACGAAGAGAACAAGCTAGAACGCTCATTAAGAACCTTTTAAGAGAAAGAAAGGTTCAGATATTTAAACTAGCTAATATGTTAAATGAACAGTTTGGACGCTCTGCCTCATCCCCTAATCTAGTTAATAAGTTCTCTAGGTCATCCTTTAAACTAACAGAGTTCTTGGACATAGTCGAAGTATTAGGCTATGAGATTAAATTAGTCTCAAAAACCCCGATAGAGGGGGTAGAAAAACCCAAAAGTAAATAGTAGTTAAACCCCTCACAGAAATTCTAGGGTTTTTGAAATCAAGTGGGTTTTTATTCTGCTCTGAATGAGTAGTTTTTCTAATACTTTACATTAGGTGTATAATTCTATTATGGAAAACAAGGTTTATTGCTGTATAGATTTAAAGAGCTTTTTTGCCTCTGTTGAAGCTGTTGATAGAGGTCTAGACCCGTTTACTACTAACCTTGTTGTCGCAGATTCTTCAAGGGGTAAGGGCTCAATATGCTTAGCTATTACTCCTGCAATGAAAGCATTAGGTATTAAGAATAGATGTCGTATTTTCGAGATACCTAAACACGTTGAATACATCTCAGCTATGCCTAGAATGAAAAGGTATATGGAGGTATCTTCTCAAATCTACGGAATATACCTAAAATTCATTTCACCTGATGACATTCACGTCTATTCAATTGATGAGTGCTTTATAGATATAACATCCTATATATCTCTTTACGGAAAAACACCTAAAGAGATAGCAAATATGCTTATGAACGAAGTTATGGAAGAAACAGGAATTTGTGCAACAGCAGGCATAGGTACTAATATGTTTCTTGCTAAGGTTGCACTTGATATAACAGCAAAGAAAGCTCCAGACCATATTGGATACCTAGATGAAGAGCTATTTAAGAATGAGATATGGAACCATAAGCCTATAACTGATATTTGGAATATAGGCAAAGGAATAGCCTCTAGATTAGCTAAATATGGAGTGTATGATTTAAAAGGGGTAACTGGCATGTCAGTGCAAACCCTATATAGAGAATTTGGGGTTAATGCTGAGTATTTAATAAACCACGCTTGGGGGAGAGAAAGCTGTACCATTGAGGATATTCATAATTACAAATCCAAGTCTAATTCCATATCTAATGGACAAATTCTCTTTGAAGACTATAACTATGACGATGCCTTAATTATCCTAAAAGAAATGGTAGATGTACTAGTGTTAGAGTTAATAGATAAGCATATTGTTACCAATAATATCTCATTAGCTATTGGTTATTCAAAAGATGTGTGGAGACCTACTGGTGGAAGTAGAAAGCTAGATAAATACACTTCATCATACAAGAAGATTGTTGCTGAGTTTGAAAAGTTATATAGAGAGACAACTGCTCAGAATTACCCTATCAGGAAGATTAATGTTGGATTGAATAATGTAGTTGATGAAGATGGAGTAGGTTTTCAATTAGATTTATTCTCTGATGTGGAAGCTGAAAATAAAGAGAGAAAACTACAAGAGGCTATGCTTAGTATAAAACACAAGTTTGGTAAGAATGCAGTTCTAAAAGGTATTAGCTATACTGAGAAAGCTACTGCTAGAAAGAGAAACAAATTGATTGGAGGGCATAATGGCGAATAACCCTAGAGCAAAACAATTTATGCCGTTTGCCTCTTTAAAAGGGTATTTTGACCTGATTAGAGAAGAACAAAGAATAAAAGAACCCAAAAAGAACCTATCAGAAGAAGAAGCTACGGTCTTGTCTTACAAGCTTAATCAAGTCAAAAAGGGTATGGTAATTAAGGTAAAGTATTACAATATGGATGCCTATGAAAACATAGAGGGAATTGTTTCTAGCTTTGATGACGTATTTAGAACTCTAACCATCGTTAAGAAGTCCATATCTTTTGATGATATCCTAGATGTTACAGGGAAAGAAATACTAGATTATGAGTAACTAATGCCCCGTATTATTGGTTTCACACATTTATGAAAGGTACTAAATTACCAATTCGTTAATTTTCTAATATTCCACCACAAAAAGGACATATGTTAGTTTCTATACACTCAATATATCCACCACAATGAGGGCATTCTCCGTCGTTAAATAAACTAAATTTAATATCTGCTTCCACAATATCTTCTAAATCAAAATCGCCATCATTATCAAAATCAAACATTATTTATAACTCCCTACTTTTCTTCCATATCTATCATATTCAGTTACCCTACCAGAGGAGTCCTTCCTGTACGTTCCTGTCTTTCTTCCATACTGGTCATACCTAGTAGTTACTCCATTAGAGCCTGTCTTATAGCTTCCTATCCTCTTGCCTGATTTATCATATTCATTGTAACCAGTTGATGTTTTACGAAAATCCCCAGTTTTAGAACCATTCTTGTCGTACTTGTTATAACCAGTGGATGTTGTCCTATAAGAACCTGTTTTGGAACCATTCCTATCATAGGAAGTATAGCCAGTTGAAGTCTCTCTGTATGAACCAGTCTTTCTTCCGAACTTATCATAGGAATTAACAGCCTCGGAAGCACCTGAACTTAAAAGAAAGAAACAAAACAGTAGTATGAGTAATAACAACTTTTTCATGTTTACCTCTATAATTATTAACGACAAGTCTTTATAAAAGTTCAATTCGACGACAATTTTTATTATTGCATGTTTTAGAAGGCTTAACAATAACTAATTATCTAACTGTACTTATTAAAAGTTAGTTAATCCATCTAACAATAGTATCTCCAGTATAACCCTTTTCCCATACATACCAAGCATAAGCTACAGCTCCTGAATTATATGTTTCAAAATCACCATTCTTAGCACAATTAATTCTGCTACTAGATACATAAATGGCTTTAGGTGGATACTTCTGAAATAGTTTCTTTCTACGACTACTCTCTAGGAAAAGAACCTTAAGGAACATACAAACTTTTCTACCATCATCAATAAGTTCTAATGCTTTCTCTACAAACTCTTGTGCTTTACAGTAAGGAGGATTTGTTACTATATCTCCGTTATTGTAAGGCGTAAAACAAGCAAGAAAGTCCTCTATGGAACCGTAACCTCTATTAACAATATCAGTTGCTTTACCGAGTTTCTCAACCCTATCAAAAACCTTTGCTAGATGACCTTCTCCACAAGCACATTCCCAGATATTATCTAGTTCTGGTTCTACTTCAAGCAAGAGCTCTCCTGCAATAGGGTCAGTTGCGTAATAGTCCTTCTCTTCTCTGGCATGTTTACTATGATTACTAGCTCCTAGGTTAATAAAGGTTGATTGATTTCCCATGTCTGTAGCTCCTGTTTACATGGGAGAATATAATTCTAAGCAAATCTAATTATCTATTTTATCTATTGTAACTAAACTTTACATAATTTATCTAATATGTTTAATATTACTTCTGTCACTGCGTTTTTGTATCACATATATTAATAGTAATACTTGTCAACCAATCTGGGGATTTTCTGGCTTGAAATCCCCTCATAGCCTATCTTATCTTCTATTAACCTTTATTAGTACTTTATGTCTTGTGTTGTAAGGATTTGGGATTGACAACAAAACTTATTAGGATACAGTAGCTATATAAAGACTAGTCGGAGGAATTACAAAATGAAACAACTAATAAAGAAATCACCAGAAAGAGTTCCAGAATATATAAGACCTATAACAATAGCTTTTCTTATGAAGCTTCTTATTGAAGATAAGCCAATAGTTATAAAATTCGTAGATGATAAAGATAACGAGTTGTTTTATGCTAGTGAGTTTCTCGAATACTTTGAAGAAGAACTCAAGAGACACAGCTTAGGAGATTTTGTTTCTTGTAGAAGCAACTCTTCTACAAGAAATATTCCATTAACCTCGGAAAATGGATATGATTCAGAAGTCCATTTTTCAATAGAGAGAGGTAAAAAATCACAACTTGAGTTGGCTCTAAAAGATTATATCAAATGCTATAAAGAAGGAAAAATAAATACCTCTAATATGCAACTTAAATCATTCAATATATTATTCGAGGAGTTTATTAGTGAGTTACAGTCAAAGAAAGAGTTTAAATATGTGTCAATTGATAGACTTGAGTATCTACCTGTAATCTTATATTATGCATTTGAATATAACGGGATTATTAAAGATTATAAGCTAGATTATGAATATATTGACACTGGTTATAATTATCTTAATGTATATAACGATGAATCTATTGGATTTGTTGATATAGGCTTTTCGTTTGAGGATAATTGGGTATTCCAAGCTATAATTGATGTTCAAAATGTAAACAACTACCAAGATGCTATAGTGCTAGCAAAAGAAGAGCTTAAACCTCAGTCTTTAAAACTCTTTAGGGCACTTCTTGATAATATACATGAAAGAACGCAATTTACCTTACCCCAAATTGAAGAGTTTTTGGGCTTTGATTCAAAAAGAGTTAATAAAAACAGGGTTGATAAAGCTGTATCCCGTATGAATAGCAAACTTAAAGAGCTATTCAATACCGATGAGGTTGTTCTTAAATATAATAGAAGAAGTGAATATTATGAGTTTAATGACATATGGGGTACCTAAACTAGTCATCCAACAAGTTTACTGACTGCTTAACATAAAATTTACAATAAAGCCTTTAAGTTATTGATTAAGGGCTTTATTTTTTTTTTGCCTTAATTTTGGTCAGTGAGACATTCTACGTGTCAGTGAGTCAGTCTAGAAACGATTAAATACTCCCATAAAAGACATATAGGAGTATTACAATGAAAAAAGGGAATACAAATGAAATTAAAGAGTTTAATCTTAACAAGGATTTAAATCCTATAAAATTTGCTACTACTCTAAGACCTTCAACACAATTAATAAGTTTTGACTACTTATATATGGTTGTTGATTTGTCTAGGTATGATATAGAGATAGGATTTGAGTTTAGTCGTGAAAAATTCATGCGAACAGGTAAACCAGCAGTAAAAGCTTTTCATTATGAAAGTGTTTTGCAAGGTGTAACAGTAGACAGCAATGGTAAAATAATTAAAAAGTACAAAAATGCTGTTCTAACGTCTGAAGAATCTGTTGAAATTAATCGACTGCGGTTACAAGAGCTAAATAGTCAATATTCAAACGCTAATAAGATTGCAAGAATAAACTACCCATCTTGCAAACCATTCTATGACTATATTCCAAACGTTGAAGGAATTTCTTTTATATATATTGATAAAGCTCAATTAGTTATAAAGGTTTCAGGCAAGCTCGTTTCAAGTGATGGAAATCTAGGCTTAATTAACAGAGACAATATTAACTTAGCTTTAGATAGAATTAAGGCTACAGAATTAGTTACCTTTGACAACGAGGCATTTATAAATCGAGCTTTTATATATGGATGTCATCCTTGCGTTGATATTATTACAGATGATGTCAACTCTTTGTATAGGTCATTTTCAAGTTATTTACCTGTACGTACCGATAAATATGCTGTCATACCTTATAAATCAGGTTTTGAAGTAATGCAAAGAGGAAAAAAGGGAGAATACGCACTGTGTATCTACAACAAAGGTCCTGAAGTAAATGCTCACACAACAAAAAGATATAAAGAAATTATAGGTTCTAATGGTATAAGGACAGCACAAAGCACAGTAAGAATTGAACTGCGTCTATTTAAATGGAAGGCTATCAGAGAATTTCTATTAAATAATGAAGAAATACGTGAGAGTCAGAGTACAATGACTGTTCCTATAGATAGTACTGAAACAAATGAACTTATAAATAATGGCTCAATAACGCTAAGGCAAGCCTTAGCTTCAACTCAACAACCAATAAGAAGAATGCTATCTCTTCTTGATATAACAGATGAAAAACTTATAGAAGCACGAGGTACAGCAATAGCTAATGCAAGTTCTATTAATGAAGATAAAAGCTTAGGTCATGCTGAGTTCTTAAAAATGATTGGTTTAGTAACAATATTGGAAAAGAATGACTATGACTTTATAAAAGCTAGGTCTTATATTGAAACTGAAACACTTAAGCCTCTCCCTACAAGTTTTATGTCAGGCATGAGGGGGATTCTTCAGAGATATATAGCATGTTATAAGCCAATTACTATACAAATACTCGAAGCCTTACTAGCAGTATTACCTTATTAGGAGTTTATCGTGTCTGTAGAATTAGATGATATCATATTCAATGTTGGTAAAATTAGGGTAACTGTACATAGACCTTCCTTTAAAGCATCAGATGAGGCTAATAAGAAAGCTTTGGCTAAATATTTATATAAGATTCTTGAAATATCTAATAATGTTCAAGAAATAGTTTAATGTCTCTCCTTTTCACCCCTTATTTGTGATATATTACACATGTAAGGGGTGTTTTTATGGCAAAGAAGAAAGCTAATATTATTGATTCTAACAAGGCTGTAGCATATATTCGTGTATCATCAAGAGAGCAGGAGAAGGGTTATTCTCTTTCAGCTCAAGAGAAATTGTTGCGTAAGTATGCTGAAGATGAAGGATACGAAATAGTAGAGTTCTTTAGAGAGGCTATGAGTGCAAAAACATCTGGTCGTAAACAATTCAACCTAATGTTAAAGTACCTCAAATCTCATCCAGACGTTAACAAATTATTAGTCGAAAAGACCGACCGTATAACACGTAATTTTAAAGATGTTGTAGTTTTGGATTCTATTGAAGGATTAGAGCTACATTTCGTCAAAGAAGGTTCTATCATTTCTGAGAGGTCTAAAAGTCAAGATAAGATGATTTACGGCTTGAGAGTGGTACTTTCCAAACAATACATCGATAACCTCAAAGAAGAATCCGAGAAGGGCATTTTAGCAAAGATTGAAGACGGTGTTTATCCTTCCGTTGCTCCAGTTGGCTATTATAACACTATGGACAAAAGAGGCAGGCATATAATAGCCGTAGATGAGGATAAACGTAAGGTTGTACAAAAAGCATTCTCACTATATGCTTCTGGCAATTATTCAGCTAAAACCATCAACGATATGCTCTACCCAGAAGGACTTACAAATAGGAATGGTAATAAACTAGCTAAGTCCACAGTTGAAAGAATGTTCAAAAATATCTTCTATATAGGACAATTTGAATTTAAAGGATTT
>JAZUBS010000025.1:0-9538 GCA_045638605.1 Candidatus Gastranaerophilaceae bacterium
AGAAATTTCTGGCGCAAAATAGAACTCTCTCTATGCTAAAGTTAGGTCAGAGGGGCTAAAACCGCCCCTCCGAACCTCCTTGTTATGTCAGGGGACGCTGCGTTCCCCTGAAACTCCTAGCTAAAGCGGCAAAGCCGCTATGGCGGAGATGAAATATCCGCAATTGTCTCCATTCGTAAAATTTATATTTAAATTATCATGGACACTAATGGAAACGAGTTCGGCATGACAACCTTGGTGGGGTTGCTGTTAGATAACTTGATTTCATATCTCCCTCTTTTGAGCTTGTTAAGAATTGTAACAAATTCAATCAAACTGCGCAATTTTTCTTTGCGGATATACTTTATATATATGTAAGACATAACACAAGACTTTAATTAACAAATATTAAATAAACACAATTTTAACACTAACTAACTTCCTAACCTTCCCTTCCTATAAAAAGCATTGCTCCGAAAACGGAGCTTTTTTTTTGTGAAAAATTATCTAGAATAAACTCTTGGCAAACGGACTTTTAATCTACAAGTAAGTTCATAGTTTATAGTATTTAATTCTTTTGCCCAATCATCAATGGGTAAATCTTCATCTAATAGGGTTATTATATCACCTTCATGTGCATCAATTCCTGTTATATCAAACATCATTTGATCCATAGTTATATTACCGATTTGTTTTATCTTTTGTCCATTTATTTTCCCAACAAGTTTATTAGATAAAGCTCTAGGGACCCCATCAGCATAACCTACAGGAACCGTTGCTATTTTAATTTTTGAGGGAGTTTTATAACTATATGAATAACTCACGCCTTCTTGGGCTTGTGTTTGATGAATATTCACAATTCTAGATTTTAAACTTATTATTTGTTTTAAATCAGGTTTATTCAAAATACCACTAGGCAAGTCAGGCATTAATCCATATAAGCCAATACCCTCTCTAACCATATTGGTAAATTGTAATTTATCTTGATATGCAATTGTTGTAGCTGTATTTGCACAATGTATCAACAACTTGTCTTTATTCTCAATATTTTCAATAATATTTTTAAATGTAGCAATTTGATTATTTGTAATTTGTGTATCTTCAGCGCATGCAAAATGGGTAAAAACACCAGTTAAATCGATATAATTTGTTGACTGAATTTTTTTTATGAAATCAAGAGCATTATCTGGAGCGATGCCAATTCTATTCATACTCGTATTAATTTTTACATGAGCTTTTATTTTTAAGCCTGTTTTTTCAAAAGTTTGTTTAGCCGCTTGAAGATGTTGGTCTGAAAAAATGGAAATTGTTATATTATTTTCTGCAACCCAATCGTAAGCCCAAATTGGAGCTGCACCTAAAACCAAGATTGGTAAATTAAAGCCAGCTTCTCTCAATTGACATGCTTCATCTAATGAAGCAACACCGAACATAGAAATTCCAGATGCAATAAATGTCGGTGCCAACATAAGCGCCCCATGTCCGTATGCATCAGCTTTTATTACAGCTAAAATTTGTTTATCTGCAGAAATAAATTTTTTAAGTTCAAAAATATTATGCTCAACTTTGCCTAAGTTGACATCAACCCAAGCATCACGTCTTGTACTTAAATATGAAGAACGATTTATTTTCATAATAATATAATAAATTAAACAAACTTTTTTAGCATGATAGAATATAAAAAAGAGGTAAATATGAACAAAGAAGAACAATTAAAAATAATTGAAGAAATGCAGGCAGTAGCAGCACAAATGAGAGCAGATGATATTGAAGAAAATCCAGATTGTCTTAATGAATTTTTCACTTGCGCAGCTTGTGGGAAGTCTAAAGACTACGCAGGTTCAATAAAATATAGCGAATATAGATTATGTAATGACTGTGTATTATTGGCAGAGACCGGTTTTGCATTAGAAAAAATTAAAAATATTCAAGAACTGATTGACAATATGGAAGATAAAAGACTTGAAGCTATGTGTGATTTTATAAAAACTGATGAAAAATCTACAAATAATTAAACTTAATAAACGGTTATAATTTTGTATTTGTGGGTATAATATTAATATGAACGAAAATTTCATTACATACGTAATTATAGGCATTGTCATATTAATTTTGGTTTTATACAAACTTATAAAACCAATTATTTCTGATAATACAGATAACTCAGAGCGTTTATTTATTAGTGCAAACGATGTATATGAACAAACAAAGATATCTATTTCTAACGGAAATCATGTTGTTGCACAAAAACTAGCCCAAAAATATCTAAAAGAAAATCCCAACCATGATAAATTAAGAATGCTTCTTGCAAAATCTTTGTATGAAACAGGAAATTGGGTTGAAGTAATAGAACATTTAATTTATTTAAAACCATCAGCCAAAAATAGATTAGATTTGCTTTCTATGTTGGCGAATGCTTATCAAAAGACAGGTCAAAATAACAATGCTATAGATACTTATTTAGAATTGTTAGAAGAAAATCCAGAGTCGATGGATATTCTTCTTGCATTAGCTGAATTATATAATAGTGTAAATCATAAAAAATCAGCTCTTAATATTTATAAACGTCTTTTAAATTTTGATATTAGAGAACAAGAAAAAATTACATATTACTATCAAGTAGCAACTATATACAAAGAAATAAAAGAATATGACAATGCAATTGAATATATTTGTTTTGGTCTTAATGTTGATCCTAATAATATAAAACTACTATATCTTTATAGAGAATTATGCATATTAACTGAAAACATTCAAAAAGAAATAGAAATAATGAATAAGTTATTAATTTTAGCGCCAACTGATGCTTTTTTACAATATGATTTAGTAAATTTATATTATAAAGCAAATATGTATGAAGAGGCTTTAGATATAGCTTTGCCGTCACTAAATACACCTAATGCTGATATAGAGGGATTAAAAAATATTATTGCAAATATTTATATAAAAAATAATAAAATTGAAGAAGGTGTTAATATTTTAGAAAAAGCAATAGAAAGCTTCCCTGAGTCTATTAGACTGACAGAAACACTTGCTTATGCTTATAAATTAAACAGTGAATATGAAAAATCTGTAAAATTATATGAAAAATTAATAGAATGGGCTGATGTAAAACTTGCTAAAGTTTACAATAAAGAACTCAGTACCGTATATTGTGATTGGGGGCTATTTTTATATAATACAGATGATGGTTCCTTAACTTTTGATAAATTTGAAATTGCTTTAGAATTAAATCCTGATAATCCTTATATTTATGAAGGATTGGGGCATGTTAATTATTTTGCAAAAAACTACACAGATGCAATTAGACAAATGCAAAAAGCTATTAACATTGACCCTAACAATGCTAATTATTACATTTTTCTAGCAGATATTTATTTAGATTTAGATAACGTATATGAAGCAGAAAGAATGTATAAAGAGGCAATTTACATAGACGAAAATAATCCAATAAGCCGAGCAAAACTGGGAATAATTAAATTAAGACAACGTGAAATGGAAAAAGCTAAAGAACATTTAACTATTGCCGTAAAATTAGAACCTAATAATTGGGATTATTTATATAATTTAGCGTTAGTGTATGAAATGTCTGCGGATCATGCACAAGCGATTGAGATGTATAATAAGGTTCTTGTTCTTAACCCTCAACATAAAGAAGCGGCAAAAAATTTAAAAATGCTACAAAATTCAAGATTATCTTAAAATGAGATTTTAAATATAAAATTTTTCAATACTCCCTATCCATAATTTATTATGGATAATGAATTCGATTATTTATTTTTCTATTATATAAATAATTATCAGTTTTGAGAGAGTGTAAAAATGAAAAATATTAAAAATAAAATAAAAATAATGATGGTTGAGGATCATAAACTTGTTCGTGTTGGATTAAAAACATTATTTGAGGATGGAAACGATATTGAGGTTATTGCAGAAGCTGACAATGCAAAAGATGCAATAGAAAAAGCTAGATTATACAAACCCGATGTTATTCTTTTAGATATCGGTTTACCGGATTTTTCAGGAATTGATGCTGCTAAAAAAATTCTTGAAGAAAACTGTGAACAAAAAATTATAATTTTAACTTCGCATCAAGACGACTCTGAAATAAATGAAGCGTTAACCGTTGGAGTAAATGCATATGCGTTAAAAGATATAAATACAGAATATTTAATTACTGTTATAAAAACAGTAAAAGATGGTGCTATTTGGTTAGATTCAAGAATAGTGCCTAAACTAAGAAGCAGGAACAATGGTTTTATTCCTAAAAAACATATCAGTCGCTCAGAATTTCGAGCAAAACATGCAAATCTTACAGAAAGAGAATATCAAGTACTTAAACTCTTAGTTAACGGAAATTCTAACAGTGATATTGCAATGGAACTATGTATTAGTGAACACACGGCTAAAGCGCATGTTTGTAATATTATTCAAAAATTAGTTGTTGATGATAGAACCCAAGCTGCAGTCAAGGCAATTAGAGAAGGGTTAGTTTAAAAAAAGTCTATAAGTTTTTTATAGTTTGAATATCTATTTCTATCTGTTTTTTTAATTCTTTAACCGATAAAAATTTAATCTCATTTCTTATAAAGTCATTTATTTCAACTTTAACGGGTTTGCCATAAATGTCTTGAGAAAAATTCAATAAATGTG
Source organism: Candidatus Gastranaerophilaceae bacterium (assembly GCA_045638605.1). Taxonomy (GTDB): domain Bacteria; phylum Cyanobacteriota; class Vampirovibrionia; order Gastranaerophilales; family Gastranaerophilaceae; genus RGIG2134. The sequence goes on from JAZUBS010000025.1 coordinate 4,633, forward strand.
CCTCAAAAGTAGGCATAGTCGTATTATTAACTGTGGGCTTTAACCCCCAATTTGCAATAGCTTTATATTTTTTATTATTGTATTCAACATTTACAGCATATACCCCATAAGGAATTTTAACTATATTTATTGGATATTCAAGATTAATTGTGGGGAAATTTATTGTTCTGCCGATTTTTTGACCGGATTGAACAACCGAACTAAATGAAAATTTATGACCTAACAAATTATTTGCTAAAATGATATCACCATTAGTTAAAGCTTCTTTTATTATGGTCGAACTTACAACCGTGTTGTTATATGTAATTGGAGGTATTTCAAAATATTTATATCCAAATTCTTTTTGATGATTGTATAAAAATTCAGTATTACCTTGCTTTTTCATTCCAAAATAATGGTTAAATCCAGTGGTAATAGCTTTTGGTTTAAAGTTTTTAACTAAAACATCTTTTAAGTAATCATAAGCGCTTTTTTGAGCTAATTCTCTATCAAAATCTACTATATAAACATAATCAATGCCCAATTTTTCTATTAAGTTCAATTTTTCTTTGAGGGTGGAAATATACTTAACATCATAACCATGCAATAAGCATAACGGATGCTCAGAAAATGTTATTAATGCTGATTTTAACCCGTTTTGTTTTGCAAAGTTAACTGTATTTTTTATAACAATCTGATGTCCCTGATGAATTCCATCAAAGAATCCTAAACACAGGGACAAATCAGTTTGTTTATTTAATGTGTAAAAAATTTGCATTTAGTTTTTTTTAGTTTTTTTGTTATTTTCTGTTTCTACGCTGGTTTCAGGTGTTTTATTTTCTTCAATAATAGTTGCGATCTGTGTATCATCATGGCATTCGCATTCACATGTTTCATCATCGTTGCAACTACATTTACACTCACCATCGCATTCACATATTTCATCTATAGAACCTTCAGAAAACTCGACAACACCATCAACTACTTCTTCACTAGCCTCGTCTACTTCTGTTTCGTCAATAGCTTCTATAGTTTCAACATCATCATTTTTTTCATCTTGTTGTGCTTGAACTTGCGCCAATTGTTTTGCTTTAGCTTCTTCTAGTGCTTCTCTTATTTCTTCAGGCTTTTTAGCTCTAACAACAGGAATATTTAACATCAAAGCCATAGACTCGCCATCTCCGTCAAGATTTAAGCCCAATGCTTCTTTATCAATAACTATATATTTAGAAATAACTTCAATAAGTTCTTCTCTAAGTTGAGCCATTGTTTCAGGTTCAAGGTTGGAGCGATCTTGCATTAATACTAATCTTAAACGGCTTTTTGCAGTTTCTTTAGTGTTTTCACTTTCAATTTTTTCAGCTTGGAAAAAATTAATTACTTTATTGTATAAATCTGTCAAAATATCTTTCATTGCCTATTCTCCTTTTTTCAAAGATTTAAAAAATCTTTTGATTTTGTCAAGAACACATTTTGGTTCATCAAGGTCGATAAATGGAACATCTTCACCTTGAATTCTTCTGGCAATATTTAAATAAGCTTTACCCGCAAGAGATTTTTCTTCATTAACTGCAGGTACACCTTTGTTTGTAGATGTAATAATATACGTATCATCAGGTACAACGCCTAATAAATCACAGTGAAGCGTGTTTATTACATCATCAACACTCAACATATCATTAGTTTGTACCATTTGTGGTCTAACGCGATTGATAACAAGTTTGTAATCTTCAATCTCTTCTCTTGCTTGAAGTAAACCTATTATTCTGTCGGCGTCTCTAATTGCGGAAACTTCAGGAGTTGTAACAACAACTGCTTCACTTGCACCGGCAACAGCATTTTGGAACCCTTGTTCTATACCTGCAGGACAATCAAGAAGGACAAAGTCAAAATCTTCTTTCAACTCTTCACAGATTTCTTTTAATTGTTCTTGAGTAACTGCTGATTTATCTCGAGTTTGGGCTGCAGCTAGTAAACATAAGTTAGGGTTACGTTTATCTTTAACCAAGGCTTGTTTAAGTTTACAGCGTTCTTCTACAACATCAACCAATGTGTATACAATTCTATTTTCTAAACCCAACAATAAATCAAGGTTTCTAAGCCCGATATCTGTGTCTATAAGAACAACACTAGCTCCGCTTTTTGCTAATGCAGTACCAATATTTGCGCTAGTAGTAGTTTTTCCTACTCCGCCTTTTCCTGATGTAATTACAATTACTCGACCTGACATTATTATCTCCTTTTATATTAGTCGTTTATTTTAAATATAACAATTTCGTTGTTTACAACTCTTGCTTCTTCTGGCGTAAACGTTGATGTTCTTTCTGGGAAGATTGTATTCATTCCATCTGGTTTTCGTGCATAATGATTTGCTATACGCAATTGAATAGCATTCATTTTCAAGGCACGAACTTTTGCTCTTGGATTACCTTTGGCTCCGGCATGCGCAATTCCGCTTAAAATTCCCCAAACAGTAATGTCTCCAGATGCTATAACTTCACTTCCAGGGTGACAATCACCGATTATTACAACGTTTCCATCATAATTAACTATTTGTCCAGAACGTAGCGTTTGTTTAACATAAGTTGTTGAAAAATGATCTATTTCAAAATCAGCTTCTGTATATTTTTCTTCATTTAATAATGCTCGTTTTATAACTTCTGAAGAAATAATACCTGATTCTTTATCTACTTCTTTTTCTGATTCTGCTTCTAAAATAGTTTCTAATTTTACTTCAGTTGCGTAAATGTTATCCAACGCATTTTGTATTTCTTCTGATTTTGATTCTATAATTTCATCTGCTGTATCATCTAAAATACCTGAAACGTTATTAATTTCATCTTGCAAAACAACTTCTCCAATTGCAGCTCCAGTATCAGATACAAAATCTTCAATATCTTCTACTGATTTTGCTTCAACAGCAACTTCATTAGAAATTTCATTTCCTTCTGTGCAGTCTTCTTCACTTTCTGGCAAATGATCCTCTAACTTAACATATTCATAAGAAGCCACCAATGTTGGCTCCTCTAATTCTTCTGCTTTTATGTCTTCATCTTTAGACTCAACAGAAGAAACAACAATCCCCAAGTTTGTAGCCGCTAATTGCGTTTGCACAGATGATGTTTCTATAAAATCTACATTTGAATTAATACTGCTAATCAAAGAACAAATACTTAATAATTGAGATTGATTTAAATCAACTTTACCAAGTTTAAGGGCAATTTTTTGATTTTTTGCCATTGCATTATCAATTATAGAACTAAGTTCAAACACAATGTCACTTGCGGATACAGCATAACTTAAATCAATAACATAAATATCATTATTAAAATTTTCCATTTTTAAACACATCCCATTTTACTCAACAATAAAATTGTAGTTTAAAGCTTACACAATTACAATTATTTGTATAGAATTGTAAGAATTTATTTTGATAAAATAATTGTCTGTGTAAGTTATATATTTAGCACTAGCAATAAACATTAATAATTAACAAATGGTGCATTATATTCCATATTTAATCAAGATTTAATAATGAAAAAATTGAATATTTTAAAAGAAATATATAAATAATATTTCGCGGGCTAAAGCCCTTGCGACTTACTTTTGCCCTTGCGCAAAAGAACGTAGGGTGCAATTTATTGCACCATTACTACTAACGAACACAAGCCAAAACCCAACAATCCCAAGACCAAACTCACGAAGCCACGCTAGAAATCAATGTGGACAAGAGGTTATAATGATTTGATGACGCTTGAGCTTGAAGCGCTTGAATTTGTTCAATCATTGTTGCTTGAGAGATAAGTTTGTTATATTCATCAGCAGTATCTGCATCACGGATTATAGAGCAAGAGTTTTCAAGGTTTTCAAGCTTGACAATATTAGAATCAAGATGTTCTTTGAGTAATGTTGATTGCATACCGATTTTAGCACGAGATTGAGTAATACTTTCAATAATTTCGTTGAGCTGTTCAAGGGTATTTTGAGCATTTTCGGTAGATGAGACATCAAGCTCGATGTCTGGTAAGAACGCTGAAAACTTGATGTTGTATAAGGACTCATCATTCATTTTGTAGTCAGTGACAACACTAAACTCGGTTTCAACACCGCCTAGAAACTCGTTCATTTCTGAATAAGTATTGTTTGATCCGGTTGCAATGACTTTGTCAACCCCTGTACCGCCGGAGCCATCTTCACCATAGGCAAAGTTGTTGTTACCCATAATTGTGGTTTCATCATCGCCCTGACCGGCGTAAGCGACGTTGTAGTTTCCATTAAGGAAAACAGAGTCGTTGCCATCACCGGCGTTGAGTTCGTTGTTGTCAGAAGCGATAAGGATATAATCGTTGTCAGCACCGGTATTGATTGAGCCAGAGACCGTGCCGTAGTTGAATACAGAGTCATTTCCATCTTCAGTCACAATGGATTCACCATAAAAATCATTGATTTCACCATAGTTGTATAAAATATCATCACCTGCACCAAGATAAACCGAAGAAGAAATCACACCTGTTTTTTCGTTGGTGACAGTGTTGTTTCCATCCCCAGCTTTGATGGAATTTACTTTTCCACTGTTCACAATAGAGTCGTCGCCCTCGCTGCCGTAGATATCATATTGAACTTCACCCTCATTGACAATCGAGTCGTCGCCTGCGTCGCCGTAGATATCATCCACCGACGCATTTGCTGCGTTGGTGATTGTATCCGCACCATCTCCGCCGTAGATATAATTAACCTCACCCTCATTCACAATCGAGTCGTTTCCTTCATCGCCGGAGATACCATCACGTACTTCACCATAGTTTGTTATTGTATCTGCGCCGGCGCCGCCGTAGATGCTTGATGTGTAAGCATCTTGAGTATTTGTAATAATATCCGCACCATCTCCGCCACCTAAACCACCTGCGTAGCCATAGTTTTCAATCAA